>NZ_AP014690.1:1795000-2395000 GCF_001547995.1 Asaia bogorensis NBRC 16594
CCTGAATCCGTGCTCTGTGCAGTTTTGGACGAGGCCGTCTTACGACCGGTCTGACTTTGCTCTGCCTGAGCGGCAGAGACACTCAACGCGAGGACCGATGTCGCACATAAAAAATAGCGGGCGTTAAAGCGCATCATACTTCCCGAAACACATGCTGGATTATTAACGGACTTAGATCGTTACGTTAATGTTCCTATCACAACGCATTGCGGTCGCGGGATGAAAATTTGATGACGATACGAAATATTAAAATCGTTTTATAATAGTTACATGGGGTATCGTTACGATACAATACAAACCGTCCGGAGCGACGCCATTACGTCGAGACAGTGGTTTTATAAGTATAGAAGTTAGTAATCTATATTTACGATCCTGTATTTGTTGGTTTGCTTAATTCTACTCATATATAGATTTCATTATGCGATCATTATTTCGATAACCACGCTCATGTGGGCATAGCCTTACACAAATAACGCCGAAGCCGCCCTCGTCGCGCGATATCAATACCCCCCCCCCCTTCCACGGAACCGTCCCAGGTCGTTTTGCGCGCCGCCCCTCGGGAAGCAATGGCGATTGGTCCTTCGACAGAGGTCCCTACGCCTGCTCAAGCAATTCATCGCTCCAGCGAGCGCCGTAGGTACATTGTTTGCCAAACGCTGTTTCAGCGCGAATACCAAGACAAACATAGAGTTCTTCCCGGACAAGAGGATAGATGCGGCAACCGGCGGTGTCTGACGCTGCTCATAGCTTCGCCCCGTGGAGCCAAATCTACGGGTGCCGCGATTGCTAATCAGCGCCTTTCCTACATTCTGCATGATATGGGTCACCGCTACAGCAAAGAGCCTCAGCTATCGTCACCCCACCCGGTAGGGACAGTATTTCATCTTTGAGAAGCGCAGCACCATCGGTGATACCGGACTGGTCACTCGGCGCGGGACCATACGAATGACAAGAGTGAGCGCAAGGGGGGGCTAGCGCCGTGTCGCACCACCAAAATCCAAGCTTGAATGACATTTGACAGCACCCTGTCGAACGCGGTGCGGGATTTAGGCTAAACGGGAAAAGGCCCGCGCAACTGCATCGTATGCCCCCCCCCCCCCCCCTCTTACTCTTTCAGCGGGGGCCATTCCAGGATCGTATCGCCAATCGATACAAGCTTCGAAGCGTTTTCCACACCAAATACAGAGCTTTGCGGGCGTGAGCGTTTGGCTCCCCGATCAAACGCAGACGAGAGGGTCACGCCAATTCGCACAATCTGCGCCTTCCCCACCCGGAGCAGATCTAAGCTTACGCGATACGACCAGCGCCTCAGGTTTCCTGAGCGGCCTAACTCGCGAGCGGAGACACCCTATGGGGCATGCTCCTCTCGGCGCCAGATCGCAAAGGAAAGGCGCAACTCATGAACGAAATGGCGTCAGCCGGACGCGCCTATGGCACGTATATCACGCAGGAAATGACCTGCGCAAATCATAATTTAAAGAGTTGGGACCGAAAGAGAAATGGCTGGGGGACCTGGATTCGAACCAGGGCTGACCGGGTCAGAGCCGGTAGTTCTACCGCTAAACTATCCCCCAGCAGTTGAGCCGTAGCTCAGTGCCTTGCGGTGGCGGTCAGATAGCATCCACCCCACAGCGCCGCAACCCCCCTTTTTGCATTTTTTTCTACAAATCAGTCTTTGTCCCGTCACAAAATCCTTGCTGTGCTGTGCCAGCGCTATCACATTGTTTTTTACACAAGATTTCCGGTGCATCGCACCATCACAAAAAGGGGACGATCATGGGCTACCGCCAAAGCGATGCTGCTTCCCCCTCGATCGGGGGGCACACCCCCAGGCATTTTGCCGCCCTCGATCTCGGCACCAACAATTGCCGCCTCATGATCGCCCGGCGGAGCGGTCATGGTGTGCAGGTGCTTGACCGTCAGAATCGCATGGTCTGCCTCGGCGAAGGGCTTGTTGAAACCGGTGAATTGAGTTCCCGTGCCATGGACCGCGCCATTCGTACCCTCGACAGCTACGCCGCGCGCATGGATGGCCTCCCCTCGCTTCAGGTGCGTGCCGTTGCAACAGAAGCGTGCCGCCGCGCGCTCAATCGCGACAGCTTTCTCTCGCGCGTCCGCTCCGAAACCGGCCTATCTCTAGAAATCATCTCCCCCAGGGAGGAAGTGGAACTTGCTGTCGAGGGATGCCGGACCTTGCTGCACCGCGATCCCGAAGGAGGGCGTCGGGCTATTCTTTTTGATATTGGCGGCGGCTCGACAGAAGTAGCATGGCTGAGATTGCATCCAGAGACGCACGAGCACGAGGTTGTCGGCCTCGTCAGCCTGCCCTTTGGTGTCGTGACCCTCTCGGAGCAGTTCGGACACAGGCGCGGTGAGCAGCGCGGTGAAAACCCCGCCAGCCTTTATGAAGACATGGTTCGCCTCGTGCAGGAGCCGCTCACGGCATTCGAACGTGTTCATCAGATCGGCCAGGAAATGCGCCGAGGTGCCGTGCAGATGCTCGGTACAAGCGGCACGGTAACAACTTTGGCCAGTGTCGCGCAGAACCTGGCGCGCTACAGCCGCCATGCCGTTGATGGCTTCACGCTCACAGCAGAAGCCGCTCACGACGCCATCGGGCTCGTGCGTCAGGCCGCCTCCGGCCAGCAGGAATCGCCTCCCGGCCTCACCCCGGACCGACAGCATTTCATGCTGCCTGGCTGCGCGATTTTCGACGCTATCCATCGTGTCTGGCCATCACGCGAAATCATTGTCGCGGATCGGGGGCTTCGCGATGGGATGGTGGCCCGCATGGCGTCGCAGTCGCGCCGCTCGCGCGTTCATGCTCATGGTATGCGTCAACACGCGCCCTCCCATGACAGACACGCGAATTATCGTGGCCATCATGCACCGTCTTCCTTTATGGGACGCGCATGAGCAAAGATAATGACAAGCGCGGCCGTCAGGGCGGCAAGGTGCAGGAGCGCCGTATTCCGGGCAAGGCCCTCAAGAGTTCAGCCGCGCCCGGTGAGTCAGACAGCGCATTGGATGGCAGCTCTGTCCAGACGGCGCGTAACAAGACAATCATGCTTCGCACGGCACGTGGGCGCTCCACGGCGCAACAACGTTGGCTGAACCGCCAGCTCAACGACCCGTATGTGGCTGCAGCGCGCAAGCAGGGTTGGCGTTCGCGTGCAGCGTTCAAGCTGATTGAAATCGATGACCGGCTCAAGCTGATCAAGCCCGGGATGAGAATTATCGATCTTGGCGCTGCCCCGGGGGGCTGGACACAGGTTGCGGTCAAGCGCGGTGCCAGCGCTGTCGTGGGCGTGGATCTGCTGCCGGTCGACCCTGTCAGCGACGCTACAATTATAGAAGGCGACTTCACAGATCCCGACATGCCTGCGCGACTGATCGAATTGCTGGGCGGCCCCGCTGATCTGGTCTTGTCCGACATGGCACCCAACACAACAGGCCATGCGCCAACAGATCACCTGCGCATCATGGGACTGGCGGAAGGTGCGCTCGATTTTGCAATGCAGGTTCTGGCGGTTGGCGGCGGATTCGTCGCCAAGGTGTTTCAGGGCGGGTCCGAACGGCAAATGCTCGAGCCCATGAAACTAGCCTTCTCAAGTGTGCGTCACCTCAAGCCCCCTGCGTCGCGCAAGGAATCGAGCGAGCTCTATGTTGTGGCGACCGGGTTCCGCCCCGATCGCCTCAAGCAAGACTGAGAGGCGCCCCTTACTCGGTCACGTCCCACAGCCAGGCGGCACCGCGCACGCCTGAGCTGTCGCCGTGCTTGTTGCGCACGATGGGGGTGGTGCAAGTCGGGGTGATTACATGACGTGCCAGCAAGGGCGGCACACGTTCATAGATGCTGTCGAGGTTGGACACGCCACCGCCGAGCACGATGATGTCAGGATCAAGGAAGTTGATCGCAAGAGCGCAAGCACGCGAGAAGCGGTCCATGTAGCGATCGAGCGCCCCGATCGCAGCAATATCACCATTTGCGGCGGCTTCCTCGATCCCTGCCGTGTTATGGTGCCCGACGCCCTTCCAGTCCTTCGCGAGTTCCGGTCCGCAAAGATAGCGCTCAAGACAGCCCTCATTGCCGCAGAAGCATTTCGGCAGGGGGAATTCTTCCATACGCACCCAGGGAAGTGGCGTGTGCCCCCATTCGCCCGCGATGCTGTGCCGACCGCCAATGACCTTGCCATCGACAACAATACCAGCGCCCATACCGGTGCCGATGATGATGCCGAACACCGTACGGTTCCCTGCGCCAGCGCCGTCTGCGGCTTCCGACAAGGCGAAGCAGTTCGCATCGTTCTCAACACGTACCGAGCGATTGAGGGCACGATCGAGGTCGATACCGAAAGGCTGGTTGTTCAGCCAGGTCGCATTGGCGTTCTTGATGAGGCCAGTCTCGGGCGAGATGGAGCCAGGAATACCGATGCCGAGTGTCGAGGTGAGCTGGCCCGGCGCCGCAAGATGCGAGGCCACGCTGCCAAGGCGCTGATCGACGCTGGCTACGAGATCGCGCACAGCGATCACGGCATCTTCATAAATTCCCGGGTTCGGTACGCGTTCGCGCAGTTGCAGATCGCCAGCGCGATCGAGAACTGCGATTTCGATTTTTGTGCCACCGAAATCGATGCCGAGGCGATAATCAGCCATCTCATGCCTTACTGATGTTGCTTCTGAAAACTGCGGCGCATGTTGCGGACGAATACGGTCCGAGTAAAGATCTATTGGTCAAACAGAGCGGTCAAACAGCGCCCGATCTTGAAACACACATGGCGCTGCGCGCATAGTCCTGAAAATGACAGCCTCGCCCTCAGAAACCCTGCTCGACGTTCGTGGAATGGCCTGCCCCTTGCCGGTGCTCCGGGCCCATCGCAGCCTCAAGACCCTTTCGCCGGGTGCAAAGCTGCGCGTTTTGGCCACGGACAGGGCAAGTGTTGCTGATTTTCAGGCGTTCTGTCGCGAGACCGGCCACGCGCTGGTGGCGTTTTCGGAAGATGGCGAGACACTCTCCTTTGTGATTCGTCGCAAATCGGACACAGCTGTGTCCTTGCCTGTCACGGAATAATCATACTCTCTCCACCCTTGGGCTTGGAGAATGGAGTGCGACAGGTTATCCCTCCATCCCAATGGCCGTCATATGCTGACGGCATTTTTCCGAAACAGCGGAGCGGGACGGCAGTTACGGCATGGACGCACAGCTATCACAGCTCTCTTTCGAGGATGCCCTGTCAGAACTCGACAGGATTGTACGCGGCCTCGAAAGCGGTCAGATGAAACTTGAGGACGCGATAAGCGCCTATGAGCGAGGTGCTGCCCTGCGCCGCCATTGTGAAACAAAACTCTCGGAAGCCGAAATGCGCGTTCGGGCCATCACACAGCGTGATGGTACGACAGGCACAACGCCGCTTGCCGAGTTCGACGAGAATTCTGGCGGAAAAGCCCCATGACGACCACCTCATCACCCTCAACTGCATCGCCCGAGACCCTTGCGGCCTCACTTGGCACGGCAGCGCGCGCAATCGAAAGCACCATTGATCGCCTTCTTCCCATGGTTGACGGCGACGAATCGGTTCTGCTTGAGGCCATGCGCTACGCAGCCCTTGGCGGTGGCAAGCGACTGCGCGGCTATCTCGTGACGGAGATTGCCGGCATTTTCGGGGCAGAGCCCGAGGGCGCCCTTCGTGTCGCGGCCTCGGTCGAAATGCTTCACGCCTACAGTCTGGTTCATGATGACCTGCCTGCCATGGATGATGACGATCTACGCCGTGGGCAGCCCTCAACGCACAAGAAGTTTGACGAGGCGATTGCCATCCTGGCTGGCGACGCCCTCCAGACCTCTGCCTTCGAGATCCTGGCGGATGAAGCCACCCATTCCGACCCCTCCGTGCGTATCGCCCTGGTGACGGCACTGGCGCAGGCGTCGGGTGCGGCGGGCATGGTCGGCGGTCAGGTGGTCGATATCCGCGGCGAAGGCAAATCGCTGCCGCTCGATCAGGTGCGACGCCTACACGCCATGAAAACCGGCGCGCTGATCCGCTACGCCGCCGAGGCCGGTGCCATTCTTGGTGGCGCAACGCGCGTTCAGCGCGACGCCATCATTGCCTATGGTCGTGATATCGGCACCGCCTTTCAGGTGGCCGATGACGTGCTGGACACCACAGCCAGCGCCGAGGAACTCGGCAAGACGGCCGGCAAGGATGAAGCTTCCGGCAAATCCACCTATGTCTCCCTTCTCGGCATTGACGGCGCACGTGCGGAAGCCGGGCGCCTTGTCGAGCAGGCCACACAGGCCCTGACCTCTTTCGGGACCGAAGCAGCCGCGCTCAGAGCCCTGGCACACTACATCGTCGAGCGCAGGAATTAAGAGAATGAGCGATACCACCAAACCGAACCAAGCCTCGTCGATCCCGACCATGGGTCGTTTTCCTCATCTCGACCGGGTTGTCGTTCCCGCCGATCTGAGAAACTTCTCAACCGACCAGCTGAAGCATCTGGCTGAGGAGCTGCGCTCCGAGACGGTTGATGCGGTGTCCACCACGGGCGGGCATCTTGGCGCCTCCCTTGGCGTGGTCGAGCTGACCGTGGCCATGCACGCCGTGTTCAACACGCCTGATGACAGGATCATCTGGGATGTCGGCCATCAGGCCTACCCGCACAAGATCCTGACCGGGCGCCGCGACCGTATCCGCACGCTGCGCCAGCCAGAGGGTCTCTCGGGCTTCACGCGTCGTTCGGAAAGCGAGTACGACCCGTTTGGTGCAGCCCATTCCTCCACGTCCATCTCTGCCGGTCTCGGCATGGCCGTGGCGCATCATCTGCGCGCCAATGATGATCCGTCCTATGAAGAGCGCAATGTCATTGCGGTCATTGGTGACGGGTCGATTTCGGCTGGCATGGCCTATGAAGCCATGAATAATGCCGCCGTGGCCGGTCCGGGTGCCAAGCGCCTGATCGTCATCCTCAACGACAACGAGATGTCCATCGCGCCGCCAGTCGGCTCGATGTCCAACTATCTCTCCCGTCTGATGACCTCACGTCAGTTCCTGAGCCTTCGCGATCTGGCTGGCAAGCTGGCCAAGCGCCTGCCTGCCGGGCTGGAACGCACCGCCAAACGTGCTGACGAACTGACGCGCGGCCTGATCACGGGCGGCACGCTGTTCGAGGAACTCGGCTTCTATTATGTCGGTCCGGTCGACGGTCATGACCTCAACCAGCTGGTGCCGATCCTGCGCAATCTTCGCGACAGCGATGAGGGCCCGGTCCTGCTGCATGTCATCACAGAGAAGGGACGCGGCTACAAGCCGGCTGAATCCGCGGGCGACAAGTATCACGCTGTCAGCAAGTTCAACGTGATCACGGGTGAGCAGAAAAAGGCTCCCGCCGGTCCGCCGAGCTACACCTCCGTCATGGCACGCGAATTGCTGCGTCATGCAGAGATGGATGAGCGCATCACGGCCATTACTGCGGCAATGCCCTCAGGTACGGGTCTGGACAAGTTTGCCCAGAAGCATCCCGAGCGCTTCTTCGATGTCGGCATTGCCGAGCAGCATGCCGTAACCTTTGCTGCGGGCATGGCTTCGGAAGGGCTGCGTCCTTTCTGCGCCATCTATTCCACCTTCCTGCAGCGCGCCTATGACCAGGTAGTGCATGATGTGGACCTGCAGAACTTACCCGTTCGCTTTGCCATTGACCGTGCCGGTCTTGTCGGTGCCGATGGTGCGACCCATGCTGGCTCATTCGACCTGAACTATCTGTGCTGCCTGCCGAACATGGTGGTGATGGCCCCGAGTGACGAGGTCGAACTCACCCATATGACGGCAACGGCCTGCGTGTACGATGCGGGTCCGATTGCGTTCCGTTACCCCCGTGGTGGTGGCACGGGTCTGGACCTGCCGGAGAAGGGCGAGGTTCTCGAGATTGGTCGTGGCCGCATCGTCCGTGAGGCGGTTCGTCAGCCGGGCAACAAATCCGGCGTCGCCATTCTCTCGCTGGGCACGCGCCTGACCGAATCGCTCAAGGCCGCCGATCACCTTGCTGCGCAGGGCGTTGCCGTGACCGTTGCCGATGCCCGCTTTGCCAAACCGATCGACACGGCACTGGTCGAGCGTCTGGCGCGTGAGCACGATGTCCTGATCACGATCGAGGAAGGTGCAGCAGGCGGTTTCAGCAGCCTCGTGGTCCGTCATCTGGCTGAGACGGCCCTTCTCGATCAGGTCAGGTTCCGCCCCATGGCGCTGCCTGACACCTATATCGATCATAACCTGCCGGACGTGCAGTACGATGAAGCCGGGCTGAATGCGCCGCAAATCGTCGATACGGCACTTGCCGCGCTCGGTGCACAGAACGCCCAGCAGACGGCCTGATGGCCAAGAAGCGGGCAGACGTCCTGCTGGTCGAGCGCGGCCTCGTCGAGAGCCGCGCCCGCGCACAGGCGTTGATCATGGCGGGACTTGTGTTCACCAAGGACCGCCGCATTGCCAAGGCGGGCGATATGCTCGCCGAGGATACCGCGCTTGACCTCAAGGGGCAGGATCACCCCTGGGTCTCGCGCGGCGGTCTCAAGCTGAACCATGCGCTCAGCCATTTCGGGCTCGATCCTGCAGGGGCAACCGCGGTGGATGTCGGTGCTTCCACAGGGGGTTTTACCGATGTGCTGCTGACCAAGGGCGCCACAAAAGTCTATGCCGTCGATGTCGGCCATGGTCAGATTGCATGGAAGCTGCGGTCTGACCCGCGCGTTGTGGTCATGGAAAAGACCAATGCCCGGACGCTGGATGAGACGATCATTCCCGACCCGATTTCCATTGTTGTTTGTGATGCGAGCTTCATCGGGCTACGCATCGTACTGCCCCCTGCCCTCGCTCTCTGTCAGCCAGGTGGATGGGCGGTGGCCCTGATCAAACCGCAATTCGAAGCCGGACGCTCCGAGATTGGCGCGAAGGGCGTCGTGCGTGACGCCGCAGTGCATGAGCGTGTTTGCGCTGAAATCCGTACCTGGTGGGAAGAACTCAAAGGTTGGGAGGTTCTTGGCATTGAACCAAGCCCCATCACTGGCCCCGAGGGGAACCGCGAATTCCTGATCGCCGCCCGGCGCGTTTGAAGGGCCACGGGCACCACACCTTTGGGCAGTCGAAGAGTTAGCGCACAAGCGCCCCGTGCCTTGCAGCGGTTTTGCTTGCGTTCCCGGTGCCTATTCGTGATAGAGCACCCCCATGTCCGACATCTCGACCACACTCGACCTGAATGAGCAGGAGCGCGCGCGCATCCTTGCCAAATCCGCGCTTTTTGCACCGCCCCCGGCTGTCCTGCCCGACGGGCGGCGTGACCTCGTGGGCCTGTCCCGCGAAGAGCTGATTGCCGAGATGGCGGAATTCGGTGAAAAACCGTTCCGGGCCAAGCAGCTCTGGCATTGGATCTATCATCAGGGTGCCACCGATTTCGCCCGTATGAGCAGCATCGCGAAGCCGCTTCAGGCGAAACTTGCAGAGCGTTATGTCGTTGGCCGCCCTGCGACGAGCCTGGAACAGACCTCCAGCGACGACACACGCAAATTCCTGTTCCGTTTCCGCGATGGGCAGGAAGCCGAGACCGTCTATATACCGGACCGTCGCGAGGACCGCGGCGCAGTCTGCATCTCGTCTCAGGTTGGCTGCACTCTTTCCTGCACATTCTGCCATACCGGCACCCAGAAGCTGGTACGCAATCTGGGTGCGGCGGAGATCGTGTCGCAGTTCATGGCAGCCCGCGATTCCTACGGTGAATGGCCTAGCCCCAAGGGCGAGACACCGCGCCTGCTCTCCACCATTGTCCTGATGGGTATGGGCGAACCGCTTTATAATTACGACAACGTGGCCAAGGCGATGCGTATCGTGATGGATGGCGAGGGGATCGCCCTGTCACGCCGCCGCATCACGCTCTCGACGTCGGGCGTGGTGCCGATGATGGATCGCTGCGGTGAGGAACTGGCCGTCAACCTCGCGATCTCGCTGCATGCCGTAACGAACGATCTGCGTGACAAGATCGTACCGCTCAATCGCAAGTATCCGATTGAGGAACTAATGGCGGCGTGCCGACGCTACCCTGCAGCCTCGAACTCCCGACGCATCACTTTCGAATATATCATGCTGCGTGGCATCAATGACAGTGAGGCCGATGCCCGTGAGCTGGTGCGCCTGATCAAGGGCCTGCCCGCGAAGGTAAATCTGATCCCCTTCAATCCGTGGCCGGGGTCGGAATTCAAACCCTCGACGCGTGAGCAGCTGCAGAAATTTGCCGCCATCGTGATGGATGCCGGATTTGCCGCGCCAATTCGTATGCCACGCGGGCGCGATATCCTGGCAGCCTGTGGTCAGCTCAAGACCGAGAGCGAGAGACTGCGCCGCAGCACGACCGCCGACGCAGAATAACCCGGTGCTGGCCAGTCTGTCAGGCTGGCCAGTGCGCGAGGCGAGTGATAAGAATGACTCTGTATTTGTCATTCTATCAGAGGGAAGCCTGGCCTCATGACTGCCCGGGACGTCAAAAAAGTTGTTCTCGCCTACTCGGGCGGGCTGGATACTTCCGTCATTCTGCGCTGGCTGCAGAAGGAATATGGCTGCGAGGTCGTCACCTTCACCGCCGATCTCGGTCAGGGTGAAGAGCTGGAACCAGCACGCCGCAAGGCCGAGATGTTCGGCGTCAAGGACATCTTCGTCGAGGACCTGCGCGAAACCTTCGTGAAGGATTTCGTGTTCCCGATGTTCCGCGCCAACGCGCTGTATGAAGGGCAGTACCTGCTGGGTACATCGATTGCGCGTCCGCTTATCGCGCAGCGCCAGATCGAGATCGCCAAGATGGTCGGTGCCGATGCCGTGGCCCATGGCGCGACAGGCAAGGGCAATGATCAGGTTCGTTTCGAGCTCGGCTATTATGCGCTGCAGCCCGACATCAAGGTCATTGCGCCGTGGCGTGAGTGGAACCTGACCTCGCGCACCAAGCTGCTGGCCTTTGCCGAGGAAAACCAGATTCCTGTCACCAAGGACAAGCGCGGCGAGGCACCTTTCTCGGTCGATGCCAACCTTCTCCACTCGTCTTCCGAGGGCAAGATCCTCGAAGATCCCGCAGTTGCTCCCGATGAAATCGTTTTCCAGCGCACCATCTCGCCCGAAAACGCGCCCGATGTCGCAACTGAAATCGCCATCGATTTCTTCGAAGGTGATCCGGTTGCGCTCAATGGCGTCACGCTTTCCCCCGCCGAACTGCTGACGCGCCTCAACAAGCTTGGCCATGACAACGGCATTGGCCGTCTGGACCTTGTCGAGAACCGCTTCGTCGGTATGAAGTCGCGTGGCATCTACGAAACACCGGGCGGTACGATCCTGCTCACGGCGCATCGCAGCATTGAATCCATCACGCTCGACCGCGAGGCCATGCACCTCAAGGACAGCCTGATGCCGCGCTATGCCGAGATCATCTACAATGGCTTCTGGTTCTCGCCCGAGCGCCACATGCTGCAGGCGCTGATCGACACCAGCCAGAAATCGGTCACGGGCCGCGTGCGGCTGAAGCTTTACAAGGGCAACGTGATCTGCGTCGGCCGCGAAAGCCCGAACAGCCTGTACGACACCCGCGTTGTCACCTTCGAGGACGATGAAGGGGCCTATAACCAGATCGACGCTCAGGGCTTCATCAAGCTCAATGCGCTGCGCCTGCGTCTGGGTGGCCAGATTGGCCGCACCGGCGGCCAGCCCTGATCGCCAGCGTTCAGAGGTACACCATGCGTATATCCCGCTCCATCAAGACCCTCGTTGCCGGGGCGTCTTTCCTCGCTCTCGCAGCCTGCGGCGGCCCGAAAGAAGAGCCGGAGCTAACGCCCGAGCAGTTCATGGCCAAGGTCCGCGCGGAGCCGGGGGTCAAGACCCTGCCCGACGGTCTGGCCTACAAGGTGCTGAAATCCGGCCCCAAGGACGGTGAGCAGCCGTCCAAGGGTCGCCAGATGATGCTGATCTATGAAGGCCGCCTGCCCGATGGCGGGATCTTCGATAGTTCGGAGCAGCATGGCAACGGCGCCTATATGCAGATGCCTCTCGACGGCCTCGTGAAGGGTTGGATGGAAGCCCTTCCGATGATGCATGTGGGCGATACCTGGATGCTCTATGTCCCGCCCGAGCTGGGCTACGGCAAGCGTTCCATGGGCATCATCCCGCCGAATAGCCCGCTCGTGTTCAAGATCCAGCTTCTGGGTCTGGGTGGTCAGGAACAGTAAGAGTCTGACCATGCGTGCGCCCCTCGCTCTTGCGCTTCTTGCCGCTCTCGCTCTCACGGCCTGCGGCAAGAAAAGTGCGGGGCAGAAGATCTACGGTCCCAATTGCGGCATCTGTCACCATGGCGGCAACGGCCTGCCCGGTGAAGTACCCCCATTGGTCGGGCGTCTTGACCTGATTGCCAGGACGCCGGAAGGGCGCGACTATCTGGCGCGTGTCATGCTGAACGGCCTCGATGGCCCCATCGAAGCCAATGGCGGTCACTATAATTTCTCCATGCCGAGCTTCCGCAGGTTGAGCGACGAGCAGCTTTCGCTCATCCTCAACTGGTTGATCTCGCGTGGTGCGACACATCCCGCACCTCAGATCACGCCCGATGTCATCGCGGCGGCCAGAAAAGAAGAAATCGGCTCCAACCGCGTGCATGCCATGCGGCAGGCCCTCTCGGCCAAGGGGCAGATTCCCTGATCCAGGAGCGGGCGAACCGGAGCTCTCTGTCTTAACGAGCCTCCTGCCCAGCCCTCACTGTCGCGTCGTGTGGGCGACAAACGTTCAGGGTGGCGCCCAGTGGCTTTCGCAACGGGCTTCGTAAAGATCGTCATCGCCCGTCTCGAGTACATACGCGGTCTGGCGCTTCTTGGCCGTCCAGTACGCCGGCGCCCCGCAAACATGGCAACGCGCCTGCAGCAGGATATATCGATCGGCCATGGCACGCAGCCGGGCCATGACATCGAACGCCTGACGCATGAAATCAGTGTCGAGGCCTGACACACTGACATGAATTCCCTGGTCCAAAGTCCGGTTGATATCGGCCACAACGTCACCCGCATAATGCGGCGCGATCATGAAATGCCCCTCATCAAGCAGGATATGGTCGTATTCTGCGGCATCGTCAGGCCATGCCCTTACCGATCGTGCAGGGCGGCTCAACCCCACACGACTATGGATTGCGGCACCTGAGCGCGTATCGAAGGCAGGGGCGAGGCACAGTGTGGATCGAACATCCGGGTGCTCCTGCAACAGATGGGCAGATTTTCCCGCAAACATCGGGCCTGCATAGACTGTCAGAATTCCCCGTACCAAAAATCTTCTCCCGCAGCTCGATGCGCAGGGTCAAACGCGCATTGGCGAGGCATTACAGGCATTTGCATGGGCTCGGCAATCTTTCCACTTGACCGCTTTGGCAGCACATTCGACAACACTGCCCATGCAACGTGTATTTTCCGGCATTCAGCCGACCGGCGTCCCCCAGCTTGGCAATTACCTTGGCGCAATCCGCAACTGGGTCCGGTTGCAGGACGATCATGACTGCGTTTTCTGCCTTGTCGATATGCACGCCCTGACCGTGTTCCGCGAGCCCGCGCAACTTCGTCAGGACAGTCTGGCGCAGGCCGCCTGCCTGATTGCCTCGGGCATCGATCCGCAGAAACACGTGCTCTACAACCAGTCTGCCGTCAGCGCGCATGCGCGTCTCGGCTGGATTTTCAACTGCGTGGTTCGCCTTGGCTGGCTGAACCGCATGACGCAGTTCAAGGAAAAAGCGGGCAAGGACCGTGAGCAGCATTCTGCCGGCCTGTTCGTTTACCCTGCCCTCATGGCGGCGGACATACACGCCTTTCACGCCACACGCGTACCCGTTGGCGAAGACCAGAAGCAGCATCTCGAAATCGCAAACGACATCGCTGCCAAATTCAACCATGATTACGGGGTCGATTTCTTCCCCACGATCGAGCCGCTCATACCCCCTTCCGCCGCACGCGTCATGAGCCTGCGCGACGGCACAAAGAAAATGTCCAAATCGGATCCCTCCGCGCAATCACGGATCGAACTGACGGATACGGCTGATGAGATCGCGCTGAAGATCCGCAAGGCGAAGTCGGACACGGAACCCCTGCCCTCGGAAAATGCCGGTCTCGCCGCGCGCCCCGAGGCACGCAATCTCGTCACCATTTTTGCCGCCATGTCCGATTTGAGTAATGACGACGTTCTGGCGCGCTTTGGCGGACAGGGCTTTGGTCCTTTCAAATCAGCGCTGGCTGAATTGCTGGTGGAAAAGCTCGCACCCGTCGCCAGCGAAACCCGTCGTTTGCTGGAAGATAGCGCGCATCTCGAACAGATCCTGCGTGAAGGCGCTGCCCGAGCCAACGCGATTGCGGAGCCAATCGTGACTGAGGCGGAACGCCTCGTGGGTTATCTGCGCTAGAACTGCCAGCAACATGCAGGGAGCCGGTGCAGACCACCGCGCTCCGGAGGAGGTCCATTTCATGAAGCAGGCATTTCACCGTCTGTCGGTACGCACCCGCGGCAAGGGCCTCACCATGATCACCGCCCCGATACTCGATTGGGTATCGGAGAGCGGAATAACGGACGGGCTCCTCACCCTGTGGTGCCGTCATACCTCGGCATCGCTCATCGTGCAGGAAAACGCTGATCCGACGGTGCAACAGGACATCAACAGCTATTTTGAGGATCTGGTACCCGAAAGCCGGGCCTATCGTCACGACTATGAAGGCGCTGACGATATGCCAGCCCATATCCGCTCCGTACTGACCAATGTTCAACTGACGATCCCGGTCATGGGCGGTCGGCCGGTCCTGGGCACGTGGCAGGGTATCTATCTTTTCGAGCACCGCCGTGCGTCCCATGGACGCGAGATCGTGCTGCATCTCCTCGGTGACTGAAACCTGACCGGCATGCGCCGGACATGCCGGTCAGACAAGTCTTCTACCAGCGTTTAACCCAGAATTCCGCCGGGCAGTTATCCTGGTTTTGCGGCGATGTCAGATAGCTTTCTGCCGCAGGGAAGAGATGCATCTTGCCGGGTGCCAGCGTGAACCAGAGCTGCGTCAGAACAATGCGTCCCTCATGATCGGTCTCGCATCGCAGCTGCAGGGCACGCGGCAGAGTGGTCTGGCTCGCTGTTCTGAAAAACGCCATAAGGTCATCATGACGCACCCGCAACCCGGCGCGTTCGGCAAGATAGGTACCCATCGGTGACTGCGCGAAACGCTCACGCAGGGCGCTCGCCTTGGCGAAGAACGGACCCGCAGAATAGCCAAAACACGCCCCGTGCTTGACCCACTCATGTGTGACCAGCGAAGGCTGGGTGTGCGGCATGATCTGGCTGAGCGTCGCGCTCATGGCGTTATCGAGCAAGGGTGCCTGAGCATCGGGCTCCAGCAGGCTGCACCCGTCCCGCCACCAATGCTCGACCGGAATATCCTGCGCCTCCAGCGAATGGGGTTCTGACGCCCACAGACCGTGAAGCCCGATCAGGGGCTGGCGTGGCTGATCGGCGCTGCATCCTTTGCCGACAGTGCAAAAGCCGGGCTGCCACGTCAAAGCCAGCGTATTGTGATCGAAGTCAGCGTGACGTGTCGGGGTCAAGGCGGTCGGCCAGGGTGCGGGTCCGGTGCTGCATCCACCGAGCGCCGTCACACCCAGCGCCATGACACCCAGTGCGAGGCATGAGAGAGATCGCCATAACGCGCCAGGGCTCGCGGAAATTGACTTGATCATCGGGAGGAAGCTCCAAGCAGGCGCGCATGATGGGCCACATGGTCACGAATAACAGTCTGGATGAACCAGTATGAGTGATCGTATCCCTCATGATAGCGCAACGTGAGCGGCTGCCCTGCTGCTGCCGCCGCATTTTCGATCAGATCAGGCCGCAGCTCCTGTGCGAGAAAAGGGTCCGCGACCCCCTGATCGATCAGGATGCTGGCAGGATGGATGCGACCCGCCTCTATCAGCGAAACCGCATCCCATTGCGCCCAGGCTTTACGATCACTGCCAAGATAAGCCGTGAATGCTTTCTCACCCCAGGGAACGACCGAGGGATGCACAATCGGAGCGAGCGCGCTGATCGAGCGCCACTGATCAGGATTG
The DNA here is from genome assembly GCF_001547995.1 of Asaia bogorensis NBRC 16594. Lineage (NCBI taxonomy): Bacteria > Pseudomonadati > Pseudomonadota > Alphaproteobacteria > Acetobacterales > Acetobacteraceae > Asaia > Asaia bogorensis. The sequence goes on from NZ_AP014690.1 coordinate 1,811,137, forward strand.
CGCAGCCCATGCACCAGAGCACCATGCCCACCCATCGAATGACCCATGATGCCGAAAGACGTGCCATCGAGTGTGAACAGTCGCTTCAGCAGCGCAGGAAGCTCTGAGTCGATATAGCTGCCCATGCGGTAATGCCGGTTCCAGGGCGCAATCAGCGCGTCCAGATAGAAGCCTGCCCCGGTGCCGAGATCATAGCTTTCCTCCTCGCCCGAGATGCCAGCGCCGCGCGGCGAGGTATCGGGGGCCACCAACATCAAACCGTGCTCTGCTGCATGGGCAATGATCGTCGATTTCTGCAGGAACGTCTCATGCGTGCAGGTGAGCCCTGCAAGCAGGAAAAGCACCGGAACGACCTCACCAAGTAGCGCCTGCGCGGGCTGGAAAACGCTGAATTGCGCATCCAGACCCAAGACTTCGGATCGATGGCGCCAGCAGGTCACGCTGCCGCCATGACACAGCTGATCGGCTATCTTTTCAGGGGTCATGCGTCGAATTCAACGACGGAGCGGATCGACTTGCCCTGGCTCATCAGCTCGAAGCCATAATTGATCTCCGACAGCTTGAGATGCTGGGTGATCAACGAGTCAATGTTGATGCGCCCTTCCATATACATATCGACAATTCTGGGCACATCGGTGCGCCCCCTTGCCCCACCGAAAGCCGAGCCGATCCAGCGCCGTCCTGTCACCAGCTGGAACGGGCGCGTGCTGATTTCCTGACCAGACCCGGCCACGCCGATCACGCAGGAAACACCCCACCCGCGATGGGCACATTCGAGCGCCTGGCGCATCAGCTTCACATTACCCACACACTCGAAGGTGTAATCCGCGCCTCCGCCAGTCAGTTCGACCAGATGGCCTACCAGATCGCCATTGGGGCCAAGATCGGCAGGGTTGACGAAATGCGTCATGCCGAACTCACGCGCGATGATGGCACGCTCGGGGTTGAGATCGACACCGATGATCTGCCGGGCGCCAACCATGCGGGCCCCCTGCACGACATTGAGCCCGATCCCCCCCAGACCAAACACCACAACAGTCGACTCCGCCTCGACCTTCGCCGTGAACAGCACGGCGCCAATCCCTGTCGTCACGCCACATCCGATATAGCAGATCTTGTCCAGCGGCGCGTCGCTACGCACCTTGGCCAGAGCGATCTCGGGCAGCACGGTGAAATTGGCAAAAGTCGAGCAGCCCATATAGTGATGGACCGGCTGCCCCTTGTAGGAAAAGCGCGTTGTGCCGTCAGGCATCAGACCCTTGCCCTGTGTGCCGCGTATCGAGGTGCAAAGATTGGTCTTGCGCGACAGGCAGGACGGGCAGTTCCGGCACTCGGGCGTGTAGAGCGGAATGACATGATCGCCCGGCTTGAGCGAGGTCACGCCAGCGCCGACCTCACGCACGATGCCCGCTCCTTCATGACCGAGGATGGCAGGAAACAAGCCTTCCGGGTCATCACCGGACAGGGTGAACTTGTCCGTATGGCACAGGCCTGTTGCCTTGATCTCGACCAGAACCTCGCCCGCGCGCGGTCCCTCAAGCTGCACCGTATCAATTTCCAGCTTCCGACCGGCCTCGAGTGCAAGTGCGGCAATCACATCCATCTTATCAAATCTCCGATCACAGGCTGTTCACGATACGTCACAGAACAGATTACGTTTTAACGAGTTTTATCGGGGGCGTCCTGTCTAAGATATCGCCCTAGCCCAACAGCAGCTTTTGAGGACCAAGACACCTTGATCGTCGACAAGAATTACGGCCTTTGGATCCTGTTACGTGAGACAGCGGTCCCCCTTGGTATTCTCGCCTTGTGGGATTTCGTCGTCGTTATACTCTATCAGGTCTATCATCAGGAATGGATGGAGCAACCTGCCCTTCCCATTTCGCTGATGGGCTCCGCGCTGGCCCTTTTTCTGGGTGTTCGGAACAATGCCGCCTATGCCCGCTGGTGGGAAGGCCGGTCACTTTGGGGCCTGATCACGAATAACTGCCGCTCCTTTGCCCGAGAGGCCGCGACGCTGCTGGGTGGCCGCCCTGACCTTGCTCGCGCCATGGCCGCCTATCCCTATCTGCTGCGTACAGCGCTTTCCAATCTGGAGCAGGGTCCGGAAGCCCGACGTCTGCTTACGCCAGAGATGTATGAGCGCATCATGGCGCGAAACAACAAGCCCAACGCGCTGCTCTATGAAATCGGCCTCGGTGTGGCTGAGGAAGTCGCGCTCAAGAACATCGACGGCGCCGTGCATGGCACGGTTGATCGTATCCTATCCGATCTCGCCAATGCCCAGGGTGGGTTGGAGCGCATCAAGAACACGCCACTCCCCATACAATATTCCGTCCTGCCGCTGCTGGTGGTGCATGTTTTCTGCATCGTATTGCCGCTTTCGGCCGTACAGTCGCTCGGCTGGATCACGCCGCTGGGTTCGAGCCTTGTGGGCTTTCTGTTCCAAGCGCTGGACAAGAGCGGTCGCGACCTTCAGGAACCATTCGTTCCCAGCAAGCACGCCCTGCCCATGCTGACCATGTCGCGCAATATCGAGATCGACCTGTTGCAACCCATCGGCGACGATGTCGGCAAGCCCATTCCACCCAGCCGTGGTGTGCAGCCCTGATCGCTCTCGATACCTTGCCCGCCTGGCGGATGCACGCCGGGCAACAGCCTATCAGAGGCACAAGACAAACTGTGGAATTTCTGATATAGGCCTGTGCCATGAGCACGTTCAAAACCCCTCCCAAGGGAGGCATGACAGACGCGATGGCGCGTAGCGCCGCCGCGCTGACCGCAACACAGGCCGACTCTCATGCCGGAGACGACGATCCCTTCCAGGAAGGGGATTCCATCGTCTACGCCGCACATGGTGTCGGTCGCGTCGATCGCATCGGTGTCGATGAAATTGCCGGAACGAAGCTGGAAATCATCCAGATCTCGTTTCCCGGCAACCAGATGACACTGCGCATCCCTCTCTCGAAGGCCCGTAAATCGGGGCTGCGCAAGATCGTCACGCGCGATATTGTCGAGAAGGCGATGTCGATCATCAAGGGCAAGCCGCATGTAAGCAAAGGCATGTGGGCACGTCGTGCCGTTGCCTATCAGGAAAAGATCAACTCGGGCGATCTGATCCAGATTGCCGAAGTGCTTCGCGACCTGCGCCGCAATGTCGACAGCCTCGATGGCAGCTTCAGTGAGCGCAAGCTGTTCGAAGCGGCACAGGAACGCTTTGTGAGCGAAGTGGCCGTCCTTGAGAACAAGGACCCTACAGCCGTCCTTCAGGCTCTCACAGAGACCATGAAAGCGGCCTGAGGTTTCAGGCATCCTTTCGCCCCCGGTTGCGTTTCACTCTCCAGTCTGACCTGCCAGCCCTCCGGGGCTGGCTTTTCTCATGGAAGAGGAGCGCACCGCGTGGCCGAAGAGACGAGCAAACGTTTTGCCCACAAGAAGATCCTGATCACAGGAGCCTCACAGGGTATCGGCGAAGATGCAGCCATGCATTTCGCTCGTGAAGGCGCACAGGTCGCCATCAATGGCCGCAAGGCGGAAAAGCTGCAGCCTCTGCTGGAAAAACTCCCGAAACCGGTTGATGGTAATCATCTCATCGTCGCCGGCGACATGTCGGTCGAGGAAGATGTCGATCGCGTGATGAAGGAAACACTCGAAGGCTTCGGCGGTCTCGACGTGCTGATCTGCAACGCCGGTATGCAGATCGAATGTCCGTCAGAGGAGATCGCCCTCAAGGACTTCAACATGGTGATGGCCGTCAACGTCACAGGTGTTGTCCTTTGTGCCCGTGCCGCGCTGAAATACTGGCGTGAGAACGATGTCCCCGGCAATATCATCGTCAACAGCTCGGTGCACCAGCAGATCCCCAAGCCGCACTACCTCGGGTACTCGGCCAGCAAAGGCGCGGTTGGCAACATCGTGCGCACGCTGGCGCTCGAATATGGCCGCTACAATATTCGCGTCAACGCTGTTGCCCCCGGTGCGATCGTCACCCCCATCAATGATGCCTGGGTGAAGGACCCGGAGAAATACGAGGCGACGGCCAAACATATTCCGATGAAGCGCCCGGGTGAGTGTCGCGAGATCTCCGACGCGATGGCCTTCCTTGCCTCCAAGGAATCAAGCTATATTACGGGGCAGACCCTGTTCGTTGACGGTGGGCTGACGCTCTACGCCGATTTCGAACAGAACTGGTCGTCCTGAATCGTTCGAGATCCCCGCCTATGTCACTTCCTCCTACCATCCTTGTCGTCGAAGATGATTTCCTGATCAGGTCGTGCCTGATCGAATTCCTTGAGGACAGCGATGTACATGTTCTGGAAGCCGATACCTGCGAATCGGCGCGACGGTTGATCGATAGTGATCAACCGCTCGACGTGATGATCATGGATATCTCCCTGCCGGATGGCAGCGGGGCTGATCTCGGGCAGGAAAGCCGCGTCAAGCGGCCAGACCTGCCCATCATCTACACAACAGGCCACGGTGTGCAGGTCGACCGGAACTCCCGCCTCGACCGGGTCATGACCAAACCCTACCAACTGGATGCCATACTAAGCGTGGTTCAGGAACTCGTTCCGGAGTCCTGACCGTGCTCTCCCGGACAGCCCACGCACCAGCCCAAGGCGTGAAGACGCAGCAGGCTCTCCTGTCGGAGGCCTTTCGGCGGCAGGATATGGCGCAATGTCTCGCACTTGTGAAAAGAATAGTGCCGGGACAAGGAGCCCACCCTCTCGAGGGCCTTCTAAGGCTGGCCGAGGCACTGGACCGACGCGGTGATCTCCTGATGCTCGTTGAAACAGCAAGCAGGACCGCGCCTGACGATTGCCGTCTGCTCGAACTCAGCGGCACATTGCTCATGCAAAGAGGCGATCTGGCTGAGGCTGTCGCCCGCCTCGAGATAGCCGTTTCGCGTCGCCCCTGTCATCTACCTGCCTTGAGCCTGCTGGCCACGGCGCTCAATCAGGCCGGGCGGTTCAATGAGGCCCGGGCCGTACTCGACAGGATCTACGCCCTGGACCCTGCCGATCCAAGTTCGCTCTCGAACATCGCCTATCTCTTGTCTGCTGCTGGAGACATGAACGCGGCGCTCAACCTGTACCGGCAAGCCATCCAGATCCAGCCCAATCACCCCCAGATGCGGCTGAATTACTCCATCGCCCTGCTCAAGGCCGGATACTTCCAGCAGGGATGGACCGAGCATGAATGGCGGTTCCAGCTTCCCGGCCATACCTCCCTGCCCATGGCGCGCCTCTTGCCTAACATCACCCCTTCGCTGGACCTCCGAGGCAAAAAGGTGCTGGTGACCCATGAAGAGGGATATGGCGATACGTTCATGTATCTGCGCTACATCCCGCTTCTTGCCGAGCGCGGGGCGATCATACGCGTCTGGGGGGCCGACATCATGGCGGATCTATGCCGCCGTGTCGCCGGGGTCGATAGCGTCCAGGTGGGCGGAGATATCCCGCCATATGACTACCATTGCCCGTTCATCAGCCTGCCCCGCGCTTTCGCAGCCAGCAAAATGCCATTCGGTATCACACCGCCCTACATCACGGCCGATCCAGCGAAATCGGCCTGCTTTGCCGCGCGTCTTGCGCAGGACAGGAAATTGCGAGTGGGCATTGTCTGGGCCGGCGCGCCCCGCCGGGATCAGACCGAAGCCTATATGCTCGACCAGCGCCGTTCGATGCCGCTCTCGGCACTGGCTCCGCTTTTCTCGCTCGCTGGGGTCAGCGTCTACAGTCTCCAGAAAGGTGACGCAGCGGCACAGCTCGCCTCAATGCCCAACCCCGTTATTGACCTGATGCCTGCAATCGAGAGCATGGATGACACGGCAGCCCTGATCGACAACCTCGACATCGTGGCTTCGGTCGACACCTCGATGGTCCATCTCGCGGGTGCCATGAACAAACCCGTCCTGCTGATGGACCGGATGAATCCGTGCTGGCGCTGGATGACCGACCGTGAGGACAGCCCGTGGTACCCTTCCCTGCGCATCGTTCGTCAGACAGCAGCGTGGGAATGGCAGGACGTCGTCTCCCGGGTGAGGAACATGATTTCACAATACGCCGAACGGAAAATCCATGACGCATGATTATCAGGCCGCCAAAGCGCGCGTATACCGGCTCCTGACCCGTCCGGGCCGTGTGATTCTGGGACTGGCTGGCGCACCGGGGGGCGGAAAATCCACCCTCGCGGCCCAGCTTGCTACCGATTTCGCTGATCAGGCCATGGTCGTACCGATGGATGGCTTCCATCTGGCCAATTGCGAATTGGCGCGCCTCGGTCGAGCTGGTCGAAAAGGTGCCCCCGATACTTTCGATGCGACCGGCTTTGTGAGCCTGCTGTCGCGCATACGTCATCAGGAAGATCAGATCGTCTACGCGCCTTTTTTCGACCGTGCGATCGAGGAGCCGATCGCGGGCGCTATTCCGGTTCCGCCCAATGTGAAACTGGTTATCGTTGAGGGAAACTATCTCCTCTGCGATGGCCTCTGGAGCCCGGTCCGCGCCTGTCTGGACGAGAGCTGGTTTGTGGCGACCGACGAGGCGCAACGCAATCTGTGGCTTGAAGCGCGGCACGTTCAGTTCGGGCGCACACCGGAAGAAGCCAGGGCGTGGATTGCAAGCACCGATGCCCCCAATGCGCAGATCATCCTCGCGACGCGCGACAAGGCGGATTGGATCTACGTGCCAGCACTCACAAGTTAGCGCCATTAGTGGCTGCCCGGTTGTCGCCTCCTCTAGCGCCAACCGGGACGTAACATCGGCTCAGTAGTCAAAACCATAGCTGAGCCCGACACTCGAACCGGGATCATTCTCCGGCGTGGTGAAGCCGGTGATCTGTCCTCCTGTGCCAACCGTCGTGTTGAGCTTGAGCCTCTTGGTCAGATCCACCTGAACCTGCGCCTGCGTTCCCGAACCGCTCGTCGCCTGCTTGGCCCCGACATAAACGCCTTTCATGACGTATTTCCCGGCCTCAAGGCTCGCACCGCCATTATTCACCCCGCTGCCGCCGCCCACTGCCAGACGGTCAAGCCCCAGAAACCCGCGAACCTTGTCGAGCGGATCGAAGCTCGATCCACCGCTGATCTGGGCGACCGCAGCCGCCAGGCTGGCCAGCTGGGTAGGTGAGAGCGAGGCCGTCGAACTGCCGAAAAGCAGCATGGCCAATACCTGATCCCGCGGGAGCGATGGCTGCGATGTAAAGTCGATCTTGGGCGCACTTGCATAGCCCCCCACCACAAGGCTTGCCACGGTCCCCTGCACATTGCGATCGGCCCGGAAATCGAGCGATGGATCCAGCTTGTGATCCACGCCCGAGCCATCGAAAGCCACACGCCCCTTGGTGAAGTTCAGATTGACGCCGGCAAGGTTGAAGAAGCCACGCTTGAGATCAAATCCGCCAGAAATATCCGGCGCAGTACTTACGCCCCCGACATGGAGCTTGCCCGACATCTCCGCATCGAGACCATGCCCCCGCACGAAGAAGCTGCCGGGTGAGATCACGTTCAGATCCAGCCCAATGATCATGGCCCGTGTCGTGGCTTCGCGCTTTTCGCCGGGGCGTATCACCGTAAGCTGCGGCACCGAGGCGGGCATTGAATTGGGAATATTCACAATCACGGAGGGCAAACGAATGGTGCCATCGACATCGAGGCGCGTAGAGAGCTGACCGTGGGCCCTGACATCCGTATCGATTACGGCGGTCAGCAAATCACTTGTGATGGGCTGAGCCTTGTGGGCAATGACCTTGATATCAAGCGGCAATCCAGGACGGAGCACGCCGACACTCCCTGACAGGGCGATGGTGCCCTTGCCTGCATGCGCCAGAACATCCTGCAACGTAAGCGTATCATTGGCGGCAATAATTGCGCCGTTGATGTCGGTCAGGCGTACGCCCTGCCCGTAATGGGCAAAGTTGATCGCCTCAAGGGTGACCCGGCCTGTCGCGGAGGGAGACGACACCGCACCCCCAAGGGCCAGATCAATCCTTGACGTGCCACTCAGGGCCATACCCTGTGCACCCAGCACGGCATTGCCAACCGCCAGATCCACCGCGCCATTGACCTTCAGATCGAGATTTCCTGCTCCACCTGTCGGCACGCTCCCCGCCACACGCAGACTGATGCGACGCCCGGCGTCGGCCTTCGCATTGATCTGCGCCCGCTGTCCAGAGAGGGTCGCATTGGCCTGCATGTTCAGCGCGGGCAACGATTCAGCCGGCCCGCTGAGCATATGAAGGCCGGACAAGGTCACGCCGACCGTTCCGGCAGGACGCGACAGGTCACCACTGAGATCCGCCTGCGCGGCAAGAGTACCGGATGCATCCAGTGTCGGCATGAATGGCTTGGCGAGCGCCGGCGTGACACGGGCCACACGCAGATGCACGTCCAGACGCGGTTTGATCGTACCGGACAGATCGAGTGTCGCGGGCGCGACGCCGGACGGTGCTACAGCGACTTGCAGACGATCCACGCCGGTCTTCTCGCCAAAGCTGATGGTACTCACACCGGCGCTTCGAAGGGTCTCCCCCTTGAGGAGCGCAGACAGACGATCGAGCCGGACGATCTTGCCAGGGAGATCGAGCAGGAGGGCTGTATCCAGCGTCGCAGGTGCCCCAAGCACATGGTCGAAGCTGCCTTTCGCGGCTAGCGCCAACGCATCGAGCGTACCCCGTGCCGACAAGGTCGCCCCACCCCTCATCTCCTGAAAGGCAACGCTGCTCACAGCAAGCCTGAGGTCCATATCCGGCTTGTCGACGGGATTACGCACCGTGCCAGCCAGATCGAGCGTCCCGATGCGGGCCGGATCCGCCTGCACGCCCCCCTTGAGCGACACGGTCAGAACAGGAGGCGTTTCGGGCGTCGGATCGCTCGTCTTGAGGTCGAGCACGAGCCGTCCCCCGAGTTTTCTTCCGGCCAGCGCGGAGAAATCGTTGAGATTACCCGCGATGACAGCCAGATTGCCGAGCGGCAGTTTAGCCCCGGCGGGCAATGTCAGATGCCCCTTGCCGGAGAGACTGGCCCAGTCGAGCGCCGTCAGATCGAGTTCCACCTCTCCGTCCTTGTGGCGGCCAAAACCTGCATCGATCGCAAGCTTTCGGCCATCGAGCTTGCCATCGGCATGCAATGTCCCTTCCGGAGCGGAAGGGAGATGAAGCAAGGCAAGGTCAAGGGTCAGCGGGCCGGAAGGGACAGCGCTGGCACCGATCTCTCCCTTGAGCTGCAGCTTGGCCGCAAGATCATTTAGCGGGCCATCACTATGCGCCGTCAAGGCCACATGGCCATGCATCTGAGGTGCCGCCGCCTTGAGATCAGGCAGGGCCAGCAAAAGCTCATTGACGATAGAAGGCTGCGCTCCCAACGTCATCGAGCCTTCGTCATGGAGATGAAGGGCGCGACCATCGAGAGTGAGCGCTTCTATCCTGACCTGGCGTGCGGCGTTCGGCCCGGAGACCATCGTGGCATCGAGCCCAAGCGATGTGTCGGCACCCAGCAGCGCCACAAGCTGCTTCATCCCTCCTGTGATCGCGAGCTTGTCACGCAGCGCGATATGGGAATTGCCATCAGGTCTATAGGTGTAGTCGAGATGCGCAACATTGTGCCCGGCCAGGTCGAGCTTGCCGATGGCGGCCAGCGGTTTGAGATCGGGCAGCACGAGATCGAGCGCCCCGGCAATATCGGGTTTCAGCGTGCCTGTTGTGCTGATCTGGAACAGCGGATGCGTGACCGTGAGCGAGAATGGCTGCGTCGCCTTCTCCGGTGCCGCGTCGAGAACCGCGTCGATCGGGGCTTGCGCCAGCAACCCGGCAGGCACACCCGGCGCCCGGACACCGTCCGCATGCGCATTGAGCCTTATCCTCGCCGCCTTCGGCCCCTGCCCTTCATCGCCAGCAAAACGCAGGGCCAGATGATTGACGCCTGCCCCGGCAGCGGTCAATGCGTCGATGTCGAGTGTACCATCCCCAGATGGCGCGAGCAGATCTCCGCGCAGATGAGCCTTGAGGGCTATGCTGGACCACGCAACACCTGCCACAGGCTTCATGACGGGCGTGGAGGCTGAAAGCCCAAGAGTACCGACATGATGAGCGAGGTCGAGATTGCCCTGCGCATCGGCCCGCACGGCACCGGCTTGCAGAGCTAGTCTGAGATCATTCGCCCGGACAGGTCCGTCGAGGTCGAGCGTGAGTGTCAGGGGGTCAAGTTCATCGAGCTTCGCAGCCTGCGCAACAAGACCATGCGCGCCGTCCTGGACCCGAAGATGAAGGTTGATCGCATCGCGTGGTGTCGCCAGCGATACCACTATGCTCGCCGGACGATCCAGACGCCTGATATCGAGCCCCAGATCGGCCTTCGGCAATTTGCCGATCTGTAGCCCGTCGAGCACGGGTGCAAGATCTGCCAGTGTCAGATGGCCCTGTGCCGAGGCGCTCAGCGGGAAACCTGCCAGAGACTTGCCCAGATCAATACGGCCGATATCGAGCCGGGCAAGCGCAATACCGAGGTGAAGACTGGACGGCTCGTTCGATGCGGGCGCTGGAGCAGGTGCGGACGGGTCCGATACGGGCAGACGCTCGAAGCGCAGGGAAGCAGCCCGCAGGAGCGATGCGCGCACCGTCATATGGATAAGCGCAAGTGGCGACCAGTTGAGCCGCGCTTCATCGACAGTCAGATAGGGGCCAAGATGATCATGAAGTGTGATCCGCCTGATATGCAGGCGCGATGGAATGAAGCCACCCACCCCCTGCAACTGGACCATCCCACCAGTCAGGCTCGCGGTCTGACGCTCGATGACGCGCTGGCCATAAGGGATGTTGACGAAAACCAGTATGGCGACGAGGGCAATCGTGACCAGCGCCACGGGCACACCAACCACCAGCCCGGCCACCCACAGCAGGATACGACGCGTGCGCGACATGCGGGGTCTGGTGTTTTGTGCCCTATCCGCATCAGGCGAGGCCGTAGCGGTCGCGTGCGAGGTCCTGCGTCGGGGAAAGCGGATCATCAGAACGTCTCCCCGAGACCAATATAGAGTTCCCACTTGTCACCGTGGGGCGGTCGATTGGCTGGCAGGGCGATATCGAGACGCACAGGGCCGATCGGCGTGTAGTAGCGGACACCCGCGCCGTAACCGACCCTGAGCTTCCCCTGGAACGGACGACTTCCGACGCCAACCTGACCGGCATCGACAAACGCAGCGGCTCCGAAGCTCTTGAGGATACGCTGCCGATATTCCACCGTCCCGGCATCGAGCGAGGTTCCACCAATGCCGTATTTACCGTTCTGCGGCCCGACACCCTGATAACGAAAGCCACGCACGGTTGCAGGTCCACCAGCATAGAGGCGTTGATCAGGCGGAATCTGATAGGTCGATGCGCCCTGCACTGAACCGACAATTCCACGCACAGCGATAACCGAACGCCCAGGGGCCGTCAGCCCGATCCGGTTCAGGTCGAAATAGGTCGATGCGCCGGCACTCATGATTGTGAAAAATGTGCTGCCGCTTTCGAGTGATTCGGAGGGCGTGATATTGACGTTCGCCCTGATCCCATGCGTGGCAGGATCAATCGGGTTGGCAAGCTCGGTCGAATCATAATTGGCGCCGAGCGGCAGCTGCACGATCAGATAATCGGTCGAGACGCCAAACTGCTTGATGTTTTCCTGCTCGGCCAGAACGCTCCCAGACACGTTCCAGTAGCGGCTGAGCTTTCTGATCAGCCCTCCACGCACCAGCAACGCGGTCTGGTGATAGGAATAAAGGAGCTGACGGATGCCTTCGACGCGCAGGCTGAGATTCTGGTCCCGCCGCATGAAATCCGGCTTGAGGAAGTCAGCATAGACATCGTAGCCGAGCCCTTGCTGTGCACTCCCACCCAGTCCCGTGACGAGTGCCGTCAGACGCAAACGCTCTGCCGCACCCAGAAGATTATGATGCGTCCAGCTTGCACCGACCCGCCCGCCAAGATCGGTTGAGTAGCCTACCTGCGCCGAAACCGTATGCCGCCGTGACTCATCCAATGTGAAGCGAAGCGGCATGGCCTGCGATACGCCCGGTGTCGCCTTTCCGCGCGCCAGTGCCACCAGTGGTGGTGCATCGTGAACACCGACGGAAGAAAAGATCCCGACACTGGCCAGATCCTGTCGGGCCTCCTCAATCTTGCTGGGCTGATAAAGCTGACCCTCGCGAATGAGCAGACGACGACGCAGAAATGCCTCTCTCGTGCGTTTCTGCCCTTCAAAGCTGATCGGGCCGATATCCACGACCGGGCCCGTGCCAACTGCAAATTCGAGGTCCAGCGTATGCGTAGCAGGTCTTAGATAGGCCAGTGGTGTCGCAACGCTCGCCTGAGCATGACCTTCCTCAAGCAGAACATGTTGCAGCGAGGACTGGGCCGCAAGGATATCACCGGCAATGGCCTTCTGTCCGGCCTCCAGGCCGAAAACCTTCTGCTCCTCGGCACTCAGCGTAACCGGAGCAGGTGTCATGGCACGCGCTGCCGTCGCCGCGCCAGGTGCGACAGGTTTTCTGACCGACGCAGTCCCTTGCCGCGCGCCATGTGACGACGCAGCATCCTGTTGTACCGCCCCTTTATCCCCGGGATTACCGGTGCCGGACGGTGGTGCGTGTTGCCCCTGCGCATCGGCCGCTCCCGCATCATGCGGTAATCCGTCATTGAGAGGACCGCTGACAAGCGTGATCTTGCCAATATGAAATTGCGGCCCCGTCTCGGGCTTGATCGTGATATGCAATCTGCCCTGGCTGTGCAGCGCCGCAAGGCGGTCCGGCAATGCCGGATTGCGACCATCGATGGTCTGTCCGTCAGGCAGCTTGACGCTGATCACGACCTTGCCCGCGTAAAAGCCGCGGCTCTCCAGTGCTGTCTGCACACGATCATAATCGCCACGGATGCGCCCTGCGAGCGCGTAGGGATCGACAGCCTTCGTTTTTTGCAGGGAAATCAGTGTCGAGGCCGCCTGAACCATTGGGTCCAGTTCCGGGTCGCTCGATGGTGTAATCTCCACCTGATAGGCCGTGTCAGGCTCGCCATTCTTGCCTGCGCTTTTATCCTTGTGGGCTGCAAGAGCGCTGTCTGGCTGCCCGAAGGCCGCTAGAGTGGCCGCAGAAACGATAAAACACAGGGCAGGCGTTCGCTCAGGCCGTAACCGCCTGACCCCGGTTTCAGAGTGACGAGAAAGGCGGGAAGCGCGGTAAAACGACAGCAATAGAACTCCTGCTGCAGGCTGAAATCCTGAATTCAGTGGCAGAAAACCGTGTCAGGATCATGTCACGGGAGAGCCGGCAAGAAAAGGCACTGTGCAGCGCAAAACCAATGCGGGACCATTCTCCTTGAGCGTTCGCCCCCGCGTTTCGTTCAATCTTAATAAAATCGATCCCGGATGGCTGTTGTCCGGCTTGACCGTTTCACGCTAGGTATCAGGCAATGACAGACGCGATTACGCGCCGCCGTCCTGCTAGTGACGCTTCCGGCCCCGACTCCTGGACCGCTCCGCTTGAACCTGCCCTCCCTAAGGAGCGTGCATCGGGGAAAGGTATGATTTGCCGGCTCCGCGCGATACGTCGCATGGGTCTGTCTTGCTTATGGACGCTCGTTGCCAGTGTCCCGCAGCGCATCCTGCTCAAGCGCCAAGGTGCGGCAAAGATCGTTTTTGCACGGTTCTACTGGGCAACCATCTGCCGCATTCTTGGCATGCATGTTCGGGTTGTTGGTGAACCTGTCGGAACGATACGCGACAGTATTGCCGTCAAAAACGGCGAGCGTCCGGTTATTTTCGTCGCGAACCATTCCTCGTGGCTTGATATTGCTGTCGCCGGCGGCATCCTGCCCACCGTTTTTGTCGCCAAACAACAGATTGCCGACTGGCCCGTGATCGGTACCCTTGCGCGTCTCGGCCGCACGATCTTCGTCAGCCGTCAGCGCAACAACACGGGTCGCGAATTGCAGGCGATGACCGACCGCCTCAACAATGGTGACAATCTGATCCTGTTTCCAGAGGGCACCTCGACTGACGGCACGCATGTGCTGCCCTTCATGTCGTCCTTTTTCGCCATCGCGAAGCCGAGCCGGGTCGATACGACCCTGCCAACGCCGCCTTCCGTCCTGATCCAGCCTGTCTCGATTGTCTATGACCAACTCAATGGGTTGCCGATAGGTCGCGCACGGCGCACAGCGCTGGCCTGGTACGGCGATATGGACCTTGCACCCCATATCTGGTCCGTCACGCAGTGGCGCTCTCTGGGAGCCACCGTGATCCTGCACCCCCCTGTCGATCCGGCGGATTACCCGAGCCGCAAGGAGCTCTCGACTGCGGTTCAGGAGATCGTGGCGCGAGGCGTGGCACAATTGCACCATAATCCCGAGCACCCGGAGCCGGTGCAGCACTGAAACAGGTGGGCCGCGCCCTCACACCCCGTCGTAACAGGACGCATGGCACGGCTGGCATACGCGCCCTGCATCGCTGCGCAACACAGCGCGTGAATATTAGCCATGCATTTACCGCTACCTTGCGCTACAAAGCGCGAAGGACATATCGAAATGATCGGCTTCGCCTGATGGACAGCCCCCGCATTAAAATGGTGCGTGCTCTCCTATCGTTGCCGATACAAGCGGACCACAGGGCCAAAGGTTAGGATACGTGAACGTCGAGACTTTAACCGACAGCACTCTCCCCGCGCAGAACGACAGCCAGACCAACGCGCGTGGGCTGCATGTCATCACCTGGGGCTGTCAGATGAATGTCTATGACAGCGCGCGCATGACCGACGTGCTTGCGCCGCTCGGCTTCAAGCCGGTGACCACGCCTGAACAGGCAGAGATGGTCATTCTGAACACGTGCCATATCCGCGAGCGCGCTGCCGAGAAAGTGTTCTCGGAGCTGGGCCGCCTGCGCAAGATCAGCGAAGAACGCGAGACCGCCGGGCTCAGCCGCTCAATCATCGCCGTTGCCGGTTGCGTGGCTCAGGCGGAAGGCGAGGAAATTCTCGCCCGCGCACCCTACGTGGATATCGTTCTCGGCCCGCAGACCTATCACCGCCTGCCCGAGATGGTCGCGCGTGCCGCCCGCGCTGGCGGTGCCGTGATCGATACGGATTTTCCGGTCGAAATGAAGTTCGACTTCCTGCCGCAGGATTCTGCCCCTCAGGTGGAAGGAAACCTGACGGCCTTCCTGACCATTCAGGAAGGCTGCGACAAGTTCTGCTCTTTTTGTGTCGTGCCCTATACACGCGGCGCCGAAACAAGCCGTTCCCTCCCTTCCGTGCTGGCCGAGGCGCGCCGTATGGTGGAGAGCGGCGTCCGGGAGATCACGCTGCTCGGGCAGAACGTGAATGCCTATCACGGCGATGATGGCGAAGGTGGCACGGCCGATCTGCCACGCCTTGCGAAAGCCCTAGCGGCACTGCCCGGCCTTGAACGCATCCGGTACATGACGTCGCATCCGCGCGACATGGACCAGTCCCTGATTGACGCGCATCGTGACAATCCTGCGCTCATGCCTTTCCTTCACCTGCCTGTGCAGTCCGGGTCGGATCGTATCCTCAAGGCCATGAACCGCGGTCATACGGGCGACGAGTACCGCGCGCTGATTGCGCGGCTGCGTGAAGCCTGTCCCGATCTTGCTCTTTCTTCCGATTTTATCGTCGGCCATCCGGGGGAAACGGAAGAGGATTTCGAGGCGACGATGCAGCTTGTGCGCGATATCGGTTTCGCCCAGGCATTTTCGTTCAAGTATTCGCCGCGCCCCGGCACGCCTGCCGCCGGCCAGCCCTTCCAGATTGAAGAGGCCGTCAAGGACGAGCGTCTGCAACGTCTGCAGGCCCTGCTGCGTGAGCAACAGGACGCCTTCAACGCCGATATGGTTGGCCGGACACTGCCGGTGCTCTTTACCGGGCGCGGCCGCAAACCCGGACAGATCACCGGACGTTCACCCTATCTGCAACCGGTTCATGTCGAAGGGACCGATGACCTGATCGGTCAGACCGTGCCGGTTGTGATAACCCAGCGTCTCACAAATTCGCTGGCTGGTATACTCTTACGGGAGAGAGTCTGCGCTTGAGCCACCCCACGGCACCCCAGTCGCATCCCGGATACGGGACCAATGACCGTAACTCCAGGCGGCACCTCCCGCCTGAAACCCCTCCTCACGAACAGGGACACCGCACCTCGGCGCTGCGTTTCGGAGATAACATTCTCCTCCAGCAGCTTCTGGGCGATCACGACCGCCATCTCATCAGGCTCGAACAGGGTTTCGATGTCCGCCTGACGTGCCGCGGCAACAAGATTGCGATCACGGGTGAAGCGGCTTCTGTCGCTCGCGCTCAGGCCGCTATTACCGCGCTCTATAATCAGCTTGAGCATGGCGGCAAGATCGACGGCCCCGTGGTCGACAGCGTCATTCGCCTGTCTGCCCTGCCGCGGCCCACCCGCGCGGCGGAGCCCCGAAACGCGCCCCGCCAGAACGAGGCATCAGCAGCCGAACTGCCACGCAACGAGACCGAGGGACCAGCGCCCTTCCTCGACCTGCCGGCCATCAAGACCAAGCGCGGGGCCATTGCGCCGCGTTCGCGCGGGCAAGCCGCCTATATGCAGATGCTGGCCAAGACCGAACTGACATTCGGGATCGGGCCGGCCGGTACCGGCAAGACCTATCTGGCCGTGGCGCAGGGTGTTGCCATGCTTCAGGCAGGCCAGGTGGACCGGATCATCCTCTCCCGCCCTGCCGTCGAGGCTGGTGAGCGCCTCGGCTTCCTGCCTGGCGACCTGCGGGAGAAGATCGACCCCTATCTGCGCCCACTCTACGATGCGCTCAATGACATGCTGCCGGGTGATCAGGTCGCCCGCCGGATGGCCAATGGCGAAATCGAGGTGGCGCCGCTTGCGTTCATGCGTGGCCGGACCCTCGCCCATGCCTTTGTCATTCTCGACGAGGCCCAGAACACCACCCCGGCCCAGATGAAGATGTTCCTGACCCGCATGGGTCAGGGCGCTCGCATGGTCATTACCGGCGATCTCAGCCAGATCGATCTGCCGTCGGGCGTCGCTTCGGGGCTGCGTGAAGCGGTCGAGACCCTTGAAGGCTTGCCGGGAATTGGTATTACCCGTTTCGAGTCCGCCGATGTCGTGCGTCACCCGCTGGTGGCACGTATTGTGGACGCTTATGATCAACGAGTGGCTGCGGCACGGGACTATTCCCGAGGCAGGTCGCGCCGGGAATACAATGGAACCTCGAAGTAGTCTGACCCCATCCGCCGAAGAGCCGTCCTCTATCACGAGGGCGGCCCTTCGTTCACGTCTTGATCTGATCGTGGCCGATCGCCGCTGGCGTGCCAGCGTGCCCAATCTGGAAGCGCTCGTCGCCCGTTGCCTTGAGGCAAGCTGGCCGTGGCTTGACCGCGACCGTGTTCCAGCCTTCCTTCTTGCGGGGGACCACGCCATCAAGGCACTCAACGCGACGTTCCGTGACAAGAACAAGCCGACCAATGTCCTGACCTTCGAGGAGAACGGTGCGTTTGGCGATGGCGACATAGCCCTTGCCTACGAGACCGTCCGTCGTGAGGCCAAGGCAAGCGGCAAGAAATTTCCGCATCACTTTGCGCATCTCGTCGTTCATGGCTTGTTGCACCTCGCGGGTCACGACCATCACCGCCCCGATGAGGCGCGGCTAATGGAAATGACGGAATCCCGCATTCTGGCCCGTCTCGGTGTTCCCAATCCCTGGCGCATGGGCGGAGGGCGCGGCGCATGAGCGAGAGCGACGACCATCGCCAGAGACCGGCCAAGGGATTGTTCGGCATCTTCAATCGCAAGGGGCGCGAACAAGGGCTGCGACTTTCGATTGCGGCTCTTGTGGAAGAGGCAGCTGCCCCCCACCCCGAAGCGGGCACCCGTCCGGAGCTGGATCGGCAGGAACGTGCACTCATCACCAATGTGCTGCATCTGCGCGAAAAAACCGCCGATGACGTCATGGTACCCCGCGCCGATATCGTCTCGATGTCAGCGGATATCACGCTGGATGAAGCGCTGGACTTCATGCGCCGTGAAAACCATTCACGCGTGCCGGTCTATCGCGAGCATCTCGACAACGTCATCGGGATGATTCACGTCAAGGACCTTATTGCCTATATCGGCACTTCGGAGGCGTTTGATATCGAGCCCCTTCTGCGCCAGCCCCTGCTGGTAGCGCCGCAGATCCCTGTGCTGGATCTGCTGTTGCAGATGCGTCAGCGCCGCACCCATCTGGCGCTCGTCATCGACGAATATGGCGGCGTGGATGGGCTGGTCACCATCGAGGACCTTGTGGAGACCATCGTGGGCGACATCTCGGACGAACATGACGAGCCAGTCTCGGCCATGATTTCAGAGCGTGCCGATGGGTCCTTCGACCTTGATGCCAGATTGCCTGTGGATGAACTCGAGGGCTTCATGGGGCCGGTGCTGACCGAAGCGGAACGTGAGGCGGAAATCGAAACCGTGGGCGGTCTCGTCTTTCGTCTCGCCGGGCATGTGCCGATACGCGGTGAGGTCTTTACCCATGAAAGCGGCCTTGTCTTTCGTGTGACCGATGCCGATGCACGCCATATCCGGGCGCTCCGGATGCGCGTGCCGCCCGATTGGGTCCGTAGCGACAATCCAACGCCCCACCACAGCGACGAGAAACGCTGAACCCCGCACCCTATTTCGTGTCATGATGTCCGGCGCGCCGTCGCGCGGGACACTTGACGCGGAGAGGGCTTCCGGTCTTCAAAACTTCGGTATCATTCACGGGGAGAGTTCTTCATGTCTTTGTACCGGCGCAGTTTCCTGGCAGCCATGCCCGCCCTCGCCCTCATGCCGAAGGCCCGCGCAGAGGATGCCCGACTGACCCCGCGCACCCTTGGCAACCCCAAGGCGCCCGTCACGGTCAATGAGTGGTTCTCCCTCACCTGCACCCATTGTGCCCATTTCGAGATGACGGTTTTTCAGGATGTTAAGAAAAACCTGATCGATACCGGCAAGGTGTTTTACATCTATCACGATTTCCCGCTCGATCAGATCGCCCTGCTTGGGGCGATGGTGGCGCGTTCGCTGCCTGTCGATCGCTATGTGCCGTTCGTCAATTCGATGCTCTCAAGCCAAGATCGCTGGGCTTTTGCACGGGATGTGAACCCCAAGCAGCAGATCCAGCAGATGGCTGCGCTCGCAGGCATTTCGGCTGAGCAATTTGCGAAGATTGACGCCGATGATACATTCCGCCAGGCGCTGGTCGCCCAGCAGGATGCCGATCAGGCAAAATACAATATCGGCGGCACGCCCTTCTTCATGTTCAACAAACAGCCCTATAATCAGGAGCTTCTGACCTATGAGGCCTTCGAGGCCGAGGTCAAGAAAGCCGGCGGCTAAACAGAGGACCCCGCTTTTCGCGTATGTCAGCCAAGATCACGCGCCTGCGGATAGCGGGTTTCAAGAGTTTTGCCGATCCAGCCACAATCGACATCCTGCCTGGCCTCACCGGTATCGTGGGGCCGAATGGTTGTGGCAAATCCAACGTCGTTGAGGCCCTGCGCTGGGCGATGGGCGAGAGTTCCGCCCGTGCCCTGCGCGGCGGCGAACTCGACGACCTGATTTTTGCAGGGACGAGCGCACGTTCGGCCCGCAGCCTCGCCGAGGTTACGCTGTGGCTGGATGAGGCACAGGGTCTCGCCCCACCCCCGTTCAGCGAAACAGACGGTCTCGAAATCACCCGGCGAGCCGAACGCGGATCGGGCAGTGAGTTTCGCCTCAACGGGCGCGCCCTGCGCGCACGTGACATCACCACGATGTTTGCCGACCTCTCTTCGGGGGCTCGCAGCTCCTCCATTGTCAGCCAGAACCGTGTCAGCGCGCTCATCAGCGCCAAGCCCGAAGAAAGACGATCGCTCCTTGAAGAGGCTGCGGGCATAACGGGTCTTCATGCAAGGCGCCATGATGCTGAAATCAAGCTCCGGCAGGCTGAAGGCAATATGGAGCGCTCGGAGGACCTGCGTCAGCAGATCGAGACGCGGCTGGCCACACTCGATGCGCAATCGGTTCAGGCAAGAGCCTATCGCAGCCTTTCCGAAGCGATACGTACAGATGAACTGACCCTCTCCTGGCTCATACACCGTCGGGCCGCCTTGCTTGTCGAGCGCACGCGGGAGCAGCTTGAGGCGGCGGAAAAATCCCGTGACGCTTCGGCGCGCGCTGCCGATGAGGCAGGGCAGCAGGGCGCAGCAGGGCGCGAACGCCTGCTCGCCCTGCGCGACCATACCGACGCCCTGCGTACCACCCGCGACAGGCTGCGCGTTATCAGCGAATCGACCCGCGAGGCCATGGCGCAGGCCCAGGCGCGCCACGAGCAGACGACCCAGCGCCACGAGCAGATGGAAGCCGATCACCAGCTGGCCCTGAAACGACTGGAGGAACTCACGCAGCGTGAGGCGCTGCTGAATGAGGAAGAGCAACGGCTTGCCGTCACCTTGGGCGAGCTGCCCGATACGCTCGCCACCCTGCGCGAGGCCGCTCAGGAAAGCGCCGAACTCCTGTCCCGCCTTGAGCAGACAAGGCTGGCCCTGACTGACAAGCTGACCACACGGCGCATGACCGCTCAGGCCCTCACACTGGAGCATGAAGCTGCCGCAAAGGCCGTTGAAGCCCTGACGGGTGAATCGGTAACGCTCGCGAAGGCGATAGCCGAACTCCGGGATGAGCTTCCCGATGAGACGGCGCTAGAGCAACTTGCCCGGCGACTGGACGAGCAGCGTCAGGAGAGAACCGCTCTCGACCAGCAAATCCAGCAGCAGGCGCAGCTCAGGCAGGAACAACTCGTCAACACCTCCAAAGCCGAACAGGATCTGGCCCGAATCGAGAGGGAAGCTCGCGAAAATCGCGAGATGCTTGCGCGATTGACCTCAAGGGCAAACAACCTCGCCCAGCAGATCGCAACGCACCAGAATGAACTGGAAGCCCTCGAAGCCGCCCGGCTTGATGACGCTGCGTTGAACGCGCTCGATACCAAGGCCGCCACCCTACTGACCGCGCGGGATGTCGCCAGAGCGAAAGCAGAAGAGAGCCGCTCCGCTCTTGCGCAGATCGAGCAACAGCTCAGCGCCCAGCAAGCCGAGGCGCGCAGCATCGCCCGGCAGCGGGAGCTTCTCGAGAAAGACCGCGATCAGGCCCGCCAGAGTCTTGAGCGCCTTAATCAGTCTCTCGAGACCCTTATCGCCCGGCGGGAGGCTCTCGGCCGCGATATGCCCGACGATGCTGTTATCAGTCACGCCGTTGAAGCCCGGGAGGCCGCGCAACACGCGCTGTCGTCCCTGACTTCCGAAATTGAGACGATAAGCCAGGTGCGGCGCGATACGCAGCAGGCGCGGGACGAGGCCGAGAATGCCCTCCGCCTTGCCAGCGCCGATCATCTCGGCCTCGTGGCGAGGCGTGATGCCTTGCAGGCCAATACGCCCGACGATGCCCTTCCAGACCCTGCATTGGCGCAAATGGAAATTCCCGCGGGGCTTGAGCGCGCCGTTGCTGCGGCCCTCGGGCAAACGCTCGAGGCTTCGCTGGACACACTTCAGAGCCGCGCATGGCAGGCGCTTCCACCGCTGACCCCGGCTCAGTTCGGGGCTAGTTGCACATCGCTCTCAGCCCTGATCAAGGCGCCTGAAGCGCTCCGGCGCTGCCTCGATCATGTCGGCCTGATCGATAGCACGCATGATCCTGAATCACTTCAGACGCGTCTCCTCCCCGGTCAGTGTCTCGTCACAAGCGAGGGTGCCCTATGGCGCTGGGATGGCTATCGGGAAGCGGCCAACCTGCCCTCGAACGCCCTCAGCCGGGTCGAGCACCTGGCCGCGCTCCGGGATCTGGATACCCGGATTGCTGCCGCGGAGGCTGCCATTCCTGCCCTACGGGCAACGCTTGGCTCCTTCAATGATCAGGAGGCCGATCAAGCGGCAAAGCTGACAACCCTTCGCGAGACGGTACAACGCGAGGAAAAAACCCTGAGCGCTCTGAAACAGGCCGAGACCGACCTGCTCGATCGTCGGGACCGGCTCGCCGGGCAGATTGCCCAGATCGATCAGAACAGCACCGAGACCACAATCCAGCGGGACGAGACCCGTGACCGCCTGAGCAACGCCGTGATAGGCCTTGAGGCGCTGGGCGATGAAGCTAAACTGCACGAGGCCCTGCACATCCTGAATGGCGATGTTTCCAGGCAGCGCAGCGTGACCGAAGCCGCTATTGCCGCTGCGAGCCAGATTGAGACCGACTACACGAACGCACAGCAGGATGCGACAAGGCAACACCTGCAGAACGATTCCTGCGTCGCCAAGCTCGCCACAATCGGCGCCGTGCTGAAGCAGGCGCGTGCTGATCATGATGACGTGGCCGGTCAGCGTCAGGCGCTCTCGCAAAACGATCACGACGCAGCACTGGCCTCTGCCCGCACGGTGCTTGAACAGTGCAAGAGTGCTCTTGTTACCGGTGACCGGGAACGCGCCATACTGAAGACAAGGCTCGAAACCCTCAGCCGTGATATCGGCCATTCCAGCCGCGAACTTCAGACGCGCCGTGACCTCAAACTCAGCCTGAACAGCCGCCTTGCGGCCCTGACCCCACGCCAGAACACTGTCAGGGATCAACTCGCGCGGGCAACGCAAGCACAGGAAGCTCTGGCACCGATCCCGGATCTCGCGCCCTCTGAAGCTGAGCTCAGCGCGGCGCTGGCCGCCGAGGCCGATCAGCGCGAATGCGACCTCGCCGCCAGAACGCAGGTGCAGGAGGCCCAGTCACGGCTGGATCAGGCGACGCAGGAGAAGCACGCCATCGCGCTCAGGCTAGGTGAAACGCGCGCACAGGGTGAGACCCTGCGCGACGATTGTTCCCGTCTTGAGGAGCGTCTGACACTCAGCCACGAGGAGATCTCCCGTAGTGCTGCTGAGAGAGCCGCGCAGGATGAAGCGCTGCAAACCCATCAGACCGCCTTGCAAAACGCCGAGCAGGAGCACGAACAGGCTATTATTGCGCTGACAGAGCTCGATACGGCCCTGCAGGATCTGGCGCACAGCCAGCGCGAGGAGGAGCAACGCGGAGCGCACGCCCGCGAGAACGCCATCCGGTTGCAGGAGCGCCTCGCCCAGGCACTGTCGCAGCATGAGAAACTGGCCGAAACACCGCTCGTCGAGCCGGAGTCACCCCCGGATATCCCCCTCACCGAGGCAAGCGAAACGACGCTCAAACGGCGGCTCGCCCGCGCCCATAAAGACCGTGAGGCCCTCGGGCCGGTCAATCTTCTGGCCGAGCAGGAATACACGCAGGCCAAGGAGCAATCCGACCATCTGACACGCGAGCATGAGGAGCTGACCTCCGCCATCCAGCGCCTGCGTGGGTCAATCAATGCCCTCAAGAAGGAAGGGCGCGAGCGCCTGCAGGCGGTATTCGTTGAGGTGGACCGCCATTTCCAGTCGCTTTTCAGCCGTATGTTCAATGGCGGCAAGGCGCATCTGGGTCTCGTCGGCAGTGATGATCCTCTCGAGGCGGGGCTCGAAATCTTTGCGCAGCCACCGGGCAAGAAGCTGTCGACCCTCTCATTGCTTTCTGGCGGTGAGCAAGCGTTGACAGCGCTATCACTGATATTCGCCACCTTCCGGTGTCAGCCCTCACCGCTCTGTATCCTCGATGAGGTGGATGCGCCGCTGGATGATGCCAATGTCGAGCGCCTCTGCGGTCTGCTCAAGGACATGGCCGAGGAAGCCCAGACACGCTTTCTGATCGTGACCCATCACCAGTTGACCATGGCCCATATGGACAGGCTGTTCGGTGTGACCATGCAGGAGCGTGGCGTCAGTCAGGTGCTTTCGGTGGATCTGTCGCTGGCTGCCGCTTTTGCAGAAAGCGGCACCGTGGCTGTGGCGTCCTGACAGCGATCGGTTATAACCATGTCTTCATTGTGTTTTTCGCCAGATGCAGCTCATACTGGCAGTTTCGACATGTGAGAGCACTGAAAGGCCCCGACGATTACCTTTTCTCCCCCCCCTCCTCCCGACCTGTCCAGGCTAAGTGCCGGTCGCGGCATACGCGTGGTGGGAGACGTGCATGGAGACCTGACTGCGTTTGAACATGCGGTCGCCACCGACCGGTTCATCATCCAGCTGGGCGATCTGGTCGATCATGGTCCTGACAGCGCAGGCACGCTAAGGCTCATGCTTGACCTGATTGATGATGGTCGCGGCCTGTTCATCCTTGGCAATCATGACCGTAAGCTCGGTCGAGCCCTCGAGGGGCGTAGGCTGCGCCGTGATCCCCCTCTGGAGGAGACACTGCATCAGCTTTCCGGGCCCGTTCAGGCGGGGCTGCGTGAGCGCGCCTATGAGGCGATCGCTACCGCACCCGCCTGGATCATTCACGACAAGCTAATTTTCGTCCATGGCGGCTTCCACACCGACATGCTTGTGGAAGCGCCCCCACCCGCACTCGGAAGCATGAGCTCGCTGCTGTCGCGCGCGCTCTTTGGCGAGACCACGGGAAGAATGCAGCCGGATGGCTATCCCGAGCGACGTCTGCGCTGGATCGACCATATTCCCGCAGGCCATGTCGTCTATTGCGGCCATGACCGACGCTCGACCGACGGACGCCCCTGGATACGCGATGGGCGTAACGGTGGGCGTGCGATATTCACCGACCTTGGCGCCGGCAAAGGCGGCCATCTTGCCTGGATTGATCTCGATGTCTGAAACCGAAACCCGTACTCTCCTCGAACAGCATCGGCAGAGTATCGATAATATCGATGCCGCCCTGATCCACATGCTGGCAGAGCGATTCCGGCAGACCCAGGCCGTGGGTGAACTCAAGGCCCGCGCCGGCCTGCCCGCTGCCGACCCATCACGCGAATCCAGGCAGATCGAACGTTTGCGTCAGCTTGCCTCGTCAGCACGTCTGGACCCCGACTTCGCAGAAAAGTTTCTTGCCTTCATCATCAAGGAAGTGATCCGTCATCATGACTCAATCGCCGGGCGCAGCCCGCGCTGAATGACGGAGCCTGCATGACCGTGCATCACCTCATCCTCGCCAGACACGCTGAGGCTGCACCTGAAATGCGCGGCGGCAGCGACCGCGAACGTGTCCTGACGCCGGCAGGCGAGCATGATGCTCTCTGCCTGGGGCACAAAATCGCAGCGCTCGATATCCCGCTCGAGCAGACGCATCTATGGCATAGTACTGCCACCCGAACGACCCAGACAGCGTCGTCCATCATGCAATCCCTGCCAGGCTCAAGCGTCATGCTTGGTCTCGATGCGCTGTATGATCTCGACCTGTACGGAATCCTCGAATTGCTCCGGGAGACACCTCGCGCCATCACGACCCTGATCATCGTGGGGCACAACCCGGGTATCGCCGAGACATGCCGCCACCTGGCCAGCAATGCTGTTGATGGCCCAATCGCGCGTGACCTGATGAAATCCTACGAGCCTGGTACAGCCACCCGTTTCACCGTGGCGTCTGACTGGGCTGGTCTTTCTCCCAACACGGCTGGCCTTGGTGCGGTGCTCCATCCGCAAGGCTCATCACCCATATGTTGATTGCCCCCGTCCGGCACAATTCGTAAGGCATTTCCTATGGCTGAACACGACACTAACGGACCTATCTCCGCAACGGCGGCCCTCAGCATAGGCGAGCGCTCTGCCGAATTCCCCATCATGAAGGGTACGATGGGCCCCGATGTGGTGGATATCCGCAAACTCACAGCCGAGACCGGGATGTTCTCCTTCGATCCCGGCTATGGTGAGACGGCTTCCTGCCGTAGTGCTGTCACCTTCATTGATGGTGATGAGGGCGTGTTGCTGCACCGGGGTTACCCCATCGAGCAGCTCGCCACCGAGGCCAGTTTCACTGAAACAGCCTATCTTCTGGTCTATGGCGAGCTTCCGAACCGCGCGGATTACGATCGGTTCCAGCACGACCTCAAGGAGCAGGCGCTCCTGCATGAGCAGATCCGCAACTTCTTCAATGGCTTCCGCCGCGACGCTCATCCAATGGCCATCCTGTGCGGTACCGTGGCTGCGCTGTCGGCCTTTTACCCCGATGCCGTGGATATCTCCCACGAAGCCTCGCGTGACCTCTCCACACGCCGTCTGATCGCCAAGGTACCAACCATCGCTGCCTGGGCCTATAAATACACGGTGGGCGAGCCATTCGTTTACCCTGACAACAGCCTGACCTTCTCGGAAAACTTCCTGAAGATGCTGTTTGCCAAGCCAAACGCCGACTACAAGGTCAACCCGGTTCTGGCCCGCGCCATCGATCGTATCCTGATCCTGCATGCCGATCACGAGCAGAATGCCTCGACCTCGACGGTACGCCTCGTTGGTTCGACCGGCTCGAACCCGTTTGCCTGTATCGCAGCCGGTATCGCAGCGCTCTGGGGGCCTGCGCATGGCGGGGCCAATGAAGCCGTTCTGGGCATGCTTTCCCAGATCGGATCGAAGGAAAACATCCCGGCCTTCATCACTCAGGTGAAGAACCGTGAGAGCGGCGTAAGGCTGATGGGCTTCGGCCATCGCGTATACAAGAACTTCGATCCACGTGCGAAGATCATGGAGCAGACCTATCACGAGGTCGTGGCAGAGCTTGGGCTCAAGCACGATCCGATGTTCGATCTTGCTGCCGAGCTCGAACGTATTGCCGTCAACGATCCCTATTTCGTGCAGCGCCGCCTCTACCCCAATGTCGATTTCTATTCAGGGCTGATTCTGAAGGCGATGGGTATCCCGACTTCGATGTTCACCGTGCTTTTCGCCGTGGCCCGTACGGTAGGTTGGGTCAGTCAGTGGCGCGAAATGATCGAAGAGCCCGGCCAGCGTATTGGACGCCCGCGCCAGCTTTATGTGGGCCAGGCGCGTCGTGACTACGTGCCGCTCTGCCGGCGAAGCTGAAGACATCCGGCCAACAAAAAACCGGAGCGTTGCTCCGGTTTTAGCCTGGCATGACAAAAAGGCCTTTGACTCCGTCAAAGATCATAGCGTCGCAAGGGCTGGTTGCCCATTTAGGCTGCTGGACACGAAAAACTGTCAGCAAGTATCCCGCGCGGATGCCGCTGGAGTTCAGCAATCGCAGCCGGGCGTCGCTCCTTTATCCTGACGCACGATATGATGATCGATCCATTCCGAGACCAGACGGCGCGCCTCATTGATGGACGCTTCAGGATGATGGATGCGATAAAGGGTCGTGCATGCGGTGAAAGCCTGGATGTCAGGCTGACCCACTTCCCGCAATTCTTCATACGCCGTGATCACGGCGCGTTCGCACTTTCGGGAAATGCGGTTGAGATCAACAGTCACGCAAACAGATCCTAGTTGAGAATTATTATCAATTGCTGCATTGTAAATCTTTTCCGATGGTAAATGCAAGCGTAGCCTATCGCACTCACGGGAGCGTTTTCTCTGCTTATTTGTCTTACTTTTCTCACGAAGGCCGGATAATCCTGCACGGCTAAAGATCATGGAGTGACAAGAGATGGCTCTCAGCAACGAGATCAACGGTGGTACGGTTCGTCAGACCCAGTGGGACAGGGACGCAGCCCTGACCACAGCGCGCATCCTTCTGGAAATCAAGGCGATCAATTTCCGCCCTGACGAGCCCTACACCCTGACCTCGGGCTGGAAATCGCCGGTCTATATCGATTGCCGCAAGATCATCTTCTTCCCGCGGGCACGCGCCAAGATTGTCGAACTCGCCGTCGAGAAGATCGGTCGTCATATCGGCTATGAGAGCATCGAGTGCGTTGTTGGGGGTGAAACTGCAGGTATTCCCTTCGCTGCCTGGATTGCCGACCGGATGATGGCGCCAATGGCCTATGTCCGCAAAAAGCCCAAGGGCTTTGGCCGTAACGCGCAGATCGAGGGTGACGTTCCGGAATCGATGCGCACCCTTCTAGTGGAAGACCTCACCACGGACGGCGCGTCCAAGGTCCGCTTTGCCAATGCCCTGCGTTCGGCGGGTGCCATTGTCGATCACACCTTTGTCGTCTTCTTCTATGGCGTGTTCCCCGGCGCACAGAAGACCCTTGCCGACATGAATGTCTCGCTTCATTCGCTCTGCACCTGGTGGGATGTGCTTGAGGCCTGCTCCGGCGCCAATTATTTCTCCGAGAGCGACATCCATGAGGTGCGTCGCTTCCTTGAGGATCCCTGTGGCTGGTCCAAGGCACATGGTGGTGTCGGCAGCGCCGAGGAGGCCGCAGCCCTCAAGGCCAAGGCGGAAGGCTGACTTGCCTACCGATCCGGGTCGTGTTCTGGCTTTTGACTCGGGCATAGGCGGTCTGGCGGTGGTGCAGGCTCTGCGCACCACCCTGCCGCCCGGCACCCTGATCGACTATCTGGCCGATAACGCGCTTTTTCCCTACGGCGAGCAGGACGATGCCGTGCTCGTCACGCG
Organism: Asaia bogorensis NBRC 16594; assembly: GCF_001547995.1. Classification (NCBI taxonomy): domain Bacteria; kingdom Pseudomonadati; phylum Pseudomonadota; class Alphaproteobacteria; order Acetobacterales; family Acetobacteraceae; genus Asaia; species Asaia bogorensis. Next base: position 1,839,583 of record NZ_AP014690.1, read on the forward strand.
CATCCTTGCGCTCATGGAAGAACGCATTGCCCGGCTTCGCCCCGATGTCGTGCTGATTGCATGCAATACGGCCAGCACCATCGCCCTGGAGGCCCTGCGCGCTCGTTTCGACGTACCCTTCGTGGGCTGCGTACCCCCTGTCCGCTGGGCGGCGCGCGTCAGTCAGACGCGGGTTTTCGGCCTATTGGCCACGAGAGGCACGGCACGTCGCCCCTATCTGCGCAGCTTACGCGACACTTTCGCTGCCGATTGCGAGATGATCGTACACGGGGCCCGTACCCTCGCCGATCTGGCGGAGCAGGCCTTTCTGGGCCGTCCGATCGATGACGATCTGGTGGCACAGGAACTGCGCCATCTGTTCGAGGCGCCCAATGGCGATCGGATCGATACAATCGGACTGGGCTGCACTCATTATACGTTTCTCAGTAACGCTTTCCTGCGCCTGTGCCCGCCGGACATCAACTGGCTCGATCCGGCTCTTGCGGTCGCCCGGCAGGTCAATCACGTGCTTGAAATGCGGGTGGCAGATCGTTCGACCAGCGCCTCGCCAGAATCGCTCTGCCTGACCGGCCCAGCTGCGGATGAGCAGGCCCTGAAACACGCCATTGCTCGCTTGGGGTATCAGGATATCACGGTTCTGGACCCAACCCCCATCTCTTGAACAGGGGTGTGCTGGGCCTGCCTCGCTGCCAAGCGTATGAGGCGCGAACAGATACCGACGAGAGAGCTATCTGCTCCCTCGTCTCTTCAGTCAATTGGCGCGGCTGACCGTATAGGAGGCTGCGTCGATCATGAGCTGCCGGATTGGGCTGTCTGGGAAAGACGACAGGGCTTCGATAGCCGCATCCGCGTAAAGCTGCGCCCGATCCAGGGTCGTCTGGATGGCCCCGGTTTTCTCGATAAGGGCGAGCGCGTGCGGCAGGTCCTCGTCGGTCTGCTCGCCGGTTTCGATGACACGTAGCCAGAATGCACGGTCGGCCTCATCGCCAGCCTGGAAAGCCGCCAGGACAGGCAGTGTAATCTTGCCCTCACGCATGTCGTCGCCCACGGTCTTGCCTAGCACCTGCTGGTCAGCCGCATAATCGAGTGCGTCATCGACAAGCTGGAACGCCATACCCAGATTGGTGCCATAGGCCTCGAGCGCATTCTCGTCGCTCTCCGGGCGCGCCGCCACCACTGCGCCAACCCGGCATGCAGCAGCAAACAGCGCAGCCGTCTTGCCGTGAATGACCTCCAGATATTTCTCGATCGGTGTGGACAGGTCGTTCTGTGTCGCCATCTGCAACACCTCGCCTTCGGCAATCGTAGCCGAGGCGGCCGAAAGAATGGCCATGACCTTGAGGGAGCCATCGGCGGTCATCAGCTGGAACGAACGGGCAAACAGGAAATCGCCCACAAGCACTGAGGCCTTATTGCCAAACACGGCATTGGCGGAGGCAAGGCCACGGCGCAAGGTGCTCTCATCCACCACGTCGTCATGCAGCAATGTGGCCGTATGGATGAACTCGACGCAGGCGGCGAGCCCGACATGGCGCTGGTTTTCGGGCGAAGGCTCATAGCCACACAAACGCGCCGATGCGAGGGTGAGCAACGGGCGCAGCCTCTTGCCACCAGCGGCGACCAGATGGGCGCCCAGTTGGGGGATGAGCGGGACCGGGCTTTGCATACGCGCGACGATCTCGCGGTTGCAGGCCTCCATGTCGTCCTTGAGAAAGTCGGAAAGGGCGTTAAGGGCTGAGCGCTCGCCATTGACGGGCACGGCTGCACTGTTGTTTTGCTCGGCCTTCATATCGGCCAGGCTGTCGGCACCACCCAAGGCAACTCTCCACTTCCTACTTGGCCACTGACGACCCTGATGCAGTATAAGGCACGAGCCGACACCCCGCACGGCGTAACAGAACACCGAGACAGAAACCGGATTTCATGCATGAGCCATTCAGACCGGAGAACCGGCCCTCTGACAGTCAAATCCATATGAGCGGCAGGACGGCCCCGGTCAACCCGGCAACCCTCAAAGCTGACGCTGCCGCAATCAATACAACCGATACGATGCCCGGTTATCTGCTCGACCGATGTGTGCGGTATCACCAGTTCACAAAGGGTTATCGCACTGGCATAGAACCAGTGTTGATGGCTGCCTTCGTGCCCGCTCGACGTGGAGAGAGCATTCTCGAGGCTGGATGCGGCGCAGGTGCGGGCCTGCTTTGCCTCATGACGCGATGCCCTGAGACCAGCGGCGCAGGTATCGAAGCCGATGGTGCGACGGCGGAACTGGCGAGACTAAACATGGAGGCCAATGGTCTGGGCGCCCGCGTCTCGATCATTCAGGGCAGCCTGCCCGACATCCCCCCTACCCTGCGACAGATAACGCCGGGGGCCAATGGCCGCTTCCATCATGCCATGGCCAACCCTCCCTGGCATCCTGCCGATCATACCGGAGCCGATGATGCCCGACGTCGCCTGGCGATGACCATGCCAGAAGGAGGCTGGACCGCATGGATCGACGCGCTGTCAAAATGGGTGCTTCCCGGCGGCAGCTTGACGCTCGCCCTGCCTGCCTTCGTCATTGACACAGCCTGCGAGGCCTTGCGCCAGGCCGGGTTCGGGAGCCTCACCCTCTGCCCGCTCTGGCCCAAACAGGGGCGGGCAGCGAAGATCGTTCTGCTACGCGGGATATGGGGGGGTAAGGGCGCGTTCCGCCTTCTTCCCGGCCTCGTGCTCCATCGTCAGGAGGGCGGCTACACGGATGAGTGTGAGGCGGTTCTACGTCAGGCGAGCGCGCTGGAGTAACCGCGGAAACTTCGCGCGGCTTCGCCAGTCTGACAGCGACGCTTCGACACCGGAGAATAGGTGCCCTGAAAATGATCCAGGGTATTTTCACCCTCGTCCGGGAGCCATCCGCTCGAGGGTAGATTCGACTTGCGAAAGTCACGCGGTGCTGAGATTTCAGGGCGGAGTATGACCCCGCCCCGCATTTCAGGAAGCGAAAACGTCCGCCTCGAAAGCTTCTTCCCAGGATCCCGACGTCGAAGCACGGGAGTATTCCGTCGAACGGTTTTCGAAGAAATTGGCGTGTTCCACCGCATTCAGCATGTCGTCGAGCCAGGGCAGCGGGTTCTCCTCGATGCCATAGAAGGGATCGAGACCAAGCTGCGTCATGCGACGATCGGCAATGAAGCGAATATAACGCTTCACCTGATCAGCGCTCAGGCCTTCGACATCGCCCATCTCGAAAGCGAGATCGATGAAGGCATCCTCATGCTCGACCGTTGTCGCACAGATCTCTGCGAGTTCAGCGCGGAAATCCTCGGTCCAGATCTCACGGTTTTCGCGCACGAAGGTACGGAACAGGCGGATCATGGACAGGCAGTGCAGCGTTTCATCGCGCACCGACCAGGAAACAATCTGCCCCATTCCCTTGAGCTTGTTGAAGCGGGGGAAGTTCAGCAGGATCGCGAAGGAGGCAAAAAGCTGCAGCCCTTCCATGAAAGCGCCGAACGCTGCCATGGTCTTCGCAATTTCTCGCTTGTTGTTGATGTTGAAGGACTGCATGAAATCATACTTGTCCTTCATCTCCTTGTACTTCAGGAATGCCGAATACTCTGTTTCCGGCATGCCGATCGTATCAAGAAGATGCGAATAGGCAGCGATGTGAATCGTTTCGATATTCGAGAACGATGACAGCATCATCAGCACTTCGGTCGGTTTGAAGACCTGGCTGTAATACTTCATATACGCCGAGTTCACCTCGACGTCGGCCTGCGTGAAAAACCGGAAGATCTGCGTGACAAGATGGCGCTCGCCCTCGCTCAGCGTGCGATGCCAATCCTTCACGTCATCGGCCAGAGGCACTTCCTCGGGCAACCAGTGGACACGCTGCTGGATCAGCCATGCGTCATAGGCCCAGGGGTAACGGAAGGGCTTATAGACCGGGTTGGCGGTCATCAGATCGAAATGCTGTTCTTCGGCGAGCGGCGCGCCGGCGTTCTGTGTCTCGCTCATGGGCTCTTCCTGCTCCGTTCTGTCTGCGGGCCGGCATCGGTCCGGCCCTGATTTTCCTGCAATGTCAGCGCAGCCACGCCGTGATCGTCACTCAGGATCAGGCGATCGCCCTCCCTGCGCCATGCACGCACGGTCTGCATGGCCTTGAACACGGCGTCTTCCTGCGTCATGCGCACACCTGGGCAGGCCATGCGTGTTCCCGCCGTCGGGCCAAAGGTGAAATGGGTCGCGTCGGCAACCACATGCCCCATCATCCGGTTGCATCCGCCTGTTCCAGACAGCGCACCATCGGCACGTATGACCATGAAGGCAGGCGCTGCGGGGTCAACCTTCTGCATGCCGATTTCCGTGATCGCCCACGCACCGGCAACGGGCTGAGGCACAGGCTGGCTAACGGATTCGACTGTCACCGTCGTGTCTGACGGCACAGCGCCAGCTTCCATAGTGGCGGTCTTGCTTATGGCAATTAGCTTGCCACTCTGGCGGATCGCAGCATGCAGCGCATAGCGGTGCCCGGCCGTCAGGTGCTGCGCATCGTAATGCAGCGCGTAGCCATAGGGCGACTTGCCAACCGGCGTGAACTCGGTCCTGCCAAGCGTCACCGAGGGAGCGTCGGCGAGACTCACATCATCCAGCCGCACCGTGATCATCGCACCTTTCGGTATGATCATCCCGGCAGGTGTGACGACCACACCCTTCACGACGGTCTGTTTCACCTCGGACCCGGGGGCCGGCGCTTCCGCCGCAACGGCACACCAGTTACCAGCGGAACCTGCCGTGAGTGCGCCTGTCAGCAACGCCACCGCACAGAGCGAATGCTTCACTGACATGACAGACATTCCTCATAGCTCGTCGTCGCGGCGGGCTTCTTGGCAGCCTCAGCCGCGTCGCTGCTGTAATCCTCGTCCTCAAGAATGTTGTTCTTGAGCGCCATGTCACTGACCGCGTCAGCGCGCTGGATCGAGAGCGAACGGCAGTAATAGAGCGACTTCACGCCACGCTTCCATGCAAGGAAATGGATCTGATGCAGGTCGCGCTTATGAATATCAGCAGGCAGGAACACGTTGATGGATTGCGCCTGACAGATGAAGCCGGCGCGATCAGCCGCATGTTCGATCACCCAGCGCTGATCCAGCTCGAATGCCGTCTTGTAAACATCCTTCTCGTCCTGTGTCAGGAAGTCGAGATGCTGCACAGAACCCTTGTTCAGGGTGATCGATGACCAGACTGCATCGTTGTTATACCCCTTCTGCTCCAGCAGCGCGAGCAAATGGCGGTTGCGCACGGTGAACGAACCCGAGAGGGTTTTCTGCAGGAACACATTGGCCGAGATCGGCTCGATACCGGGGCTGGCATTGCCGGCGATAATCGAGATCGAGGCCGTGGGGGCAATCGCCATCTTGTTCGAGAAACGCTCCATGATGCCGTATTCCTCGGCATCGGGGCACGGCCCGAGCAGCTCGGCAAGATGCTTGGAGGCCGCGTCGGCCTGCACCTTGATGTGCTGGAAGATGCGCTTGTTCCACACACGCGCCATCACGCTCTCGAACGGGATGCTGCGCGCCTGTAGGAAGGAATGGAAGCCCATGACCCCAAGCCCGACCGAGCGCTCGCGCATGGCGGCGTAGCGGGCGCGCTCCATGTCATCAGGCGCGCGGTCAATGAAGTCCTGCAACACGCGATCGAGGAAGAGCATGACGTCTTCGATGAATTGCGGGTTGTCCTTCCACTCGTCCCATGTCTCGAGATTGAGCGAGGACAGGCAGCATACGGCGGTACGGTTCTTGCCGTGATGATCGAGCCCGGTGGGCAGCGTGATTTCCGCGCAGAGATTGGAGGTCTTGACCTCAAGCCCGGCAAGCTTGTGATGCTCGGGGCGCGCCTTGTTCACATGATCGGAATAGATGATGTAGGGCTCACCCTGCTCCATGCGGGCCGTCAGGATACGGATCCAGAGCTGACGTGCTGGAATGCTGCGGATGACAGACATGTCCTTGGGCGAGCGCAGGCCCCATTCCTCATCTTTCTCCACGGCGCGCATGAAGTCGTCGGTGAGCAGCACACCGTGATGCAGATTGAGGGCCTTGCGGTTAGGGTCACCACCGGTCGGGCGGCGCATCTCGACGAATTCCTCGATCTCGGGATGCCAGACGGGTAGGTAGACCGCCGCCGAACCGCGACGCAAGGAGCCCTGCGAAATGGCGAGTGTGAGGCTGTCCATGACGCGAATGAACGGAATGACACCCGAGGTCTTGCCATTCTTGCCGACATTCTCGCCGATCGAGCGCAGATTACCCCAGTAAGAGCCAATGCCACCACCCTTGGAGGCCAGCCAGACATTCTCGTTCCAGAGGTCCACAATGCCGCGCAGGCTATCATCGGCTTCGTTCAGGAAGCACGAGATCGGCAGGCCACGCGACGTTCCCCCGTTGGACAGAACCGGGGTTGCGGGCATGAACCAGTGTTGTGAGATGTAGTCATAAAGGCGCTGTGCATGGGCGGCATCGGCACCGTAATACGAGGCGACACGACCAAACAGGTCCTGATAGTGCTCACCCGGGAGCAGATAGCGGTTATCGAGCGTCGCACGGCCGAAATCGGTCAGCAGCGAATCACGCGACCGGTTGACCCGGACAGGGTGATGGCCCTCAAGCTGAACGACATCATCGAACATATCCGGCTCGGCCTCGATCTCCTGGGGCGCGCGGTCGCAGGGCTCGGGCAGAACATCAGCTGTCGCTGAAACAGGCTCACGGATCGTGTCGTCTAGCAGGCTCACGGGCCATCTCCCCAGGATCAAATCGAGTTTGGTATCGCAATTTCCGAGTGTCCTCTTGGCGCAAGTCGCGCCTGCCAGACAAGCAATATATCGGGTTAAATTTCGCCCTCGGCACTACATATGGTGTTGACAGGGGCAGAAGCCCTTGGAGAACATGGAGTTCCCCCAAGCCGCTTTTTTTACGGTACGCTCCCGGCGTTGCGATGATGTCACAGCGTTACAGGTGAACAATTTCCCGGCCCCTGCGTTGGCTGAACAACCGGAGGCTTCTGCGTCCGGAATCCAGCAGGAGGACTTGCACATGACGATCAAGAAAACTGCCAGCGCCCAGTGGAGCGGTGGCCTGAAGGACGGCAAGGGTACGATCTCGACGCAGAGCGGTGCGCTCTCCAGCCAGCCCTATGGCTTCAACACGCGATTCGAGGACAAGCCCGGCACGAACCCGGAGGAACTGATCGGTGCGGCGCATGCCGGCTGCTTCACCATGGCACTCTCCATGATCCTCGGCGAAGCCGGCCTCACGGCAACGTCGCTCGAAACCAAGGCAACTGTCTCGCTCGACAAGACCGAGGGCGGTTTTGAAATTTCTGCCATCCACCTCGACCTCAAGGGCACTGTCCCCGGCGCCGATCAGGCAAAGTTTGAAGAGCTTGCCACGAAGGCCAAGAATGGCTGCCCCGTCTCGCAGCTTTTCAAGGCTGATATTACCCTTTCTGCCGCGCTGGTCTGAACCGTCGGGCTGGCGGCTGCCAGCCTGACACCCCCTCCCCTGAGCACCGATACGTGCGCGTGGTTCGCAATCATGCGTAGATAAGCCCGGAGGTGCCGGGGCAGTGATGGCGGAACGTGGAACGCCTTACCATATTCGGCTGAGTGTTCGATCGTCCTGCCATCGGACTCGATCTACCTCACCTGCGGGAGTGAGCCCGGGTGCTCAGCACCCGCCGGAGAGTGATCTCTAATCGCGGACACGATGCCAGCTGTTCTGAGCATGGTCACGCAGGATGTGATCTGCCAGCAGGCAGGCCAGCATCGCCTCGGCTACAGGCACCGCGCGAATACCGATGCACGGGTCGTGGCGGCCCTTTGTCATGACATCGATATTCTCACCCTGACGGTTGACCGAGGGCACCGGCACCAAGATCGAACTGGTCGGCTTGATCGCGAAACGCGCGGTGATAGGCTGGCCGGTCGAGATGCCACCCAGAATACCGCCCGCCCTGTTTCCCTCGAAATGAAGTGCCCCCTCACGCATGCGCATCGGGTCGGCGTTCTCCTCACCACGCAGCGCCGCAACGCCCATGCCCTCACCAATCTCGACTGCTTTCACGCCGTTGATGCCCATAAGGGCAGACGCGATGTCGGCGTCGAGCTTGCCATAAAGCGGCGCACCAAGACCGGCCGGGAAATTCTCGGCAACGACTTCAACCAGCGCACCGATGGACGATCCTTCCTTACGCACGCTCGAAAGCAGACCCTCCCATTCGACCGCCGTAACTGGGTCCGGACAGAACAGGGGATTGCGATTGACTTCATCCCAGTCCCACCGCGCCCTGTCGATCGCAAGGCCGCCAATCTGCACCAACGCGGCGCGTATGGTCGCCATTTCGCCCAGCAGGGTCTCGATCACACGCCGCGCAACACCGCCCGCTGCGACACGGCAGGCTGTCTCTCGGGCCGATGAGCGTCCGCCCCCGCGATAATCCCTGTGACCGTATTTCAGGTCATAGGTGACGTCGGCATGGCCGGGACGATAGCGCGATGCGATATCCGAGTAGTCTTTCGAGCGCTGATCCGTATTCTCGATCATGAGCGCAATCGGCGTGCCGGTCGTCCTGCCCTCAAACACGCCGGAAAGTATACGGACCTGATCTGCTTCCTGACGCTGGGTGGTGAATTTGGACTGCCCGGGCCTGCGTCGATCGAGCCAGGGCTGGATGTCACCCTCGTTCAGGGTGATACCGGGCGGGCAGCCATCGACGACGCAGCCAATGGCCGGCCCGTGGCTCTCGCCCCAAGTCGTGACACGAAACAGCGTCCCGAAGCTGTTATCCGACATGTCAGCCTTCTGAGGATGCGACAGCGATATCGGGCGCGGTCGGGTTTTTCATACCCACCAGATGATAGCCGCAATCGACGTGATGGACCTCACCTGTTGTGCCCGATGAAAGGTCAGACAGGAAGTATAGGCCCGAACCCCCTACATCCTTGAGCGATACATTGCGCTCCATCGGCGCATTGAGCTGGTTCCAGCGCAGAATGTAGCGGAAATCGCCGATGCCATTGGCGGCCAGCGTCATGATCGGCCCGGCAGAGATCGCATTGACGCGGATATTGTCCTTGCCAAGATCCGCGGCCATGTAACGCACCGAAGCTTCGAGGGCCGCCTTGGCCACGCCCATCACATTATAATGAGGCATGACGCGTTCCGCGCCCAGATAGGACAGGGTCAGGAGTGAACCGCCATCGGTCATCAGGGCCGCAGCTCGGCGCGCAACCGCCGTGAAGGAAAAACAGGAAATATCCATCGCCTTCAGAAAGGCATCGCGCGGCGTATCGACATAGCGCCCGCGCAGGAACTGCTTGTCTGCCCAGCCAATGGCATGAACCACGAAATCGATTTTGCCCCAGGCTTTTTCGATCTCGTCGAAAGCACGGTCGATATCGGCATCGTCACTGACATCGCAAGGGATAACCAGAGAAGCACCTACGCTCTCTGCGAGAGGCTTTACGCGCTTGCCCAGTGCTTCGCCCTGATAGGTGAAAGCGAGCTCAGCCCCCTGTGCGGCGCAGGCAGAGGCGATGGCCCAGGCGATGGAGCGGTCATTGGCGACGCCCATCACAAGGCCGCGCTTGCCCGCCATCAGCGTCCCGGTGGGGAGATCGAACGAAGCGGTGGACATGAGGCAGATCCCGGTTAATGTCAGAGAAAGAAACAATAATGCTCCGCTACGTCGCACATGCCTGCCGCGCAAACAAGTGTCGAGATGACACGTTAGCAGTGACAACGAAGACGGACCCTAATAACGCAGGAGACACCCTGTCATGGCTGACGACACCACACGCCCCCTTATACCGCTCGACGCAGACCCCTTTGTTCTCTTCGCCGAGTGGATGAAGGACGCCGAGGCCAGCGAGCCAAACGACCCCAACGCAATGGCACTCGCCACCGCCTCACCCGAGGGTATTCCCTCCGTCCGCATGATCCTGCTCAAGGGCGCGGATGAGCGAGGTTTTGTGTTCTATACCAATCTCGAGAGCCGCAAGGGTGGTGAACTATCGAGCAACCCCCATGCAGCATTGCTCTTTCACTGGAAATCCCTGCGCCGCCAGATCCGTATCGAAGGTCCGGTTGAACCGGTCAGTGCAGAGGAAGCGGATCGCTATTTCGCCAGCCGCAGCCGCAATTCCCGGATCGGTGCCATCGCCTCCGACCAGTCACGGCCGCTTGCCGAGCGCGCTGATTTCGAAAAACGCATAGAGGCGGTGACAGCGCGTTTCGAGGGGAAGGAGCCCGAGCGTCCGGCCAACTGGTCAGGTTTCCGCCTTGTGCCCCGGCAGATCGAGTTCTGGCAGGACCGTCCTTACCGCATGCATGACCGCGCCACGTGGACACGTGAAGAGAATGACTGGGCCGTCACACGGCTCTACCCCTGACACTACCTGACACGGGCGCACTCGCGGGACCTCGCCCACCCGGCCAGACACATCTTTTATCTAGTGAGACCCCTCATGGCCAACGACGTCAGAAACATCCTCGTCCCGCTGAATGGCGCAGGCAATATCGATGCCGTTCTGCGTGTCGGCCTTCTCCATGCACGCGCCTTCAACGCTCACCTCTCAACCGTACTTGTGGGCGACGATCCCAATGAAATGGCAGCGCTCACAGGCGAGGGCCTTTCAAGTGCGATGATCAATGAGATGATGGAGGCGGCCGAGCATGAGGCGCATCGCCGCATGCTCCAGGTTCGGCTCAAATTCGATGCGTTCATTCGCGACAATGACATCGAGCCCAAGCAGGGTTTTCTTGAAAACGACCCCCTCGCCCATTCACGACTGAGCGCCTCCCTCGAATTTCTGACCGGATCGGAACACGAAGCCGTGACTTGGCGAGCCCGCCTGTCGGACCTCACCCTCATGCCGCATCTCGGGCCTAACGATAATGCCCGTGCCTCGGAAGTCCTGCATGCGGTGCTCTATGATAGTGGCTGCCCGCTGGTTATTGCCCCTCCGACGCCACCTGTCAGTTCGGGCAAGCGCCTGTGTATTGCCTGGAATGGCACCGCAGAGGCGGCATCGGCCCTGCGCGGGGCTCTCCCTTATGCCAAACAGGCCGAAGCCGTGCAGATCCTCACCAGTGTCGATTATCACCGGCGCGGGCCTGAAGCAGATACCGTGCAGGATTATCTCAAGCTTCATGGCGTGAATGCCGAGATCAGGAACTTCAAGGGAATCGAGCGTGATGTCGGCGCAGGCATCCTTACCGCGTGTGCAGATTTCGGCGCTGATATGCTCACTATGGGAGCCTACTCCCATTCACGGTTGCGCCAGATGATCATGGGGGGCGCCACCCGCCATGTGCTTGAACATGCTGGCATAACGGTTCTCATGAGCCGTTGATGTCGAACTTTTGCCATACCGCACCGGACATGCTACCGGCGCGGTATGGGTGACTTCCTTACAGGCGCCGAATGAACCGTCTTGAGCCAGAGCTCCAGACCGAATGCCAGGTCAGGCATCCGGGCCGCTCACGCGCCGAGCGCCTCCTTCTGACACTGGCACGCGCCTATCTGGGCTTCACCCAAGCCACCATACGCTGGTGTTTCACCGGTGCGCCGGAATCCCTCCCATCCCTGCTTCAAAGTCCTGATCGACCAGTCGATGGCTGCATAACGGCCTGCTGGCACCGCTCCCTGCTCTTTCTGCCAGCCATGTGTCGCTGGGGACACCGCCAGAACCCTGCCCTCAATTTTGGGGTCATGATCAGCCGCAACCGCGATGGACGTTTCATCAACGACCTTGTGGCTCCCTGGGGGATTACCGGGGTCGAAGGGTCAAGTGATCGTCAGGGCAAGAACAAGGGGGGCAGTCGCGCCCTGCGCGAATCTGTCAGGGCGATCAAGAATGGTGTGGTCTTTGCCATAACGCCGGATGGCCCACGCGGCCCCGCTGAAAAGGTTCAGCCCGGCACCCCGGCTCTGATGCGGTTATCGGGCAGCCCCCTTATTCCCATCGGGGGAGCGTGCACTTCGCTTCGTCTGCCGAGCTGGGATGGATTACGCGTTCCCCTGCCCTTCGGCCGCGGTTACATGCTCTATGGTGCCCCTCGAAAGGGAGACGCCACCCCCGAGGCCATCGAGAACGAACTGAAAGACCTCTCTGCCAAAGCGGAGCATTATCTATCTGCTGGCCGTTTTACCCTGCCGGATCATCTCTGGCACTTGCTGGGCATGGTTCTTACGCCGGGGTTGCGGGCCATGATGCTCGTTCGCCTCAGGCGCAGCAAGGAGCGGCGCGAACGTCTCCCGGAGCGTCGGGGCCGCGCGAGCCTTACGCGGCCGACCGGTCGGGTTCTGTGGCTGCACGCGGCAAGCGTTGGTGAGACCCATTCCATCCTCCCCCTGATCGAGACGTTGGCAAGGCGCAATCCGGGGTGGCACTTCCTCCTCACCAGCGCCACGATCGGCGGTGCCGATATTGTCGCGCATTATCTTGGCCAGAAAGCGCACGAGGATGCGCGCATCATCCATCAGTTCATCCCCTATGATACACCGCTCTGGACGCGACGCTTTCTGGATCACTGGCAACCCGAAGCCCTGCTTCTGACCGATAGCGAACTCTGGCCGGGGCTGATCCTTGCCTGCACACGCCGCGCCATTCCTGTAGGTGTTCTCAATGGTCGCCTGTCGGAAAAATCGTGGCGGCGCTGGCACAAGGCCCGCCATATTGCCCCGCCCCTGTTCCGCCGTCTGGCCTTTGTGGCCGCGCGAGGCGAGGAGGATCGCCGGCATTTCCACGACCTCGGGGTGAAGGATGTTGTCTGTCTGGGCGACCTCAAACAGGATGCGCCGCCGCCGCCAGTTGACCCGGTCGAGCTGGACAGGCTCAGACGCCTGATCGCGGGGCGACCGGTTTTCCTCGCCGCATCGACCCACCCCGGTGAGGACGAGATCATCTTGCGCGCCGCCCACCTGGCGCGAGAGCACTTTCCCGCTCTCCTGACCATCATCGCCCCCAGACACCCGGTAAGGGGTGAGGATATCGCCACCCTCACCTCTCCGGCAGCGCCCCGGCGTAGCGCAGGCGCCGACCCTGCTGCGCATGATGCCTTCTGGATTGCCGATACACTTGGCGAGCTGGGCTTGTTCTACCGTCTGGCCGATTGCGCGTTCATCGGCAATTCGCTGATACTACCCGGCGGGGGACACAACCCGTTCGAAGCGGCAAGGCTCGATGTCGCCCTTGCGACCGGGCCCTTTCATGACAATTTTCGTCCCGCCTTCACGCAACTGAAGGGGCTGGTTGAGACTATACATGACGAGACGCAACTGGCTGACTGGATTGTAGAGGTGTTGACCAACCCTTCCCCCTGGAAAGACCGCGCCTGCCGCGCAAAAGAGACCATCGGGTCGGGACATGATGTAGCACTCAGGCTCGCCGAGAAGATCGAGACGCTGTGCGCCTGAAACTCTCCCCACCGGCTTTCTGGCAAAAAGCAGCACCTGGCTGGCAGGCACGCGCCCTCAGGCCGGTGTCATTCCTGTTCGATACGGTCGGCCTTGTCCGGGCGGTGCGCGCACGACCTGCGACAGCGAGCATCCCGGTCCTGTGCTGCGGCAATCTCAGCGTGGGCGGTACGGGCAAGACAATTCTCGTCCGGGATCTGGCGGCGCGGCTGGCTGCCCGGGGTGAGCGCCCGCATATACTGAGCCGCGGCTATGGTGGAAGGCTGAGCGGGCCACTGCGCGTGGACGTCCATCACCACACCGCGCAGGATGTGGGGGACGAACCTTTCATGCTGGCGCAAGACTTCCCGGTCTGGATTGGCGGAAACCGCGCGGAAACCGCTCACCTCGCCACCGAGGATGGCGCAACCTGCCTCATTATGGATGACGGTCTGCAGAACACCACCCTGCGCCAGACCATGCGGCTTGTCACTGTCGATGGCGCCGTCGGCCTCGGCAACGGTCAGACCCTCCCCGCCGGCCCTCTTCGCGAGCCGGTCAGCCGTGGACTCATGCGCGCCGATGGGGTCATCATCATCGGTCGCGATGACGCCCATCTCGCCACTCATCTACCTTCCTCGATCACCGTTCTGGCAGCTCGGCTCATCCCATCTGCCACGATAAGGCGGCTCCAGGGCAAGCAGATCATCGCCTTCGCCGGAATCGGTCGTCCCTCGAAGTTCTTCGACATGCTGCGCGAGGCGGGAGCGCCCCCCATGCGCAGCATCGCCTTTGACGACCATCACGCCTATACCGAGCGCGACTGCCGCCGTCTGTCAGTACTCGCCCGTCAGCCGCGAACCGCCCTGGTGACGACACGAAAGGACTGGGTCAAGTTGCCCGTCTGGCTGCAGGAAGATGTCAGCGTGATCGATGTCGAGCTTCTCTGGGCCGACCCCGCAGCCCCTGAACGCCTGCTGGACCAGCTATTCGCAACTGTGTAGAGCCGCCTTATGAGCGACACTCCCGCGATCACACTCCTGCACCGCGCCGAATACATGGCGGCCCGCCTCGCCCTCGCAGCGCTGTCCTCGCTGCCTGCCGCAATGGCGTCCAATTTCGCGGGATGGGTGGCGCGAACCATCGGGCCGCGCCTGCCTGTCTCCCGCGTGGCCGACAATAACCTGTCACTGGCTCTTCCCCGCCTCACGGCTGAGGAACGCGCCACTGTCATCGTAGATGTATGGGACAATCTTGGCCGCACATTGGGGGAGTTTCCCCATTTGCACCGCTTGCAGCAGAACACGGAATCTGGCCCCGGATGGAGCATCAGCAATGCCGAGGCGCTGGAGATCGTGCGGGCCACAGGCAAGCCTGTCATCTTCTTCTCAGGCCATATCGGCAACTGGGAAATGTTGCCGCCAGTCGTCGCGCGGCACGGCCTCCCTTTCGCCTCGTTCTATCGCGCTGCAGGGAATCCGCTCATCAACCGGCTCATCATCGCCCTGCGTTCACGCGCGATGGGGGTCGAGACACCAATGTTTGCCAAAGGCGCAAAGGGCGCCCGTCTTGCGCTGCGTCATCTCGCCCAGGGGCATCATCTCGGTATTCTCGGTGATCAGAAAATGAATGACGGCATCGAATGCCGCTTTTTCAATCTGCCCGCCATGACAGCCTCCGCAGCTGCGGCCTTTGCCGTAAAATATGACTGCCCAATCGTCACAGGTCGTATCGTCCGGCTTGGCCCCGCCAGATTACATCTGGAAGTCGGTCCTGTCCTCTACCCCAATCTCGGGGCGCGCCGTACCGATGAAATTGGCAGCTTGACGCAAAGGCTCAATGACCAGCTGGAACGCTGGATTACAGAGAAGCCCGGGAGCTGGCTCTGGCTTCATCGTCGCTGGCCGAAAGAATTGTATACAAGAAAATGGCGTAATTAACGGTCTAGACAGTCCGAAAGTTTCTTTTTTCCTATCTGAACATAGGTGAAACGAAGCATTGCTTTTCTGCAACACCCCGCCGTCGCGATGACGGAAAACGTCATACAAACGCAATTTTACGTTGAGACCGCCCGCTTTTGCCGTCTAGCCTCAGTGTTGCACCAGAAATGAGGACGCAACGTATGGCCCAGACGCTGCCGTTTCCCAAGAACGAAACTCCAGCACCTCTCAGCAATGTGATTCCGCTGCGCTTCAATGTGCTGCCTCGTCATCGCGAATATCTTTCGCAGTGGCTGCAGGCTGGCCTCGCGATGGGGCTCTGCGACGCGGATATCGAGACGGAATGTCTGGATGGACGCAGTGAAGCTGTCGCTCATATCCTGATCTGGGTTCGCGAAAACGCTGACCCCGCCTATATGATCAAGCCACGCGGACTGCGCTGGGTTCTGATTGACCATATCCGCGACCACGAACTCGGGGTTTACCCGAGCCTCGAGCTCGCCCTGAACACAGTTCGTCCAGTACTGCCGCTCAAATCCATCGCCGCCGCCTGAGGCTTATCGACCCAGGCCGGCAGAACGGAGCCAGACCTATCACAGCGCTTAGGTCAAACCCAGGCGCTGAAAAACAGCCCGCCGGTATTTATGAGGGCGAACCAGACCCTCGCAATCGCCTCCAACGTGGGGGCGACTTGGCATAGGCTCAGCGGGTCAGGCGCCTCGGTGCAGCCGATGCCATTTTGACCCCACCGCCCGGCAGAATTTCAAACAAGGCAAGGCCGCGTGCCACAGTGCCATCGCCTCTCAGCACGAATGTCCCATCGGCGCCGGCGAATCCGTCCGGACGCAGCAGCGAGCTTTCCGAGAAACCGTCGGGGCGCTGGCTCAGCACTGCCGCCATCGTTGCGGTGTCATAGGCAACATTGGCCAGAACTGACGGGGCGTAGCCGTAGCGTGCGCGATAACGCTGCACGAAGTCATTGCGGAAGGACGGATCGGGCGCGGCAAACCAGCCGCCACGCAGGGCACCGAGCTTTGCGGCAAACGCATTCCAGAGTGCCGGCCCCATGATACGGGTCTGTCCCGTATCAATCGCAGCCTGCTTCAGGCCATCAATCACATTGGCAAGCTGAAGCCCCGTATCCCCTAGCAGCAGAGCGTCGAACGGCGGCGGAGCGAGAACGGGTTTTGCAGGAGCCGATGTCGCCGTGCCAGAAGCGGGCGAACCCGTCGCACCAGGCACCGCCCCCTTGGAAGGATCGGCAGCATTGCCGCCAGAAGCGGGCGCGGGTGATGCCTCGCTACCGAGAGGATTGACGGCATCCGGCTCGGCCGGGGCAGCCGCAGCGGCCTGCTTTGATGCCTCGTCCTGTCGCGCTTGCCAGTCAGACAGGGTCTTGAGACCTGCCGATATCGACTCAGCAGTGCCGGTATGGAAAGCGATATTCGGTTGCGCCAGTCCGCGCGCGGCACAGGCCTTGCCCAGTGCATCAGCAAGGGCGTGACCAAGCGCCGAGTCAGGAAGATAAGCGGCGAAATTCTTGCGCCCTTCAGCGCTGGCGGCCTCAACCAGACGGTTGACCTGCTGCTCGACCGTTATACCCATGACCCATACGCCCGGCTTGGCCTGGACCTGATCGCTCGTATAGGCAAATTCGGGGATACCGGCTGGCTGAACGAGGGTTGCAACCGCACTTGTCTGCGGGGCCGTCAGCGGCCCAAGGATTACGCGATCGCCCTGATCAATGGCAGCGCGTGCTGCTGTCTCGGCGGTCTGACCGGGCGCGTCGGTATCGCGTATATCGAGCGTAACCCCATGCCCTTCAGGCACGGCGATATGGGCCGCATTCGCCATCTGCTGACCGAGCTTGCCGAAACGACCGCTCAGCGGCAACAGCATACCAATCTTTTTGGGTCCAGAAGCGTCCTGAGCTGCCCCCCCCCCGATCTTGGCGACGGGCGGCGGTGTCTCGGGGCCACCACAGGCAACAAGGGCAAGGGCTGCGACACCGGCGAGAGCGGAAACCTTGCATGCAGAGGCCGACCTGAGCGATGTGAAGGAAACCACGCGCTGACGGGGACCGAATGTCCGACCTACCATCTTATACCCACACTCCTGATAATGACTCGCCCCCTGAGGGCTCGTCGCATCCTTATGACAATTCTGGCAATTCTGCGACTCTTCCCCCCGGCAGCCTCACTCTGGTTGCCACACCGATCGGCAATCTGGGCGATATCAGCACCCGGGCGATCGAAACCTTGAAAGCCGCCGATGTGATCCTGTGCGAAGACACGAGGGTGACAACCAAACTGCTCAAGGCCTATAACGTTTCCACTCCGACACAAATTCTTCACGATCATAATGAGCAGGATCGTCTGCCAGCTCTGCTCAACCGCATGGCTCAGGGCGGGCGACTGGCCCTTGTTTCCGATGCCGGAACCCCGCTTGTTTCGGACCCCGGTTATCGTCTGACACGTGCTGCCATCGGGGCAGGGTTGTCTGTCGGGGCTATACCCGGGGCCAATGCGGCGACGCTCGCCCTCACGCTCTCGGGTCTGCCGCCCCATCCTTATCTGTTCAGCGGGTTTGCCAGCCCGCGTTCGTCGGCCCGCCGCAGCCAGTTCGCGGTATTGCGCGCCGCCGAGCAGGCGGGTTTCACCGCAACGCTCATCTGGTACGAAGCGCCCCACCGCTTGCTGGACATGCTGGATGACCTGATCGCTGTTTTCGGCCCCGAGCGTGAAGCCGCCGTGGCGCGTGAGCTGACCAAGAAATTCGAGGAGATTCGTCGCGGATCGCTCACAGAGATCCGTGAGCACTTCATCGGCACAGCGCCGCGTGGAGAGATAACCGTGCTGGTCGGCCCTCCCGGCGATGAGGCAGTTGATACCGAGCAGGATCTGGACGCCCGTCTTGTCGAGGCTCTCAAGACTCATTCCGTGAAAGACGCGGCGGCTCTGGTCGCCGGGGCGGTCAATCTGCCCAAGCGCGTTGTCTATGCCCGCGCGCTGGAGATTGGCAAAAGCTGATCGGTAGACCAAACGCGAGGGGGCCGTAGGTCGCGGCCACCTTGCGTCGGCGCGGACATCATACCGGCTCAAGGTTGCCCATCGAAGCGCGGAGGACGATCTAGCCCCGCGCTTCAGGGTGATCAGGTCAGTCCTGTTCCTTCGGCAGTGCGAAAAGTGTCGCCGGGTTGCCGGGATTAGAAACGACGTTGAACAGGTCGATCTGTGTCTCGCGTCCTTGCGCATCCTTGACTACCCATGATTTCAGCGTCAGGGGGGAGTCATTGAAGATAAGTGTCAGGCTACCCTCTGACGGCGTCGCCGTGCGGACCAGGGTGACCTGCACCAGCCCATGATCGTGCTGGAAGGCGGTCACCGTCACATCGCCAGACAATCGCAGATCGGGCCGTAGTAACAGACCAAGCGGTGTCCGATCGAGCGGGAGCGTCGTGACCTGCCCGAGCTCTCGATCCTGATAGACAACCTTGCCATCATTGGCGATGAGCAGCAGCGGGCTCGGTTTATCGTAATCGAAACGCATCTTCCCAGGCCGGTCCAGCCAGGCCTGTCCCGCGGAGCGACTGCCATCGGGCGCGATCTGCTGGAACCGCGCGTTGATCGCATGGATGGCGTTCAGCGCATCCTGCACCCGGGCAATCCAGCCAGCATCGGTGGGCTTGAGAACCGCCGCCTGAGGGGTTGCAGCAGTGCCTTGGGCCAAAACCGGGCCGGGGGTAATGGACGAGATGCCACCCAGGAGGCCGGTCAGAATCACGGTTCGGATAAAGGGTCGTGACTTGTTCGCGCTCATTTCAGATCGCTGCTTCTTCAAAAACGTGACGGACATCGCCCTGCCAGGCTCCATTGAAACGCTCCACCCAATGCTCGGCCTGCGTTGGCCCGCCATCAGCGATGGTATGGAGCGGGGCAAGACAGACTTCTTCACCCAGACCACGCGCACGCAGCCCCTGCTCAGCCAACGCAATGACGCGCTTGGCGAGCCCGCGTAGTCCGCCGGGGAAATCCGCGCCCATCGCCTTGTGCGGCACTTCGGCACGCAAGGCACGATAGACCGACCAATCCTGTTCACGAACCAGTGCCTCGGCAGCGACCAGGGTGGCCGGATCATAGAGTAGCCCGACCCAGAGCGCCGACTGCGCCAGCATCATTGCCGGACTTCCTGCATCGGCACCGCGCATTTCAAGGAACTGCTTGAGGCGCACATCAGGGAAAACCGTTGTCAGGTGATCCTCGAAATCACCCATCGTCGGGTTGAACCCGGCAAGCGCTGGCTGCGCCTTACCCTCCAGCCAGGCGCGGAACGACGCCCCTGCAACATCGCGTATCTCGCCATCGCGCATAATGAAATACATCGGGACATCAAGAACCCAGTCCACATACTGCTCGAAGCCGAAATGGTCATCGAAACAACAGGCTGGCATCCCCGAACGCGCGTTGTCTGTGTCGGTCCAGACATGCGCACGGTTCGACAACAAACCGTTCAGCTTTCCCTCATAGAAGGGAGAATTCGCAAAGAGCGCTGTTGCGAGCGGCTGCAGCGCAAGGGAAACGCGCATCTTCCGGGCCATGTCCTCCTCGGAGCCGAAATCGAGATTGACCTGAACCGTGCAGGTGCGAGTCATCATATCCAGCCCGAGTGTACCGACTTTCGGCATGTAGCGTCGCATGATTGCGTAGCGACTCTTGGGCATGATCGGCATGGCGTCACGGGTCCAGAGCGGCTGAAAACCCAGGGGCGCGAAGCCCAGACCAAGCGCCTTGGCCGGTTCTCTGATCGCGTCGAAATGCGCCTGCATCTCGTCGCGTGTCTCGTGCAGCGTCGCGACGGGACGTCCTGACAGTTCGAACTGCCCTGCAGGCTCAAGCGAGAGAGATTCGCCCTTATGATCGCCCTGCCCCTTGAGCCCTATGAGCTTGTCATGATCGGTAATGGCCTGCCAGTCACGCCCGTCAGCCATGACTGCCTCAAGGAGCGATTCGATACCCTTCGGCGTGTAGGCAGGTGCCGAATAGGCTTCGCGGCCCGAATGATCGCCCGGCAGAACAAAGCCGAATTTCTCGTGCTCGGTACCGATGCGCCATGACTCCTGTGGCTTGGCCCCATCCGCCAGAAGTGCAACGAGCTGCGCCTTGCTCTCGATGGGCGCGTCATTCAGGTCACCGGGATTGGACATGGGCGGTACTGGAGCCTCAAAGGGAGATTTCTGGAAAAAGAAACTGTCGAGTTTCGTCCTATATGGACCGTGATGCGCGAAACGCCAACTGGGCAAGCCCGGCAATCACTGCCGTATCCGCCCTAAGGATCAGATTTCCCAGCGAAACCGGCCTGATCGCGCTATGCGTATTCAGCAGGCGGCGCTCGCTCTCCGAGAATCCACCCTCCGGCCCGATCAGCAGGCCGTAATGGGACGGCACCGGCTCAACGCCCGGACTTTGCTGTCGTTCCAGTGCTGCGTAGAGCGGGTAGGACTGGGGCCATTCATCAAGCAGCTGCGCCAGTGGCCGCAGCGGTTCGATGGCTGGAATATCAAGCCGTTCGCACTGTTCCGCAGCCTCTATCGCAATGGCGCGGAATCTCTCGGCGTTGATGCGGTGCGTATTGGTGCGTTCCGTGATTACAGGGGCGAAACGTTTGACACCCATCTCGGTCCCCATGCGCAGCACAAGATCGGTGGCGTCGCGCTTGAGCGGGGCAAACACCAGAACCGGCCCCGGCACCTCCACCGCAGGACGGCTGAGCGTGGTCAGGACAGCCTGCCCCCGGTCCTTGCGCTGGATCTCGAGGCGCGCTGTCCATTCGCCCGCCCCTTCACCGAATACGCAAAGGGCGTCTCCTTCGTTCAGGCGCAGCACGGCGATGAGATAACGCATCTGACCCGGATCGAGCGCTATGGCTGTGCCCGCCCCCATGCCGGGAAGGAGCTGATCCAGATAGAGCCGGGGGGCGTCCTGCATGTCTGCCTCGTGATGCGTGATTGACGTTCCCTGTTCATAGACGCAATGAACCCTCATGACGACATGGAGACCTCAATGACGCGCGAGACCGTGCCCCATACCGACATTCGCGCTCATGGCTGGATCGCCCGTATGCCGCGCGCATGGCGGCCCTATCTGCTGCTGGCCCGCCTCGACCGCCCTGTCGGCACGTGGCTCCTCCTCTTGCCCGGCATCTGGGGAATCGCGCTCGCCGAGGGCGCGACATTTTCCCGTCGCGCCGTGCTGATCGCCCTTTTCGCCATTGGCTCCCTCGCCATGCGGTCAGCGGGTTGTGTCGTCAATGACATCTGGGACCGCAAGATCGACGCCCAGGTTGCCCGTACCGCAGGCCGCCCTCTTGCCAGCGGCGCCGTCTCGGTGCTTCAGGCCCTCTGGCTGCTGGCAGCCCTGCTCGTCATTGGCGCGCTGGTGCTATTCCAGCTTCCAGCAATCTGCTGGGCGCTCGCGCCGCTTGCCCTGCTTCTGGTCGGTCTTTACCCGGCAGCCAAACGCGTAACGTGGTGGCCGCAGCTCGTCATGGGGTTCACCTTCGGGTTCGGCGCCCCCATGGGGTACGCCGCCGCCGCAGGGCGGGTCGATTGGGTCTGTGCCCTTCTCTATGCCGGCACGATCCTGTGGCAGCTTGGCTTTGACACCATCTATGGCTTTCAGGACATGGATGACGATGCCCGTATCGGGGTGCGTTCAACCTCGCGTCTCTGGGCAACGCAGGCGCGGCCTTTCATCGCTGCCTGCTACACAGGGGCGGCCCTCCTCCTGTCGGCAGCCATCGCACTGGCTGGGCTGCACTGGAGTGTCTGGCCTCTCGCGCTCCTGTCCAGCCTCATGCTGGTCAGCCAGATCGTTCGTCTGGATATCCGCAACCCGGCGCTGTGCCTGATGCTGTTTCGTCAGAATGTCCCGTTTGGCATGGTTCTGGCCGCGGCACTGATCTGCGGGCGGGTGTTGTCGTGAGAGATGCCGAAAACTTCATTGCCAGTCAGACGGTTATCGAAACCGCGCCCCTCGTCCCGGAGCTCAGGCTACATCTGGCCACTGAAATCACGCCGATCTGGCAGGCGACAGAAGCCCACCTGGCCGAGATGAACATAGAGCCGCCTTTCTGGGCCTTTGCGTGGCCGGGCAGCCAGCTTCTCGCCCGTTTCATCCTCGACAACCCGGCTCTGGTGCAGGGTCGCATCGTGCTCGATTTTGCCTGTGGGGGTGGTCTGGCAGGCATCGCGGCAGCACGGTCCGGCGCCGCAGGGGTGCTTGCCAATGATATCGACCCTCTTGCCCTTCAGGCCGCGCAGATCAATGCTGCGCTGAATGGCGTTGGCCTCACCCGGCTGGAAGGCTCCATCATCGGCACATTGCCCAAGGCAGATCTGCTTCTTTGCGGAGATGTCTGCTACAACCAGCAGATGGCCGACCAGATCATCCCGTGGTTGCGTCACTGTGCGACCCGTATGGAGGTCTGGATGGCTGACCCAGGCCGCCCCTATGCGCCAAAAGACGGTATCGAGACGCTGAGCGTGATGGAGCTGCCCACAACGATGGAGCTGGAAAGCAGAACAGCGCGTGAAACACGCCTGTGCCGAATTCTGCCTCTACCGGCCTGACTGGCTTCAGCCCGGTCAGGCCTTCGCCTTGATCGAACGCGCCAGGCTCATTGCAGCGCCAACCCAGGCAATCAGCATGGCGCAGAGCAGGCACAGCGTCGAGGCATGGGTGCTGAAGCGAAACACGCTTGCAACCAGTAGCGCGCCGAGCGTCTGTCCGCCCAGCCTTGCGACCGACACGAGTCCGCTTGCGCTTCCCTCACGCCCACGGGGAGCCGCCAGCATCATGACGCGGTTATTGGGGGGCTGGAACATGCCGAACCCGGATCCCGCCAGCCAGGTGCGCCAGATGATATCCAGATTCGAGGCATCTGGCGGCAGAAGCCAGAGCAACGCAAACCCGCATCCGGTTACGGCAAGGCCAAGGCTGGAGAGCAGGACCGCAGGGACCCGATCGGTCCAGCGGCCTATGAGGAACGACATGGTGGCCACGCCCACCGCCCAGGGCGTGATCAGAAACCCGGTGACTGTCGCCGGGCGCTGGAACACGGTCTCAAGCGTGAAGGGCATGGCAATGATGAAGAAATTCGACGCGACAAACCCCGTCATGCCGACAATGAACGCAATAAGGAACGACGGCACACCCAGCAGATCGACCGGCACCACAGGCTCGTCCTTGCCGCGCTGATAGCGCAGAAGCGCTGCCCAGCAGAGAACACCTGCCCCGGACAGAAGCAATGCGCCCCAGAGCCCGCCATGCACCGCGTCATCGACACCAATCACGGTGAAGGTAAAGGCACAGATGGTCAGCACCACGGCAGGCAGATCGACCGCCTTCTCCGAGCGTGGCGTGACTGGCAGCGCAAAGCTGGCCAGCGCCAGCGCCGCCAGCCCGAGGGGCACATTGATCCAGAAAATCCACGGCCAGTTGGCAACCGACATGACCAGAGAACCAACGGTAGGACCGAGCGCCACGCCTGTACCGATGATGAGGCCGTTCAGGGCCAGCCCTTTGCCAAGCGCTGCCTTTGGGTAGATGAACCGTATGAGCGCAATGGCAACGCTCATGATACTCGCCCCGCCAACACCCTGCAGGGCCCGCGCAAGAGCAAGCTCAAGCAGGCTGTGAGACAGGGCACAGAAGATGGAGGCGACAAGAAAGATCGCGATGCCCAGCCGGCACATGCGCGCAAAGCCTATACGCGCGCCGATCGATGCCAGGGGGAGCAGCATCGACAGCGAAGCAAGCTGATAGGCATTGATAACCCAGATGGACTGGGATGAGGCGATATGCAGGTCATGCGCGATGCTAGGCAGCGCGACATTCGCCACAGCGTAATCAAGCACCGAAAGCAGCACAGCCAGCGCAACCGCCAGCATCGCCCTCGCACGCTCGACACCATACAGCCCGTCAGGCTGCCCGGTGCCATCGCTGTCGTGATGCGAAATTCCGCCCTGTCGCGCCGCTTTCATGACTCAGGGCTGAGCCATGAACACGCGCTGATAGAGCCCGTTGGTCCAGCTCATGCCCTGAAGGAACAGCGCTGCATCGAAACGGGGTGCGCCATCGCGCAGGAAGGCATGCTGGCCATCGACCTCATGCCACTCCAGCGCCGTACCGGCCTGCTCGAGCGCATCGCGAATCTGGCGACGTCCCTCATAGGGCACATGCGGATCATGACGGCCCCATACCATCATGATCTCGCCCCGTATCTCGGCAGCGCGGGCCAGCGTACCATCATGGCGCTCGCCACCCAGCGTGCCGGTATGCAGATCGGTGGCATAGAAACAGGCTGTCGCTTCAATGTCCGGCAGCAGCGCTGCACGGAAGGCAAGGTGACCGCCGAGACAGACGCCAAACGCACCAAAGCGTCCGCTGCACGCCTTATGCCCGCGCAGCCAGGCAACGAGCGCCACATTGTCAGTGTCAAACTGTCCGATGGGCTTGGTGTATTTCAGGTCGTTCCCGCGATCTGTGCCCGGCTTGTCATAGGCCAGCACACAGCCGGGGGCCTCGTATTCGTGATAGACCTCCGGGACCGCTACCAGATAGCCCTGCCCTGCAATCATCGCGGCGAGACGCTCGATAGGCGCGGTCACCTGATAGATTTCCGAGAACAGCAGAATGGCGGGGAAACGTCCCGCTCGTGCCGGACGGAAGAGATGGACGCGCATCTCGCCCGTGGGTGTCTGGATATCGGCTGTTTCGTCGCTTCGGATCAGCACGGTGTTCCCCTCTCAGGATCTTATGGAGTCGTAGGCGCCACTGGCGAGTCTGTTTCGTGCATAGAACCTCATGCCCGCCAAGACCATGCCCGCAGCGTCAAAGCCTGACAGGTGGTGCGACTCGTGTGCTGATCACGCAGATCAGCGACCTGCCACGAGAAAACTTTGGATCGATCCAGAATCAGCGCCGTGCCGGAACAGGCGGGATCAGGCTTGTAAGATTTCTGCCCAATATGTGAACACGCAGCAACCTGATGACACGTTGACAGGAACCCCGTTAGCCCCGCGTGATCACGTCATGTCTGCGCTTTTTGCCATCTCCCTTGCCTCCGCCGCGATCCTTGCGATCGTCGTCCTCATCGCCTTTTTCAGGCTCAATCCGTTCATCGTGCTGTTCACGACGTCGCTGGCGCTTGCGCTCGCGGCGGGGATGCCAGCCGACAAGGTGGTAAAATCCTTCGAGGAGGGCGCAGGCCACGTGCTTGGCCATGTCGGCACGGTGATCGCGCTTGGCACGATGCTGGGCAAGATGCTGGCTGAATCGGGCGGCGCGGACCGCATTGCCCTGACCATCTCCAACCGGGCCGGACGCTCGCGCGTGGACTGGGCCATGATGATCATCGGTCTGCTGATCGGCCTGCCGGTATTCTTCGAGGTCGGTTTCGTCCTGCTTATCCCCCTAGCCTTCGTGCTGGCCGCCCGCACCGATACACCGTTGTTGCGTGTCGCGCTTCCCATGGGGGCCGCGCTGTCAGTCACCCATGCCATGATCCCGCCGCATCCGGCCACGCTACTGGCGCTCTCGGCCTATCATGCCAATACGGGCCATACGATTTTCCTCGGTATCCTGATCGGTACGCCCATCGCCATCATCGCGGGCCCTCTCTTTGCCCGCTTCATTGCCCCGCGCGTTCCTCTGACCGAGGCCAACCCACTGGCAGAGCAGTTCGTCAACCGCGAGCCGCCCAAGAACATGCCCGGCTTTACCATTACCGTTTTCACCATCCTCTCCCCGGTGGTGCTCATGCTGGTGGCTTCGATTGCCGATCGCGTCTCGGCACCGGGAACGACGCTGAACACGGCCCTGCATTTCATCGGCAATACCGATATCGCCCTCGTGCTGGCCGTCATTCTTTCCTTCTATGTGCTGGGTCTCGCCCGCGGTTTCTCCCGCGAGACCATTCTGCGTTTTACCAATGAATGTCTTGGCCCGACCGCACTCATCATGCTGCTCGTTGGCGCAGGTGGCGGCTTTGGCCGCGAACTGGTCGATAGCGGTGTCTCGAAGGTCATCACCGACACAGCGCTTGACTTCAATGTGCCAATTCTCGTTCTGGGCTGGCTGCTGGCGGTTATCGTGCGCGTGGCCTGCGGTTCGGCAACGGTTGCCATGAGCACCGCCTCCAGCATCGCTGGCCCAATCCTGCTCAAGAGCCACGGCGTCTCACCCGAACTCATGGTTCTGGTCACGGGCGCAGGCTCGGTGGCTTTCGGCCCCATGAACGATGCCGGGTTCTGGCAGATCAAGGAATATCTTGGCCTGACCGTGCCACAGACCATCAAGACCTGGTGCGTCATCGAAACGCTGATTGCGTTCCTCGGCCTTGGTTTCTGCCTGCTGGCGTCGCTGTTCATATAAAAAAAGCGCGGGACAATGATCCCGCGCTTCTTGCCTCTGCGCCGACAGGCGCATCTTGTGAGAGCGTCAGAGCGTAGCCAGAAAGGCCTCTGACGTCATAGGGCGGGAGAACATCGGGTAGGTGTACTGAATGGCTGCCTCATGCTGCGCTTGTGAAAGCGTGGCGGTGCAATCGGTCAGGGTCACCACATCATAGCCCAGTTCGTAGGCTGTGCGCATGGTGGACTCCACACAGCAATCGGTCAGGAAACCACCGAGCGCGACACGCGTGATCCCGTTATGGCGCAGCACAAAATCAAGATTGGTGCTGGCAAAACTGCACAAGCCACGTTTGCCTGAAATGACGATATCATCACTCTCAGGCGACAGCGCATCGATAATCCGAGCGCCCCATTCCCCTTCCTGGAAAGCCTGCGTCGCCTTGACGCCCGCCAGAATTCCGTAGGGCGCGCTGGCAAGCTCCGGATAGCCCTTTGCGAACTCGATGGGCACCCAGACAATCTTCACGCCCTTGGCACGCGCCGCTTCGACGAGAGCGATTGTGCGATCGATCATGCCCGTGCGGCCGATCTCGGCCTTCACGCCGTCATGCAGCGCTCCGCCCTCGGAGACGAAATCATTCTGGAATTCGATCAGTACAAGGGCGGTCTGGCTCATGACTTGTTCTCCGCGTAGGGGTTCTTTGTGCCCCTCAATTGCAAACGGATCGGCGTACCCGGCAAATGGAAGGTTTCGCGCAGCCCGTTCACCAGATAGCGCTTATAGGCATCGGGAAGCAGCTCCGCGCGCGTACCGAAAAGAATGAAGGTCGGCGGGCGCGACTTGGCCTGCGTCATGTAGCGCAGCTTGAGACGACGCCCGTCAACCAGTGGCGGCTGATGCCGCTCAAGCGCGGCCTCGAACCAACGATTGAGCTCTCCGGTCGTCACGCGGCTGTTCCAAACCTCATGCGCCCGACGAACGGCGGGCAGAAGCTTGTTTACCCCAGCACCCGTCAGGGCCGAGAAGGTAACGACCGGGATACCGCGCATCTGGGCCAGCGAGGTCTCAATACGATCGGCAATCGCCTGACGGGTGGCCGCACGGTCCTCGACTGCATCCCACTTGTTCAGGGCCAGAACACAGGCGCGCCCTTCCCGCTCGATAAGACGGGCAATCTGCAGATCCTGCTCATGCACACCCAGCGTGGCATCGAGCGTCAGCACAACCACCTCGGCCATTTTCAGCGCCTCAATGGACGCCGAAACCGACATGCGCTCCAGATCCTGCTCGATACGCGCCTTGCGACGCAGCCCGGCCGTATCGACAAGCTGGATCGGCCCAACCTCGTCATGCAGCGACACCGAAATCGAATCGCGCGTCAGACCCGGCTCCGGCCCGGTGATCATGCGCTCTTCACCCAGCAGGCAGTTCAGGAGCGTGGATTTACCGGCATTGGGGCGGCCCACAATGGCGAGGCGCAGCGGGCCCGCTGGCCGCTCCTCGATTTCCTCGCCATCCTCGTCGAGCACCTTGGCGCGCGAACGCGGCTTTTCACGCACACGCTCACCTTCGGGCAGGCGATCGGCGATTTCACCCATCAGATGCGCAATACCCTCGCCGTGTTCGGCAGAGAGCGCCAGTGGCGTCCCGAGACCCAGGGAATAGGCCTCGAGCACCTCGTTACCCGCCGCCGCACCCTCTGCCTTGTTGGCGAGGAGCAGCACTTTCTTGTTCTGCTTGCGCAGCCAGGCAGCGAAATGCTTGTCGGCCGGCGTCACACCGGCGCGGGCATCGATGCAGAACAGCACGAGATCTGCCTGCGCCACGGCCGATTCCGAGGACGCGCGCATACGACCGAACAGCGTGTCCGGCGCAGCCTCTTCAAGACCTGCCGTATCGATCAGGCGCACCTTGCGCCCACGTAGCAACGCCTCTCCTTCCTTGCGATCGCGTGTCACGCCCGGCATGTCAGACACAATGGCCTGACGCCGCCCTACCAGCCGGTTGAAGAGAGTCGATTTACCGACATTGGGACGCCCGGCGATGACAACGAGCGGAAGAAAAGAAGAGTCAGTCACGGATCAACCATATGCATTCAGGTTACCATCGGTCGACAGCACAAGAACCTTGCCGTCGCAGATGATGGGTTCAACCAGGGTAGGCTTTTTTGTTTTCAGGGGTGCGTCAGCCTTGCCCGTGACCGCGTCGATCACCTGAAAGCCGTTTTCCTCGAGTGAGGAAACACACACAAGCTTTCCATCGGCCATGACGGGGCCAAACCACGTCACGGCATATTTCTGCTTGGTCTCGTTCTTGAAACGACGCAGATCGTGAATCCAGCGCACATGGCCGGACAGGCGATCAAGACAGGCAAGCTGCTGATCCGAGGAGATCAGATACAGCCAGTCGCCCACAACGAGCGGCGTATTCTGCCCGCTGGCTTCACGCTCCCAAAGGCGGCGACCCGAGCGCATATCGATAGCGACCAGAACCTTGGAGAGCGAAACCGCATAGGCTGTGCCGTCCTTGACCACGGGTGCGCCACGCACACAGGCCAGATCGAGCATGGCGCCGCGACCGTTCGAGCCGCCAAGGCTGTCGCTCCACACAAGCTCACCGGATTCCGCACGAAGCGCCACAAGGTCGCCACTGCCAAAACCGGCCACGACGACGCCATTATATACCGCCGGGGCGGATTGCCCGAACATGACCGTATCGGCCTCGGTGGCCTGATACGTCCAGATCTGCTCGCCCGTCTCGGCATTCAGCGCAAAGAGCCGCTCATCGATCGTGCCGAAGAACACGCGTCCATCGACGATGGTCGGTGCTGAACGCCCCGGCACAACGGTTTCAGCGCGCCATTTGACCTTGCCGGTCTCGGCAGCCACCGCGATGACCTGCCCGACACCATCGACGATATAGAGCGTGTCACCGGCAAGGCCCATACCGCCGCCGATATCGCTCGAACGTGCCTTGTTGCCCTTGGGGATGAATGTCCAAAGCGGGCTCATGGCTGGCCAGGTCCAGGCTTTCACCGTCCCGACACCATCGCGGGTGTAGATGCGACCTGCGTCAATGACGGGTGGCGACTGGATGGCACCGCGGCCATTGGGGCCAAGGGCGACGAAATGCAGGAAAGCAGGCTCGGAAATGCCGTGACCGATCGAACGCGACCAAGCGAGCTGCGGACCGGCCCAGTTGGTGTTCAGCGAGAGATGGTCCGGCACGCGCCCGACCAGCGGCCACGCTGTGATGGGCTGGGCCGGGGGCAGAACGATCGGTGTATGATCCTCTTCATCCACGACCAGACCAGCACCGGTCGACAGCACATCATAGCGCTTGCCCGCAAGAATCTGCTTGGGGTCGTCCTTGAAGATTCCGCAGCCGCTCAGCATGGCCGTCGTGGCGAGGGTCGAACCCAGAAAGAAGCGTCGTCCCGGCTGGCGCGGGGATGTCTTGTTCGTCATGGGCATCAACCGGCTCCGCCGAAGGTTTGAAGAAGGATGGAAGCACGCTGGCGAACACCGTCCGGCGCGTCGGGTGACTGCGCGAGCCCCATGAGGAGGCTACGCGCCTCGTCATGCTGCTTGGCTGTGGCATCTGCCCGCAAATCGAGCGCCGCAAGGCCTTCCTGGGCGAAGGCGCGCCAGGGACCGGCGCTGGCAGCCAGCACCTCGAACCCCTTTCGGGTCTCGCCCGGGTTCGCGTCATCGATATGGCTGTTGAGCAGAAGCAGACGGGCCAGATCACGGAGCGAGGCATTCTCGTCCGTGTCGTCAATCACGCCCTGCCAGGCCTTACGCGCGCCATCGACATCGCCAGCCTGAGCCTTGAGCTGGGCCAGCCTGATGGCGGCGAAGCCACGTGTGGCGCCGGGGGCCTTGCTGGCGAGGTCAGCAAGGACGGCCTGATTGGCCTTTTCGGACTGGCTGCGTGCGGCCGCATCGGGCTGGGGCGCCTGAAGCGCCTCCATAGCCGTATAATAGCGGCCCGAGGCCTCTGCCTGCGCCTGATGGTGGCGATGAATCTGCCATTGCCATCCGCCCACACCGATCAGTGCGACAAGCGCCACACCGACCGCAACACCTCCAAAACGCCGGGCAGTTGCGCGCATCTCAGCTGCACGCATCTCCGCCTGGGCCTGACTGAAAAACTCGTCTGCCACCGTGATCCTCTTGCGACACTATTACCGCAACCATACAGACGCCTGCACCCTGCGGCAAATTGCTTTGTCATTGCAGACACGCATCGGACAAACTTCAGCCACAACCGCGCGTCAGAACAGCGTTTTACACTGATTCAGAAAGTCCTCCATGCGCCCAGATCCCGTTGCCCCACTGGCGAGACGACGCCTGCTTGTCGGCCTTCCCCTTCTCGGGATCGCCGCCCGATCGGCACTCTCCCACAAGGCCATGGCTCAAGGGGCTCTCACCCAATCGGCCCCCGTCCTCTCTCCGGCAACCCATCAGGCCCTGTCCGATATTGCTACGCGCTACGAGAAGCTTTCGGGCGGGCGCCTTGGCGTCCACATCTTCTGTCCCGAAAGCGGTACAGCGCTCTCGTGGCGAGGCGAAGAGCGGTTTCGTATGTGCAGCAGCTTCAAGGCATCGCTCGCCGCCTGTGTGCTCGCATGCTGCGACCGGGACGAAGACGATTTGACCCGACGCATCGCTTTTCGCGAGAGCGATTTCAAGGAGCCGTTCTGGGCCCCGGTGGCCGCCCGGAACCGCGATGCCGGCAGTCTCAGCCTCGCGGCGCTCTGCGCCGGGGCGGTGACGATGAGCGATAATATCTGTGCCAATATGCTGTTGCGCCATATCGGCGGCCCCGCAGCCCTGACGCGCTTCTGGCGAGATAGCGGCGATGAAATCACGCGTCTCGACGCCTATGAGCCGGAACTGAACCGCCCCTCAGCCAACCCTGATGACAACACGACCAGCCCCGTCGCGATGGCACGGACACTGCATCGTCTGATCCACGGGACATTGCTTCATCCCAATTCTGCAGCACTGCTGCGCAGCTGGATGATCAACTGCACCACCGGTACTCAGAGACTGCGCGCCGGGCTGCCTGCGCATTGGGTGGTTGGCGACAAGACGGGAAATAACGGCAAGGATATTGCCGCCGACATCGCCTTCGCATCGGCCGACAAGAACGCTGGTAAGTCGGTTATCATCGCCACCTACACCGCGGGCGGCACTCCGGACGAGACACAGTTTCGCCGCGTCTTTCATGACATCGGCGCCCTCGCCCCGGCATTGCTGGGCTGAAACCTGCGCCTTACCGAGAGGCCGGAACGAAGAAGGGGACGGGCTCATACCCATCCCCTTCTTCCATAAGCCCGAACAGCGCGGGTCTTACTTCTTCGCGAGCTTCTTGCCAGCGGCCGTCAGCTCAGCCGAGATATGGCTGAAATTGGCGGCGATACGCTGCTGAACGCCTGTGCTGACGGCATGCACCTTCGCAATACGTTCGCGCGCATCCTCGCTGATGGCCTGCTCTTCTTTCTGTGACGCACTGGCAACACAACTGTTATAGGCGCGCGCCTCTTTCTCATAAGCCTGGAACTTGTCCACGCTCGCATTGTAATGCGCGGTATCGGTCGCTGTGATGGAGGGGGCACTCGGCTCCTGACCGCATTTGGCGCGCGGATCGGCCTTTGCGACAGAAGGGAGCGACCCGGTTACAGCCACCGAGGCCAGAGCGATCGAGGCGAGAAGCGAAGGTAAAGCGATAGGTTTCATGATCGTGCGATCTGCTGATGTGAAGTGAAAGACGCTATTGCGCAGGAATTACGGCGCAAATCGGGCCAGACGACCGATGGGTGCCGAGGTAATTTCATCATCACGCATGACGATATGCCCACGCACGATCGTCCCGACAGGCCAGCCCGTGACCTGCTTGCCATCGAAAGGCGTCCAGCCAACGGGGCTCGCAATCCAGTCGTTACGGATTTCGCGTCGGGCCTTCATGTCCACAAGCGTGAAATCAGCGTCGAACCCGACGGCCATGCGTCCCTTGGTCTGCAAGCCATAGATACGGGCCGGCCCCGCCGCCATCAGATCGACTAGGCGCGGCAGAGACAGGCGACCTGCATTCGCGTGATCGAGCATGACGGGCACAATCGTCTGAACACCCGTCAGACCGGCAGGGCATTGCGGCCAGGGCTTTTCCTTGGCCTCGCGCGGATGCGGCGCATGATCTGACGACACGACATCCACCCGCCCGTCACGCAGGGCGGTCCAGCAGGCGTCATAATGGCGCTGGTCGCGAATTGGCGGGTTCATGACGGCATAGGCACCGAGCGTCTCATAACATTCCGGCCCTACCTGTGTCAGGTGATTGACCAGAACCTCCACACTCACATGGGAACGATGGGCAGCAAGCCAGTCCAGTTCCTCGGCGGTCGAGGTATGCAGGATATGGACCGGTCGGCCCGTCTTGCGGGCAAGTGCCGTGATCCGTCGTGTGCCGAGAAAGGCACATTCCTCATCGCGCCAGATCATGTGGTTTACATGAGGCATTCCTGTCTCGAACAGGGGCTTGCGCGCTTGCAGGCGATATTCATCCTCGGAGTGAAATGCCACGCGACGGTGCCCGCTACGCAACACAGCCTCGATGCCCTCATCATCCTCAATCATCAGATCGCCCGTGGATGACCCTGCAAAAACCTTGATGGCGCACACGCCGTCTTCCTGCTCCAACGCGGCCAGTTCCGGCGTATTAGCGCGGGTTGCCCCTACGTAAAGCCCCATATCGATCAGCGCGTTCTCCGCCACGGTCAGGCGCTTGTCGGCAATCGTGGCGGCGGAGGTGATGGAAGGCGATGTATTAGGCATATCGAACACCATCGTCACGCCGCCAAGCGCCGCAGCGCGGGTGCCTGTTGCGATTGATTCGATCGCGGCATTGCCGGGGTCGCGCAGATGCACATGCGCATCAATCAGGCCAGGCAGCACATGCAGACCGGTCGCATCGATCTCCTCCGCAGCCTCGTCCTGCGCCGTCACGGCCAGGCTCGCAATGCGCCCGTCTTTCACGCCCAGATCGGCCTTGGCCTCACCCCAGGGAAAGACGCAGATCCCGCCTCTGATGATCAGATCGTAATGCATGGGTTTCTCCTATTGCGGGTGATGGAAATCAGGGAAAGATCAGGCGGCGAGCGTGTCGAACACATCGCCATCGCATGGGATTCGCTCGATATGGATCCGGTACCACAGGGCATAGAAGAGCAACGCCCAGGCAGCATGACGCTCGCGCCGCCCCTCTGCGCGATCGAAAATCCGACGAATGTCCTGCGCCTCCAGCACGCCCTTGAACGCTTGCGCCTCAGCCACCAATGGCCCGAGACGGGCGGAACGGGCGCCAATCCACTGCCCGACCGGCACAGTGAATCCCTGCTTGGGCGCAAAAGGCGACGACCCCGGCACATTCTTCTCTAGCCAGCGTCGTAACAGATATTTGCCGTGGCTGCCCTTCACCTTGAGATGATCGGGCAAGGACCAGGCCAGTGCGCTCATGACCGGATCGAGCAAGGGGGTCCTGCCCTCGATGGCATGGGCCATGAGGCAGCGATCGAGCTTGATCAGCAGGTCATTCGGCAGCCATTCATTCAGATCGAGGCCCTGCACGGATCGCAGACGCGTCTGCTCAAAGGGTGGCGTGAAATCCTTCTTCCACTGCCCCCCCGTAGGCAGACGGCAAAGCCCGTCCATCATGCCGCGCCGCCAGGGCAGACGGCCGCCCCGCCACCAGGGGCGCATGGCGCGGCGATAGCGGCCATAGCCGCCAAAGAGCTCATCACCCCCCTCACCGCTCAGTATCACGGTCACATCCTTACGCGCCTCACGCGCCAGAAACCAGCTGGGGATCACGGCATAATCCGCCACCGGATCATCCAGGCAGGCCACGATTTCAGGCAGATGGCGCCAGACCATGCTTTCGGTAATGGTCAGCACATGGTGCTTCGCGCCCAGCACACGGGCGGTCTCCGCCGCCTGCGCGCTCTCATCGACCGAGCCGGTGTCAAAACGTGCGGTCCAGGCCAGAGGCGCCCCGCGGCCAAGGCGCGTCATGGCCGCAAGAACCGCCGTGCTATCTATGCCGCCAGAGAGAAACATGCCGAAAGGCACATCGGCCCGCTCATGCGCCTGCACACTATCCATAAGGGCATGATCGAGGCGTGAGAGCGCCATCTCCTCGCTCAGATCCCGGTTGATCGTGCCATGACGGGCGGGCAGTTTGCTGGCGCGATCCAGCACGCCATTAACGAAACGCAGGGTTTCGCCGGGCAGGACGCGCTTGATGCCGGGATAGATCGTCTCACGCCCCGCAACGAACTGCACCTGAAGCAACTGGTCTCGGGCGGCCTCGCGCACGCTGCGCGTGACAAGACCCGTCGCGAGTAATGCCTGCGCCTCAGAGGCAAAGATCACCCCCTGCTCGATCTCGGCGTAATAGAGCGGCTTGATACCGAACGGATCACGACTGAGGGCCATGACCGTATCAGGCCCAGTCTCATCCAGAAGCGCTATGGCGTACATGCCGCGCAGCTCGAACGTATAGGCGGTATCGCAATCGGGCCAGAGAAACAGGGGCGATTCACAGTCGCTGCCCGTCTTGAATGGCGCATCGGCAAGCGTCGCGCGCAGGGCCGGATCGTTATAGATCTCGCCATTGGCAACAAGCGCAATCGGCCCCTGAATTAGAGGTTGCGCGCCCCCTCCCAGGTCGACAATCGAGAGACGGCGATGAACAAGCGCCGCTGATCCTGTCTCATGGAATCCCTCGCCATCAGGACCGCGGTGACGCAGCGCCTGAGCCATGATCTGAAGGATTGCCGGGTCAGGCGCATACCCGTGACGACATGCCATGCCCGCGATACCACACATGGCCTAACGCTCCCCGCTATGGCCCGAGGCCAGCGCATGCAGGAAATCATCCCAACGCGCCAGCACGACCGGGGCGGCAAACTCGCGTTCAAAACGTGCCCTGCCATTGACGCATAGCGATGCCGCCAGCGCAGGCGTTTCGAGTACCGTCGCAATTTCCCGCGCAAAGGCCTCGGGATCTTCGGTGGGCGCGAGCAGCCCGTCCTGCGTTCCGGCCAGAACCTCCTCCGGCCCCTGTATCGCGCTCGCCACGACAGGACGCGCCGCCGATAGCGCCTCGATCACCACATTGCCCAGAGGTTCGATACGCGACGGACAAACCAGCAGGTCGCACGCCTTCAGCCACGGGCCACTATCCTGCACCCAGCCGGGCATATGGACGCGATCAGATACGCCCTCACCACGCGCAAGAACGGTAAGGGCTTCGCGCTCCGGCCCCTCACCCGCAATGACGAGATGAACGCCGGGTAACTGCTTCATGGCGCGTATCAGAACATCAAAGGCCTTGTTGCGATGCAGCCTGCCCAGAGCCAGAATGAACGGCCGCCCCTCCGGTACGCAATCGGGGCGCTGCGGCTTCACATGGGCCAGATCATTGGCGAAATTGGGCAGATAATGCACCCGCCCTGCATCCCAGCCCTGGGCCACCATCCATCGTGTCAGCCCGCGGGTATTGCCCACGAGGTCGGAGCATTTCCGGTAATTGGCAAGGTCGTAATAGCCGCCCAGCCTTCCCGCGACGGGCCACGGCCCTGCCGGCATCATACGGGCGGCGCGGCTCATCCAGGCGATGGTCACGTCAGGCTGAAACCGTTTGAGGGAGCGACGCAGACGCCAAGGCGTCAGCAGATCGAGCCGCCCACCGAAACGCATGGCCTCAGTGGTGACGTGCCGAGCACCCAGCCGCGCTTCGCGCGCAGGATCACGACGAAGGATCGCCCTGACATCATGACCGGCCTCATGCTGGGCCATGCACAGGCGTTCATAGAAAAGTTCGGCGCCCCCACTACGTGCGCCCGCCATGACGTGAGCGATGCGCAGAGGGGTGAAATGTCGCTCCGGCAGGCTCCGATTGCCCTCCCGCTCACGCATCGCCTGAATGGCAGATGCCGATTCTGCACCCGCATCGATCGTCTCAACCGCCATGATGCGCCTCTCCCTCTCCCGCCAGCAGGGTCTCGATTTCGGCCAGAACGGTCGCAACAGTGAGCCCAGCAATCGGGGCCTTGCCCTCCGGGCCGGGTGCCGCAACGAAATGTGCCTTCCTGCCCGTCGGCGCATATTCCGAGGCGCGACTGGGGCCGAAGAGACCAAGTGTTGGCGTACCGGCCGCCGCCGATAGATGCATCAGCCCCGAATCATTGCCGACAAACAGGGCACAGCGGCGCAGCAAGGCACCTACGAGGCCAAGGCTCCCTTCTCCGCCAAGATCGATGGCGCCTCTCCCCTCCTCTAGGCCGGATGCCGCAAGCGCCTCGATGACGGGCCGTGCGAGTGCCTTCTCTGCCTCGCCGGGGCCATAGAAAATGACAGGGGTCAGCCCTCGTGCCTGCATGGCCCGACCGACATCGATGAAGTGCGGGGCGGGCCAGATCTTGCCTTCCCAGTTGGCGGTCGGCGCGAGGGCGCAATAACGCCTCGTCGCCGGCAGAATCTCGGCAGCAAGAACCTCCTGCTCCGGACGACACCAGATTTCGGGCATGAGCGTCTTCCTGCCCCGAAACAACGCTGCCAGATGGCCGATACGCGCGCCCGGCCGACGGCCACCGCGCAGGATACGGCGATGCAATGTCGGCAGAAAAAGCGAGACGCCCGAACCGCGCAGATCGACAATCCGGGTCCAGAACGTGCCCACACAGCCCCACCACAGGCCAAGCCAATGCAGGTCGTAGCGCTTCTTGCTGACCACGATTACCCGATCGACCGAGGGGCATGGCTCGAAATAGCTCGCTGCGACAGGCCCGCAAGCCACGGTGATTCGGGCATCCGGATGAAGGCGGCGCAGTTCGGCCAGCACACCGGAGGAGATGACGGCATCACCCAGACGGTTGGCCGTGATGAACAGGATGCGCTTCATTGCAGCCAGATCGGCTCTTTCAGTCCCGTTACGAAGGCCTCGTGAGCCGCTTTCGTCGCCTCATCCGGCGGGGACATGGGGCGCGGTCTGCGATCGGGGTTGCCGCGATAGGTGGCAACACCACCGCCGCTCCCAGACACCGCCAGACCCAGACCGCGCTGGCGACCGCCCATCAACTCCAGATAGACCTCGGAAAGCAGCTTGCAGTCGAGCAGTGCATTATGGGTGGTACGTGCTGACAGATCGATGTCATGACGACGACACAGCGCATCGAGCGAGTTGGGCAGACCGGGATAGCGTTTCTTGGCCATCTCGAGTGTATCGATCATACGCGCGCGATCGAGGGGCGCCTTGCCGCATGCCTTGAGTTCGGCATTGATGAAGCCAAAATCGAACGGCGCGTTATGGGCAATCATCTCATCATTGCCGATGAAGGCCAGAAAACCGTCCACAATCTCGGCAAATTTCGGTTTATCGAGCAGGTCATCGAGCGTGAAGCCGTGCACACGGCTGGCCTCGGGCGGCACGTCACGCTCGGGGTTGATCAGCACGTGGAACGCCTCCCCGGTCGGGAGATCGTCAATCAGTTCGAGCGCTGCGATTTCGATCACGCGATCGCCGGTCGCCGGGTCGAGCCCTGTGGTTTCCGTATCGAAAAGGATGGACCTTTTCATGCTGCGTTCTCCAGGGTTCTCATCATGCGTTTCATCTGCTGCGCGGTATGGCCGCGCGAGAGGCCATTACGCAACAGCAGATCAGCGCGCCGATTGCGTTCGTTATCGCTCATCTGACGTGACAGCAATGCACGCGCCTGGGCCTCGCTCATTGAGCGTCGGCGCATGATCCGGCGCAGACGCACGGGCAACGGCGCCGTCACCACAACGACCAGATCGCAGTCACGATCGGCTCCGGTCTCGAAAAGAAGCGGTATATCCAGCACACAAAACCGCATTCTGCGCCGGCGCATCTGGCGCAGGAAATCCTGCCTCGCCTTGCGAACGAGCGGATGGATAATCGCCTCAAGGGCTGCAATGCGCTCCGGATGCCCGATGACGGTCTGGCGCAGAGCTGCGCGATCGACCGCCCCTTCTTTCACCGTTTCAGGCCAGAGCCGGGCGAGTGCCGGAACAGCCGCACCATTTTTCGCCTGAAGGGCATGGACAGCGCGATCTGCATCGAAAACCGGCCATCCAGCCCTGCAAAGAAAATGCGCGACCGTGCTCTTGCCTGCTCCCATGCCGCCCGTCAGGCCGATCACGACGGTGCCTTTACGCTGTGGCCGCCAGTCCTTGCGAGGGCAAACAACCCCGATGCGCGCTTTCGAACTCAATCCGGCACCTCTGACGCAGTCCTGCTCAATCGATCGTCTCGATCAGACGTGCCCGCAGCGCGTCATCCACCTGCGGCTCGTGACCGAACCACGCAGCAAAACCCGGCCTTGCCTGATTGATCAGCATGCCAAGCCCATCGACCCCCTTGAGTCCGCGAGCACGCGCCGCAGCCAGAAGAGGCGTTTCGAGCGGCATATAGACGATATCGGACACGACCAGATCGGACGATGCCAAGGCAAGCGTTGCGGCCCAGTCGTGAGTTTCCTGCCCGGCCATACCTAGCGACGTGGTGTTGGTGAGAAGCCCGAAAGAGGCGAGAGCTTCGGGCCATTCCTGCCAGTCCAGAACGGTACCACCCCCCAATGCCTCGACCAGCGACTGGGCACGGCTGCGGGTACGATTGGCAATAGCCAGGTCGCATCCCGCATCGAGCAGTGCCGCACAAACGGCCCGCGAGGCCCCTCCGGCACCAAGCACCAGTGTCTCGCGCGGCAGGGTAATTCCTGCCTGATCGAGCGAGTCCAGATAGCCCGTGCCATCGGTGCAATCGCCGAGGATGGTGCCATCGGGTGAAAAGACCAGCGTGTTCACGGCCCCTGCCCGTCTGGCCTGATGCGTGTGCCTGCCAGCCAGACTGTAAGCGGCTTCCTTATGCGGGATTGTGACATTCAGACCTGCAAAGCCAAGCGCCTGCAATGCGCGTACGCCAGCCTCGAAGCGTTCCAGCGCTAGCGGCAGACGCAGGTAAAGACCGTCGATTCCGTAAGCGGCGCACCAGTAATTATGCAGGATGGGCGAGCGCGTATAGGCGAGCGGCCATCCCGTTACAGCCGCCAGGATGGGCTGGCCCTGCGGAAAAAGCGCCGCAAGTTCAGCCTTTGCATCTGCCAGGTTCAGTGCGCCGTCGAGATGGCGTTCCAGTAGAGCGGCAACAGCCGCGCCAGTCTCTGTGCCCAAGATATCTGTCCTGCCTCGTTTTCAATCAGATCCTGACGGATCTCTATCTCCAGATAGGGCAGACCGCCCTGCTCTGCATGATACGGCACGGTATAATCCGATGTCGCGGTCAGGACATAGGGTTCATTGTCCCCCACGCACAGATCCCCCTCCTGCCGCAGCAGATCGAGCATGATTCGTGCCGAGCGCGTATCCCGATGATGCAGGATCCCCACATGCCAGGGACGATCCTTGCCGTTCATGCGCGGCGTGAAGCTATGCAGAGCGATCAGGGCCACGGGCGTTTGTCGTTGGCGCAGCAGTGCTGCGATCTGGTCGTGATAAGGATGAAGTATCTCGCGCTCACGACGCGCCCGACATGCAGCACTAAGCGCCACGTTCGCGCCTATGGTTGTGTGGTCCGACACTGCCGGAATGGATGTCGGATGACCGGGTGCGCGATTACTGTCGATCACGAGACGGGAATAGACCTGCTCGACCAGATCAGCGCCGAGCAGCGCCTGCAACTGCACACCAACCCCGCGGATACCGATATCCCAGGCGATATGTCGCCCCCAATCGGTCTCCTCCACCCCAAGACGCCCCAGCGCTCTGGGTACCTCACGCCCTGCGTGGTCGCTCACGAGAATGAACGGCGATGCACCCGTGGCTTTCGTTACCCGGTAGGGCAGCGGATCTTCAGGGCCGAGAAGAGGGGGAAGCTCGCTCATGAATTGCGCGCACCTTGCTGACTGACTAGGTTAGCCCACCTTGACCACAATCCCCATGCCATGGACAACCCCGTGACCGAGACCAAGCCCCAGCCATCGAGCGATACTCCCACCCAGACCGAAGCGCGTCTGGCCAACCCGCAATGGGGCGGGCGCTTTGCGGCCGGTCCGGCTGCCATCATGGCCGATATCAATGCGTCCATCGATTTCGATCGCAAGTTGTGGCGTCAGGATATTCGCGGCTCGCTGGCTCATGCAGCCATGCTCGCCCGCGTGGGTCTGCTGACGGCGGCCGAGGAACAAGAGATCCGCGACGGGCTTCACGGCATTGCCCGTGATATCGAAGCCGGGAATTTTCCTTTCTCGCAGGATCTTGAAGATATTCACATGAATATCGAGGCACGCTTGTCCGATCGTATCGGCGAGGCTGGCAAGCGCCTGCATACTGCGCGCTCGCGCAATGACCAGGTTGCCACCGATTTCCGCCTATGGGTGCGCGATGCCATTGACGGAATAAGCGGGCAGGTCACCGCGCTCATGCGCTCTCTGGCGACACGGGCACTGGAACATGCTGCTGACGCCATGCCGGGCTTTACCCATCTGCAGGTCGCCCAGCCTGTCACGTTCGGGCACCATCTGCTGGCCTATGTCGAGATGCTCTCGCGTGACCGCGACCGGCTGCGCGACGCCCGCGCACGTCTGAACGAATGTCCGCTCGGCTCTGCGGCGCTTGCGGGCACCTCCTTCCCGATCGACCGGCGCTTCACGGCTGCTCAGCTCGGCTTTGACCGCCCCACAGCCAACTCGCTCGATTCGGTGTCCGACCGCGATTTCGCGCTCGAATATCTTTCGGCTCTGTCGCTGCTCGGTATGCATCTGTCGCGCCTGTCGGAAGAGTTGGTGCTGTGGTGCTCGGCACCGTTCAGCTTCGTACGGCTTTCAGACGGCTTCACCACCGGCTCCTCCATCATGCCGCAAAAGAAAAACCCTGATGCCGCCGAGCTGGTGCGCGCCAAGGTAGGGCGCATCACGGGTGATTTCATGGGCCTGCTGATGGTGATGAAGGGCCTGCCTCTGGCCTATGCCAAGGACACGCAGGAGGACAAGGAGCCGGTATTCGATGCTACCGAGGCCGCAACCCTGTCTCTTGCTGCCATGGATGGCATGATACGCGACATGACTGCCAACACAGACAAGATGCGCGCCCTCGCCGGTGCCGGTTTCGCGACCGCAACCGACCTTGCGGACTGGCTGGTGCGCGTGCCGCGTCTGCCCTTCCGCACGGCGCATCATGTCACGGGCCGGCTTGTTGGCATGGCCGAAGCCAAAGGCTGTGATCTGGCTGATCTCACGCTGGAGGAAATGCAGGGTGTCGAGCCGCAGATCGATGCCAGCATTTTCGATGTACTGACCGTCGAATCCTCACTCGCCTCGCGCACCAGTGAGGGCGGCACAGCGCCGGAGAACGTTGCCCGCGCAGCAGGGCTCTGGCTGTCACGCCTTGAGGAGAACGCAGCATGACCCGTACGACCCGAATTCTCGGCCTGGCCCTGGCAGGCGCGCTCATGCTCACTGGCTGCGGCAAAAAGGGTGCGCCCCACGCCCCCGGCCCGGCCAGCAAGATCACCTACCCGCATAACTACCCGCCGGAGTAATCCGCCCCACCGTTAAAGGGCGTCCGGGCAATGGATGAGCGCGCCAGAGCGATGATGGCAGCCGCGCTCATCCCCTTTTCCCGCAGGGCACGCAGGCTCTCGGCACCATCCCGCTTTGAAAGCTTGCGCCCGGCTTCATCGCAGATCAGCCCGTGATGGACATAAAGCGGGGCCGCAAAACCAAGCAGTTCCTGCAATACACGGTGCACCGAGGTCGCCTCGTAAAGATCCGCGCCTCGTGTGACGCAGGTAATGCCCTGACGGGCATCGTCGCATGTCACGCACAGATGGTATGAGACGCCATTATCGCGCCGTCCCAACACGACATCCCCAAAGTCCTGCGCCCGCCCTTCGATGCATTGCGCGCCTTCCTGCCAGGAGGGGATAAACCCGAGCCGCTTCAATGCTGCGTCCATATCGAGACGCCAGACATGCGGCTGATCCGGCACAATCTGGCCATGACGACCACGGCAATGCCCGCCATAGACGGCACTCCCATCCGGCGCGATGCCTACCGCACCCGCCTGCATTTCGGCCCTTGAGCAGGTGCAGGCATAAACCAGCCCCTGTTCGCGCAATGTATCCAGCATGGACCGGTAGTAAGGCAGATGGGCTGACTGGCATATGACAGGCTCCGCGCTTTCGAACCCCAGCCACTCAAGATCGTCCAGAAGTGCCTGCGTGAAGGCAGGCAGGCAGCGCTGCGGGTCGATATCCTCAATGCGGATCAGGAATGTTCCGTCATGCCCCGCCATATCCCGCGCATGACAAGCCGAGGCAACGTGACCCAGATGCAGA
Source organism: Asaia bogorensis NBRC 16594 (assembly GCF_001547995.1). NCBI lineage: Bacteria > Pseudomonadati > Pseudomonadota > Alphaproteobacteria > Acetobacterales > Acetobacteraceae > Asaia > Asaia bogorensis. The sequence continues at coordinate 1,882,802 of NZ_AP014690.1, forward strand.
AAACCCGTCGGGCTCGGTGCAAAACGTGTGCGAAATCCTGTCATCAAACCTTCGCTTGCCCTGCTCACGGAAAACTGAAATAGTCAGATCCATAAGACAGACGGCGCGTATCTATAGGCGCTGGTTTCCCGTCGCGCTTGAGATAATCCGATCGTGCCGCCCTGTAAAAGAGGATGCGATCGATGCTTGCCAGCGCCCAGCATTTCCCCGCCCTTGTTCTGAATGCGGATTTTCGTCCGCTTTCATATTTCCCGCTATCGCTATGGTCCTGGCAGGAAAGCGTCAAGGCGGTGTTTCTCGACCGGGTTTCAGTCCTGAGTGAATACGACGATATCGAGGTCCATTCACCAAGCTGCGTCATGCGCGTGCCCAGCGTGATTGCGCTGAAGGAATATATCCCCACAGCGCGACGACCGGCTTTCACGCGGTTCAACGTTTTCCTGCGTGACAACTTCTCCTGCCAGTACTGCCACGACCGATTACCCACGCATGAGCTGACCTTTGATCACGTTATCCCTCGTGCCAAAGGCGGCCGCACCACGTGGGAAAACGTTGTAACGGCGTGCAGCCCCTGCAATCTGATCAAAGGATCGAAACTTCCCGCCGAGATCGGCATGCACCCGCGCATCAGGCCTGTGCAGCCCTCGACACGGCGCCTGCAGGAGAATGGCCGTAGCTTTCCGCCAAACTACCTGCATGAAAGCTGGCGTGATTATCTGTACTGGGACAGCGAGCTGGAGGGCTGAGTTTCGCCCTCCCTACCCGCTTCCCCCTCAGGGCGTGGGCGCAAAGACTGCCGCATAGAGCTCAGGCTTGAACCCAAGCGTCACCGCTCCGTCACGCATCAGAACAGGGCGCTTGATAACGGTCGGGTGCGCGAGCATCAGCGCCACAGCCTGAGCTTCCGTGCTGATCTGCTTGTCCGCCTCAGGCAGCTTGCGGAATGTCATCCCCGATTTGTTAAGCAGTTTCTCCCACCCAACAGCTTTAACCCAGTCCGCCAGTTCCTCAGCGCTCAGCCCATCCTTGCGCAGATCATGGTAGCGATAGGCGACACCCTCGGCATCCAGCCAGCGCCGCGCCTTGCGCACAGTGTCACAGGTCGTGATTCCGTAGATGGTCACCCCTTGCTCCAATTACCCCTCCTCGTGAATGTCTAAACCCTACACTGGTCAGTCTCATACCATGAATGGCGGCGCTTACCGGTAATGTTCGACATGATCGCAAAGCCGATGATCGCCTCATTTTCGCCCCTCATGAGTACGGATCAAACCCACAGCCAAGCAAAAATCCGTAGATTTCGTCATAGGCGTGCTCCGGCCTGGTGACATCCTCTGGGGAGCCTTCAGGAACAAAGATGATCATGCCTTGACGTGCTCTGGTGAGGAGAACCCGATAGGCATTCGCCACGTAGCGCTGTCTCGCAGAATCATTAACCCGCTGCCAACGAGTCCCTTTGAATTGGAAGCTCGTCCATGCGTGGCCTTCCCGGCGATAATTGAGGTCCCAGCAAACGCAGGTCCAATCCAGCTCTAGCCCTTGAGTCTCGAATTCCGTGCCCACGTCCTCGAGCGCATCTGAAGATCGGACATCGTCGTGCGGCCCAAGAAACCAATGTTGCGGCTCAATCTTCGCTTTCACAAATAGCCCACAGGGCCGAAGTCTCACAGCGTTTGACGACGCCAGCAAACCGCTTCGCTCCTGCCCTCGTCGCTTAGCGCGGAGCCAACGCCGCGCAGCCTCTAAATCACGGGTCACCAAAAGCGGAAAACGAGTAAGCCCTTGTCTCACCTGCCGTGCACGCGCCGCGTCCCCGGCGACGACATACGATATGAATTCTGATAGCCGTTCAGCGCGGAACGATCGGATAGACGTCGATAAATGCAAAGGAGCAGCCAGCTCCTGATTATGCAATACGCTTTCATAGGTGAGTTCTGGGGAGAGATGGACCCGCCAATGGGGGAAAATCCCCTCAAGCGCGCGCAGCCACTCATCGATGCCTGCTTCGCCCGTGTTGATCTCTTGCCCGCTACCAACCAGGCAAACCACTACGCACCAATCTGGATGCCGATCCATGACCGAAAGGAGGAACGCAGGCTCTGACATTGAGAACCCCGGCTGCCCTCGTTTCTGCTGCATGAATTTTGATGTTTGCTCAAGGTCCCAGGCGCGCTGCGCCTCATCAAACACGACAACCTTTTCGGCAGGCGGTGAAACGCAATTCAAGGACTCGTCGCAAAAATGATGAATATTCTGAACAAAAGCTTCAGCGCGGCGGCGCTCCCGGACTTTGCTGCTGTCCTTGTTTTTTTCTTTCGCCGTTTTAACAGCATCAACCGTCAGGGCTTCCCGCAACACCTCGACCAATGGGCCGTTGCCCGACAAGAACACGGCATGTTCCTCAGCATGAGCGCGTTGACGATCGGTGGCCAGGTTAAGACCGGCCAATGTCTTACCTGATCCTGGTACCCCCGTGATGAAACAGATCATTTTGCGATGCTCGCGCTTCGCGTTTTCGATCACGCGCGCAACGTATTGAGCAGTCTGCGTCAGGTTTTCCGCACCGGCTTCCGAACGCGATATGCTGTGGACCGAATGACCATGATATAGCGCCTGCGCGGCTTCAATAATCGTCGGTGTCGGCTGATAGCGACCGGCCTCCCATCTCAATGGGTCGATAGCAGCGGTCGTGTCTCGGTGGGAGATTTCTTGGATAGCCCGTTCGAGATCATTCTCGCCTAACGCGATGGGTTTCATCAGGCCGTCATCATCGAACCGATACTCAGGTGTCGAGGGTGCTTGCCACGATGTTGCTACCGCAATGGGAATGACGGGGAGAGTATGGCTCGTTTCGTGGAAGTTTTTAAGATCCAGCGCGTAGCCGTAAACTTGATCAAGATCCCCGCGGCTTAGATATTTCGCGCCGATCTTATATTCGATCACGAATACGATGCCGTGGAGCAACAAAACCAAATCGGCCCGCCGCCCCATCCGAGGGATGAGAAATTCCATAAAGGCGTGGGCCTCCGGAAACGCCTGAAGCAATCTCCGGAGATGTCCAATTTGATAGGTCCAAGCTCCCCGTTGTGTCTGCTCAACGCTGAACGGCAATTTCGATGCCAGCCGACCAAGCAATGCCTCGTCGGACGCCGCCTCGAGCTCGGTTTTGTCGAGAGATAGATAAGCGCGTGCCATAAATGCCCCAAGGCGATCAGCTATCGAGTAGTCGAGTTGAAAAGCCTGTTCTCGAGCCAAGCATCGTGCAAACAGAACTGCATGTGCCAAGGCCTAGCCTAATGCAAAAAGAGCGCCCCATCTGAACAGGGCGCTCCTTTCAATTTCGTCAGACCAGCGTGGTACCGAGACCGTAGAGGATTACTCCCACTCAATCGTGCCCGGTGGCTTCGAGGTGATGTCGTAGGTGACGCGGTTGATGCCGCGCACTTCGTTGACGATGCGGCCCGCAACACGGTTAAGGAAGCCGAAATCGAAGGGGTAGACCTCGGCCGTCATGCCGTCCGTGCTGGTTACGGCGCGCAGGGCACAGGCCTGGTCGTAGGTGCGGCCGTCACCCATTACGCCCACGGTGCGGACCGGAAGCAGCACAGCAAAGGCCTGCCAGATGGCGTCATAAAGCCCGGCATTGCGGATTTCTTCGAGATAGATCGAGTCCACCTTGCGCAGCAGATCGAGCTTTTCGCGATCGATTGCGCCCGGAATACGGATCGCAAGGCCCGGCCCAGGGAAGGGATGACGCCCGACAATGGCTTCTGGAATACCAAGCTCGCGACCCAGGGCGCGCACTTCGTCCTTAAACAACTCGCGCAGGGGCTCAACCAGCTTCATGTTCATGCGGTCAGGCAGACCGCCGACATTATGATGCGACTTGATCGTGACCGAAGGGCCGCCGGTGAAGCTGACGGACTCAATCACATCCGGATAAAGCGTGCCTTGCGCAAGGAACTGCGCGCCGCCCAGCTTGGTGGCCTCTTCCTCGAACACCTCGATAAACAGACGCCCGATGGTCTTGCGCTTCACCTCCGGGTCCGTCACGCCAGCCAGGGCGTTCAGGAAGAGATCAGACGCATCGCGATGAACAAGGCTGATGTTGAAACGGCCACGGAAAGTCTTGACCACTTCATCTGCTTCGCCCGCGCGCAAAATGCCCGGATCGACGAAGATGCAGGTGAGCTGATCGCCAATGGCATCATGGATCAGCTTCGCCGCCACGGAGGAGTCAACGCCCCCTGACAGACCACAGATCACACGACCAGAGCCTACCTGCTCGCGGATACGGGCAATTTCGAGGTCGCGGAAGCCAGCCATGGTCCAGGTGCCTTTGCAACCGGCAACCTCATGCGTGAAGTTCTTGATAAGCGCGGCACCATGCGGGGTGTGCACCACTTCCGGGTGGAACTGCACACCATACAGGCGACGCCCTTCATCGGCGATGATGGCAAACGGCGCCCCTTCAGACCATGCGACAGCGCGGAAACCGGGCGGAAGCGCCGTGACGCGATCACCGTGGCTCATCCAGACCTGCTCACGATGGCCGCGCGACCAGGCACCACGGAACAGAGCACAATCTTCGGCAATCTCGATGTGAGCCCGACCGAATTCACGGTGCTCATGGGTTTCGACCTTACCGCCAAGGCGCGCGCACATGGCCTGCTGGCCATAGCAGATGCCCAGCACGGGAACGTTAAGGTCGAACACGACATCGGGGATCTGCGGTGCATTGTCGTCATGAACGCTGGCCGGGCTGCCAGAGAGGATGATGCCACGCGGGTGGAAACCGCGGATCTTCTCTTCTGTCGCGGTGAAAGGCCAGATTTCGCAATAGACGCCACTCTCACGCACACGGCGGGCAATGAGCTGCGTGACCTGACTGCCGAAATCGAGGATCAGGATACGATCTTCGTGAAGCTGCAGGTCAAGGTTATCGGCGTTTTGCGGGGCGGTGTCGGTCATGGCGCTCTTTCAACACGTCGTGCATGGGCAAGTTCTGTGGGCATCGTATAGGATGTTCGTCGTGCATCGTCATCCCAAACGACGCGTTATGCCCGCCTAAATGTCACCATTCCTTCATTCAGACGAGACCGATATGTCGCATTCCCGCTTCCGCCCCCTGCCCTGCGCGGCGCTCCTAGGTGTGATCGGGGCGCTTTCGGCCTGCTCCTCCCCCCAATCCCCGAGCAAGGACCCGGTCGGTCTCTGGACGGGAGCACTTGTCACCGATGAAGGAAGCTGCCCAACGAACACGGACTCGACCTTGCAGATTGGCAGTAAGGCCATCAGCTTCACGCCCGGTGATAACGCGCTCGTTCTCAAGGGTGTGCGTGGGGCGGACCCGCACCACTATCATGCGCAGCTTGATCTCAAGGATGCGCAGGGCAAACCCTACAGCATCGTGTTCAATGGGTATCCTGTCGGCAATGCCGTCGGGGGCATCTACGGTTCGCCGACATGCCGCGCCCACATCGTCATGACCCGTCCAAATCATTGATTGAAAAAAATTCTTTTTCCCTCTTGCGGGGTCGGGAAACTCGCAGTAGAACCCGCCCCACGACGCACCCGTAGCTCAATTGGATAGAGCACCAGACTACGAATCTGGGGGTTAGAGGTTCGAGTCCTTTCGGGTGCGCCAGTATATATCGTGATCAGTCAGATGATCACTACGCACCCGTAGCTCAATTGGATAGAGCACCAGACTACGAATCTGGGGGTTAGAGGTTCGAGTCCTTTCGGGTGCGCCATACTCCAATCAAAATCAACGCCCGCCTGAAACCGTTAACACGGTGCCAGTGATATAACGTGCCTGATCCGATGCCAGAAAAAATACCGCATCGGCAATATCACTTGGCTCGGCAATCATTCCCATCGGTACAATCGCACTTGCCCGCCGGCGCATCTCGTCTGTGATATGAGCGGTACGGGTCAGGCCGGGCGCAACCGCGACCACCCGAAGCCCATCGGCTGCCACCTCATTCGATAATCCGATCGTCAGGCTCTCGATTGCGCCTTCTGTCGTCGCCAGCGGCACATGCCCCGGCAAACCTCCAAGGCGCGCGGCGATGGATGAGATATTGACGATAACCCCACCCATGCCGCCAGCCTTGATGGACATATGGCGCACGGCCTCGGCACTCACGAGCATCGTGCCGAGTATATTCGTGTCGATTACCTCTTCGATCTCTGGCGGTGTCGCATCGGTCAGCGCGGTTGTTCGTCCCGGAATACCTGCATTATTGACCACGACACCTACACGCCCCAGCGTTTTGATGGTCTCGGCAAAAGCACGAGCAATCGCATCCGCGCAGCGTATGTCGAGTTGCAGCGCCAAGACCGAGCACCCCGCCTGGGCAAGAGATTGCACCAGACCTTGCGCAGCCAGATGGTCATGGGCGTACGTGAAGGCCACGCGACGCCCGGCCAGTGCGAAGCGCCGGACAACCGCCAGACCAATGCCACGCGAGCCGCCTGTCACGAATACGGCGCCCGATACGGCGTCAGATTGATGGGAGTACTGTTCAGCAGCATCCGGAACACCCGGATCTGCCTGTTCGAGGTAGTCCATTACGAGATCCCGTTATTGTTTTTATTGTTCGGGATTGCCTTAGCGGCATGAAAATGAGCGGTTTTTCCGTCCGCTCATGCCTAATGTGTTGGTGACGGCGGCGCTGGCCTCAGTGCACCAACTGCGCCAACGCCGCACAGACGTCGCTCTCAAGAAAAGGCTTGGAAACGAAGAGGCTGCGCGGCGGCAATGAAAAGCTGTCCGGCGCCCTGCGGCCCGAGGTCAGGACAAACGCCACATCCGGACGTGTCCTCGACAAATGATGACCAAGATCGAGTCCAGTCATCGTGCTCGGCATCTCGAAATCGGAAAATACAGCGCGGATCTGGGGGTTCTTGCACAGCACTGCAAGCGCTTCGTCGGCGTCTTCGGCGGAGATCACGTTGTAACCTGCCTGCTCGATCATTTCCGAAACATAAAGACGCAGCAAGACCTGATCCTCAACAACCAGAACGGTCGGGGCAGCGCCGCCCTGCAAAGCATTGACAGATTTCAGGGATGAACTCGCGAACATGATTGCTACGTCTCCTGAGAGCCTTGAGCCATATCAACGAGAATTGAGGGCTTTGGTTTTCAGGATGACAGTCGTGTTCTACCTAACAGTTTTGTTAACAATCAATTCGTTAGCGAAACCGGCTGCCGTGCCCCCCTGTCCTTCATGTGCCGTGACATCAATACCGGCAATGGCCCAGCCGGTCCCCTCACGAATCAACAGCGGCGCGCCACTTGCTCCATGGGTCGCAGCACAATCGTGGTCGATCAACTGGCCTCGCACTCGAATCACATGGCAGTCCATGTCACCCATGGCAAGTTCCATGCGGTCTTGCTGATACCCGGCCAGCATCGCAGTCTGACCAGCGGTTGCCGCCACGATCGGCAGCAGATCCTGCGATTTCATGAGAGGCTGATCCAGTATGACGGTCGCATGATCGGCCTGGCTGGTGCGTAGCGGGTGAAACGGATCATAGGCTGGGGGAATGATGAACTTTACCCCTCGCGCCGTGGCCCGCCACGCTCCTGTGTCATAACCGAGCATGAAATGCACACTGGAAGGCTGCACGAAATTGGCAGCCTCATCACGCCACAGGCAATGAGCCGCTGTCATGATGACAGAGGGTGCAACGAGAAATCCGGTGCATTTCACACCGAGTTCGGTCTGCACACGTCCCAGAATACGCCAGGGCGTCCGGTTGACATCAACAACATGTCGCATGCCCGAACCGACACCCACCAAGGGGGATTTCTGCGGTCCTGCCGCCAAGGCCGCCCCCGGCGAAATACAGGCCAGTGCAGCAAGAGCGACACTCGCGAACAGCGTGCCGCAAACCCTGTGACGCGCCACCCACCCTGTTGCGGCCTTCATGACACTGCTCCGCCTGACACCTCATCCGTGCTCTGCGCAAGATGATCGGGCCCGAAAGACCACGGAAGCAGGGCTTCAAGCGTTGTCTCAAGCAGAGGCTTACCTTCCGTGTTGACGATCTTGATGGCCAGATCCGGCGCGCCAAATTCGCGCAATCTCTGGCGACAGCCTCCGCATGGGGTGCAGGGCGCTTCACCCGACCCGACAATCACGATCTCGTCGATCCGGCGCCCACCGGCCATGACCATTGCGGCAATCGCCCCCGCCTCCGCACAACTTCCTTGGGGATAGGCTGCGTTTTCCACATTACACCCGGCATGGATCGCCCCCTCACAGCGCAGCGCAGCCCCGACATGGAATCGCGAATAGGGTGCATAGGCTCGCTTGCGCGCGGCCAGGGCCGCCTCGATCAGGTCCCTGCTCATCAAATATCCTTCTCCCTTGCATAATCGCGGCTTGGAAGCCGCAGATTGCCCTTGTAGTCTGTCATTCATGACACGCCACGACCCTGATATCATGAACCTTCTCGCCTCTCGCCCCTCGTTGCATATGGATGGGCAGGATGGTCTGCTGTTTGAGGGGGTTCCCCTCCAGACAATAGCAAGCGCGGTTGGCACACCATGCTGGGTCACGGGCGCAGGGACGCTCAGACGGCGTACCCGCAATCTCAGGAAAGCCTTCACTGAGCGTGGCATCGACATATCGCTGCATTATGCGCTCAAGGCGAATGACCATCTCGCGACCCTGACCGTTCTGCATCAGGAGGGTTGTGGCGCCGATGTCGTGAGCGGTGGCGAGTTGCGCCGCGCTCTTGCCGCCGGAATCAGCCCGTCGCAGATCGTGTTCTCAGGTGTCGGCAAGACAGATGCCGAGCTCATGCTCGCCCTGCAGGAAGATATCGGCCAGATCAATGTGGAGAGCGTGGAGGAGCTACGGCGCCTTTCGCACCTTGCCCGCGCCTCCAGCCTCACGGCCCGGGTGGCCCTGCGCGTCAACCCGCATATCGATGCGGAAACCCACGACAAAATCAGCACGGGGCGACTAGGCGACAAGTTCGGAATCGACTGGGCCGATGTCCCGGCCCTCTACCGCGAAGCCAGCACCCTGCCGGGTATCGATATCCGCGGGCTGGCGACCCATATCGGCAGCCAGATACTATCGCCTGCCCCGTTCAAGGCCGCCTATGCCCGTATCGCCGAGATGGTGGTCGGTTTGCGCGAAGAAGGCCTAAGTGTTTCGGTGGTGGATTGTGGCGGCGGTCTGGGTGTGCGCTATCGTGACGAACTCGCTCCCCCCCCGGCCGCGCTCGCCGGGGCAATTGCCGAGACACTGGGCCATCTCGATCTGAAACTCGCCATTGAGCCCGGTCGCTGGATCGCAGCACCGGCCGGCGTCCTTCTGGCCTCGGTGATCGATCTCAAAGCCCAGCGCGAGGGTATTTCGGACTTCGTGATCGTGGATGCGGCGATGAACGATCTGGCGCGCCCAAGCCTCTACGGAGCCTGGCACGGCATCATCCCGCTTGCGCCCGATCTTGCCTATGCTGAAACGGCCCCCCAGACCGTCGTGGGGCCCGTTTGCGAGTCGAGTGACGTTCTGGCCAAGGACCGACTTTTGCCTGCGGTACGCACGGGCGATCAGATCGCCATTCTCGATACGGGGGCCTATGGCGCCGTCATGAGTTCGACCTACAATAGTCGCCCCCTCGCAGCACAGGTCATGATTGAAAACGGCCAGTGGCAAGTGGTGCGCAAGCGGCAACGGGTCGAGGCGCTCTGGGGTGATGACAGCATACCGGAGTGGCTGGATAGCGAATGAGCATGGCGCCGCCCGCACCGTCCTCCGGCTCCAGCCTTACGCTCGAAATACGCGTCCTCAAAGCGCGTCATCGAGCAAGACGTGTGCTCTGGCTCGAATCCGCCTGGTCTGCCGTCCAGCGCCCTCTGGCGCTCGTAGGTGCCTACGCCATATCGGGGTTGCTGCGCCTTCCGCAGTCCTTGCCGGACACGCTGCACGCCTTTCTGCTGGCGGGCGTTGCAGGAGGGGCCATCGCCCTTGCTGCCCGCAATCTAACGCGTTTGCCCCCGCCCTCACCCGCCCTCATAGACAGGCGCATCGAGCGGGCTTCCGGGTTATCGCATCAGCCTCTCGCCGCACTTGATGACTATCCGGCTGATGGCGAGGAAACCGCCCTGTGGCGCGTGCATATGGCCCGTCTGCGCGACAGCGTTGGGCGGTTGCGCACGGGCTGGCCACGACTGATCTGGACCACCGGCCTAAAATTCGGCTGGGCGGGATTCGGGATCTGCCTGATCGCGACACTCGCCCTGTCGGGTCCGGCGGCACCCTCGCGGCTCGAGGCCGCCTTCCTACCGGGCGTGGATGATATCGATGTCCCGTTGCCGCAGATCGAGGCCTGGGTCGACATGCCGGATTATGCCCCCGGCGCGCCCGTATTCCTGACGAACACCACCACGCCGCCACGCCTTCCGCAGGACGCGAAACTCACCATTCATGTCACCGGCGCACGCTCCGGCCCCCATCTTCTGGGTATCGAAACGAGCGATGTCGCCACGAAGCAACTCGATTCCGGAAGCTGGAGCTTCACGGCCAAACTCGCTCATAGCGGCAGGATTTCTGTCCGTTCACGTGGCCGGACGGTTGGCGAATGGCAATTCGAGATCGACCCCGACCTCGCCCCCGAGGTTGCGTGGACGTCACCACCAGCGCCCGTAAAAGACGGCACCGATCTTGCCATGCCCTGGCGGGTTGCCCAGGCACATGGCGTGGCGGGGCTACAGGCAGAAATCACACTCGAGGCCAATCCGGACAAGCCTGCGCTGAACGTACCCATTCCGCTCAAAGGGGTGCCCAACAAGGCAGACGGCACGTTCCAGAGCGACCTCACCGCTTCGCTATGGGCGGGAGAGGCAGTTGCGCTTCGGCTCAAGGCCACGAGCCGCAGTGGAAGGACAGCCTACAGCAAATCCGAGACGGTGACGCTTCCTGTCAGGGTGTTTCATGATCCTGCAGCCCGCGCCTTGGTGAGCCTGAGGCATCGTTTTGGGCTCGACCGCGAAACTCCCGCACAGACCGCCGATGAGCTGAGAGCGATTGCGAGCGCATTGCCGATGCAGGAGAAAGGCAGCATCCTCGCGCTCCTCTATGCCGCCGCCCAGCTTGAGGATCAGGATTCAGACGGAGCCCGAGAGAACACGATCGGGCTCACCTGGGCTGTCGCGCTGTATCTGGAAGACCTGCGCAACTCGGACCGCGACACGGCGCAGGCCAATCTGGAGATTCGCGCGGCGCAGAAGGCCGTGCAGGACCAGATCGCTCATATGCGTGCGCTGGGCCCTGCCGGGCATAGCGAGGCCGAGCAGCAGGAACTCGCCTCGCGCATGAAAACCCTGCGCGAGGCTCTGAGCCGACGCATGCAGGCCCTGATGCAACGCAGCATGCAGCTTGGTACGGTTATTCCCGACATCGGTGACTCACCCGATGATGGATCGGACCCGGTATCGAGGCTCATGCGCCGCCTCCAATCGGATGCGGCCAATGGCAATGCCGATCAGGCGATCAAAAGGCTGGACGACCTTTCGCGAATGGCCGAGCGTATGCGCACGGCTACCCCAGAGGACCTGGCGCAGATCGCCCAGCAGCTTCAGGCGCAGGCACGGGCGCGAGCCCAGAAAGCGACCCTGCATGATCTCGTCAAACGTGAAACCACCCTGCTCGACCATGCCCAGTCCCGCCTGAACCCTGGCCAGCGCGCCGCGCACGAGGCCATGCTGAACCAGAATGCCCCGGGGCAGGATGTCAGTGCCATGTCCACCGCTGAGTTACTCAAGCGCCTCGGGATGGCCCCGCCACCAGATATGGATGAGGCAGCGCCCCCCGCCCAGCCTCCCTCTCTTTCACCAGAAGAAATCGCGCTGCAGCACGAGGAGAGGCGCGACGATCATGCTGTCCAGCGTGCCCTGCAAATGGTGGCCCGTCTGCTCAATGACGACATCAAGGGCTTGACCGGCAAGACGATGCCGGGCCTGACCAAGGCCTATCAGGACATGAAGGCAGCGCGTGCAGCCTTGGCCTCAGCACAGGACGGACCCGCTGAAATTGCCATACGCAAGGTGCTGAAGGATCTCGCCGAAACTGGCCAGCAGATGAGCGAGGCACAGAAAGGCAAGAACCATGGCGGTGGACCGCTCGCCTTGCTGCCCACAATGGGAAGCTCGGGCCACGCCCAGGGTGGCAAGGACAAAAAAGGCCAGAGCCAGGCTGATAGCGACGATGACGACGACGGAGACGGCCAGTCCGGGAACAAGAGCGACCGCGATCCCCTCGGCCGTAAAACCGGTAAGGGCCATTCCGGCGCTGACACGGACGGCACAGTGCCGGAAGCAGACAGCCGCGAAAAAGCCAGGGAAATCGAGCGCGAGCTTCGCCGACGTGATGCAGATCGGACACGCCCCCAGAGCGAGCTCGACTATCTGGACAAGCTGCTGAAATCCTACTGAGCCACACGACCAGCATCTCCCGAATGCACGCCTCACCGGGCGCGGTAAAGGGATGCGCCGGCCAGCGCTATCCCGGCGGGTCCTTAATGAAATCTGAAGGTTAAGGAACGCCGTCGCCGAATCGCGTGATGGTGCTGCCGACCGTCTCTCTCCCGGGCTTGTACACCAGCCCGCCTGCGCAGAGCACCCAACCAAACCTTATCGGCTACCTCACCCTTCGCGCGAGGAACTGGGGGTAGCTCGCCGTTGTGGCAACAAAACGATGCAATTTTGCAACATCGCCCAAGTGGTTTGCAGCAACGTAACGTCACAGAACGATAACGACCTTGCAATAAAAAGATAGAAACCGCAGCCTTGTGAAACCAAGTTATTCCGAGGGCAAACTTTTATGAAAATCGTTAATTTGCAGAGACGAGGACGATTGCTGCTGGGCGCGGCCATCATCCTTTCCCCTGTCGTAACGAATGTCGCAGCCCATGCGCAGACGGCTGCAGCGACCACCCATCATCGCAAGGCGGCCAGGCACAGCACGGCTCGCAAGACCACCGCTCGTCCGGTCAACGGACCGCAGCTCGGCGCCCAGACAGCGCCCGCAGCCACGATGGTCCCCACACGCTCGCAGAACGCACTGCGCAATGTTGCGCCGGCAAGTGCTGTATCGTTCTCACAGGGTGGCAAGTCTGAGGAGTTGATTGTCGTCGGTTCGGCACTCACCACGGCCAATAATACCAGTGCCAATCCGGTACAGATCGTCACGTCCAAGCAGATCCAGCAAACAGGTGCGACGAACCTTAACGACTTCCTGTCGCGTCTGCCTTCAATCGGCGCCAGCGGAACGAGCAATAGCAATACCAATGGCGGCAACGGGGCGTCCTGCGTCGATTTGCGCAACCTGGGCCAAAACCGCGTCCTCGTTCTTGTCGACGGCAAGCGCACGACGCCGAACGGCAATAGCAACTGTATCGACCTCAACACCATCCCGGTACAGATGGTGCAGTCGATCGAAATCCTGAAAGATGGTGGCTCAGAGCTCTACGGTGCAGATGCCGTATCGGGCGTCCTCAACATCAAGTTACGTCATGATCTGAACACAGGGTCCGTCACAATTCGCGGCGGTATCACCGGTCATGGTGACAACCGCACCGGCATGATCTCCGCCATGAAGGGCTGGAACTTCGATCATGACAAGGGCAACCTGACGCTTGGTGGAAGCTATATGACGCAGGGCGGCGTGACACAGCGCGATCGCTCCTGGTCCAGGGTACCTCTTGGGGCGGTAGGGGCTTATCCGACCAACTCGAACCTGCAGGTCGGTTCAATCATCACACCCGGCGGTACGTATTTCGGCAGTGAGAACACCTATGTTGGTAATCTCGATAATGGATCGCTAAGCCCCTATAGCAAAAGCAAGCGTTATAACTATGCTCAAAACCAGTGGCTTGTGAATGCTCTGCAGGACTCCACCCTTTCAGGAGATCTGCATTACGAGTTCAATCGCCACTTCGACGTTTATTCCAACGTCCTCTACGCGCACCGTACATCGAAAACCCAGCTCGCCCCTGAACCGGCAATTGGCAGCGTTCCCCCCTCGCCTCTACCAAACGGCATCATTCTGCCGTCGGGTTATCCCGGCAATACGGCGGGAGAGGATCTTCAACTGTACCGTCGTCTGAACGAGTTCGGACCGCGCACCAATAATAATGCGAATGATACTGTCACCGGCATGGTCGGCATGCGTGGCGATATCGTCCACGACTGGAAGTACGATCTGTCTTACACCTACGGTGCCAGCCAGGTGACGAACGAACTGCAGGGCGTCGGAGACTACTCCAAGCTTCTCCAGGAATGGGGACTGGAGCCCTATGCTGACCCGAACGACCCGAACGGCGCTCTGGTCTATAATCCGAATTCCTGCGCAGGTTCACCGGGCTGCGTACAGTCCAACGCCTTCACGCGCCTCTCGCCGGGCGCTGTGCAATACGCCAATTATACGACGTATCAGCACACCATGTATCAACTCCGTGACCTGAACCTGCGCATCCACAATAACCATCTCGTTCATATGCCCTGGAAGGGCGGTGGCGACTTTGGTGTTGCGCTGGGTATGGAGCACCGTGGCGAACAGCTGAGCAATAACCCTGACCCGCTCGTTGTAAGCGGCTACTCCCTGACCAATACGGTAGAGCCTACCTCAGGTGGCTTTAACGTGACGGAAGGCTATATCCAGGGACATGCGCAGCTCCTCAAGGACGTTGCCTTCGCCAAGGACCTGTCGATCGACGGTCAGGGCCGTTACTCGTCGTACAACACCTTCGGTGGAGCCAAGAACTGGAAGGCAGGCATCGATTGGGCGCCCACGCGTGATATCCGTTTCCGTGGCACGATCGGCACTTCCTTCCGTCAGCCAAATGTGTATGAACTCTATGGCGGTGTGGGCCTCAGTTATGTCTCGGCTTCCGACCCCTGCGCCGGTGCAACCAGCCCTGGCCTTATTGCCAACTGCATCAAGGGCGGCGTGGCCAACCCCCAGAACTTCAATTCAGCCAATTCGGGCCAGGTTCCAACCTTGCAGGGCGGCAACGTGGCCTTGCGTCCTGAGACGGGTCGTACCTATACATTTGGTACCGTGCTCACGCCGCGCTGGATTCCTGGTCTCGCAGCCTCGGTTACATACTGGCACTACACGATCGGTGGTCTGATCAACTCGCTGCCAACACAGTACATCCTCAATCAGTGCTACGAGGGCGGCGTACAATCGTACTGCAACTCGATCGATCGCCTTTCGAATGGGCAGATCAACACGGTTTCGGCGCTCGACCAGAACCTTGGCGACCTGCTCACCAGCGGTATCGACTTCGACCTGAATTATCGCTGGAGAGTGACCCGGCACGACTCTTTCATCGTCGACAACAATTTCCAGCAGTTGGTCAAGTACAAGCAGCAGCAGCAGCCTGGCGGCGCGTATCTGAACCAGACAGGCGCCCTGTTCTATCAGAGTGGTGTCGGTCAGCCACGTGTGCGCGACTACGCCACTCTTACATGGCAGCACGATGCGTTCCGGATTTCCTACATGTTCCAGTATATCGGCGGCATGAACTGGAATGACGGATCAGCTTTCCTCAGTGAGGAAAACCCTGCTGCCAATGCCCGTATCAAGACACCTGCGATGGTCCAGCAGGATATCTCTATCGGTTATGCTTGGAAGCGCTGGAACTTTGAGGGTGGCGTGCAGAACATTGCTGGCAAGAACCCTCCTTTCGTTCTCAACGCAGCCTCGAACTCGGCTGATACCACCTACAACGGCTTCTATCTGGGCCGTTACATCTTCCTGCAGGCTGGTCTGAACTTCTGATCGCGCCGGGCGCGGAGCCCTGCTCCGCGTCATGGAAGAAAGACGACTAAAAAAGGGAGAAGGGCCTGCGCCTTTCTCCCTTTTTTCATGCGTATCCCGCGCCATACAGAATGACGCGTATCAACTTCCGCGATAGGTGGAATAGCCGAAGGGCGAGACCAGTAGCGGCACATGGTAATGCCCGGTTTTTGTCATGCCGAAATCGATCTGCACCACATCCAGAAAAGGCGGCTCGGGCAGATCATGCCCACGCCCCCTGAAATAGGTCGCCACGTTGAAGCGAAGCACATAAGCACCTGCCCCGACCGCAATATCCTTCAGGCCGGGACAGCGGCCATCCTCATTTGTCACACCCGAAAAGAGCACGCGATCATCATGAAGCAGGGTGATCGTCATACCCTGTGCGGGCACGCCCCCTGCCGTATCGAGAACATGGGTGGAAAGGCTGGTCATGATGCTGTCCTGTCCTTCAGTCTGAGCAATGCAATCTGGTCGATCTGACCGAGAGCCTCAGCCAGTTCCTCCTGCGGTGACTGCGCCAGCCGACGTTCTATCTCCTGACGCATACGCTCCTTGGTGGCCTGTCGGACACAGATGACGAAAGGCATGTCGAAACGTGCCTGATAGGCTTCGTTCAAAGCGCGGAAGGCGATGAATTCAGCCTCGCTCAACCTGTCGAGACCCGCCCCCTCCTGCTCGGCCGCCGAGAGTCTGCCCAGATCGGGGTCCACACCAAACTTACGTGCGAGCTCCGGATGGGCCTTGACCAGCGCTTTCTGCCTGTCGTGATCGGCATCAAGTATGATCTGCGATGTTGCGGCAATCATGTCCTCCGGGCCTGAAAAAGGCGCCTGAGGCCACGCCTCGGCCACGATCCAGGGCGTGTGCTCGTAAATATCGCCATAGGCCGATACGAATTCTTCCCGAGTGTTCGCGGTGATCATGCGGGGTGATGCTCCTGCCAGTGACGGGCGATATCGAGCCGTGTCGCAACCCATGCATCCTGATGGGCCTGAACATGGGCGATGAAACGTTTGAGCGCCAGCGCACGGGCGGGCCTGCCTGCAAGGCGACAATGCAGGCCGACAGACATCATACGCCCGCCCTCCTGATACAGCATGTCGAACGTATCACGCAGATAACGGAAGAACTGCTCGCCTTCGGTAAAACCATTGAGCGCCACGAGCTTCATGTCGTTCACATCGAGCGTGTAAGGCACGATCAGCTGCGCCCGGCCATAACGACGGTCGTAATAGGGCAGATCATCGGCATAGGAATCGGCATCGTAAACGAAGTAGCCTTCCTCGGCGACAATCCGGGCAGTGTTCGGGCTGGTACGACCCTGATACCAGCCCAGCGGGGCCTCTCCCGTGACCTCTTCATGCAGCCTGATGGCTTCCCGGATATGCTCACGCTCCATTGCTTCAG
This sequence comes from Asaia bogorensis NBRC 16594, assembly GCF_001547995.1. Classification (NCBI taxonomy): domain Bacteria; kingdom Pseudomonadati; phylum Pseudomonadota; class Alphaproteobacteria; order Acetobacterales; family Acetobacteraceae; genus Asaia; species Asaia bogorensis. The sequence continues at coordinate 1,900,042 of NZ_AP014690.1, forward strand.
GGATGTCCTGATAATCGATCCATCGGTAGCCGTGGGACGCAATCTCCCAGCCTGCCTGCTTCATGGCCGCTACAGCATCGGGATTGCGGGCAAGAGCCATTGCCACACCGAAAACCGTGAGGGGTAAACCTGCCTCGGTGAAAAGCCGGTGGAGACGCCAGAAGCCTGCGCGAGAGCCGTATTCGTACAGGCTTTCCATCTGCATGCAGCGCGCACCGGTGATCGAACGGGTACCGACCATTTCCGACAGAAAGGCCTCGGAACCGGCATCGCCATGCAGAACGTTGTTTTCGGCGCCTTCCTCGTAATTCAGAACGAACTGGACGGCGATGCGGGCGCCGCCCGGCCATGCAGCCTCGGGGGGATTGGCACCATAGCCCAGCAGGTCGCGTGGATATGCCTGTGTCATGCCTGTTCGTTCTCTCCCATTCAAAGCGCCGCCACGCCGCCATCGCTGCGCGGGTCGGTGGCCCCTTCCATTGTGCCATCCTCATAGCGCCGAATGGCCCCGGCATGACCCATTGCCGTGGCAAATGGCGTCAGACTCTCGACGTCGTGACCAAGCGCGCTCAGCCCCTCTAGGATTTCCGGACCAAAGCGCGTTTCCATCTTGAGCGTTGTGGTGGTTTCACCCCAGGTGCGCCCCAGAAGCCAGCGCGGTGCCGTGATCGATTCCTGAAGGCTCAGCCCGGCAATGACGTTGCGCGCCGCGATGGCTGCCTGGGTCTGCGGCTGCCCCTCGCCGCCCATCGTGCCATAGGCGAGCAAGCTCCCATCATTGAGCGCGGCCATGGCGGGGTTGAGCGTGTGGAAAGGCTTGCGCCCAGGCACGAGGCTGCGCAGACGCCCGGGCACGAGGTCGAAACTGGCTCCGCGGTTCTGCCATACCAGGCCGCTCTCCGGCAGCACGATGCCCGAGCCGAATTCGAAATAAAGGCTCTGGATCATGCTGACGGCCCAGCCCTGCGAGTCCATCACGCCAAACCACGTGGTATCGCCCTGCTGGGTCTGATGGGGCCAGGGTGCCGCTCGGGTCAGATCAATGGAGGCCGCCATATCATCCAGAGCAGCCTGATCGGACAAAAGCGCCTGTGGAGAGGTTTCCATGATAGCAGGATCGGCAATCACGCGATCACGCCAGATGAAGGCGGCCTTTGTCGCTTCAACCCAGCGATGAATGTCGTCAACCGTATCAGCCCCGGTCACGCCCAGCCGTTCGGCCAGAGCCAGAATCAGCAGGGAAGCCGCGCCCTGCGTGGGTGCGACCATGTTGAAGAAACGACCATGATGCAGTGTGGTCTCGAGCGGTTTCGTCAGGAGCGCTTCATGGTGGTTGAGGTCGTCGCGGCTAACCGGCGAACCGCAAGACGCAAGATCAGCCGCGATCTGATCGGCCAGCTTGCCATGATAAAAATCGCCAAGACCGGCATTGGCGAGACGTCGCAATGTGCGCGCCAGCGCCGGATTGCTGTGCACGGCGCCCGCAATCGGCATATCGCCTTGTGGCAGGAACAGGCCACTGAAATTGGGCATGTAGCTCAACACGTCCAGATGGGCCGCCATAAGCCCGGCCATGCTTTCCGTAACCACCATGCCGCTCTCGGCGTGATCGATGGCGTCGGCCAGCAATGTCGAGAGAGGCAACGCCCCTCCTGCATAGGCGAGCGCTCGCGACCAGCCCGCAACCGTACCCGCAACTGTGTTGGCTGCCAGCCCGCCACGCCAGGGCACACTGTCACATTCCGCATAGAGTTCGGGAGTCGCGTTCTGGGCGAGCCTGCCGCACGCATCAATGGCCACGGTTTCGCCATCAGGGCGGCGAATGAGCCAGAAGCCATCTCCCCCAAGGCCGGTCATATGCGGATAAACCACCGACAGGGTTGCCGCCACGGCCACAGCTGCCTCGACCGCGTTGCCTCCTGCCTTGAGAATATCCCGCCCCGCCTGTGCCGCAAGATGATGCGGGGCGGTAACCATTCCCTTGCGGGAGCGTGCGCTGAAAAGCATCAATCCTCCAGAATACGGGCGCGAGCGACGCCAGCGCGTTCCAGCGCCTCACCGAGCGCGACAAGACGATCTTCCCGCCCCGGCTGCGCCACGAGTTGGACGCCAAGCGGCATCCCGCTACCGGTATTAGCGTCAATGGCCAGAGGCACTGTCAGGACAGGGAAACCGGCCAGAGTCAGGGGCTGGGTGTAAAGGCCGAGATTGGCACGCGCGGAAACCGGTTGACCACCAATTTCGATGACGGGTGTATCGATCCGCGGAGCCGGGCCGACCACGGCGGGTGCAACCAGAATATCCGCCTCAAGAAAGGCCTCATGCATGCGCTCACGAAACCAGTGACGGATCTTGTGCGCCCTGAAAACATGCGGCGCCGGGACAAGAGCCCCTGCGAGCAGGCGATCACGCACCGCAGGGTCATACTGCTCCGGGCTGTGACGCAGGCGATCGAGATGCAGCCCTGCCCCTTCGGATGCGCTGATGACAAATGCCGCGGCACGCGCCGTTGCAACCTCTGGCAGAACGATCTCTCTGCGTATCGACAGGGCCGTGCAGAAAGCTGCGAAAGCGGCTTCCATCTCCGGCGATATCTCCTGGGTAAACCAGCCACCAAGCCGCGCCATTTTCAGCCCTGCAACATCCACCCGCGCCAGAGATGACGCGCTCAGCACCTCCACCATCACCCGCATATCGGCAGCGCTTGCCGTGAAAGGCCCGACCGTATCGAGACTGGCGACAAAAGGATAAGACCCCGACACAGGCAGCAGGCCCTGTGTGGCACGCAGCCCCCACACGCCACAAAGCGATGCCGGCACACGAATCGAGCCGTTCGTGTCGGAGCCCAGGGAGAGCGGGAAATATCCCGCAGCGACGCCTGCCGCAGACCCGCCGGAAGACCCACCGGCGAGACGCGCACTGTCATGCGGGTTTTTCGTCATGCCATAATGGGCATTGTCTGTCGCAAAACCGTAGGCAAATTCATCCATATTGGTCGTGGCGAGCGGTATGGCACCAGCCTCGATCAGCCTGCTGACCAGCAGCGCATCGCAATCGGCCGGCGCTTCGCTGGCCAGCACCTTCGACCCCGCCGTAGTGACCAGACCTTGCACATCAAACAGGTCCTTGATGCCAAAAGGCACACCCGCCAGCGGTCCGGGGTCGATCCCCTCGGCCACAAGAGCATCGATGCGGCGCGCCTGATTGAGCGCCCGCTCCGACAGCAGGCGCGTGACAGCATTGATGGTGCCATCGCGCTGGGTGACACGGTCGAGGCAGCTCTCGATCAGGTCAAAGGCGCTGCGTTCGCCCGATCTGACAGCGCGCGCAATCTCGGTGGCGTTCATGGATGATACTCGAAAGCGGGCTCAAAGCGCTCCGGCAGATCGAGCGACAGGACGAGATTCTGGTACCGGGCGAGCAGGGCGAGATTCTCCAGCACGCCGGGTTGGCAATCGATCGGAATCGTCAGATCGAGCGCAGCCGCACGCGCATTGAGCGTAGCCTCATCAATCATGCCTGCTCCTCACCCTCCCGACCGAGACTGACGAGTTCCTCCGCGTCATAGGCGAGCAGGCTCTCAAGGTGCTTTTCACCGTCCTGGACGAACAGATCGCAGGCGATCGAGCGGGCCAGACGGTCCACGCCATAGCGCATGCCGCTGATCGAGGCACCCGAAAGCCCCATGCTCGGCGTCGCTGCAAAGGTGAAGTTATAGATCGCCCCCAGCATGGCGGCATCCGGATGAGCCGGGTCGCGCGGCAGGAACTGGCTCTGCGGGCCAAGATAGGGATAGGAGTCCAGAACAGCGCTTTCCTCGCCCTCTGGGGCCTCGAACCGATCGCGCCACAGCGCAACGTTTCCGGCAAACGAGGCTGTTTCCGGCCGCTTGCTGAAATCGATCACGAAGCCGGTGCCGATAATCAGGAAGTCAAATTCCATCGTCCCGTGAGGCGTATCGACGGTGATGGTCTCACCCTCACAGCGCGCGCCCAGCCAAGGGGTATCGCCATGGAAGCTGAACCCGTCATGACGGCTGCAACGCCAGAACGTATCCTGCGGCGGCGGCTGATTGAGGTCGAAGATGCGACGCATGAAGCGCCAGCGTGTCAGATCGGGCAGCGCCGGGAAATGGGCCAGGAACCCCGCATTTTCCATCCAGCGATACGGGTTGATGCGCGGCAGGGTCTTGCGGCGTATGCAGACGGCAACCGAACTGGCACCAGCTTCCAGCGCGGTCGCCGCATTATCGAAGGCCGAGGCGCCACCGCCGAGCACACCGACACGCTTGCCACGCAACGCCTCGAAATCGATCGGCTGATGCGTGTGGGCGTAGAGATGGCTGGGCACCGCCTCGCGTATGAATTCCGGCACATGCCATGACCCGCTGCCCTCAATGCCGGTCGCCAGCACGAGGCGGCGAGCCCAGACGTAAGAGATATCTCCCTCCTGCGAGCGGAACTGAAGATGCAGCAGGCCATCCTGCCAGACAACATCAACCAGTTCACGGTCATGCTCTACAGGCAGGGCAAGTGTCTCCTCATACCAGTCGAGATAGGCCTGCCAGTCGCGTCGGTCGATCTTGCCCAGCGACTCCCATGCATCCTTGCCATAACGCGCCTCAAACCAGCTTCGCGGCGTCAGTGAGGGGATGCCGAGATCGGGGCCAGTCACATGCTTGGGCGTACGCAGCGTGATCATACGGGCAAAAGTAACCCAGGGTCCCGCCTGCCCCTTTTTTGCGCGCTCGAATACCCGGACGTTATGCACGCCAATGCGACGCAGAGCGAAAGAGGTCGAGAGACCTCCCTGCCCGCCACCGATCACCGCAACATCGAGCACCGGCTCACCATGATGGGTCAGCGTGGACGAGACCCAGGGACCCGACGCATAGGCGATTTTCTGAAGATCCTCATGAACCCGGTCGGCGAGGTCACGGAGCGCTTTGTTCTGCATGTCAGGGCACCCGGTAAAATGGATTGGGAAGAAGGAAGCCGCGATCGGCGTGACCACCTGCGAGATCGGACGGCTGATCACCGATATTGGCAATGATGTGATAGCCCTTCTGTTCGATTTCGCTTCGGGCCGCCGCCTTGTAATCCGAGGCCGACGGCGTATGGCTGCCCTCAGGCCTGAGCACGAGGCCCGACCAGCCCTTATAACCCGCAGTCTCAAGGTTATGCGCCGTATCGGCTCGCTCGTTCTCACTGCGTCCGGTCACGAAAAACACCGACACATCGTGCTGCTGGGCCATACGATAAAGGGCAAGCGTGGAGGGAAAGGCCTGCGCCTTGGCGCTCATTTCCCAGGCCATCACGCCGCACGGTCCCTTGGGCAGGACATCGCACTGACCATCATGGAAATAGGCAAAATGATTGGCCTGTATCTCAGGCCAGTTGGAGAGCGATGTCTCGTCGATATCCAGGACAATGGCCGGCTTGCTCACATGCGCAGCACGCAGACGAACCCACTCCGATGCCTCCTCGATCACGGCGGCGAACTCACGATCATAGGCCCCGCTATCATGGTAGGCGGTAGCGGCAATCTCTGCATCGCCCACATTAGCCGGTGCCGCGTGAGCAGCACCCGCTGCCGTTACCCCAAACAAAGCGGCAAGCGCTAATGCGCGCCCGAAATGATTTGCGCGCCAGCGAAAAACGGCATGGACGATAGACGAATAGTTCATGGCAGGCGGCGCTCCTGTAAAGCCGAGATACAATTGCGTTATCTTCACAGCTGTAGAGACGGCTCACAAGACCGGTGCGCCGGAGCATGTCCTTGCCTCAAACAATCGTTTTTCATACCTGCCCCGTCCTGTATTGATATCTCGTTCCCCAAGTGAAACAGAACATCTCCTCTTCGTCTATCCCTCTTGTGCACAAACGCACGGAAAGCCTATTTTGTAAATTCTGGTTCAGATAACCCGAATAGCGTTGCAACTACTTGCAATTACCCTAATATCCGCCTAGACACGGTCGTATACAACGAAGCAGTCGGGAGATGATTTTGGGCGCGCCTCGGGAAATTGCGGTCGTGACCATTCTGGAAGCCGCGGAAAAGATCTTCTCCGAACATGGATTCAGCGGTGCGAGCATTGCTGCCGTGGCCCGGGAAGCTGGTATTCCCAAAGCCAATATTCATTATTATTTCTCAACAAAAGAGACCCTGTATCAGGAAGTGCTTCGGCGCACCGTGCAGGAATGGCTTCGGGAATGTGAAATATGGCTTCGCCCCGAAAATAAAGCCTCTACAGCCCTACGCGCCTATATCGGCTCCAAGCTCGCCTTCTCACGCGCCAATCCCCATGCGTCACGCCTATTCGCGCACGAAATCATTGGAGGGGCGCGCTATCTGCATGATTATCTCTCGACAACCCTGCGTGAGGCGATAACGCCGTTCGGTGAGACATTCAGGGTCTGGATGGAGCGGGGCGAGATTCCGCAGGTCGATCCGACGCATTTCCTCTTCTGTCTGTGGGCCATGACCCAGTGGTATGCAGATATGCAGCCTCAGGTAACCGCCCTGCTTGGCAAGGAAACGCTTGAAGAAAGCGATTTCCATGCTGCGGCGGAAACAATTCTGGCCCTCGTTCTCGCCCGGAAGGACATAACGGCCTGAGGCCTTCGCTGCGGAGAAGGCCCGATTGGCTGTTCATCCTCGGGCCGCTGAGGGGACACGAACGAGCAGAACGATCAGGATAGCGAGCGCGGCGAGTGCGGCGCCGCTCATCGAAACAGCTCCATAGCCCAGCCCCTGATACAGAACCGCGCCGCCCAGCCAGGCACCAAGCGCGTTACCAAGGTTGAACGCGCCGATATTGACTGACGACGCCAAAGCCGGGGCACGTTGCGCCGCCTGCATCGTGCGCATCTGCAACGCTGGCATGATGGCGAAAGAGGCCGCACTCCAGACCAGAATACCGAGTATCGCACCGATCGGCGTGACCGCAATGAACGGGTAGATCAGCATGATGCCACCCAGGACAGGCAGCATCAGCAACAGGGCAAAACGCGTGGAGCGATCGGCCAGACGACCGCCAAGCGCTGCGCCGATGCTGAAACCGACGCCGATCGTCATGAGCGCGAGGGTAACGAGTCCCTCACTGGCATGGGTGATGCTGTGCAGGAAGGGGGCGATATAGGTGTAGAGAACAAACATGATCCCCGCACCGAGCGTGGTGACGGCAAGGGCCAGCAACACCTCACCGCCTGCCAGAACGCGCAATTCGCCAAGGATGTCCGGGCGTGGATTGCTGCCCCGTGGTGGCAGGGCCATGCTGAGGGCCAGCACGGCCAGGGCGCCGAGCAGCGCCGTCACCAGAAAGGCGCTACGCCACCCCATGGTGTCGCCCAGCCAGGTTGCCGCAGGCACCCCGAAGATATTCGCGATGGTCAGCCCCATGAACATCGACGCCACCGCCGAGGCACGACGCTCGGGTGCCACGACACTCGACGCCTCGACAGCCCCGAGGCCGAAAAACGCCCCGTGTGACAGGCTGGTGATCACTCGCCAGATCATCAGAACGGCATAGCTATGACTGAGCCCGGCACCAAGGTTGCCGATAATGTAAAGCCCCATCAGCCCGACCAGGGCGGCCTTGCGCGATACGGCCCCCAGCAGCAGCGTCATGATGGGCGCCCCCAACATGACACCGAAGGCATAGGCACTCACGAGCGACCCGGCCTTGGGCACGCTGATGTGAAGATCCTGGGCGATGACCGGTAACAACCCCATCGGGGTGAACTCGGTCGTGCCTATGGCAAAAGCCCCCACTGCCAGCGCGAGCAGCGCCCCTCGAGCCGAACCCATCTTACCCCCTGCCGAATTAAAGCTTGCGCAAGTTCTTCTTACTTTCCAGATCCTGCGCCCCGTGCCACGATTTTCTCCTGATGTTTCCACAAGGAGCCGGATCGAGACAATGACCACACCATTTGCCGACAGCAATCACGACGCCCTCTGGCTGCCCTTCACGGCCAATCGCCAGTTTCGCGATGCCCCGCGCATGCTCGTTTCGGCAAAAGGTATGTATTACCGGGATGATAAAGGCCGCGAAGTCCTGGATGGTTGCGCCGGTCTCTGGTGCGTCAATGCAGGCCACGGGGCACCACGTATCGTGGAAGCCGTGCAAAAGACGGTCGCGACCCTCGATTTTGCCCCCGCTTTCCAGATGGGCCACCCCCTGGCTTTCGAGGCCGCAGACCGTGTCGCGCGCCTGGCCCCGAACCCGCTCAACCACGTTTTCTTCTGCAATTCCGGCTCTGAAGCCGGCGATACGGCGCTCAAGATCGCCATCGCCTATCATCGCCTGCGCGGCGAAGGCACACGCACCCGTCTGATCGGACGTGAACGCGCCTATCATGGCGTCGGGTTTGGCGGCATTTCGGTCGGCGGCATTTCGGGCAATCGCAAGCTCTATGGTTCGCTGCTGACCGGAGTGGACCATCTGCCCCATACGCTCGATCTGCGTCGCAACGCCTTCTCGCGCGGCTTGCCGGAACATGGCGCGGAACTGGCTGACGATCTGGAGCGCATCGTCGCCCTTCATGACGCCTCGAACATTGCGGCTGTTATCGTCGAGCCCATGGCTGGCTCGACAGGCGTGCTGCCAGCGCCGAAGGGCTATCTCAAACGCCTGCGCGAGATCTGCACCAAGCATGGCATCGTGCTGATTTTCGATGAGGTCATCACCGGTTTCGGTCGTCTGGGCGCGTCTTTCGCCGCCGAGAAATACGGCGTCGTGCCCGACATCATGACGGTGGCCAAGGGTATCACCAATGGTACGATCCCGATGGGTGCCAATATCGTATCCGACGAGATTTTCGAGGCGTTCATGCAGGGACCGCGCGAGGCCATCGACCTGCCGCATGGCTACACCTATTCGGCCCACCCCATCGCCTGTGCTGCGGCCATTGCCACACTTGACACCTATGCCGAGGAGCATCTGTTCGAACGCGCAGCCGCGCTCTCGCCGTATTTCGAGGAGGCTGCCCATTCGTTGAAGGGTGCGCCTCATGTGGTCGATATCCGCAATGAAGGGCTTGTGGCCGGTATCGAACTCGCCCCCCGCACCGCCAAGACGACGCGGGCCTTCGAGGTGTTCGAGCGCGCTTTCCATGAAGGGCTGCTGCTGCGCTACACGGGTGACATCCTTGCCATTTCACCGCCGCTGATCATCGAGAAGAACGAGATCGATCGCATCTTCGAGACGATCGGCCGCATCCTCAAATCGATCGACTGACATCCGCAGGGCGTCGCGGGGAAAATCCCGTGACGTCCGCGTGAAAAAGGCCCGGACAAGCTCAATCAAACAGTGCCGCTGCCTGAGCCCAGGCGAAGTGCTGGCCGGACGCGCATGGATACATCGCGGGGTTCGGCAAATAACTCCTGCGCCCATCACAAGTCACGACCCGATTTATGGATGCCTTGTCTTTCCGGGCGTATTGAGACAAGGGCAGAAAGCGCAGTAAGCCGCTCTGCATCCCTAACCGGACGGGACTATACCAATGCCAGCCAATCTGGACCAGTACCTCAAGCTGCGCCATCTGCGTGTTGTTACCGAGATTTTCAACACCGGTCATATCAGTGTTGCCAGCGCCAATCTGGGCCTCACGCCGCCTGCGATCTCGAAAGCTTGCGCAGAAATCGAAGCGATTATTGGGCACAAGCTGTTTGACAGGACCCGGTCAGGAATGGTGCCCACCGATCTGTGCCACCTCCTGGTCCGTTCCTCAGGAATTATCACGGCCGAGCTGAGAAAACTTTCTGCCGAGATTCAGGACAATCTTTTCAACACGCCACAATCGCTAACCATCGGCTATCAGTCACCGTCGCTCTCAGCAATCGCAATGCACGCGGCGGGCGTGTTGCGGCAGCAGATACCTGCGTTGAGGCTCAAGATCATGCAGATCGATAGAGCCTCGCTGCTGGATGGCTTGCAACAGGATCGATACGATATCGGCTTCATCGCATTGCATCAGATCGAGAATTTCCCTGCCCTATCCAGTCAGATCCTGCTGGATGAACGCTGCTTCGCTGTGTCGCTGGAGGGCACGATGAGCCTCTCGGCGGCGCTCGATAACTGGGCGGATTTCAGGTTGCGCAACTGGGTCCTGCCGATACCGGGCTTCGCAATTCGCGACCGATTTGAATCCCTGCTCGCATCGCGCAATCTGTACAGCCCTGCAAACGTCATCGAACTTAACTCCGCCTATGACGCGCGTCCGCTTATCGTCGCGTGCAACGCCATGACCATCGCTACGAACACGATGCTCAGCAACGCAGGTGTCACTCTGCCGAGCTTCAGCCATGACCCCACCGATGACGATATCCTTCTCGCAAGTGGGGTGGTCTGGCGCACGCATTCGCCAAATCTGGGCATCATCGAACGGTTTCGCAAAATCGTAGAAGCATGGGCGAATCCGATACCTCCGGGGTGAGCGATTGGTTGCTCATCGATCGGGCCCAGGGTCTCTGCAACACGAAGTCACATGTGTTCCAATTTTCATCGTGCCTTGAGGCAAAGATAATATCGCGAGCACCGCTACTGCCGATAGTTTCTCTCTCAACAACATCGACAGACGAACGATAGTCGCATCATACTCTCTCTAATACCCGAAGATGAACTGATCTGCACCCGGATATTACTACGATAATAGGGTTTTCTGAGCAGTTTTACTGTCAAGATTGAGGACTGATTACTCAGTCGCAGGGAGAAAGCAAAAGCGCGATCTATCGTTCGCCGCAGCAGAGAGGCGAAACGCCCATGGCCTTCCAGCCCGATCCAAATGCCCGCATCCTCACCGGTACGTGGAGCGCCGTAAATTCAGGAGGTGTCACCGTCTTTCAGAGCGGGGCCACCGTGGTCGATCCCCCCGTCCAGTTCAATGGCGCAACCCTGAACATCATGTCGGGCGCGACGGTCTCCAACGTATTCTTCAGCAACTCAGGCGGCTATTGCCGTGTGAATGTGTCCGCGGGCGGCATCCTAACTTCTTCATATATCCGCGAGGCTTTCTTCACGGTCTTCAGTGGCGGAAAGTCGATATCGAATGATATCGAATCCAACACTGCCATCATCATGAGCGGGGGCTCATCCCTAGAAGATCGTATCTTCAGCATAGATCGGCCGGTGAATGGTTTCTTCGTCAGTTCGGGGGGGACAGCCACAAGCCCAGTAGTCGGGAGCGGCGGCTCATTGGCCGCGTATCCGGGTGCCGTCATAGGAGGACAACCGTCTCTCACTGGTGGTAATGCGGTGTTCAATGGTGCGGTCGTAGGAAGCGGGAAAATTCCTGATCCACTTGTCTTCGCCCCAAACGCGACAGTCGTTGCAGGTAACTGGTCAGCAGTCCTCGTAGACGGCAAGACCGTTTACCAGAGTGGAACTGTAACGTTGGCGGGACCGATTCGTATTTCCGGCGGCAACCTCACGGTTACTTCGGGGGCGGTAGCCTCGGGTGTCTACCTCCAATATGTGGGGTTACAATGGCCCCAAGTCTATATCCAAGGGGGCGGCACTCTCGTTTCATCCTATGTACAGAACGGGAGTGTTTTCGTATCGGCAGGAGGTCTGGTATCGGCGAGTACTTTGGACTCAGACGGCGGGATTGTGTACTCTGGAGGGGCTGCGATTAGCAACACCTACATTAACACCGGATTTGACGCCTCAAATGTCCAAGTATTGTCTGGTGGCGTTATGTCCAGCCCATTCATTACCACTGGCGGAGTCGTACGGGTAAGCCAAGGCTCTGTCTTCAACCCGACGGTAAACGGCAATGGGTATCTGGGCATCACCAGCGGACAAATGATCACGTGTTTCCTTCGCGGGACACTTATTACCACATCGCTCGGCGATATCCCGGTAGAGGAAATCAAGGAGGGAGATCTGGTCACGACCTATGACAGTATGGGTCGCTTAACAGGTGCTCGACGTGTGATTTGGACACATGTCAGTCACGTCGAAGTACCGATCTTCGACGTTAAATCGGCAAGTTATCCCGTACGTATCATGCGTAGTGCTTTCTCCAAAGGTTGTCCGGTACGAGACATGTGGGTGACGGACGAGCATTGCTTTGTGTTCAAGGGTCGCCTCGTACCCATACGTATGCTCGTTAATCATACCACTATTGCATATGACAAACGTCTATCTTGCTATGACTATTTCCATATCAAGCTGGAAGAGCATTCGATCATCCAGGCGGAGCACGTGTTGACCGAAAGCTTTCTCGATAGCAACGACCTCGAAAATGAAGGGAAATTCTTCAAATCATTCGTGCCGCCTGTCCCGGCCCTACCGCTCTGCGTCGAGCGTTGCTTTGTCGAGCCGATCTACCGTGAACTCGAGGGTCGCGGGCTGGGTCTCACAGGCCACTCACCTGCGAGCCTGAACCCCTCTATCGAGGACTCTGGCCTTTATCTGGAGGCCGATGATGGCAGACGGATAAAGCCGCTGAGACGCAAGGGGAACTGGTATGTCTTCATGGTCCCGGCGGATCTGCGCAATCTGCACCTCGTCTCCCGGGTTTTCAAACCCTCGGAAGCAATTGGCCCCTTCATTGACGATCAGCGTCTTCTCGGCGTTCTGGTTCAGGATATCGTCATCTACGATAGTCGTCAGACGACCGAGATCGACATCCATCTTACCCAGCCCAATCTACCTGGATGGGATGTGCTGGAGGAAGGCAAGCATCGCTGGACCCAGGGGCGCGCAAATCTTCCAATAAACGATATCACCACCGAGACAGAGTTCATGCTCTGCATCGAAGTGATTTCCGGAGGACCCTATCCTCTGGGATTTGGAACGAGCTTTCACTCTTTTCTTCAGCAGGGCGCGCCCTTGATGCTGCCCAGGCAGATCGCAGATCAACAGTTAAGGGCGGCAGGTTAAAGGCCGAAGAAGTAGACGAGAAGGACAAATAGATAGGAAGGCACTCTTGGTCGTCCCCGCCATGGTGTCGGGGCAGAAAAGATCTCGCCTCGTCTGAGATATGCTAACCCATCTATCGGTCAGGGACGCCGGGTAATCATTTAGTTACCGCGCCCCTGACACCGATGATCCTGAATTTCCTCACCGGACGCACGGTCGTCACCACCCACAACATCGTCGAGCAAGACATAGCCAGTTCCTAGGGGGGTCACGATGAGCGTGTGATTCCCCATTTCCTCCTCAGGATGGGCAAGGTTTGCCGCCAGGATACGGAAAGGCGAACCATTCATCGTGGCGAGATAGAGCGCACGGTAATGGTGATTGTTGAAACTCTCTGGAAGATATGACCACGAGGGGCCAATGGATGCCGTGTTGCGATCCAGCAGAGCGCGCATTCTGACATCGATACAGTCGAGATGGATATGGAGTTGGTTCTGCGAGCGCCCGTGAGCGGAATTGATCGCAAGAGAGAGCTCGCTCTCCGGGATCGAGCGATGGTAATCTTGCCCGACACGCTCGCGATATGCCCAAGCTTCGGCGAAATAATTTGGCTGTTCAGGTCGCAGGAGTACGGCACTCTCCATGCCTGTTACTTTCTCCGTAGGAATCAGCAGATACTGCCCTCGACCTTCTATGGAGTGGAGCAGCGCAAAGCCATGGGTCTCATCGTAGACCGTGCAAGGTTTGAGCCCGCGAGCGCAACGACCATGCACAAGTTTCCAGAGTACGTCTGGATCATGGTCCTTGTGAATGACCAGCCCTGGAGGTGAGGCAAGAGCAGGGCTGATTCCAGTCAGCACCGCAACGGTCAGGAGAAGGAACGATTTCAGCACGAGCGGGTGGCTGCTGAGAGAGCCATGCTCTGGCCCAGTCGCTCAAGGCGACGCTTGACCCCGCCGCCCGCAGCAAAGCTGCTCTGCTCGTTATGGCTCAGCCAGAGAATCCCGTCCTCGATCGAGAGCGAGGTATTCTTGAGAAGCGCCGACGTACCACCGCAGATCGTATAGGCAAGGCGAAGCGCAAAGCCGAGCTGCACGGCGCGGTCGCAATCATCGGGTGAGAGCAGACGCCGCGAGACTTCCATAAGGGGATCGGCCGGGTCAGCCTCGTAACGGACCGCCAGTGTCAGGGCGACGAAGGCGCGTGACTGATGGTCGAAGCCAACACCATGCATGCGCATGATGCGCAGATAGGTCTGGGCAGCGCGATATTCGGGGTGATCGAACGAACCGATGTCGGACATACGGCAGGCCATGTCGCGCAATGCCGTTTCGGACGGCGTTTCATGCTGGAACAAGGGCTCCGTCCAGCGCACGAGATCATCGGGCAGTTCCATGCTGCGGCTCAGACGGTGCGCGGTCTCATCAGCCAGCGCCCGACAGGGGTCGAGTGCAGCAACCTCCTGCCCGACCTTGCGCATATACCAGCCCTCCCGCAGGCCATCGACGCTGAAAATGATCTGTGATGGCTGCACGATACGCATCAGGCGCCGCAGGACGGTTGCGGAAAACGGGACATCGTCCAGACGCTTGCGCGGGAAGCCGGGTACTTTCTCCAGCATCTTGCGCGGGGTATCGATCAGCCACGTCACCATCTCGCGCGCCTCATCGGCACCCAGCGTATAGAGATGAACGATATTGAGCGGGTAATGCGTGCGGGCAATCTGCAACCGGGCCAGGGCGCGGAAGGCGCCGCCAACCAGATAGAGCGGCTTTCCTTTCAGGGCAGGCAACCACGCCACATCATCAAGATCGGCTTCCACCACCTCACGCGCACGTTTGAGGTCGCCGCCAGAACGGTCAGACAGGCGTATCACCCCAAGCGGCTTGGTGCAGGCCTCATGATGCCGCCCCCCTGCCACACGGATCAGTTCAAGTGAGCCACCGCCAATGTCAGCGACAACGCCATCTGCATCCGGCAAACCACAGAGCACGCCGGTCGCTGCGTAATCCGCTTCCTCCTCACCCGAGAGGATACGGATCGGCACGTCGGGCATGCACTCGTGCAGCGTCTCGACAAATTCGCGCCCATTGCTGGCATCGCGAACGGCAGCCGTCGCCAGCACCTCGAAAGGGTGGGCGTCCATTGCGCGTGCGATGGCATTGAAGCGGGTCATGACATCGCGTGCGAGTCTCAGCCCCTCCTCATTCAGGCGGCCCGTCTGCTCAAGCCCGCGCCCCAGACGGAGCGTGGCTTTCTCATTGAAGATAGGGATCGGATTACGGGTGACGCCCTCGAACACGACCAGCCGGACCGAATTCGATCCCAGATCGACGATGGCGGCGCGATGATGGCCCTTTGGCGCGTCAGTACCCGTCACTCTACCCTCTTCCTCAATCTTCGCGGATACGCTCGGGCCGTTCACGACGGCCCGCATCCTTATCCTGCGGTTTCTCCCTCGCTGCCGAGCCACGCCCGGAGAGCGAAGGGTTATGCATGAAATATTCATGCGCCGAGAAGGGATTAGCCCCCGGAGATACGCGATGCCAATCCCCACGCGAGGAAAGCACCCAGCTTTGAAGTGTGTCACGTAAATCCATGGTCATGATCTGACCCAGGATCTGGGCATGGACGGTCGAATTGAAGATCGGCACCATCGCCTCGACACGACGATCCATGTTTCGCCCCATCCAGTCAGCCGAGGAAATAAAGACCTTGGCCTTGTGCGACGGCATCCGATGACCATTGCCAAACGCGAAGATACGCGCGTGCTCCAGAAACCGACCGACGATCGAACGGATCTCGATATTTTCCGAAAGGCCCGGCACACCGGGGCGCAGGCAGCAGATACCCCGGATGATTCCGACCACCCTCACCCCGGCGCGTGAAGCCCGGTAGAGCGCATCGATCAGGGCCGGGTCGACCAGTGAATTCATCTTCAGCCAGATCTTGGCAGGGCGTCCGGCCTTGGCATGAGCGATCTCCCCCTCGATCAGGTCCATGAGGGTGTCACGCAGCGTGATGGGGGCAAAAGCGAGCGCCTCCATATCCACCGGGGTCGCATAACCCGTCATGTAGTTGAACAGCTTGGCCGAATCGCTCGCGAGCTGGGGATCGCAGGTGAAAAAGGAGAGATCCGTATAGATACGCGCCGTGATCGGATGATAATTGCCCGTACCGAAATGGGCGTAGGACCTCAGGCCACCAGCCTCTCGCCTGACAACGAGACTGAGCTTGGCGTGCGTCTTGAGATGGGTGAAGCCGAACACCACCTGTACGCCTGCCGATTCGAGCGACCGCGCGAGGCGTATATTGGCTTCCTCGTCAAAGCGCGCCCGCAACTCGACCATCGCCGTGACCGACTTGCCCAGCTCGGCGGCCTCGATCAGCGCCCGCACAATGGGGCTGTCACGCGAGGTGCGATAAAGCGTCTGCTTGATTGCCACCACGTTGGGGTCAAGCGCTGCCTGTTTAAGAAACTGCACCACCACATCGAAGCTCTCGAAGGGATGATGCACCACGATATCCTTGGCGCGGATCGCTGCGAAGCAATCGCCGTCATAATCGCGGATTCGCTCAGGGAAGCGCGGCGTATAGGGTTTGAACAGCAGGTCAGGGCGATCAGATACGATCATCTGCTTGAGATCGACCACACCGATGATATCGGGCTGAACCACCACATCGTCACGTGCCACGTCGAGTTCTTCAGCGAACTCACGCCCCATGCTTTCCGGTATGGAGGCGTCGAGGGCAAGATGGATGCCCACACCACGGCGACGCTGCTTGAGCGCTGTCTCGTAGGACAGCACCAGATCCTCGGCTTCGTCCTCGAACTCGACATCCGAATCGCGGATGATACGCAGCACCCCGCCCTCGGCAATTTCCATCCCGGGAAAGAGGCGTGTGATATGCAGCCGGATGACATCCTCCAGCGCCACGAAGCGCACATCGGGGCGGATATCCGGCTCCTCCTTGTGCGGCGCGGGCAGTCGGATGAAACGGTCGATCTGCTGGGGCAGCAGAATGAGCGCATCCATCGAGAACCCCGGGATCGTCGGGTCATTGAGGCGTAGTGCCAACGCCATTCCAAGATTCGGAATGAACGGCATGGGGTGCGACGGGTCGATGGCGAGCGGCGTCAGAACAGGATAGATCTCGTTCTCGAACTTGGCAGCGATGCTCTCGCGCTCGGCGTCTGTCAGTTCCTCACGTGTGCACAAGCGAAGCCCCGCCTGCGCCAGTTCACCGCGCAACAGGCGCCAGATGCGCTGCTGTGCCGCAAAGAGCTTTGCCGCGCTGCGGCGCACGCTCGTTAGCTGCCGCGCTGGCGTCAAACCATCAGCCGAGGGGGCGACCAGTCCCTCGCGCACCTGACCAACAAGCCCTGCCACACGCACTGAATAGAATTCATCCAGATTGCTGGCACTGATCGACAGAAAGCGCAGACGCTCCAGTAACGGGTGGCGGCTGTTTTCCGCCTCCTCGATCACGCGCTGGTTGAAATCGAGCCAGGATAATTCACGGTTGATGAACCGCGTCGGTGAGGTCACGATTCCGGGGTCGGGAATACGGGCTACGGCACGCGTGGCGCGCGTCGCCCTTGGAGCTTTCGCTCGTGTGGCGCGTGGTGCCTTGGAGGGGGCGGGCTTTGAGTCCTTTTCCGAAGACGACGTCACGCGCTACGTTTCCTGTTTCTGTCCAATGAGAAGTAACAACATCGGCCCGTGAGCAGCGCGCGTCAAACCCCTTAACCCAATCATCATAAAACGTTCCGGCCCGGTGATGGCCTGAGCGGTCAGGTTCAGCGTTCGCCGGGGGCTGGCTCATCCAGCAGTCCCGACAGGGCCTGTCGTGCAAGGACCCGCGTGAGTGGCCTGTTATGAGCAAGCCCAGCCTGATCGAGCCGGTCTACCGCGCTCACAATCGCATCGCAGGTGCGCGGCAGATGCTGCATGAGCCAATCGAGAATCGGCTTGGAGACAATCATCTGACGCTCTGCAATCAGGCGCAGAAGCAGGGCAAAACGCAGGGAATCCTCAGGCGACAGAAGCGGCACCACCGTAATGGCCCGCAAGCGGCTTGCCAGATCAGGCAGAACGATGGGCAGACGGACAGGCGCATAACGCGAAGCGATGAGCAGGGTCGTGCGTTGTTCACGCGCCAGATTGAGCAGATGCAGCAGGGCACGCTCGGACGTCACACGCTCCAGATGATCGAGCGCCAGCGTGGTGTGGGCTGCCCCCGCGATCTCAACCACCTGCGTCATATCCAGCGTCGCCGCATCCACAACGCGCGCCTGACGCCTTGCCGCCCAGATATGCAGAAGATGCGACTTGCCACAGCTGTCGTCACCGCAGAGCAGCAGCCTGCGATCGGGCCAGCCGGTCTGGTTCAGCCAGTGGCGCGCCTGTGCGTTGGAAGCCGACGGAATGAAGTGACGGGCTGCAACGCTTGCAGGCGGCCGCAGCGCCAGCGCGAGTTGCGCGGCGGCGTTGCCCGGCGCCAATCCGTCAATTCCCGCTTCTTTGTCCATTCAATAGCCGTTCCGGTCCTTTCCGAGCCGGGTCGGCTCCATTAGAAGGGCAGATACTAACGCAACCGGCCAGGTTTTTCGAGCGAGGCGACAGCATGACCGATCCGATTTCCCCTTCAGCAAGCTATCGCGATTCCGGCGTCGATATCGAGGCCGGTGATGCGCTGGTCGAGGCGATCAAGCCCGCAGCGAAATCGACCGACCGGCCGGGCACAATGGGTGGTCTGGGCGGATTCGGCGCGCTGTTCGACCTCAAGGCCGCCGGCTTCACCGACCCGATCCTTGTCAGCTGCACCGATGGTGTGGGCACAAAGCTCATGGTCGCCATCGAGAGCGGTCAGCATGATACGGTCGGCGTCGATCTGGTGGCCATGTGTGTGAATGATCTTGTGGTGCAGGGCGCTCAGCCGCTTTTCTTTCTTGATTATCTGGCAACTGGCAAACTGGCTGTCGAAGATGCTGCCCGTGTCGTGAAGGGCATTGCTCAGGCCTGCCGCGATACGGATTGCGCACTGGTCGGCGGTGAAACGGCCGAAATGCCCGGCATGTATGACTCCGGACATTACGATCTTGCTGGCTTCAGCGTTGGCGCAGCCGAGCGTTCCGCCCTGCTTCCCGCCGGCATCACCGAAGGCGACACATTGATCGCCCTCCCCTCCACCGGCGTTCATTCCAACGGCTATTCGCTGGTACGCAGCATCAAGGCCATGAGTGGTCTGCAATGGAACAGCGAAGCCCCCTTCGAGCCGGGCAGCACGCTCGCCGAAGCGCTGCTGCGCCCCACCGCGCTTTATGTGCGAACGGTCATGGCCCTGCATCATGCCGGGTTGCTGCATGGCTGTGCGCACATCACCGGTGGTGGCCTGCCCGGGAACCTGCCGCGCGTCCTGCCAGAGGGGCTGGGCGTACAGATCGAAGCCGATACCTGGCCCGTGCCCCCTGTCTTTCGCTGGCTGGCCACCACGGGCAATGTCGCGCATGACGAAATGCTCAAGGTATTCAATTGCGGCATCGGCATGGTTCTGATCACGCCCGAGCCCGAGAAGGTTCTGGCCATGCTCGAAGCCCGAGGTGAAAAGGGCTATCGCATTGGTGACGTTACCGCCAATGGCCCACGCTATGCACTGGATGGCCAGGTTGATTTTGCCCTATGAGCGAGGCAATGGCTGTCCATAAAACCCCTATTGCGGTTTTCATCTCGGGGCGCGGCAGCAACATGAATGCCCTGATCGAGGCCTGTGCGCGACCGGATTATCCGGCGCGCATTGCCCTTGTGCTGAGCAATAACCCGGATGCAGCGGGGCTCGAGACGGCACGAAACGCAGGCCTTGAAGCTGTTGCGATCGATCACCGTCTTTTCCCGAAAGACCGCGAAGGACACGAGAAGGCCATTGAGGCCTGTCTCGAAAAGGCAGGAATCGAAGTGATCTGCCTTGCGGGCTACATGCGCGTCCTGACCCCTTATCTCGTTGGGCGATGGGCCGGCCGCATGCTCAACATCCATCCAAGCCTGCTGCCGGCCTATCCCGGTCTGGATACGCATGAGCGCGCCCTGGCGGCGGGGGATACCCGTCATGGCTGCACGGTCCATCTGGTTACCGATGGTGTGGATGAAGGCCCGGTGCTGGGCCAGGCCGAGGTGCCGGTCCTGCCGGGCGATACACCCTCCGCGCTTGCGGCACGCGTTCTGGAGCAAGAGCATCGCCTCTACCCCGAAGCGCTCGCAGCGTTTCTGAAAGCCCGATAAGGCACCTTCCTGCGACAAAAAAGCCCTGTCAAGCCGGGCTTTTTTTATTGAGCACCTTAGGCCCGGGGAGCAGGACGCTCCCTTACCAGAAGCGTGCGGCCAGAACGCTTGTGAGCGTTACAAGGTCAAAGCACAGGAAAGCGGTCATACCTAGCATGGCCCAGCGCTGTGTGCTTTCCGACGGGGAAAGCTGGCCTGCTCTTGGCATGAGGGGAAACAATAGAGCCAGAAAGGGCGCAATCGGCAGGAAGTAACGACCCTGAACGCCATCGATGATGGGCGCACCTACCGGGGTCCAGATCACATAAAGCGAGAAGTAGACAGCGCCGACTGCAAGCAGCATCGCAAGCACCGTCACAAGAACCGTTCTGCCGTTTTGTGCCAAAGCCCGATTTCTGACCGCGGGATAGGCGCAAAAGCAGAGCGTAGCGAGAATCGTCACATAGACAAGGCGATAGAACCAGGCCGGAAACAGTGTATCCAGCCAACCAAGCACCCCGATGAACTCATGAATGTTGTGACCGAGATTCACCTTGAGCGTCTTATAGGCGAGCATCGGCAGCGAGAGAGGATGGGTGAGTACCCAGTGCACCTGACCACTATCCGACGTGCCTGACCCATCGAGGAACTGCACTTTGGTCGGGGTCATGCCGAAATGTTGCCAGATCAGAAACGCCACAATGCTGGCCACGAAAGGGGCCACCGCCAGATATTTGCGGCGCCCCGCACCCAGCCATTCCCGCGCCGGGAACAGGCCAAGCGGGATAAGGCTGCATAGCAGCAGAGGGGGCTTGCTAACCGTCAGAACGGCGAAAAGACAGGCGATACCAATCCAGAAGCGCGTTGATCCCGGATTAAGCGCATTGATCCGAGTAAGCAGCGAAGCCGTAAGCAGGGCGAGCGCAAAGATCAGACCATCCTGCGAGCATGACGCATCGAGCGCCATCACCATGGGCAGGCTCGCGAGCAGCATCAGATAGAGCACCCCGCGGCGGGCCAGCGCGATAGCGAGCGTGCACAGAGCAATGCTGATCACCGCGTTGATCACATGCACCATGATGCTGGTCTGGATGATCGTCGCCCGCGTATGGCGACCGATAAAGGTGACGACCGCGCCCGGCAGATAGGTGATAGGAGCGTAAATGACCGTATTGCCGAAAGAGGCCCAGTTCTGGCGATGATCCCATGGACGGGCGGCAAGCGCTGAAAGCTCGTTCATGTCCACCTTGGTTTCGGCATGGAAGCGCAGGCTGTTCAGCAATTCTGCCTCAGAGGGAAAATTGGCAGGCAGATAGCCCCCGGCCTGAGCCGCGTCGAGCTTGATGCCAACAAACCCGCCTTGGGCGATCTGAACGATTCGCGCGAAATGATTACGCTCATCCGGCATCTGCCCGGGTGGAATAAGCAGGATGCAGGCGAGCCCCATCATGGAGGCGAAGAACATGAATACGCGCACAGGCGAAAGCGCCAAGGCCGATCGCAGAGTGGAAAGCAAGACTTCATCCCCCCGGGGAAAACGCAATGATGGCCCGGAAGCGACCGGGCTGGTAACAGCCGCCAGCGCGCCCTGTCAGAAACCCACGCAGGGTGGAGCCTGAAGCGCCAGATAGGCCAGACGCTTGTTCTCCTGCCGACCCAGCGCGACACTGTTAAGAATGAGCCCGCAAACCAGCGATAGCGCTGCAAGAAGCTCGAACCCGGTGGCCAGTACGGCAGATGGCAGATGCGGCACCGTGTGAGTCTCGATGAAGTCGAGTACCGAGCGAAGCCCGATCAAGCCGCCAACCACAGCGAGGAACAGGCCGATCGCGCCGAAAAACAGAAACGGGCGTTCCTGCTTGAGCAGGTTGACGATCGTGCCAAGAATACGAAAGCCGTCGCGGTAGGTATTCAGCTTCGAAAACGACCCCTCCGGCCGCTCGATATAGCGCGTCGAGACTTCACCCATCGACATATTGAGTTGAAGGGTGTGCACCGTGAATTCGGTCTCGGTCTCAAAGCCCGACGAAAGCGCCGGGAAGGATTTGACGAAGCGGCGGCTGAAGACGCGATAGCCCGAAAGCATGTCAGACTGACCCCGACCAAACAGGCTCACGACCAGACCGGTCAGTACCTTGTTGCCCAGCACATGGCCAGGACGGTAGGCGGCAACCGCTTCATGAACACGCACGCCCATCACGGTATCATGTCCGTTTTCGAGCGCCATACGCACCATCTGCGGGGCCGCAGCCGCCTCATAAGTGCCATCGCCGTCGATCAGCACATAAAAATCGGCTTCGATATCCGCAAACATGCGCCTTATGACATGGCCCTTGCCCTGCAAGCGCTCACGTCGAACGATGGCACCGGCTTCTCTCGCCAGTTCGACGGTTCGATCGCTGGAGTTATTGTCATAAACATAGATGGAGGCGTCTGGCAGGGCATCCCGCATGTCGCGCACAACGCCAGCTATGGTTACTTCCTCGTTGTAGCAGGGAATGAGGACGGCAACCCGGCAGGTGCCAAGCGGCAGTGCGGTTGCTGTGACGATACCTGCCTGATTGCGGTCTGCCTGCATTACTCTCTCTGCGGAACGATCCTGATAAGGCGCTCCTAGCATCTCGGCTGCATCGAGGCCAGATCATGTCGGTGGCCCCATGGCCTGCGCAGCCGGCCTGCCCCGGCTTAACCAGTCGTCATATGATCACGCAGCACGCCTTGAAGGCGCGGCAGCAGAAAAGCCGGGTCGCACTCCCATAGCGCCGGGCTGATCAGTTCCACCGACCATGGCCCGACATAGCCGCTGCGCCTTACGGCGTCGCACCATCCCGGAAGGTCGATTTCCCCGTCCCCCGGCATGCAGTCACGCAGCACGGTCTCGTCCCAAGCCTCGCCGGGACACGGAAGGCGCCCATCGCAGAAATGCACACCGAAGATCCTCGCAGGGTCGAGCGAATCGAGATCGGCAGGCACCGCCCCCGACCCGTGGAAATGCCAGAAATCGACAACCACCCCCACATTGGCGGCCCCCACACGGGCGATAACCTCTTTGGCCTGGGTCAAGGTCCGGAAACGGGTGAAGGCCGGCAACTCGATCATGTATCGCACACCCCAATCGGCCCCGATCGCGGCAATGGCAGCGATATTGTGCGTCATGATGTCCATGATCTCCGACTCTGACAGATGGTCGGCACCGTTGCGCGGAAGAACCATGACTGTTGGTGCGCCCAGATCATGTGCCTCGCGCGTGATCTTTACCGCTTCCTCCATCAGAGCTGCGCGTCCGGTCGCATCGTGACGCTCGATGTGATCGAGCGCGCTCACATGGCTTATGCCCATCCCGGCATCGCGCACCATGCCTCGCACGGTATCGATAGTACCGCCGCAGGAAAGATAACGGGCAAGTTTCGGATAGAAAATTTCCATATCGTCAAACCCCGCTTCATGCGCGAGACGGATATCAGTCAACAAGTTCGAGTGGAAACTCGTAATACCATGCAACGCGGTGCGCATGATGCACATCTCCTCCTGACAGATCAGTCATCCTCACCGGGTAGAAATTGCCCCGGTGATCCTGTGCCGATCCTGTCCCGGGCAGTGACAGGGTCACAGTCCGTCCTTGATGTGAAACCATCGGAATTCGCATTCGCTTCCGCAGACGCATGGCTAGGCTTCGGACGTTAACTTAATGTCATCTTGGGGTCGCCCTATGATCATTCCTTCGTTTCCCTCCCCTGCCTTGCATCGTCGCTCCTGCGAGACCCGTCGCGCGTCCGCAATCGAGACCGCTTTCTCGACAAACGGAGGACGCGCATGAGACGGATCCAGTCACTCGTCGGCGTCACGTCCGAGCGCCATGATGTTTCCTATGTGCTTCGCATCTGCGCGGTAGCAGCGTTGGGCGGTATTCTCTTTGGTTACGATACCTCCGTCATATCGGGGGCCATCGGGCCGATACGGGCCCATTTCCATTTGAGTGACGCCGCAACCGGCTGGGCTGTCTCCAGCGTGATACTGGGCTGTATCATCGGGGCCTTCGGATCGGGGTGGCTCGCTCACACGCTCGGGCGCCGGATGGCCCTGTTCATCTGCGCCATCCTGTTTTCCGTGCAGTCGGTGGGTGCAGCCCTTGCGCCTGATTTCACCCAGTTTATCATCTACCGGATCCTGGGTGGGCTGGCTGTCGGCATCGCTTCTGCGGTGTCGCCCATGTACATGTCTGAGGTATCGCCAAAGGACATGCGCGGTCGGGCCTTGTCGATGGAGCAGTTTGCCATCGTTCTGGGCGCGCTGATCGTTTATGTCGTCAATTATCTGATCGCTGCCCGTGCGAGCACTGCCTGGCTTGAGGAAATGGGCTGGCGCTGGATGCTTGGCTCGGAGATTGTTCCGTGCCTCGTTTTCTGCGCAACCATTTTCCTCATTCCGGAATCTCCACGCTGGCACATGATCCGTGGGCGCGAGTCCCATGCCCTCAAGACGCTGAGCCGGATATCAAACGAGGCCCATGCGCGCTCGCTCATCGCTGAGATACGGGAGTCCATGACGCGGCATACCCGCCAGGGACCTGCGCTCATGACGGTGCTGCGCGACCGCCGCGCCAGATGGATCGTCTTCGCGGGCGCCATGGTCGCAGGCCTGCAGCAATTCACCGGTATCAATATTGTTGTGTATTACGCACCGATGCTCCTGAGCACGACAAGCGGCAGCCTTCAAAATGCCCTGTTCCAGACCATCTGGATCGGGGTGGCCAATCTCGTTGGGGGCATGATCGGTGCCTGGATTGTCGATCGCAAGGGAAGACGTCCGCTGATCCTGTGGGGGTCGCTCGGCATGACCATTGGCCTTCTGGTGTCGTCCGTCGCCCTCTACAGACAGGATTCCGGACTTCTCGCCCTGTTCGGCCTTCTCTTTTACATGGCCATGTTTGGCCTTTCCTGGGGGCCTGTCGCATGGATTCTCGTTTCGGAAATCTTCCCGAACCGTATCCGCTCGATTGGCATGAGCCTCGCCGTCGCTTCAAACTGGGTGATGAATTTCGTGGTGGCGCAAGGCTTTCCCATGCTGGCAGGCAACCATGCCCTGAACGAGGCTTTTCACGGTGCCTTTTCCATGTGGCTTTTTGCGACGCTCTGCCTCGGGTCGATGGTCTTCGTGTTGCGGTATATCCCCGAGACAAGAGGGGTCTCCCTTGAGAAGATTGAGGAAACCATGATGGCTGGCCCCGCCTACAGAGCGAGCCGCCCGGAGAACAATCCGCTATCCACCAGACGCCCTGTTGATCACACGTGAACCGGGCGTGGTGAAGCCTGATAGAAAAAACAAGCTGACATAGGCGGTGCCACTTCAGATGCCGTCATTACGCCTCCTCACAGTCCCGCGTGCCGGCAGAACTCATTGACGGCACGAGGTGTCGGGAGGAAGCATTTTGGCAGGCGCGACCGGGCGTAGATCGTTCGGTAGCGCCGCCTGTTCAATCTCGTCGGCCCGACGATATGGCTGAGCATCGCGACACTGATGGGCTCGCAGGTGTCGCGCGCAAACCCTCCTATACGCTGGCCGGGACGTGCACAGCGACGCAGGTACCGATACAGGCTGAGGCAGGTTGACGCGTCCAGCAGGATCAACCCGGTCGCTCGTGCCAGACGATCTTCCATGCAGGAGGAGTAATTCCCCTCGATCACCCAGCGGTCATCCGAAATTGCCCGTGTGTGATCGGTGTGAAAAGCGTCAAGCGGCCTTAATGTGCTGAAACTGCCATACTGATATCGCAGGAGGTCCAGATGAACCACGGGGAGATCAAACGCCGTGCCCAGGCGCAGTGCAAGCGTGGATTTCCCGCTATTGGAAGGGCCGAGGATACAAATACGCGGCCCTAGTCTGCTTATTGGATCCATTGGTTACGCACCCCTGGTCTAAATAGGCCTCCCCATGACGCCAGAGAAGACCGGGTCTCTGCCGCCATCGGCACTCGCGCGGAAGACATCCCTCTCATAGAGGGTGCGGCTGCCCCGCACCTGTGCCAAAAGACAACTCAGACGACCTGGAGAGGGGGACGATCCGTGCAGAAGCAACACCAGAACCATATGGGGCCAAAGGAATGGTCGCTTCTGTTGATCCTTGCTCTCCTCTGGGGCGGCTCATTCTTCTTCTTCAAGATCCTCGTTTCTGCCGTACCGCCCTTCAGTGTCGTTCTGGGGCGGGTCGGGTTGGCGGCCTTGGCGCTCAATCTTCTTCTGGTCGTCCGCCGCACGACCCTGCCGCTGGATCGTACCCTCTGGTTACGGCTTTTCGTGCTCGGACTGCTTAATAACGTCATACCCTTTTCGGCCATCGCATTCGGCGAAACGCGCATCTCCAGCGGTCTGGCGGCAATTCTGAACGCCACAACGCCGGTTTTCACCATTATCGTCGCGCATTTTCTGACCCATGACGAAAAGATGCGTTTGGACAAAGTTGCCGGCATCGTTCTGGGCTTCTGCGGAGTTGGCACGCTGATCGCGCCTGCCTTGGCAGGAGGTGGATTGCAAAGCTCGCTTGCCGGAGAACTGGCCTGCCTTGGCGCCGCGCTGAGCTACGGGTTTGGAGGCGTATATGGACGAAAATTCCGCGGTTTACCGGCTTTACAGATCGCCACCGGGCAGCTCACCGCCAGCACGATCCTGATCCTGCCCCTTTCCATGCTGGTCGATCACCCGTGGACGCTTCCTCCACTCTCAGCAACCGTATGGGGGGCCTTTGCAGGCATCGCATTGCTCAGTACGGCTGGCGCGTTTATCCTCTATTTCAAACTCCTTGCCACCTCCGGCGCCACAAATCTCTCGCTCGTCACGTTCCTGCTCCCCATCATGGCGCTGATGCTCGGGATACTCTTTCTGGGCGAGCACCCCGGCTGGTATGCTCTGGCCGGGCTCTGCCTGATTGGCGCAGGCCTGGCCGCTATCGATGGACGCCTGTTCCGCCTCGTCACAGATCGGGCAACGACATCTCGATGACCCTGGCGCGCCGTCTCAGATCTCGCGCTGATCATCCTGCTCCTGCACATCTTCGACCGGATCACTTTTGGCTGACGGCTCTGATACGGTGAGCCGCAGGGAGATCATCGCCACATGATCCGGTGATTGCCGGGCGAGAAAGAGCGTATGACCAGGGTCGATCCAATGCATGACCTCTGTCGGCTTGGACGTCGACGCGGTATTCCCCGCATTGACCATATCAATTTCCGTTACCGCATCGCTCTCGGACAGGATAACACGCACTGGAATCGTCTCCGGCAGCACAACACCGTCCTCGGACGTCACGGAGTCTCTTTCCTCACGCTTGAGGCAAATCACCTGAACGCCTGGGGGAAGGATGTAGCAACACTCATCCGCCGCCAGCCCAAGCTTGTCCAGCTTTCGGCCATCCTGCGTGTAGATACAAATATCAGGATCGACGATCTCTAGCGGCTTTGCTTCCAAAGGCGTCGATTTAGCTGGAAATTGAATGATGTTGTCGGAATATATCGAGATTTTGTCGGTAGATTCATCATCTTTATTTATGCTTATCACTGCCATCGAATTCTCTACTTTGCGTAATTTCTATGTGATTACGTAACCTCAAGTTTCTTATCACTTTGCCATCTGCGTGATTTATCAAATCGGGCGTAGTTTGTCAGATTATTGAGGTTATTGTTCTACAAAGCGTTAATAGCCGCCATCAGCGGCGTGAAGATCGTGGCCGGATAACATGAGCATATTTTGCGGGGGAACGACGCAGTCATACCGCCTGACCACGCTTTCCAACCCAGCAGAAAGTCAAAAAAAAGGCGGCTAAAAAGCCGCCTTCTCTACCTGCCTTGGTGCAGACTGCCTTACGGCAGGATTTCCGTCTCGGCAAAGAAGAACGAGATTTCGTTCTTTGCATTTTCGAGGCTGTCCGAACCATGCACCGAGTTGGCTTCGATGCTCTCGGCATAGAGCTTGCGCACGGTGCCTTCGGCAGCCTGGGCCGGGTTGGTTGCGCCCATGACTTCGCGATGATGTGCCACAGCGTTGTCGCCCTGCAGCACCTGCACGACGACCGGCTCGGAGAGCATGGAAGCAACGAGGCTGCCATAGAACGGACGCTCGGCGTGCACAGCGTAGAAGGCCTTGGCCTGGTCTTCGGTCAGCTTGATGCGCTTCTGGGCGACGATGCGCAGGCCAGCGCCTTCGAACACGGCATTGATCTTGCCGGTCAGGTTGCGGCGGGTTGCGTCGGGCTTGATGATCGAAAGGGTGCGTTCCAGGGCCATGAGGCATCTCCTGCATTAAAAAAGAAAAGCGGTGAACGCCCTTCCCCTAGAGCAAAACAAGACTTCCTGATAGTCCGCTTGGCATCAAAACGCCTCCATATTGCCCGGGAAGAAACTGTGAGCCTGCTGACCATCACCGACCTGACCCTGCGCATTGCCGGTCGCGTCCTGCTCGACAATGCCTCACTCAGTATCGACCCGGGGCGCAAGGTGGGGCTGGTCGGCCGGAATGGCGCCGGCAAATCGACGCTGCTTGCTGCCATTGCCGGTGATCTGCACCCCGATGGGGGCACGATACAGCTCTCCAACCGGGCCAGCATGGGGCGCGTCAAGCAGGAGACGCCTGAGGGGGATGCCTCCCTTATCGACACGGTTCTGGCTGGCGATCTTGAACGCGCGCGCCTGCTGCACGAGGCCGAAGCGGCCCATGATCCCTCTCGCCTTGCCGATATCCATGAGCGTCTGCTTGTCATCGATGCTCATACGGCCCCGGCCCGCGCAGCAAGCATCCTGTCAGGGCTTGGTTTCGATCATGCAGCCCAGCAACGCCCGGTCTCGTCATTCTCGGGTGGCTGGCGCATGCGCGTGGCGCTGGCCACAGCCCTGTTCCTGAACCCCGATCTGCTGTTGCTGGACGAGCCCACGAACCATCTCGATATCGAGGCGACCATCTGGCTCGAAAACTGGCTCAAGACCTTCTCGGGCGCGGCGATCGTCGTGAGCCATGATCGCTCCCTGCTCGATAGCGTAGTCGATTCCATCGCCCATCTGGACAAGGGCAAGCTGAGCCTCACCCCTGGCGGGTATAACGAGTTCATCCGCATACGCACCGAGCAGGCCCTGCAGCAGAACAGGGCAGCCGAACGCCTTGCGGCGCAACGTGCGCATATGCAGTCTTTCGTCGATCGCTTCCGGGCCAAAGCCACCAAGGCCCGACAGGCTCAGGCCCGCCTCAAGGCATTGGCGCGTCTGCCCCAGATCGACTCTGTTGTGGAGGACAGTCCCACCCGCTTTTCCTTCCCGGAGCCCACGCCTCTTCCCCCGCCCATGCTGTCGCTGGAAAATGTCAGCGTTGGCTATGACGGGCGCGCTGTCTTGTCCAACCTCTCCTGCCGCCTCGATCTTGATGATCGCATCGCGCTTCTGGGCCAGAACGGCAAAGGCAAATCGACCTTTGCCAAATTGCTGGCAGGGCGTCTTGATCCCATCTCAGGCCGCGTCAACCATTCTCCAAGGCTTCGCATCGGCTATTTCGCCCAGCATCAGGGTGACGAGCTCGTGCTGGGCGATACACCCATCGACCATATGAGCCGCGCCATGCCTGACGCGACGCCCGTCGCCGTACGCGCGCAGCTCGACCGGTTCGGCCTCGATGCCGGCAAGGCCGAGTCCCGGGTGGGCGACCTGTCCGGCGGTGAGAAAGCGCGTCTCCTCCTTGCCCTCGCCACGCGCAACGCCCCTCACCTCCTGCTGTTGGACGAACCGACCAACCATCTGGATCTTGATGCCCGCGACGCACTAATTCGCGCCCTTTGCGATTTCGAAGGTGCTGTCGTGTTGATCAGCCATGATTCTCATCTGGTGGAATCCGTCGCTGATCGTCTCTGGCTTGTCGATGAGGGAACAATCACGCCGTTCGATGACGATATGGACGGCTATCGCAGCTGGCTGATCGAACGGGCACGCAAGGCTGCCAGCGACAGCCGGGTGGAGAGCGAGCCGGACAGCGCCGGCAGGAAGGATCAGCGTCGCGACCGTGCGGAACAGCGAAAGGCTCTGGCGCCCCTGCGCAAGGAAGCGAAAGCCGCCGAGCATTTGCTGGAACAGCTTGGCAAGGAGCGTCAGAAAATCGAGACGCGTCTAGCCGACCCGGCACTCTATGCAAAAAGCGATACCGCTGAAATCACGAAGCTGAACACAAGGCTGGCCGCGTTGCGCCTTGAGGAGCAGGCGGCAGAGGAACGCTGGCTGGCCGCAGAAGCCGAAATCGACGAGGCGAACCGAAACTAGGGCTCACCGTTAAAACGAGACAGATTTTTGAAAACAAGAGAGACGATGTCCGAAACCCATCCTGACGACGCCCACGGCGCGGGGCGCGAACTGACACGGATCTTCCGGATCCTGCGTTTTACTCTCATCGTTACAGTTGCCGTGCTCGCCATCTGGCTCATTGGCGACGTGCTGATGGTCGTTTTTGCCGCCACGTTGTTTGCTGTGATCCTGCACGGTCTGGCGCGTATTCTGCGTGACAAGGCCCGTATGCCTTACCAGCTCGCCGTGGGTCTGGTGGCGCTGACGATCCTCCTCGCCATCGCCGCTCTCTTCTTCTTCAGCGGCCCGCAGATTGGTGACCAGTTCGTCAAGCTGAAGCAGGCTTTGATCACGCAGTATGGACAAATACGCGAGCAGATGGGCTCCAGCACGTGGGGCCAGTTTGCCCTTGATCACTTGCCCAAATCGCTTGGTGGGAACGAGGCTGGTAGCGGCCCGTCCCTCGGTGCCGGTCTGGCCAATTCGGTGACGGGTATTCTGAGCAGCGCGTTCGGACTGCTCGGCACGATTGCTGTGATCCTGATCGCCGGACTCTACTTCGCCCTGTCCCCCGCCATCTATGTGGATGGTCTGCTACGCCTCGTGCCCGAGGGCCATCGCCCGGAGGCCCGCAAGCTTCTTCTGACGGCGGGCACGGCGCTGTGGTCTTGGACAATCGGACAGGCCTTTGACATGCTTGCCGTCGGTCTGGCCTCGGGTATCGGGCTGGGCTTTCTTGGCGTTCCCCTTGCGATGGCCCTCGGCGTTGTTGCCGGCCTCTGCAATTTCATCCCCTATATCGGCGCGATTCTCGGCGCGATACCGGCGGTTTTAATCGCCCTTTCCCAGGGCACACGCACTGGCCTTATGGTGGCGGGGCTCTATTGCGTCATCCAGTTCCTGGAGGGCAACGTGCTCGCCCCCCTGATCCAGCGTCACGCCGTTCATATGCCGCCAGCGCTAGCAATTCTCTCACAGACCGTGTTCGGCACCATTCTGGGCGTGCCCGGTCTCATTCTTGCCTCTCCCCTCACCGCAGCCCTGCTTGCCATTGGTGACAAGGGCACGGCGCCGCTCGCCGATGATATGCGTACGGGCGAGGCCATGGGCGATGCGCCGCTTCCGAGCGAGAGCGGAAAACAACAGCACGCCTGACCCTTCACTGACGGGGCGTATTATCACCCCGTCAGTCCAGCCTGCCAGCCGGAGTGATGCCACGAGCTGCGCGCGGCTCTGCCTTCAAATACCAGTCGTCGGATATAGCGTATTTACCTCTTGCTCCTCACACTATGTCAGCATCGCATGGTGATGCCGGACGATAGAGAGGGGCATCGTGATGCGTGATCGATCAATTGGCGAAATGGCTGCCCAAAGCGGGCTGTCGGTACGCAGCTTGCGCCACCTTGAGGAAAAAGGGTTGATCGCCCCACGCCGAACCGAGGCAGGTCGTCGTGTCTACGGCGCGCGGGAAGTGAACCTGATCACCAAGATCCTCCTGCTTCGGCAGACAGGGTACCGGCTATCGGAAATCTCCGCGGTCATGATTGCCCCCTCTCTGGACGCCCGGAGCCTGATCGAAACACAGATCCTGCATCTTGGCGCGAAGCAAAGAGAGATCGAGACCATGCTGCGCCGTCTGCGGCATATGTCCGATCTGCTCAGAACACGCGAAACACCTGATGCTGACCGGCTCTGTTCCCTTATCAAGGAGGCACAGACCATCATGACACAACAGGATCTCAGAACCGTCGCAAAGCAGTATTTCACTGAGGAAGAATGGAATCGCTGGCAGGCGCTCGGGGCCAGACTTTTTCCGGGAGAGACGCGCACCGCCTATGAGCAGAACTGGGCGGCGCTGATCACCCGTGTTGAAGACGCCATCAGACAGGGCGTTGCTCCGGGGTCGCCGCAAGCCTTGTCACTGCTTAATGAGTGGATGACGCTGCAACAGCCGATGGTTGATGCGTTGGGCAAAGACCACTGGAACAAGGCGGCAAAGATGTATGCCGATATGGAAAGCTGGCAGACAGACACAGCCAAGG
The DNA here is from genome assembly GCF_001547995.1 of Asaia bogorensis NBRC 16594. NCBI lineage: Bacteria > Pseudomonadati > Pseudomonadota > Alphaproteobacteria > Acetobacterales > Acetobacteraceae > Asaia > Asaia bogorensis. The sequence goes on from NZ_AP014690.1 coordinate 1,932,514, forward strand.
CACCGTTCAGTGCCGAGGTCTATCGTTTCATGACGGAGACCGGTCGGCTCTCACGCACGGGGGAGAAGCAGGTCTCGCAGGGCCAGCCCTGAATACGCGCACTGTTGGTCCGGGATGGATGTTTTCATTCCGGGCCATGGATGTCGCAATCGTGACGCCTGACACCATGCCTGCAACCGTCACGGGTGTCAGGCTAGAGTGGCAAGCACCGGCCTGAACACCCTTGCAGGTGAACAGGCCACGAAGCTTTTCCTCAGGGAACGTCGGTTTTCTCGAAGCCTTGCCCCTCGATCAGGCGACGCAGAGGCGCCCAACCCTGATCGTCGAAGCTCTGCACCTTGAAACGTGCCTTAGGGTTCGCGCGCGTAATGGCTGTATCATTCCAGTCAGCACCGCTGATACCCGTCCAGAGCGCGAGCTCGAACGGCTCACCATCTGGCAGGTGGGCCTTGATTACCACATCGCCGGTTGAAGGGGCTGGCGAGGTGAGCGGGGCCCAGCCATGCGTATGGCTGTGGAGCCATTCGTTCAGCTGAGCCGTTTCCGCCGCGTCGAGCTTGCGCGTCTGGTTCGTCTGCTCGATCGTCAGTGTCACATCCGAGACGGTCTCGAACCGTACCGGACGCAGAGCCGGCCATGCGAAATACCAGATGAGCGCGACCGTCGAGAGAACAACCGCCAGAAATCCGAAGACGAGAAGGGTTTCTTTCCTCACGCGCCGCGCTCCTGCCTAGCATCGGCTGAACCCGCTTCGCCGCCGGCTCCGGGCGCAGCAAAATAGGACGAGACAGCGCCGATCACTCGGCTGACCTCTTCATCAGTCAGTTCAGGATGAAGCGGCAGGGCCAGAATACGAGAGCCTAGCGTTTCCGAAACTGGCAGCGATACCGTCTCGTCATGATGCTCAGCATAAGCTGGCTGCTCATGCAGTGGGCGCGGATAGTACACAACGCTCGGGACCCCGTGGCGGCCAAGATGTGCCTGCAAGGCATCCCGCGTGGCGGCGTCCGGCAGCAGGATGGAGTAAATGGCCCAGGCGCTTGCACTGTTCTCCACCCGTGCAGGTGTCTGCACAATACCGGAAAGCGCCGCGTCATACGCCTGCGCAATGGCTTCGCGGCGGCCCAGTTCCTCTTCAAACCGGTCGAGCTTCGCCAGAAGAATAGCCGCCTGAAGCGTATCGAGACGTCCATTGAGGCCGATACGCAGAACCTCGTAGCGCGTGCGCCCCTCGCCGTGGGTGCGCAGCGAACGGTACAGCGCCGCACGCTCGGCATCGTCAGTGAGGATGGCACCCCCATCGCCGTAGGCCCCCAGCGGCTTGGACGGGAAGAAGGACAGGGTTGTCGCCATCGCCTCGCGGCCCAGCTTGTGACCGTTCAAAGAGGCGCCAAAGGCCTGGGCGCAGTCAGCGACAAGCAACAGATCCTCCTGCGCGGCAACATCGCGCAGGTTTGCCCAGGGCGCAGGCTGACCGAACAGATCAACGCCAATGATTACGCGAGGCTCAAGCTCTTCCTGCGCGCGTATCGACGCTATGCGGGCGCGCAGATTATCGCAGTCGATCTGGAAACTTGCCGGATCCACATCCACGAAAACCGGGGTGGCGCCAAGCAGCAGCACTACTTCTGCGGTAGCGGTATAAGTGAAGGCCGGCAGGAACACGGCGTCGCCTGGACCAATCTCCTCGGCCATGAGCACCATAAGTAGTGCATCGGTACCGGACGAGACGCTCACCGCATGCGTCGCACCGCTATAGGCGCAGAGCCGTTTTTCGAGCTCCTCAACCTCAGGCCCCATCACGAATTTGCAGTGCTCGAGAACTGTGTCGATCCGCTGCTTCAGCGGCGCGCCGAGGCGCGCCTGTTGTCTGGGCAGGTCAAGAAAGGAGATGGGGGCTTTGTCGCTCATGGCACCTTTTTTTCCATTAACGGCCGCATGAGGCCGGTCCCGTATCGCTAGAGGTTCCGTCAATCGCGGCATAGCCCGAAAGACAGTTTCCGTTGGCCGGGCGCATAGGGAGGCGCGCCCGTACGATCATGCCGGGACTATGACACAGGGTTCGTGTTTTCCGAAGCCTCCGGGCTTTCAGCTTTCTGGATAAACGGGGTGGAATACCGCACCTCACCCAGCGGGTTATGGGCAAATTCGGGCACGAGTTCCTGCATGATCACCAGAGATTGCCCGATATCATCGGCATGGCTGGCCGCCTCGAGCTGCTGAAGCAATGTGCGGGCAGCGTCGAGATCAATCATCCGCGGCGTTGCCATTTTCAGACCCGGCGCATCGGTCGGAACCGGCGCTTCGCGGCCGTGAAACAGCTCCTCATAGAGCTTCTCGCCCGGGCGCAGTCCGGTAAACCGTATGGCGATGTCCTCATCAGGCCTCAGCCCCGCCAGACGCACCATCTGACGCGCCAGATCAAGAATGCGAACCGGCTCGCCCATATCGAGAACAAAGATTCCGCCGCGTTGCAGACGTTGGTCCGTCTCGTCGGCCTCACGCCGCGATGCTGTGCCACGCACACTGGCCTGGAGCACGAGACCCACCGCCTCAGGTACGGTCATGAAATAGCGTGTCATGTCAGGATGCGTGACGGTGAGCGGTCCACCCTGCTCCAGCTGGCGTCGGAAGAGCGGCACGACCGACCCCGTGGAACCAAGGACATTGCCAAAACGCACGGTCACACAGCGGAAATGCGAGCCCTTTGCCTCAGCCTCGCCCATCAGCGCCTGACAGTAGATCTCCGCACAGCGTTTCGTTGCCCCCATGATGCTCGACGGATTGACGGCCTTGTCGCTGGAAATAAGGACCATCGCCCGCGCTCCGTGGCGAATAGCGGCATCGGCCACGATCCGCGTCCCGATCACGTTTGTCAGCACGCCCTCGCAAGGGTTGGCCTCGACAATCGGTACATGCTTGAGCGCCGCAGCATGAAACACGAGCGCCGGACGATAGCGGGCGAACACCTCGTCGATACGCTGGGCATCGCGGATATTGGCCACGATGACCTGACGCTGCACATGGGGGAACAGTTCTGACAATTCCAAATCGATCTGCCAGAGCGCATATTCGCCATGATCCAGCAGGAGCAACGTGGCCGGGCCGAACTGGGCAACCTGACGGGCCAGCTCTGAACCGATTGTCCCACCCGCACCGGTGACCATGACCACCTGCCCCTGGATCAATCGCGCCATGCCTTCACGATCCAGCGGGACTTCCGGCCGGTTCAGCAGGTCCTCCAGTGCAATGGGACGCATCTGGATTTCCTCCGCCGGGGTCAGCCGTGTGAGCGAAGGGGCACGTTGTACCGCAATGCCGTAGCTCTGCCCGGCATCGAGCACGACGGAGAGCTGCGACCCGCGCCATTCGGGATCGGTCACGATCACGCTGTCAGGAAGGGTGTCGTTTTCCTCCATTTCCGCCAGCACGGAGGAAAGATCCTCGGTCACACCGAGAATCGGTACGCCGTGCAGCCGCCGCCCTTGCTGCCCTGGCGACCGGGTAACCAGACCCAGCACCAGATAATGCGCGTCGGATACGCGCTCCAGCGCGCGAAGAAACAGGTCGGCGCTCAGATCCGAGCCCGCAAGCAGAACACGGCGCTTCTGCCCCTGCGCCTGCTGTCGCACCGTCCCGTAAAGGCGCGTCGCAACACGACCGCCTCCAAGACCAACAAGGAGAACGAGCGCGTAGATCAGGGGAAAGGTCGGCGATGGCAGGGGAAAGCCAGAGACCCAAAGCATAAGCGAGAAAAGGGCGGCGCCAGCGATCGAGGCAGCCGCTATACCGCGCAGATCCGCTACGCCTGAAAAACGCCAGTACTGCTGCGGGATACGAAAAGGCAGGCCACTGACGAGCAATGTGATGGCACCGCCCATGATGAACCAGAGTGGATGCAGCAATCCGTCATGAGGGGCGGCCAGAAAACGGGCTACAGGAGCAGCGAGTCCTGATATCAGACCGTCAGCCAGTACATTGACGGCAATGCGCCCTCGCGATCGATGACGCCGCGTCAAGGATGAGGGGACAGGGCTATGAGATTGTTGCTTCGCGTTCACACGACACTTATAGCCGCAAAAAAACTTTTGTCGCGATGGGCAGTCGTCACGTCAGGCCCTGCCCGCTGAAAAACTTCCGGATCCGATGATGATACCCCTGATCCTCTGTTGTGCTGCCACGGCCTGTATCAGTGCTGCCCTTGTTGTTTACATGATCCGTGTCGGGGTCATGGATATGCCGGGCCATCGCAGTTCACATACGCGCCCTACCCCCAAAGGGGGTGGCATTGGCATCATCACGGGGTTCCTGCTCGTCTTTCCCCTGTCGCAACTCTGGACGCAGGGCGATCTGCCGGGCCCGGCGCTTCTTCTGCCTCTTCTCGCCGTGGCCTTGCTCGCTTTCTTTTCCTGGCTTGACGATATCCACTCCTATCGCGCCTCGCTCAAGCTGGGCGTTCAGGGCATCGCCGCCCTGATGACGCTGGCGGGCGTGGCGCTCACCTCACTCCCGGGTTCCGGCTCTAGTGTAATCGGCGACGTAATCTCGGGCAGAAGTGCTCTCCCTTACATTCCGGACTATCTCGCGCCAGGCTGGGTCATCGTGGCTCTTGCTATCGGCATCGGCTTCCTTTGGCTCGTTTTCACGACCAATGCCCTGAACTTCATTGATGGCCTGAATGGCCTTGCCTCCGGCGTAATGGCCATTACGGCTTTGGCGCTTACGCTCCTGTTCAGCCACGCGGGGAGACCCGGCTTTACCCATGCAGCGCTTCTTCTGGCTGTTGCACTCCTGGTGTTCCTGCCCTTCAATTTCCCCAAGGCGCGTATCTTCATGGGTGATGTCGGCAGTCAGGGTGCAGGACTGACTTTGGCATGGCTCGGTATCGAGGCCGCCTGCACAACACCCTGCCCCCTTATCGTACCCTTCATGCTGGGTGGGGTGCTCTATGACGTTGCCTTTACGCTGATCCGTCGTGCGATTGCAGGTGACCCGCTGGCACAGGCCCATCGAAGCCATCTTTACCAGCTCGCAGCGCGCAGCGGCGTTTCACCAACGCTTGTAAGCCTCTTGCACTGGGCCTTCGCCCTATGGGGCGCAGCTGTCGCCGTGACCCCCTTGCCTATTGCCGCTCAGTTGATCCTCGTCCTGGCCCCGCAACTGATCTGGACAGGCTTCACCCTGCATCGGGCACGGGCGCATGATCTGGGCAAATGGTGACGCCGCCACGCTGACGTTCGAGGACGTCGATGACAGAGCCCAGATAATGGGTTCGGGCCAGCGGCCTGAAGCCATGCCGCCTGGCCAGCTTCATGGAGGCCAGATTATCCGGATCGATGATGCAGCGAGCGACCCGGTGATCGGTCTGGGTATCGAGCCAGTCCAGAGCGGCGGCCACACCCTCACCCCCATACCCGCTGCCATGACACCATGAGGCGAGCACCCAGCCAGCCTCGGGATAGCCATCGAGTGACGGCTCGATTCCCCGCCTTGCCTCGCCGAACCCGATCGTACCGACAAAATGCCCGGTAAGGCGTTCCCTCACGCACCAATAGCCGTAACCGAGTATTCCCCAGTACCCACGATACCGTATCAGCCGGTCCCAGGACTCATTGCGCGACGCAGGCTGACCGCCTGTATAGCGTGTCACGACCGGGTCGGCGCGCATGTCCGCAAGCGCCTCGAAATCCTGCCGGGCAGGAAGCCGAAAACACAGATTAGTCGTGTCGAACTCGCGCGTCATGGCTTTCCCCCTTTATGGATACGTCGGATGCCACGGTCGTGGGAGACACCGGCCAAAACTATCCGAGAACCTCAGATCGCTGGCACCCAAACAAAAAAAACCGCCCCCTTTTCAGGAGGCGGCTTTTAAAACCAACGTCAGGCATGCGCCTGCTGAACAACCTGAATTGTTCAGCCAGCAATGCGACGCACGGTCATACGCTCAACCGTGCCGCGACCGGTCTTGGCAGCCGGCTTGACCGTGCCCGAAGCCTCGCTCATGAGCGAGCGCATTTCACGAAGGAAAGCCGAGCCCTTGAGTGTGCGCTGCACGAGAACCGAGCGGCGATCGAGCGGATCGACCTTGCGACGCGCCAGATCGAGCTCACCCAGACGATCAAGAGCACGGGTGATGGCAGGCTTGGAGACATTGAGTTCCTGTGCCAGACCGCGAACCGTGTGGGCGCCATCCTGCAGGTAGCAGGTTAGAAAAACGCCGAGCTGGCGCGCGGAGAGATCAGGACCGTCCTTGCGCACGAGCGAAACGATCGTGTCACGAAGAAGGTTGAGCATCTGGTCATTCTGTGCCTGGGCCATCGAAAAAACTCCTCAATGCATCGCGCATCTGGCGCGGCTAATGGTCTTACCCGTCGCCCAAGTAAGCCACCCTGAAAACACCTTGCGGATATTTCAGGGATGCCACGCCTTGGGTGCGTGTCCTGAAGGCGCTTGCTTTAGGAACGAAGCGGGTTACATCCCGATTAGCGTTGCATTCCTACAACATGCGTCGAACGATACGCATCCATATAGGTTCGTTTTTGTAATCGGTTTAGTATCTTTTTGTTGAAAGTCAGTGACTAAGCTGAGCCCGACCCTACTCTTTCATTAATCATTCGTAATGTTGCGATTGTCAGAGCACGCAGGGCGAGTGTCTCTCCCCCCTCTGGACGCCCGGTTCTTGCGCCGTCATTCCAGGCATAAGTGTCTATATGTGCCCATTTTACAGTGGGTTCGACGAAATGCTGAAGGAACAGGGCGGCCGTAATCGCCCCCGCCATCGGTTTGTCCGTCACATTGCCAAGATGGGCATTTTTGCGGCGGAGCCATGCGTCGTAGCCATGCCAGAGTGGCAATTGCCACATGGCATCGCCGGTCTCATGACCTGATTCGAGCAAAATCTGCGACCATTCCGGATCGTTACAGAACAGCGCAGGCAAGTCAGGGCCCAGCGCGACACGGGCCGCACCCGTCAGAGTCGCCGCATCCAGCAGCCAGTCAGGTCGGGACTCGCAAGCCTCGGTCAGCAAGTCGCTAAGCACCAGGCGCCCCTCAGCATCGGTATTACCCACCTCAACCGTCAGGCCTGCGCGCGTCGTCAGAATATCGCCCGGCCTCATGGCATGGCCGGAGATGCTGTTTTCGACGCAGCCAAGACGCAATTCCAGACGCAATGGAAGGTCTTGCGCCATGATCACATGCGCCAGAGACAGCATCAGGGCAGCGCCACCCATATCCTTTTTCATGCGCAGCATGCCGCTCGCGGGCTTGATGTCATATCCGCCAGTGTCGAAGCAGACGCCCTTGCCAACCAGAGAGAGCAGCGGCGCATCGGCTCCGGCAGCGCTGCCCTGCCATGTCATCCTGAACACTTGCGCCGGGCGATCTGACCCCGAGCCTACAGCCGCAAGGCAGGGATAGGCCCGCTCAAGAGCCTCGGCGCTTATGATCTCGCTCGAAGCGTTGTGAAGTCGGGCCACAGCCTCAGCCCTTTGCGCCAACTCCACCGGCCCTAGCAGATTGGCAGGCATATTCACCAGATCGCGGCCGAGCCATGTCGCCTGAGCAAGCGCGACGGCGCGACCTGTATCGCACTCTGGAGGCAGAACCAGGCGCACCGTATTCTCGCTCGCCGGGCCTATCGCGTAGTGATACGCCCCCATGCAAAAGCCCAGCATCACATCCTGCATAATCCCCGGGCGCAACCCGGTATAATCGGGTGCGACAGAAGGAACCCAGTCACCGGGGGGCAAGCCCGTGGCCAGCACACCGAACCGCGCGGCATCGCATGATTGCGGATCATCCAGATAGATTGCGTGACTGACGCCCGCCGCGCCGGGGACGAGATAAAGACGTCCTGCCAGAGGCTCCCCGGCCATTTCGCGCAGGGCGGCGCCGTGTCCATGAAGCAATGCCTCGAGATCCTGCCCGACAGGCACGATATGGAGGAGTCTCGCCGCGTCGGCGCTCGTCGTCAGGCAAAGCTCTTCGGGGTTGCGCATGGTTTTCTGCCTTTCTGCTGATCTTCCGATGGAGGATCGGATCCGCACAAGCTGTGCCAGTGGCGGTGGCGTCTTGCAATTCGGTCGCTCATGCACAAGCATCGTATCATGAAGTCCCAGCTCCATCTCATGCCCCGCCGAATTCGTGCCGTGCTGGGACCGACCAATACCGGCAAGACCCATTATGCGCTCGAGCGCATGCTGGCGCATGAATCTGGCATTATCGGCTTCCCCCTGCGTCTGCTGGCGCGCGAAAATTACGAGCGCATGGTGCGCCTCAAGGGCGCGCGCCATGTGGCGCTCATCACGGGTGAGGAAAAAATCGTTCCCCCCGATGCAAAGTGGTTTTCCTGCACGACTGAGGCCATGCCCCTCACGCGCAAGGTCGAGTTCGTGGCCGTGGACGAGATCCAGCTCAGCAGCGACCCCGATCGTGGGCACGTCTTCACTGACCGGCTGCTGAATGCGCGTGGCAATGTGGAGACCCTGTTCCTCGGTGCGGAAACCATGCGCCCTCTTCTGCAACGCCTTGTGCCCGGCATCGAGATCGACACGCGCCCTCGCCTATCGAGTCTGGTCCATACGGGTCATACCAAACTCTCGCGGCTCCCTGCCCGCTCGGCCATCGTCGCGTTCTCGGCTGCCGAGGTCTACGCCATTGCGGAGATCATACGACGTCGACGGGGCGGATGCGCGATCATCATGGGGCAGCTCTCGCCGCGCACCCGCAATGCACAGGTCGAGCTCTATCAGAACAAGGATGTTGATTATCTCGTTGCGACCGATGCCATAGGCATGGGGCTGAACATGGACGTGAACCATGTTGCGCTGGCATCGCTCACAAAGTTCGACGGCGCCTCGCTTCGGCCACTGACAGCCCAGGAATGTGCCCAGATTGCCGGTCGCGCCGGGCGCGGCATGAAGGATGGCACATTCGGCACGACTGCCGAGGCACGTCCGATGTCAGAGTCGCTCGTCGATGCGATTGAAGCGCACCGCTTTGACCCGGTCGAGCGTGTGAGCTGGCGCAATGCGGCTCTCGATTTTACCTCCCCCGACGCCCTTTATGCGAGCCTCAACGCATCACCACCCAAACGCGGTCTGGTGGCGGGCCGCCCTGCTTCCGATGTGCTGACGCTCGAGAGCCTTTCGGGTGAGCGCGATATCCGCGAGGCAGCGCGAGGCAGGAAGGCCACAGCCCTGCTATGGGAAGTGTGCCAGATTCCCGATTTTCGTAAACTGGGTGACGATTCCCATGTGCGGTTGTGCCATCGTCTCTTCATGCATCTCCTGCAGGATGGAGGCATCCCTGGCGCGTGGTTCGACGCCCATATTTCCGGGTTTTCGCGCCTCGATGGCGATATCGACACGCTGATGCATCGCCTTACCGGCATCAGGATCTGTGCCTATGTGGCGGCGCGCAGTGACTGGAGCGATCGGGCAACCCATTGGCAGGAACGCACCCGAGAAGTCGAGGATCTGCTGTCAGACGCGCTGCATGAACGCCTGACAGCCCGGTTTGTCGATCGGCGCGCCACATCCCTCCTGCGTCGTCTCGATAGTGACGGCACACGGGACCTGCTTTCTGCCGTGACCCGTGAGGGGCAGGTGATTGTCGAGGGCCACGCCGTCGGCACCATAGAGGGTTTCACCCTGAAGCCCGATCGCGAAGAGGCCCTTCCCGAACGCAAGCTTATGCTGCGTGCAGGACGGCGTGCGCTGCTGCACGAAATTCCGCGACGCGTGCAGGCCCTTGTCTCCGCCTCCGACGACACCCTCTCGCTGGATGCGACCAATGGCCATATTGCCTGGGACGGCGTGGTTATCGCGCGCCTCGCCCGTGGCACAGCTCTCCTCGCGCCTTCCGTACAAATTCTGGGTGGGGAATTTGCTGACACGAAGCAGCGCGATCTCGTTCAGGAGAGGCTCACGGCGTTCGCAGCTACCCATATCCGCACGACGCTGGCCCCTCTATACGCGCTGGCTGCGCAGCCCCGCCCTACGCCTGCCCTGCGCGGCCTCACCCATCGCCTGATGGAATACGGTGGTGTTGCCCCCCTGATGCCTGGCGAACCCGCCAGCCACGGAACGCAGGTGCTTGGCCACCTGCGACGTCTGGGGATCCTGTTCGTCCCGCAGGGCGTCTTCATGCCTGTCTTGCTCAAGCCTGCCGCCATGACCCTGCGCTCGTTGTTGCTCGGTCTGTGGCATCGCCACGCCAGTCAGAACCCTGACGCCCGGCAGATAACGATTGCCCTCCCGGGCACAGCGCCAATTGCCTCTGCGGGCTGGGCCTGGGCTGGCGGAAACTGGATGCGGCTGGATCGTGTGGAAAAGCTGCTGGGCGAGGTGCATCGCCTGACACGACAAGGCCCCTGCCCCGTGCCGAACGATCTCGCGCAGCGCTACGGGCTGAACAAGACACAGCTACCGGAGATTTTGTCCGGACTGGGCATACGCCTGCGCGTGGCTGCACCTTTGTCGTCAGGGCAATTCGGGCCGCCCGCGCCCCTCATGCTTTCGGCGGTGAAACCATTGGCAAAACACCGCCGTCATTCGGGCAAGCGAGCGCCCGCAAGGCCCGCTCCCCCCTCTGACAGCCCCTTCGCCGCGCTGGCCCGGCTGGGTCTGGGCGGGAGATGATCCATGTCTGATGCGGAGCGTGATTATCAGCGGCTCGATCTGTGGCTGTGGCATGCCCGGGTGTGCCGCCAGCGGCAGGATTGCGCCGCGCTGGTGGAAAAAGGACGCATCAGGATCAATCGTCAGGTAACGACAAAGCCCCATAGCAAGATACGTGTGGGCGATGTGTTGGGACTCCCCGGTCATCCGCGCCCCGAGGTCCGTATCTGGCGTGTTCTCGCCCTCGCCGAACGCCGGGGTTCTGCCACCGAGGCCGCCCTGCTTTACGAGGTTATTGGCGAGGACTGAGCCCACAAGGCAAATTTGCCGTGGCTTGCCGTAAACATATGCTTGCCAGAGACCGAAACTTCCGCCTATCTGCGGCATCCCTTATTGGAAAATCCCAGACGGCGTCTCTCTATTGCCTCCCGGGATCCTCTCGGGCCTTTGGCCCCAGCTTAAGATCGGAGACACCTATGGCCTATGTGGTCACCGAAAACTGCATACGCTGCAAATACACGGATTGCGTTGAAGTCTGTCCGGTTGACTGCTTCTATGCAGGCGAGAACTTCCTCGTAATCAACCCCGATGAGTGCATCGATTGTGGCGTTTGCGAACCCGAATGCCCTGCTGAGGCCATTGTGCCCGACAGCGACGACCGTGCGACGCCGTGGCTCGAGGTTAACAGCAAATATGCTGCCGTGTGGCCCAACATCACACGCAAGATCGACGCCATGCCGGATGCCGATGAGTGGAAAGATAAACCCGGCAAGGATGCCATGCTCTCGCCGGAGCCGCACAAGGACTGAGAGACGCAACGCGTTTCTGAGAGGGGCCCGATCAATGATTGGGCCTTTTTTGTATCTGTCATCCGTGTCGCCTGCGCGGCAGCCCGTTGCAGTTCCCCCGACCACTGGCAGACGAGACCGTAGCTCTGTCACGGCAGGCAAAGCCGCCGCAGGGCAACGCTGCCAAAAGAAAAGGCCCGGAGGATTTCTCCCCCGGGCCTTTTCCGTTTCACCGGCATGATCAACTTCCGGCGTATCCCTGAGAGGAAGACGCTGGAAGACAGATCGCGTCAGCGCGACATCATGTTCATGCTGACATCGTGGATGATGAAGATCGTTCCACCGATGATGATCAGCACGCAGATGACCGCGAAGGCAAATGCCGTGTTGTTCCAGGATTGGCTCGAGCTGCTGTTCATGTGCAGGAAGTAGATCAGATGCACAAAGATCTGAACCACGGCCAGCGCGGCGATGACACCGAAGGTCACGCCGGGGGTCATGAGGTGCATCTCGACGATAGCGAAAGCCGCCACCGTCAGGATGGCCGCAATCACGAAGCCGATGATGTACGAGGCGAAGCTGCCGTGAGACTCGCCTTCGTGTTGATGGGTCGATGCTTGGCTCATCAGATCACACTCAACAGATAAACGAAGGTGAACACGCAGATCCAGACGATATCCAGGAAGTGCCAGAAGAGGCTCAGGCACTGGAGCTTGTCCATATAGCGTGTGCTGAAAACCTGCGCGCTGAAGCTCTGGACCATGATAACAGCGATCCAGACCAGACCACAGGTCACGTGAAGACCATGCGTCGCCACCAGCGTGAAGAAAGCGGAAAGGAACGCAGAGCGATCCGGTCCGGCGCCTTCATGGATAAGGTGAGCGAATTCGCGGATTTCGAGAACAAGGAAGCCGAGGCCGAGCACGAAGGTGATGGCGAGCCATGCAAGCATGGCGCCCTGCTTGCGGGCATAAGCCGAAAGCATACCGAAACCGAAGGTGATCGAGCTGAGCAGGAGGAGGGCTGTTTCCAGCCCTACCCCGTTCAGATCAAACAGCTCCTTGCCCGTCGGGCCACCAGCGAACTGGGTGCGCATGACAGCGAAGGTGGCGAACAGCGTCCCGAAAAGGAGGCAGTCCGTCATCAGGTAGATCCAGAAACCAAACACGTTGTTCGTGTTGTGGTGTTCGTGATCATCGATGCCGTGTGCGGTGCCGTGCGGCGTTGCTGAGATATTTGCCATTGTTATTCTGCCGCCTGTGCTGTCAGCGAGCGGACATAATTTTCCTGGTCGCGTTCGATTTCGCTAACCGGGACATAGTAGTCCACATCATTGTTGAAGCTGCGCAGGATGACCGTCGCGAACACGCCGATAAGGGCGAGTGCGGCAAGCCACCAGATGTACCAGATCGCTGCGAAACCAAGCACGAAGCTGAAGGCACCGACAAAGAAGCCGGCAGCCGTGTTCTTCGGCATATGGATCGGTGCGAGCACCTTACCCTCATAGCTGCGACGGCCCATCTGCTTCTCGGTATGGAACGTATCGATACCGTGAACGTCAGGAAGGACGGCGAAGTTATAGGCGGGCGGGGGCGAGGACATCGACCATTCGAGCGTACGTGCGTTCCACGGATCACCCGTGAAGTCACGGTTCTCGGCCAGGTTACGATCGCGGATCGAGACGTAGATCTGCATCAGCTGGCAGACAACACCCACTGCAATGACGGCAGCGCCGGCAGCAGCGATGAGCATCTGAACATGCCAGTCAGCATTGTCGTAATGGTTCATACGACGGGTCATACCTTCGAAGCCGGCAATATAGAGCGGCACGAACGCAAGGTAGAAACCGACGAACCAGCACCAGAAGGCGCGCTTGCCCCAGGACTCGTTCATCTTGAAGCCGAGAACCTTCGGCCACCAGAAGTTCAGACCTGCGACATAACCGAAATACACACCGCCGATGATGACGTTGTGGAAGTGAGCGATCAGGAACAGCGAGTTATGCAGCACGAAGTCGGCTGCCGGCATCGCCATCATGACGCCCGTCATGCCACCGATGGAGAAGGTGACCATGAAGCCGATGACCCAGTACATGATGCCGTTGAACTGAATACGGCCCTTGTACATGGTGAACAGCCAGTTGAAGATCTTCACGCCCGTCGGGACGGCGATGATCATCGTGGCAACACCGAAGAAGGCATTGACGTTCGGGCCTGCGCCCATGGTGAAGAAGTGGTGAGCCCAGACGATGAAGGACAGAACGCCGATCGCAAGCGTGGCGTAAACCATCACGCGGTAGCCAAACAGGGGCTTGCGCGAGAATGTCTGGGTGATCTCCGAGAACACACCGAAGGCCGGCAGAACCAGGATGTAAACTTCCGGGTGACCCCACGTCCAGATGAGCGAGAGATACAGCTGAACGCTGCCGCCGCCATCATTGGTGAAGAAGTGCATACCCAGATAACGGTCAAGCGCGAGCTCGGCCAGGGTGACCGTCAGAACCGGGAAGACTGCCATGATCAGAACGACCGTGACGAAAGCCGTCCAGGTGAACACGGGGAGCTGCATCCAGCCCATGCCCGGAGCGCGCATCTTCACGATGGTGACGAAGAAGTTTACTCCAGTCAGCAACGTACCGACACCGGCAAGCTGCACGGCCCAGATGTAGTAATCCACACCAACGCCAGGGCTGAACTGCTGCTCGGACAGCGGCGGATAGACCAGCCAGCCGCACTGAGCGAATTCACCGATGAAGAGCGATACGTTGATCAGAACAGCGCTGATCGTGGTCATCCAGAAGCTCAGCGAGTTCAGGAACGGGAACGCCACGTCGCGTGCGCCGATCTGCAGCGGCACGATGACATTGAGCAGACCCGTCATGAACGCCATGGCCATGAAGAAGATCATGATGGTGCCATGGGCGGAGAAGATCTGGTCGTAATGGTGAGGGGGCAGATAGCCCGGGTTGCCATTATAGGCCAGAGCGAGCTGGCTGCGCATCATGATGGCGTCGGCAAAGCCGCGGAACAGCATGACGAGGGCCAGTACGATGTACATGATACCCAGACGCTTGTGGTCGACCGAGGTCAGCCATTCACGCCACAGATAGCCCCATTTGCCGAAATAGGTGATGGCACCCAGAACGGCGAGCGCGACGATAACTACACCTGAGAACGTGCCGACGAGAATGGGCACGTCCAGCGGTATCGCCGAAAGTGTTAACTTACCTAGCATGTGTCCCTATTCCTTCATCTGCATGTCGGACATGGCGGACTGCATGTGCATGACCTGACCCGTCGACTTGTCGATGACCATACCGTTGTTATACTTGGCCACGATGCTGTCGAAGAGGTTCGGCTGAACATGCGCGAAATACTTGACCGGTGCTGCTTCCTGCGGAGCGGCAACCTGCGGATAGTCGGCTGAGTCGAGCGAGTCAGACGCGCCCTTCACCTTTTCCACCCACTGGTTGAAATCCTCATCCGTCATGGCGAGCGTGCGGAACTTCATGTCAGAGAAGCCGCGACCCGTGTAGTGCGCTGCTTCGCCCAGGTAATCGCCCGGCGCACTGGCCAGAAGATGGAGCTGCGTCTGCATGCCAGCCATGGCATACACCTGCGAGCCCAGACGCGGGATGAAGAACGACGTCATGACCGAGTCAGAGGTGATGCGGAAGTTGATCGGCGTATTGACCGGCACCGCAAGCTGGTTGACCGTTGCAACACCCTGGTCGGGGTAGATGAACAGCCATTTCCAGTCGAGTGCGACAACTTCGACATTCAGAGGCTTGCGCCCTGCCGCCTCAGCCGAATGCAGCGGGCGATAGGGGTCGAGCGTATAGCTCGTGATGATCGCGATCGCGCCGAGGATGACGATCACAACAGCCGGGACGCCCCAGACGAAGAATTCGATCTTCGTCGAGTGATCCCAGTTCGGCAGATACTCAGCCGATGTGTTGCTCTCGCGATACTTCCAGGCGAAGTACAGTGTCATGATGATGACAGGGATGACGATGCAGAGCATCACACCCAGTTCGATCAGGATGACGTTACGGTTCTGAAGCCCAACCGGGCCACGCGGATCGAGAAGATCGAGCGTACAACCGGAGAGGAAAAACGCCGGCGCCAGCGGCAGTAGCCGCCGCAACTTCGGCAAGAGTCTATTGTTCATTGTCTGCCCCGCTCGTTGAACCGACCGTCAAGCTTTTTGGCTGCGCTACGCTGCCGCTGAACCCGACCACGGCTTGGTCGAACATGGCGACAACACCTTCAGGGGATGTCATCCATCTCTCCTATTCCAGTGAACGATACGTATCGCGCCGCAACGTGACATCATCATACGACCGGGATCGTATGAAGACGTAACGTTACGTCTGCCGGTGGCTCTGAACGCTCCGACCACGACACGTCTCATCCTTGCCTCGCCTTGCTTCGGCAAGGCGATCGACCGGTTGATCAACCGCCTGCCTGCACGCTGGGCATCAGCGCCCAGCTCTGTTCTGTTGTTTCCGCCCGATTGGTCTGCAAAGCAAGCACTGATCAAGACTTTTCATGGGGCTGTTCACAATTTGAACACAAGTGTTCATCTTTAGAATCAGGGCTTTAGCGTACATTATCGCTTTTCTGCCGCAATTCATTGCGGATTTTTTAGATTCAGTTCAGACAGAAATAACAAGTTATCCAGACCGAAATAGTCTGAATAAACAAAAAGGGGCGTGCCTGTGACACGCCCCCTCAAATAAACGATTGATCTAGATCAGTAGTCAGCTGTTGTTATTATTACGAACGCCCATGAACTGGAGCAAAAAGGTGAAGAGGTTGATAAAGTTCAGATAAAGCGAAAGCGCATCGTAAACACTGCGCTTGCCCATTTCCTCCGGCCCCACATAGGACAGGTAGTATTGATAGGTTGCGCGGATACGCTGCGTGTCAAACGCTGTCAGCACCGTGAACAGCACCACACCGATCAGGCTCACCATGAATGACATGGCGGGGCTGTGGAGGAACATGTTGACCAGACTGGCTATAACCAGACCGATAAGCCCCATGAACAGGAACGAGCCAAGCGAACTGAGGTCACGGCGGGTCGTGTAGCCCCACAGAGACATCGCCGCAAACGTTGCTGCTGTAACGAAGAACGTGCTCGCCACGGAGGTATGGGTATAGACAATCAGAATATTCGACAGGCTGGCGCCCATCACGGCGCAGAAAGCCCAGAACAAACCCTGCGCAGTCTGACGCGACAGGCGGTTCACACCGAATGACATGACCATGACAAAGGCCAGCGGGGCGAAGATCGTGAGCATTCCCAGCCCCGTCGGGCGGGTCAGAATGCCACCCGGCGTCAGAACCTGCTGGAAGAAGAGGTCACGCAACGAGGTTTCGGCTACGGCATATGCCACGAAACCGGTCACCACCAGCCCCGCTGTCATCCAGTTATAAACGCTGAGCATGTAGGCGCGCAAACCGGCATCGACCGTATCGACCCTGGCGGCTCCGGTGTTACCCGAGGTATTACCAGATCGAGAATTTGGAACGAAAGCCATGACACCCTTTCCTGAGATTTGGCCGGACTGGCCTTTTGTTTCTTCAATGTGGCGCTTTTAGCATAGTGGTCAAGTCGGCCGCGAGGAACGACATTCTAAGATACATTCACCGCGCTTGCCGAAACCGCTGCGATGCGGTGCGTTATAGGCTGTGACGTTACGACAGAACGGATCTCAAACGCTATCGAATTGACTCCCACCCTCATTCCGCGCCCCACGCCGCATCCTGCATGTCGGCTCTGCTCCTGCCCTCTCTGATCCGGTCCCTGCGGGGATATCCTTCCGCCAAAGGGCCACTCTTGGCTCATCCCGCCTGACAGGAAGTGTTCATGCGTCTGTTCACTGCTCTCGACCTTGCCAGCGAGCACAAGCGTCTTCTGTCGTCCCTGCGCCGTCCCATCGCCGGTGTGACATGGCACCCACCGGAGACCTATCACCTCACCCTGCGCTTCATCGGCGATATCCGCTCTCGGCCGATGATGGAGGAGCTTGACCATACGCTGGCCGCCATCACCACCACGCCCGTCCAGATCGAGCCGAGTGGGGTAGGTATTGCGACACAGGGCACCCGGTCACGTCTTTGGGCAGGCGTGGCGCCGTCCAGCAGCCTGATGACCCTGCAGGGCAAGATCGATACCGCCCTGAGGCGGTGCGGTCTTGCTCTCGAGAAGAAGCGGTTTATGCCTCACATCACCTTGGGCGTTTTTGACGGCGATCCGGGCGCCGAGGTCATTCGCTGGATTCAGGGGAATAATCTGATGCGCGGCAAGCCGGTCATGACGGAGCACTTTGTGCTGTTCCGTTCCCACAGGGGGGGTGATACGCCTCATTACGAAACCTGCGCCGAGTACGCACTGACACTCAGCGCCTTGCCGCCACTCGAAGCGTGGTCTTTCTGAGTTGCCAACCCCAAAACCTCAGGAGAGCCTCGCAGATCTGGTAACGCGCGTCAGAGCGTGCCGTATCTGTGAAGCCTCGTTGCCCCTCGACCCCAAACCGCTCATCCATGTCTCGCCAACGTCGCGTGTCCTCATCGCGAGCCAGGCGCCCGGCACCATTGCCCATGAGAGCGGCAAATCGTTCTACGATCCCTCGGGGCGACGTCTGCGAGAATGGATGGCTCTCTCCGAGGAGGATTTTTACGACACGGCCAAAGTCGCCATTCTGCCCATGGGGCTGTGCTATCCCGGTCGCCTGCCGAATGGCGGTGACAAGCCACCCCGTCCTGAATGCGCACCTGCATGGCGCGACCAGCTTCTTGGGCATCTCAAGGAGCTGCGGCTGATCCTGCTGGTTGGCTCCTACAGCCAGCATTACACGCTGGGGCGTAGATCCGTAACGGATCGTGTTCGTCACTTTCGGGATTATCTGCCCCGTTACTTTCCGCTGCCACATCCATCATGGCGAACGGGTGTGTGGGAAAAGCGAGCGCCCTGGTTCCGCGAGGAGGTCATCCCTGCCCTGCGCCATGAGATACGCAACGCCTTGGCCTGAAAAGCCCTGCCCGCTTGCCCAGCTCAGCTCAGCTCAGTTTAATCCAGCAAATTGAGTTGGCGCATATGCTTGAGTGTCGAGACAACGAACCCCTCCAGCCCCGCGAACAGGATCTGGATACCGATACAAAGCAGAATGAGGGCAGCAAGACGGCTAACGATGCGCGCCCCGGTCCGTCCAAGCGAGCTGACGATGCGCTCGGCATAGGTGTAGAAAATGACCACGGTCAGGGAGACGGCAAGTACCGCTAGGGACAAGCCGATGATGTAGCTGGCAGCCGAGGCCCCAAGCGTACGACCCGAACTCAGGGCAATGGCCACGGCAATACTGCCAGGCCCCACGGTAAACGGCATGGCCAGAGGGAAAAACGCTCTGTCTCCCAGGTCGTTATCTGCGTTGGCAGTATCATGGTCGAAAACCTGCCGCTCCTTGCGCGCCTCGCTCTCCTCTGGCGCCAACAGAAGCGCCCATGCGCGCGAAGCGACGACAAGACCACCAGACACGCGCAATGCATCAATGGTGATCCGAAAGAAACTGAGGATCCACCCACCCAGCCACACCGACACCATCAGAATGATGAAGGAATAGAACCCGACGGTCCGGGCCAGACGGACCACCTGTGCTCGTGGGCGACCAAGGGTCGTTTGCGCAAAGATAAGCGAGGCGCCCAGAGGGTTGACGATCGAGAACAGGGCCGAATAAGCCATCAGCCAGATGGCCGTTACGTCGCTGATCCTGACCTGTTGCGTCAACACATGGGGCAGGTGCATCACCCGGCGGCCCGATCGGCACGGGCCTTGACCGACAGGAAACGTCTCGTGTGCAGAAGGCGTTTGAGCCGCCTGTGCTCACTGCCCAGCACCGCCTTGACCGCCTGCAGATCCTGCGCGAGGCAGCACAGCGCCCCGGTTTCACCCGGACCGTTGGGGCAGACCGTCATGCCGATGTCATGATAGACCCCAAGAAGCGCTTGTCCCACCTTGATGAACACGGGATGACGCCCCTCCTCAAGGGCGAGATCGCGCAGCCGCCAGATCGCAGCAATACACTCGGTCTCCGCGCCGGCAGGGTCTCCAACGCCGATGATGAACTGACCCGTGCGCAGAAACGGGATACCGGCACGGCCATTGTCATTGAGGATCAGACCACTCGGGCGACGGGGGCCAAGCTCCTCGAGGGCGTGAGCCAGGTTGCGGTAGAGCGTCTCGCTCTCCTTGTCCCAGGGACGCACCAGAACGTGGCTTCGACGCAGCATCTGGATGACGGCGACAATGCCGAGCAGAGCCGAAATGCCAAGCGCCCAGCGAACGACCGAGGTATGCGCATCATAGATGAGCGACCGCCACCAAGCATGGCCGAGATGATGGCGCAGGGCAAACAGCCCCACGCTGCCGAGGCTGATGATCCAGAGCGTGACCGGCGCCATAAGTGTCGGGCTGAGGGGTTCGGCAAAGAGCCGCGCTTTGCGATAATAGCACGACCGAAACGGCGCGATGAGGAACATCACCATCATCAGGCAAAGCGGAATCGCTAGAGGCCCCTGCCGCAGGATGACCAATGGAATGGCAACGCCCAATAGCGTAAGCGCCGCCCGCCATGCCGCAGTCACGCGCTGCGCCAGCCCTGCGGCGACCCCCACAAGCATCACCCCGGTCAGGCACAAAAGGAATTCTGCCAGCTGCAACATGAGATGGGTGAATGGCGTGCCAAGGAGGGGCGCAGGAACGGCCACTGCGTAAAACACAAGCAATATGCCGGTCCCGGCCACCACACCTGTCGCGACCGTCACCGAAAAATCGGCCTCGGACTCACGCACCACCTGGCTTGGACGCCGTGCAAAAGCACCCGCTGCCGCCCCGCCGCGGCGCCGTGCCCAAGCCGCATCACCACGCAGAAAGAGCTCATGAACGGCAAACATGCCACCGGCCAGAAAGAGTGGAATGATGTAATAAAACAGGCGGAAGGTCAGAATAACGCCAAGGATCTGCGGGGTGGGCAGATAGGGCCCAAGCGCCAGAAGCATTGCGCCGTCGAACACGCCCAGTCCACCCGGCACACTCGCGACCAGACCGGCAGTGTAGGAGGCAATGTAGATGGCGAGAAATGCCGGAAAGCCGATTGCCGCTTCGGGAGGCAACAAGACATAGGCAATCATCGCTGTCATCGCCATGTCGGCGGCGCTGACAATGACCTGTGCCACAGCCACGCGAAAACCCGGCACGTCAAGCGTGTAACGCCAGATGCGCATCTGGCGATATCGCAGCGACACGCCGAGATAAGCGAGCACGCAGAGCCAGGCCGCTGCACCACCCAGTTGCAGGACCAGATGGGGCAGATGAGCCACAAGCGGGATATGGCCGGGCTCGAACAGGAACACGCCGCCTATGAGCGCCATCGCACCAAGCAGATAGGTGGTGGAACAAAAGGCAATGATCTGGGCGATACCGCCGGGCGACACCCCCCAATTTCGATAAAGCCGAAAGCGCACGGCAGCGCCGGAAATGGCCGAGCAGCCCAGGTTATGCGAGAGCACATATGAACAGAATGCTGCAAAGGCTGTGCGCAGGAACGACTGCTTTGACCCGATATGATAACAGGCCAGCCGGTCGTAGAATGACAGGATGAAGTAGGACAGGAAGGTGCAGCCCACGCCAGCCAGCAATGCCTGTGCCGGTATGGCCTGAAGAGCGCCCCTAATCTGGGCAAGAGAGAGCGATTTGAGCTCTTTCTGGATAACGTAGATTGCCGCCACCAGAAGAACGAGCCCCAGCAGCGCTGGAAGACGACAGGCCACGCGTCGCCAAGGGCTCGCAGGTTTGGCCTCGCCTTCCTCACAGCAGGGTGTTGTCTGTTCCTGAACGGTCATGAACCCTCAATCAAGGCTGCTGATCGTCTCTTCACCTGTCAGTTATTGGCATCAGCCACGGCAACATCGCGGGCAAGAGCATTTTCGATCAGCGCCACTGTTTCCGGCAGGCCGAAAAGCGAAGCGAAGATGCCAAAGCGCGGTCCCTCGGTCTGCCCGAGCAACACCTCGTAGAGACACCCGAACCACGCCCTTAGCGGCTGGATCTGATGTTTCTTGCCAATTTCAAAGACGATATCCTGAACCTGAACAGGAGATAGTCCGGGGTCTGCCAGTTTCAAGGCGTCTGCCAGATCCTGCAGGGCAACGCGCTCAAGATCGGTCGGGGCACGGAACGTCTTGGCCGGGCGGACGAACTCCTTGAAATACACCAGAGCATGGCCGACCAGACGGTCGACATAGGGGTGCGTTTCCGGCGAGAGGCTCGGGTCGTAACGGCGCAGGAATTTCCAGAGGGTATCGCTGGTCTCGGCATTGGCGACCGAGGCCAGATTCAGCAGGGCCGTGAACGAGACCGGGCTTGAAAGCCCCTTGTCGAGCGTGCCGCCATGGATGAACCAGGCCGGGTTAGCGCGCAGCGTGGTCTCGTCTTCCGTCTCGACAGCCTTGTCCAGATTGGCCAGATACTCGTCCATGGCACGGGGGATGACATCGAAAAACAGGCGCTTGGCGCGTGTTGGCTGATTGAACATGTACTGCGCCAGACTCTCGGGCGGCGCGTAATGCAGCCACTCCTCGATCGACAGACCATTTCCCTTGGACTTGCTGATCTTCTGGGCGTTCTGGTCCAGAAACAGCTCGTAGGTCAGGCCCGCGGGCGGGGCCTTGCCAAGAATACGGCAGATCTTGCTGGACAGCTTGACGCTATCGATCAGGTCCTTGCCCGACATTTCGTAATCGACGCCCAGTGCGTACCAGCGCATGGCCCAGTCGGCCTTCCACTGCATCTTGGCAAGACCACCCAGCACGGAGGTCTCGAAATTCTCACCCGTCTCGGGGTCCTGCCACTGCACGGTGGCGGCAATCGGATCGACCTTGGTCACGGGCACCTGCATGACCTGACCGGTGCGCGGATGAATGGGCAGCACAGGCGAGTAGGTTGCGCGACGTTCGGCACCCAGCGTAGGCGCAATGGTCGCCACGACCTCGTCATGCACCTCAAGCATACGGCGCAACGCCGCATCGAACCGGCCCGATGTGTAATAATCGGTTGCGGAGGCAAACTCGTACTCGAAGCCGAAACGGTCGAGGAATTCGCACAACATCGCGTTGTTATGTGCCGAGAAACTCTCGAATCTGCCGAACGGATCAGGGATGCGGCTCAGCGGCAGGCCGAGATGCTGCGCCAGCATCTCCTGATTGGGGACATTGCCCGGAACCTTGCGCAGCGCATCCATGTCATCGCTGAAAGCCAGCAGACGTGTCTTGCGTCCCGTCAGGCGTTCATAGGCCAGACGCACCCAGGTCGTGCGCGCGACTTCACCGAAAGTGCCAATATGGGGCAGGCCGGACGGGCCATAACCGGTCTCGAGCAGGGCCGGAGCATCGCCGCCTCGTGCCTCGACATGGGCCACGATTTTTCGCGCCTCCTCGAACGGCCATGCTTTTGGCAGGTCGAGGGCGTCTGGAGTGAGGGAGGCGTTGTTTTTTGCAATGCTGGACATGATTGGTCGAAAACTAGAAATAGTTCCGCCCCGGGTCAAGCAAGTTGGCGTTAACCCCTCTTCTTCACAGGCTGCCCAACGCGCCCATTCCACCCCGCTCCAGGTCGCATATGGCAAAGGAAACGCTCTGCTGGCGGGCGAGCGCGAGTGCGTCTATGGTCAGTGTGATGCCCACACCCTCCCGCGCCTTACCTTATGATGCCCCTGCCCTTGTAACGACCAGAGCGCGGGCGTCGGTTCTGACACCGGATGGCGAGCTTCTCTCCCTCGACGCGAATGAGGCGGCGCAGCTGCTGGCGACGCTCCCCCCACCGCTGCTGATTCACGGTCCGGCCACAATCAGGAGACTGGGTCTCACGCCACCGGGTCAGGTCGTGCCGTGGTTCGATCTGCTCGAACTGTTCCTGTTTCTCTTTCCCACACGCCCTGTCGTGCCGACCCCTCGGGGTATGGCTCTGGCATTGGGGATGATGGCCCCTGACCCGTGCGAGGCCGATTTTCTGCATCAGCTTCTCGAAACGCTGCGCCAGAGTCTCACCCGTCTGGCAGAGACGGGCGAGGCGGACACCATGCGGGCCCTGCTTCCGCTTCTGTCTCGTGCAGGCTGGGCCTGGGCGGCGTTTGTCGAGACGGAACTGGCCGCAACTCCCTCAAGACAGCGCCATCCTTACGAGGCGTTGCGCGTCTGGCGGCGACTGCCGCGCTGGGAGGAGCTGGCGCAAAGACCACCGCCGGGAAGCCGCCCCGTCAGCCCGGTCGAGGCGCGTACCCGCCTCTCGGCCATTCTGGGTAACAAGGCCGAGACGCGCCCGGGTCAGGCCGATTATGCCTCGGCCGTCACCCACGCCCTCGCCCCACGTGAGGGATTCGGGATACCGGAAATCGTGCTGGCGGAGGCCGGGACTGGGACAGGCAAGACACTTGGCTATATCGCCCCGGCCAGTGTCTGGGCCGAACAGAATGATGGACCGGTCTGGATCTCCACCTATACGCGGCATCTGCAACGTCAGATCGAGCAGGAGCTGCATCGCCTCTATCCCGATGATGCCGAACGCCGAAATACAGTCGTTCTGCGCAAGGGACGGGAGAACTATCTCTGCCTTCTGAACATGGAAGACGCAGTCAACACGCTGGCGTCGAGGCCAAACCCCTCACCTGCTGCCCTTGTCGGCTTGTCCATGCTGGCCCGCTGGGCTGAAGCAACCGAAGATGGCGATCTGATGGGGGGCGACCTGCCAGGCTGGTTTGGCGATATCTTCGGTACCAGCACGATCTATGGCATGGCTGACAGACGGGGCGAATGTATCCACGGCGCTTGCCCGCATTATCAGACCTGCTTTGTCGAACATTCCATTCGTCGGGCACGCGGCGCCAATCTCGTGATCGCCAATCATGCTCTTGTGCTGTCGCAGGCAAGCTGGGCCAGCCTTGCACGTGATGATGTGCCTGATGAGGACCAGCTTCCAACGCGCTATTTCTTCGATGAGGGGCATCACCTGCCCGAGGCGGCAGATAGCGCGTTCTCGCTCGCCCTTTCGGGACTGGAGGCGGCGGAGCTGCGACGCTGGCTGCTCGGCGCCGAGGGCAGCCGCTCGCGGGCGCGCGGATTACGCCGGCGGCTGGAGGACCTCGTTGCCACCTCCCCGGCGCTGGAATCGCCGCTGGATGCCATTCTCTCCGCAGCCCATGCCCTGCCCGCACCGGGCTGGCTCGGTCGCCTCAATGGGGAGGATGACGCGACGGAGCCGGAGGTGCCGGAGCTGATTACCAACAGCGCCGAACAGTTTTTCCGGGCGCTCAGAGCGCAGCTCGAAGCGCGCCGCATTGGCGCGGCGGGACAGGACACGTCCGAATGTGAGCTCCACCCGGCTGGCGAGACGCTCAGGGGGGCAGTAGAGCCTTTCGATACGGCGCTGCGACGCCTGCTCACGCCGCTCGAAACCCTCGTCGAGCGACTCAAGGCCCTGTTGAGCGAGCCGGATGACGCGCTGGAAGCGGCGCAGAGGCTGCGTATCGAGGCCATGATACGCTCTATCCGCCGGCGGGCCATTTCGCGTGTAGAGGGCTGGATCGCCATGCTCGACACCGTGCTGGGCGACACCCCTGAATCGGGAAGTGCGTTCATCGATCTCATCCGGATCGAATATGTCCCCGGCCGTCCGGGGGAGCGCGATATCGGTCTGCACCGTCACTGGCGCGACCCGACCATTCCCTTTGCCTCAGTCATGCAGGGGCCGGCGCATGGCATCCTGATCACCTCGGCCACATTGCGTGACCAGACACCCCCGCAGGGTGAGAGCGGCCCTGACCCCCGTCTGGTCGAACAGGGATGGCAGGCGGCCGAGACGCGACTGGGTACGCCGCATTTCATCAAGCCGCCCATGCGGGCCTCGCTGCTCAGCCCATTCGACTACGCCAGCCAGACACGCGCGCTGATCGTCACGGATGTTCCACCGAACGATCTCGATGCGCTGGCAAGCGCCTACAGGCTGCTTTTCATGGCGTCGGAAGGCGGTGCGCTGGGGCTGTTTACCGCCATCTCCCGTCTGCGCGCCGTGCATCAGCGGATTGCGGCACCGCTGGAGGAAGCAGGCCTGCCGCTTTACGCGCAGCATGTCGATACGATGGATAATGCCACCCTGGTCGATATCTTTCGCACCGAACTCCATTCCTGCCTGCTCGGCACAGATGCGATGCGCGACGGCGTGGATGTGCCGGGTCAGGCGCTGCGTCTGGTCGTTTTCGAGCGTACACCGTGGCCGCGCCCCGATATCCTGCATCGCGAGCGGCGCAAGGCGCTCTCCCCCGACGACCCGCGCGATTACGACGACCGTCTCACGCGTATGAAACTGCGTCAGGCTTTTGGCCGGCTGATACGCAAGGGCGATGACCGCGGGGTATTCGTCATTCTCGATCGACGCATGCCCTCACGCCTCCTTTCCGCTTTCCCTGAAGGCGTCGATGTCGAGCGTGTGAGCCTTGCGCAGGCGGTGCGGCAAATCGGGGAGTTCCTCCCTCATGAGCCTCACGCCGTAACGGAAAGTGATCCGCACGATGTCTGACACAGCCCTCGTGACCATGTTCGGGGATGTCCTCATCCCCAACGGGAGAGAGACTCCCGAAATGGGGGCCGCAGGGCAAGAAACGCCCGGAATGGGGACAAACGGGACAACTGATAGCCTCACGCCGAATACAGACAGTCCCATTCGCGGCACGGTTCTGGAGGGCACTGGGCAAACCCTGCTCGGCATCGATACGCAACGCCGCCTGTTGCTCAATGCACCTGCCGGGTGGAACCTGCATCAGACAGCGCCCGCCGTGTATCAGCTTCGCGATGCCTCCGGCGCCATCTGGTCGCACGCCCCTGACGGCTCACGCGATCTGGTCATGGAACGCGCCAGCTGGAGCGAACTCGTTTGCCTCAGCCTGCGCCGCTTCCCGGTCATCGCGCCAGCACAGATATCATCCGAGCCCGTGCCGCGTCTGTTGCATTACATCTGCAATGATGTGGCGACACTGGACCCCGCCATTGCAGCCAATATCGAGCGCACGGCCCAGATGAATTCGGGATGGTCGCTCAGGCTGTGGGACGAGGCTGCACGTTTCGATTTCATATCCGAGCATTATGGCTGGGATGTGCTGAAAATATACCTGATGATTGGCGGGGAATACGGCGCCGCCAAGGCGGATTTCTTCCGTTATCTGCTGATCTACAAGCTGGGTGGGGTTTATCTCGACCTCAAATCGACGACGTCACGTCCGCTGGATGAGATGATACGCGCGGATGATACGTATCTGATCTCGCAATGGAACATGTCAGGCTCCGGGCTGCACAAGGGATGGGGCATTGGTGCCTCGATCGCCTATGTTCAGGGTGGAGAATACCAGCAATGGTTTCTCATCGCCCGGCCCGGTCATCCCTATCTGAGGCGGGTGATCCAGCTCGTGATGACCAAGATCCTGACCTATCGTCCCGAGGTGCATGGCGCGGGCGCGGTCACGACATTCAATATCACGGGCCCGCACGCCTATACCAAGGCAATCTATCCAATCAGAAATGCTCACCCTCACAGGGTATTCGATGCTGAAAGCGAGGGGCTGGTCTATTCGATGATCGAGGATCATCGTTCACGCAGCGGCAGCAACTACCGCGAAGCCCGGTCGCCCATCGTGACCGGTAACGATTCCTATCGCCTGTAAGTCCGCAGCCTTCGCGCAGCCGGACATGCAACATCCTAAACGAGATAAGGCCGTCGAACGCAGGGTCCGACGGCCTCTCACACAGGGCGTTCGCGCCCCGTTACACGAGGCGCGTCACCCTTGGGGCAGGATCAGAAATTGACCCCGGCCTGAAGGAAGACATAGCGGCCATAATAAAGGTCGCCATAAAGACCGGCGGCGCTGTTGGTCGAGGCATCGGCCACGAAGGGCGGCTGCTTGTCGAACAGGTTGTTCACACCGGCCTGGAACGTCCACTTGTTCAGACGATAATCAATCGTCAGATCATGCGAGAACACGCCGGGGGTCTTGTAGCGTCCATAACCAAGGGCCGTACTGAGATCCTGCGATCCGTTGTTCCACACCATGCCACCCGTATATTTCATCATATAGGTGACACCCCAGTTGCCATGCTGCCAGTTGACCGTGGCGTAATCGCGCACGCGCGGCTGGCCTGTGCCCGACTGGTACATTAGACGACCGGCATAGTTGTACCACTGTCCGCCCGGCTCGTTCTGCTGCAGGTAGCTGATGAGCTGCTGGAAGTTGTTGCCCAGCGTCACCACATCTTTGGGTGTTACACGGATACGATAATCAAGGTCGAAATCGATACCGCTCGTGCGCAGACCGCCGATATTGGCATAGTAGTCCGTCACAGAGTTCAGCTGGCTGGTGCTCGAGACGCGCGTGATGTTGTTGCAGTAATTGGTGCTGGCACCTGTGTAGCACTGGTCAAGAATATACTGTGAGCTCAGATACGAGATCATGTTCTTGATCGTGTAATGCCAGTATTCCACCGAGGCGGAAAGACCCGGCACCCAGCGCGGTGTGATCACCGTACCGATTGTATAGGTGCGACCGGTTTCCGGCTTCAGCGATGCGTTACCACCATAAAGTGTCGGCACCTGACCCGAATTTGCCGCAACGAAGGTTGAGGTGTTGATGCCCTGCTTGGCGCAGTTGGCCACGACATTGGCCGAGAGCGATCCATAGGAGCTGGCCTGGGCGCAGGGATCGGTTGCCGAGGCGTAACCAAGGCTGCCCCCTGAATAGAGCTCATACACATTCGGCTGGCGATAGGAGCTGCCGATGGTCGCGCGGAAACGGATATCGCGGATCGGCGCCCAGTTGATCGAGGCCTTCCAGTTCTTGGTGCCACCAAAGGTGCTGTAGGATGAATAGCGCCCCTGCGCATCGATGGTCAGATCCTTGGCGAGGAAGACGTCGCGCAGAAGCGTCGCCTTGCCTTCGAGATACCCTTCCGTGACGTTGAACCCACCGCCGGTATAGGAGGCCGAGTTGGTGAGCGTGTCGCCTGACGCCACAACAGCATCAGGATGATAGGCAAGCTGCTCGCCACGATGTTCCATGCCCAGCGCAAAGCCCAGATCGCCGCCGCCCTTCCAGGGCATGGTGGCAACATGGTTGTTGTGCATGCGCAGGTTCAGGTCGCGCAGCTGGTAATAGTAATGATCATGGCTCGTGTAGTTCGAATAAGCCGCAGCCGCCGAGGAAAGGGGCTTGAACGGATCGGACAGTACACAACCGGCAGAGGCCTGACAGACCGACGGGTTATAAACGAGCGCAGAACTTGAATCGGTCGGATCGACCTGCTGCAGACCGTATTCCTGCAGAAGCTTGGCATAGTTGCCCACACCCGACATCTGCGATGTCACCTGGTTCCAGCCATAGGTGTAGGACAGATCGTACATCCAGCCATGGGTGATCTCGCCCTTGGCGCCTGCAATGGCAGTGTAGGTATCGGTCGCTGTCTCGGTACGACGGTTACCCCATTCGCCGTAACGCTTGTACATCAGCACGTCTTCGCCAAACGTGTTGTATGGCGCATCGGCCGGGATCACGAGGCTGGACGGCAGGTTGGACGGGTAGATGCTGCCCGTCATCGGCTCCGGCGCCAAGGTGGTGCTGGAGGTACGGTGGCTGTACTGGAAATTGGCATAGGGCGTGAAATGGCTGTTCACGTCATAATGCGCGTCGAAAGACAGCGTGGAGTTCTGCAGCGAGTTGGTCAGGGATTGCTGCGAGCCGTAATTATAGCGATCTGCAGAAGTGGCCGTGTGGTAGCCGGTCCCACTGGCATTGGGAATATAAGTCCCTGAATCGGTGAAATACTTGCCCGTTGTCGGGATTGATGAACCATAGAGCAGGTCGGACGCATCAGTCGGATCGTTGATCTGCACATTGCGTGACCAGGCGCGGTTGCGCTGCATGATCCCGCTCTTGGTCATATACGACCCGAACAGTGTCACGTTGCCCTTGCCATGATCGAAGTTCCAGCCCTTGTAGCCGGAAATCTGACCCGTCTGGCCATCACCGACATCGGTGATCCCGCCGCGAACGGTAATGTTCGCGTCATTCAGGTCATGGCGCATCTTGATATTGATCACGCCTGCAACGGCGTCAGCACCGTAGAGTTCGGAGCCGCCATCCTTGAGGATTTCGATGCTCTGAACCTGATAGACGTTGATCGTGTTCAGATCGACGCAGCTGTTATTGCCGTTGAGCGTGGTGCGCTTGCCATCGATCAGCACCAGCGTGCGGTTCTGGCCAAGGTTGCGCAGATCCACGCAGGACGACCCGCCCGTACCATTCGTTTGCGAATTATAGGTGCCCGACGAACCGACAGAAGGCAGGCGCTGCAGATAATCGCCTACCGTGGTGGCGCCTGTCTGCAGGATCTGCTTGGACGTCACGATCTGGACCGGGTTGGCATTGGCGTTGTTCGAGGTGCTGAGCGCCGAACCGGTCACCACAATGTTTTCACTGCCACCCCGCGCCCCACGACCGGAAACCGGCGCGAATGTGTCGTTGCTGGCCGAGATCGAGCGGACGCCAGCGCCCTGCGCAGCCGGACGAACGAGCGGTGCGGCAGAGGCTGCAGGAGCGGTAGTGGCCTGGTTGCGCGCAGCGACAGGGGTTGTCTTTCTGGCTGTGCGCTTGTGGGTCTTATGTGAGGGTGCCGTTGCAGACTGGGCGGCGTGGGCCAGCTGCGCCTGACCAAGAACCAGACCTGCACCAACTGTGGAGACAAGAAGCAATCGCCGCTTGTTTCTGATGATCTTCATAGTGTTTTCGACCTCCAAAAGGCGTTCTGGGAGCGAAAAGATTTCACAAACGAAATCACGTCTAGAGGCTTATTGCACATCAAATCGCGCAGACACTGATCATTGTATTTTTATCACAGAGTTACTTACGGTTGTTGTAAACTGAACTCATATCTTACCTTTGGTTATTCGAATTACACTTCTGAAATAATCAGAATCATTCGGAAACGTCGCGCGATATGGCAGTGTCGGGGGCAAAAGACGACCAGCAGGCAAGCGACTGATCTGCGCGCAAGCCAATCGCCGTGAAGCACGGCACCGTCGGGTGTGCTGTATCCCGCCTTCAGGCCACCTTCTCCCTGTGATGGAACGCTTA
The DNA here is from genome assembly GCF_001547995.1 of Asaia bogorensis NBRC 16594. Taxonomy (NCBI): domain Bacteria; kingdom Pseudomonadati; phylum Pseudomonadota; class Alphaproteobacteria; order Acetobacterales; family Acetobacteraceae; genus Asaia; species Asaia bogorensis. The sequence continues at coordinate 1,963,152 of NZ_AP014690.1, forward strand.
CGCGCTTGGGATGCGGAAAAACGCCGTGAAGGCTCTCAGTGCAGCCGGGACGTGCCTTCGGGAGGGATAATAGGCATGAAAGCCCTCCCCCAACGACGCCCACTCAGGCAGAACCAGTTCAAGCTGGCCATTATCGAGAGCGGGCCGGGCTCTCGCTTCGAGACAATAGAACAACCCGCCCCCGGCGCTGGCGCAAGCCAGCGACAACTCGCTATCGCCAAGAATGACCTGCCCCGGCACTTCGAGCACGCATTGCCTCGACCCCTCACCCAGTTCCCATGGATAAAGGCGACCCGTGCCGGTGCGGATACGAATACAGCGATGCTGCATGAGATCCTCAGGCTGCTGCGGACGACCCATTGCGTCGAGATAAGCCGGCGCGCCGACGACAACCCAGTTCAGATCTGAGGTCAGGCGCGTCGCAATCATGCCTTCGGGAACAGTGCCTCCGTAGCGTATTCCTGCGTCAAATCCTTCCGAAACGATATCCACCACACGATCATCAACCACGATATCCAACTCGATCGCCGGATACTGCGCCATGAATTCGGCCAGTCGGGGTGCCAGCAGCAGATTGGCCGCATCCCGCAGCGTCGTGATCCGCAACCGACCGGAAGGCGACGCGCGAAACGCATCAAGTGCCGCCAGAGTGGCATCAATCCGCGCGAATTGCGGGGCGATTTCCGCCAGGAGCATCTCGCCAGCGCCTGTCAGCCTCACCTGACGCGTCGTACGGTGGAAGAGCCGCACTGCAAGCTTACGCTCAAGCTGCGTCATGGCGTGACTCAAGGCCGATCCTGTCACACCGCGCAGCGAGGCAGCCCGTGCGAAACTACCCGCCTGAGCAATCGCAATGAAGCACTCAAGACTGTCCTTACTCACACCACCCGCGGTCATTTATGAATCTTCCTCATCGGTGCATCAAGTTCGAGTCAGTAAACCACCGGGGTGCACACCTGTTCCATATCCCCGTGATCAATCGGGTTACTTTCAAGGACAGGATTTTCATCATGACCCATCGCCCACTCGCCTTCGTTACCGGTGCTTCCTCGGGTATTGGCCTCGAACTCGCTCTCGAATTTGCGCGGAACGGGTATGACGTTGCCATTTCCGGCTCAAGCGACCAGATCTTCGAGGCAGCCACAAGCATTGAGGCCCTGGGCGCCTCTGCGTATCCCCACCGCGCGGATGCAGCGTTGGCTGAGGGCGTGGATAGTTTCTGGCAGTTCATCGTCGCCCTAGGGCGGCCTGTCGACGCCGCGGCCCTCAATGTCGGGATTGGTCTGGGGGGTGCTTTCATCGACACCGCCCTGCAAGACGATCTGCGAGTGATCGCCATCAACATCAGCGGCACCGTGCGCATGGCAAAGCATGTGGCACGCCATATGGCTACGCAGGGCCGTGGCCGCATCCTGATCACCTCGTCGGTTTCAGCGACCCTGCCCACGCCTTTCGAGACCGTCTACGGGCCCTCGAAAGCTTTTGGCTTCATGTTCGCAGAATCCCTGCGTGAGGAACTGAAGGAAAAGGGCGTGAGCGTGACGGCCCTGCTGCCCGGCGCCACCGATAGTCGTTTTCACAAGAATGCCGGTATGGCCAGCAGCGCCATTGATCAGGGTCACAAGAATGACAAGACCCTAGTAGCCCGGCAGGGTTATGAGGCTCTCATGAATGGCCTGGACCATGTGGTAGGCGGCGATGAAGAGACAAAGCGGGCGGTAGAGGAAAACCGCGTGACCCCAGAGCCCGTCAAGGCAGCGCGCCACGCCCGACTGACGCGCCTGCATTCCTGAGCACCCAGGAGGGCTCATGCGCCTCCCCCGAGATCATAAACCCCGGTGGAGGCTGAGCCATGACTTCTTAGAGCGACTGGCCGCCTGACACCTCGATGCGCTGCGCGTTGACCCAGCGGTTATCGTCCGAGAGAAGCGAGGCGATCATCGGGCCGATATCATCAGGTTGGCCGACACGCCCCAGCGCTGTGTTCTGTGCGATATGACGGGCAATCTCGGGATTGTCGCGCACGGCGCCACCGGAGAAATCGGTCTGTATGGCGCCGGGTGCCACGACATTGACCGTAATGCCTCGCGGGCCGAGTTCCTTCGCCATATAGCGCGTCATGGTCTCGACCGCGCTCTTCATCGAGGCATAGACGATCCGACCCGGAAAGGTGAAACGTGTCAGGCCGCTGCTGATATTCAGAATACGTCCGCCATCCGCGAGCAAAGGCAAGAGCGCCTGCGTCAGGAAGAATGGGCCCTTGAGATGTTCGCCATACATGCGATCGAACTCGGCCTGGGTGGTATCTGCCAGGCCGCCATTATGGGCACTGCCGGCGTTATTGATCAGATAGTTGAAATGGGACAGGCCCCATTGGCCCAGAATGTCCTTCACCTGCCCGGCGAAGACGCTGAAACTGTCGCTGCTGCCCATATCGAGTTTGAGCGTGGCAGCCTTTACACCGGATTGCTCTGCCAGAGCGACAACGGCCTCCGCCGCCTCCCGATTACCCTGATAGGTCAGGATGACGCCAATGCCTCTCTGGGCAAGAGCCTCGACGGTGGCTCGGCCCAGGCCACGGCTACCGCCCGTTACAAGCGCGATGCGATGAATGGAAGTCATGGTGATATCCTCTCGTTTCGATACGCAGAGGAGACCATGCGCGCTGGCTTGCGATAAGCCGCGCATTCCTGTCATCATTATTCACCAGAACAGAACAATTGGCAGGATGGGCTTATGGACAGACTGGCCAGTATCGAGCTTTTCCTGCGCGTCATCGAGCGCGGCAGCTTCAGCGCAGCGGCCTCTTCCTGCGGTGTATCACGACCCGCTGCGAGTGCTGCCATCCAGGCGCTGGAACGGCGTCTTGGCACAAGGCTGTTGCATCGCTCCACACGCCACGTACAGCCCACGGAGGAAGGCAAACTCTACTATGCCCATTGCCGCTCGATCGTCGCTTCACTCGAGGAAGCCGACCGGTCCATCGGCTCAGCGCTGAGCGGCGTGATCCGTCTCGATACGGTCGGGCATCTTGCACGCACCATTATCCTGCCCGCTTTGCCCGATTTCCTGTCCCGTCATCCGGGACTTACCGTGCATCTGGGCGAAGGCGAGAGGCTCGTCGATCTTTTGCGTGAAGGCGTGGATTGTGTGGTACGCGGCGGCCCCCTGCCCGATAGCGACATGATGGCCCGCCCGCTGTGCCTGCTTCCGGAAATCACGGTGGCCAGCCCGGAATATCTTGCCCGTCATGGCACGCCCCGTGACCCGGACGATCTGGACGGGCATTGCATGATCGGCTTTGCCTCGTCCCGCACAAAGCAGATCCTGCCGCTGGAATTCAGCCTAGGCGGCCAGCTTGTCGAACGTATACTGCCGGCACGGCTTCTCGTTTCCGGCGCGGAATCCTCAGCGACAGCAGCGTGCCTTGGACTTGGTCTGGCTCAGGCGCCGCGTTATCGCTTCGAGGCTGAATTGGCACGTGGCGCGCTGGTCGAGGTGCTTTCTGCATTTCCTCCGGCCCCGACGCCCCTGACGCTTCTCTACCCCAGCAACAGGCAGCTCCCACCGCGCGTACGCGTTTTCATGGACTGGCTGATCGACATCTTTTCTATGTTCGACAGAAACAATCGCAAACAGGCAGGAAAATGAAACGCCCGTTTTCCGGCCTCACGTTTTGAACGGAGGGGTTAGGGTCATCTCATGCTGTTCGATCTTCCCTCCCATGACACGCTCTATCAGGCGCTTCTTGCGCGCGATGCCCGATATGACGGACGGGTTTTCGTGTGTGTTGGAACGACGGGAATATTCTGCCGTCTGACATGCCCGGCTCGCAAACCCCTTGCCACCAACTGCACCTTTCGCGACAGCGTGCGCAGCTGCATCGAGGCCGGGTTCCGCCCCTGCAAGCGCTGTCATCCGCTCCAAGGCGGCGCCGCTCATGACCCCCTCATTGCCGGGCTGCTCGACAGGCTCGATGCCAATCCGGGACGGCGCTGGAACGAGCAGGATCTCATGGCCCTCGGGCTGGACCCCTCAACTGTCAGGCGCAGCTTCAAGCGGCACTTTGACATGACCTTTCTGGATATGGCCCGGCAACGTCGCCTGCGCGACGGCTTCCTGACCCTCTCACAGGGAGAGCCAGTCATAGCGGCTCAGCTCGATTCAGGATTTGAGTCGGCTAGTGCTTTTCGCGACGCCTTTTCCAGACTGATCGGTTGTGCGCCCGGCACGCTGCAACAGGGCGGCCTGCTACAGGCGAGCTGGATCGCAACGCCGCTGGGCGACATGCTGGCGGTATGCTCGACGCGTCACCTGCACCTTCTCGAATTCATTGATCGCAAGGCCCTCCCGCGCGAGCTCAAAGCCCTGCAAGCGGCGCTCAAATCACCTCTCGGCCTCGGCAGAACCCAGGTGACAGAGCAGGCACACGCGGAACTCGACGCCTATTTCGCGGGCGTATCAGCCCGTTTCAAGACACCCCTCGCCCCCCAGGGATCGGAGTTCACGCGGCTCGTTCATCGCGCCCTTCAGGACATCCCACCTAGCGAAACACGAAGCTATAGTGCCCTTGCCCGTACCATCGGCCACCCAGGCGCAGTCCGAGCCGTGGCACGCGCGAATGGCGCCAATTGCATCGCGCTCATGATCCCGTGCCATCGGGTGATCGGCGCAGATGGCACCCTGACAGGCTATGGCGGCGGATTATGGCGCAAGCAGCGCCTGATCGAGATCGAGCGCTCATTCGGCGGCCAGATCACGGCATAGGTTCCGACATCTCATTTTCCTGCCGGTGAAGTCTGCTGCCCCAGCCGAAATACCGGCATCATGGCAGTGCGGCGAACACAAGAAATCCATGACAGGCGTGTTATCTCCGCGCTCGACTGACCCGATCAGCAGCGAGGCTGACAAGATGAGGCTGGCGCGGCTTTCAAGAAAAGACCTGCACACAAAGCACACCGGGGTCACATAAGCGTAGCCGACTGGCAACCGCGATACAGTGACGGGCGATGTGCACTGGACGTGCCCCGCCGCTCCGACCTTTCGTTACGATAGTGTTACTTGATGCGACACAGCGTGGCTGTAACAGTAACGTCGCTCTCGCAATGACGGGACGAATACTGCACAGGGATCCGCAGCAATATGTCTTTTCCTCAGCCGCCATCCAGACTGCCCGTTCAGCTGCCTTCAGGAATGATCAAGCTTGGCGTCGTCGCACTGGGGGCGGTCGCGATTATTGCTGTCCTCAACCCATTCTACCAGATCGCCTCAGGCTATTGCGGCATCCTGACCAATTTCGGTTCAGTCCAGCCCAACGCTCTCGAGCCCGGGCTGCATATCGCCATACCGGTCTATCAGAAGATCATCTCAGTCTCGACCCAGCCGCAGACCATTACCTCGCATGAGCAGGCTGCCACGCACGACCTTCAGGACGTGCGCACATCTGTCTCGGTAACGTTCCACATCGCACAGGCTGATGCCCCGGGTTTTTATCGTGATTTCCGCACGCTGGACATGCTCGCGCGCCGTATCATCGAACCCACGGTTTCGAACGATGTGAAGGCCATTACGGCCAATTACAACGCCGAGGAACTCATCACGAAGCGTGATCTGGTTGACGGGCAGATCAAGGATCTGATCATCCGGTCGCTTCAGCCCTACCACCTGACCATTCATTCGGTGAACACAGCGAATTTTGCGTTCTCAACAGCCTATGCACAGGCCATCGAGGCCAAGCAGGTGGCCCAGCAACAGGCGCTTCAGGCCCAGTACACGTTGCAACAAACACAGATTTCGGCGCAGGCGCAGGTCGTACAGGCCAAGGCGCAAGCCGACGCCGCCATCGCCACAGCGCAGGGACAGGCGCAGGCACTATTGGTGACCTCGCAGGCGCAGGCAAAAGCCAATAGCTTGGTCTCGCAATCCCTGACGCCGGCGCTGTTGCAGCAGAAGGCGCTTGATCGCTGGTCGGGCACCATGCCGACCTATCTGAGCGCAGGCGCTCCCCTGCCGTTTATCGGCACCATGGATGCGGTTCAGAAGTAAGGAGACGACACCTCGTTGACGACGGGTCTTTCTTTCGGAAAAGGCCCTTCATCACGCCGGCGCACATTTAGCCTGCCCTCCCAGCTGGAATACAGATCGGATAGGCCATCGATCGAGGATCACTTCCTTTCTGCCTGACTTGATGCGATCTCTGCCTCTGCGACCATCGAGGGGACCAACACTACAAATCTGACTGGTCATGTCCAAAGCTGCGATCCCGACCCGTTTACCTGTCCCCCTAAGGTGACGAAGCCTACAGGCAGTGATCTCACCAATACGCCGCCCATGAAAAAACCGCCCTGTCTTACGACAGGGCGGTTCTTTCGTAACCTCGATGGAAAGGCGCTGGATCAGAAATCCATATCGCCCATGCCACCCATGCCACCCGGGCCACCGGCCGGAGCGGCCTTCTTCTCGGGCTTTTCGGCAACCATGGCTTCCGTGGTGATCAGCAGGCCAGCAACCGAAGCTGCATCCTGCAGAGCCGTACGAACAACCTTGGTCGGATCGATGATGCCAGCGGCCACCAGATCCTTGTACTCGGCGTTCTGTGCGTCGAAGCCATGCGTGTACTCGTTGATCTCGAGCACCTTGCCAGCGATGACAGCGCCATCTTCACCAGCATTGAACGCGATCTGACGCAGCGGAGCCTGCAGGGCCTTGCGGATGATGTCCGCACCGACGCGCTGGTCGTCGTTCTGGAAGGAGAGATCCTTCAGGGCAACGGAAGCGCGGGCAAGAGCCGTACCACCACCCGGAACGATGCCTTCTTCAACGGCAGCACGGGTTGCGTGCAGCGCATCATCAACGCGATCCTTGCGCTCCTTCACCTCGACTTCGGTGCTGCCACCGACGCGGATGACGGCAACGCCACCAGCCAGCTTGGCCAGACGTTCCTGCAGCTTCTCACGGTCGTAGTCCGAGGTGGTTTCCTCGATCTGCGCGCGGATCTGTGCACAACGGCCCTTGATGTCGTCCGTGTTACCGGCGCCTTCAACGATCGTGGTGTTTTCTTTCTCGATATGCACCTTCTTTGCGCGACCGAGCATGTCGAGCGTAACGGTCTCGAGCTTGATGCCGATGTCTTCGCTGATGACCTGGCCGCCCGTCAGGATGGCGATGTCTTCCAGCATGGCCTTGCGACGGTCACCGAAGCCAGGAGCCTTGACGGCAGCGATCTTGAGGCCACCGCGCAGCTTGTTGACGACCAGCGTGGCCAGAGCCTCGCCATCGACGTCTTCCGCGATGATCATGAGCGGACGGCCGGACTGCACAACGCTCTCAAGCAGCGGCAGCATGGGCTGAAGCGAGGACAGCTTCTTTTCATGGATCAGGATGTAGGGGTTATCCAGATCCGCCATCATCTTTTCGGCGTTCGTCACGAAATACGGCGAGATATAGCCGCGGTCGAACTGCATGCCCTCGACAACGTCGAGCTCGGTGTGGAGGCCCTTGGCTTCCTCAACCGTGATCACGCCTTCCGAGCCAACCTTCTGCATGGCCTGCGAGATCATCTCGCCGATTTCATGCTCGCCATTGGCCGAGATCGTGCCGACCTGAGCCGTTTCGGCCGGGGTCGTGATCTTGCGGGTGTTCGCCTTCAGCTCTTCAACAACGGCTGCAACAGCCTTGTCGATGCCGCGCTTCAGGTCCATCGGGTTCATGCCAGCGGCAACAGCCTTGGCGCCCTCACGGATGATGGCCTGCGCCAGAACGGTCGCGGTGGTCGTGCCGTCACCAGCGATGTCGTTGGTCTTCGAGGCCACTTCGCGCACCATCTGGGCGCCCATGTTCTCGAACTTGTCAGCCAGTTCGATTTCCTTGGCGACGGAAACGCCGTCCTTGGTGATGCGCGGTGCGCCGAAGCTCTTGTCCAGAACAACGTTGCGACCCTTCGGGCCCAGCGTGACCTTCACAGCGTCAGCCAGGATGTCCACGCCACGCAGCATACGCTGGCGGGCATCAGCGCCGAATCTTACGTCTTTGGCAGCCATAATCTTTTCTCCAGTAGAGGTTCAGTGTGCGAAAATGGGGAGGCTGGAAATCAGCCGATCACACCCATGATGTCGCTTTCCTTCATGATCAGCAGCTCTTCGCCGTTGATCTTCACCTCGGTGCCGGACCACTTGCCGAACAGCACGCGATCGCCAGCCTTGACGTCCAGTGCTACCAGCTGACCCTGCTCATTGCGGGCACCCGGACCAACGGAGACGATTTCGCCTTCCATGGGCTTTTCCTTGGCGGTGTCCGGAATGATGATGCCACCGGCCGTCTTCTGCTCGCCCTCAAGGCGGCGAACGACGACACGGTCATGCAAAGGCCGAAAATTTGTCATAATGGATCGCTCCACTCTATCTCTAAGGCGGCGCCCTTGCTCAAAAGCAACGCCGCCGGTTTGCGCGCCCGCTAAGCCGCAGCGCGTTAGCACTCCCGTAGCGAGAGTGCCAAACAGGTAAGAGAGCCCCCGCCCAGCGTCAAGACCCCCGCCATATCTGCCATCCGAATTTCATCAAAAAATCAATAAGCCGGCGCCCGCTCATTTCCCGGCCGGGAGACGTTCGATCAGTTGCCCTCATCAGGTAAATGCGGCGTCTCCTCAATCCGGGCACCATCGACCTCGCGCTTCAGACGGTTCTTTTCCTGCGTTGTTCTGGCGCGCTCGCCCTTGCTCTGCCCGAAGAGATGCCGGTTTTCATCAGCCTGCCGAGCATCCTTCTCACGCGCCAGACGTTTGCGTACCCGACGCAGGTTGACGATCTCTGCCATGTTATCGTTGCTCCTGATTAAGATGAACAAGCAAGAAGGAGGGCCGTTCCATGGGACGCCTGATATCCCTGACCGCCTCGGACACGCATCATTTTTCTGCCTATGAAGCAGGCGACGCCAAGGCGCGTCGCGCTCTCGTGGTGGTTCAGGAAATCTTCGGCCTTACCGATCACATCCGTGCCGTGTGCGATGAACTCGCAGAACGTCATGGCTATCACGTGATCGCCCCTGCCCTGTTTGATCGTGCCGAGCGCGATGTGGTTCTCCCCTACGATTCCGAAGGCATGACCGAGGGCCTCGCCTTGCGCGAGAAAATCAGCCCTGATGCATTGCAGGCCGATATCACCGCAGCTTGCCATGCCCTGAATCATCACGGTCACTCGAAGGTCGGCATACTGGGCTTCTGCTGGGGCGGTCTCGTAGCATGGGAGGCCGCGACCCGTACGCGCAACTTTGCCGCTGCCTGCGCCTGGTATGGCGGCGGAATTGCAGCGCTCAGCCATGAGAAGCCCCATTGCCCGGTGCAACTGCATTTCGGCGGTGAGGACGACCACATTCCCCACACCGATATCAACACCATTCGCGAAAACAGGCCCGAGGTCGAGATCTTCGTCTATGACGACGCTGGCCACGGCTTTGGCTGCAATGATCGTCCGAGCTTCAACAAGCCGGCCCGGGACCTCGCTCATGAGCGCAGCATGGCGTTCTTCGAAGCCCATCTCTGATACCTTACACTCTCAGTCAGGAAATCCATCATGCCCGCAGACAGCACCAATCCGCTCGTTGACAGTCCCGAGCGCGATGCCCGCATTGCCGCCAAGGCAAAGGAACTCTGGGAAGCCGATGGCAAGCCCGGATGTGGGCCTGAAGCCTACCATGAGAATGCCTCCGAAATTATCGGCATGGAGGAGCACCCGCATGCGGGAGAGATTCCCGTAAAGGATCTGCCTGACCCGCAATTTGCTGATGTTCAGGTCGAGAACGCTGAGATCCAGCAAAATCTGGGAGAGTTTCCCGAGCGTCAGACCGACCAAGGGGACCGTGAGCATTTCCCGGAGAAGCAGGATCAGGCCTGATCACTCTGGCCTCTATGGGAATTGGGCAGATGCTTCCGGCGGTAAGACACGGAAAGTGCTTTGCACCAGAGGAAAAGGCTGGCCCTCACGGGTCAGCCTTTTTCGTTCCAGCCCATCGAGACAGGTCCGTTTTCAGCGCAGGACGCGGCCTGCAACGGCATCGAGCTTTGCCAGCATGGCAGGGTCACGTGATGCCGGAGCTGTGATGATCGCATGATCCAGCGCCCGCTCCGCACCTGAAGGACACAGGCCGCGCTTCTTGCCGAGTTCGGGAATGATAGCCTTGACCAGCGCCTTCGCCTTGGCAGCGTTCTGCGTCATGACGGCCACAACCGCATCGACCGTCACGGAGTCATGGTCGTCGTGCCAGCAATCGTAATCTGTCACCATGGCAATGCTGGCATAGCACATCTCGGCTTCACGGGCGAGTTTGGCCTCTGGCATGTTGGTCATACCAATGACCGAGCAACCCCACTGACGGTACAGCTCGCTTTCTGCGCGGGTCGAAAATTGCGGCCCTTCCATCACGAGATAGGTTCCACCACGCACCATCGGCACGCCGATCTTTTCGGCCTGTTCGGCAATCACATCGCCCATACGGGCCGAAACCGGATCGGCCATGCCGACATGGGCCACGCAGCCACGACCGAAAAAGGTCTTTTCACGCGCAAATGAGCGGTCGATGAACTGGTCAACCAGAACGAACTGTCCCGGAGGCAGATCCTCACGCAGCGAGCCGACAGCGGAAAGAGAGACAATATCGGTCACGCCGACGCGCTTGAGCGCATCGATATTGGCGCGGAAATTGAGTTCTGACGGCGGAATAGGATGCCCACGGCCATGGCGCGGCAGGAACACGCAGCGCACGCCATCCAGTCGGCCGAACAGCAATTCGTCGGAGGGCTCACCCCAGGGGGTTTCGACCCGACGCCATTCCTTATCTTCCAGACCGTCGATGTCATACAGCCCGGACCCGCCAATAAGGCCGATCACGGGTTCGATGGTCACGTTTTCAGTCATGCCGAACTGCCTTTGCTCTGTGTCGGTAAATGTCGCGTTCAGGAACACCAGAATGGCTGGCTTCGCAACCTGTCAGTGTTTTCATTCTGCCCTGCATGGCCCTGTTCTGACGATTCTGATATGGCTCTAGGCTCTCAGGCTGGCGCAAGACCGGCTGGAACAGAATGTGGAGCTTGCCATGAGCGAGACCTTGGACCCCAAGACATTTGGCACCCTCATCCGGGACGACGTGCCTCATGACTCTTTCAAGGAAAAGGCGCGGCACTGGTTCGAGACCCTGCGCGACAAGATCTGCGCTTCGTATGAAGCCATCGAGGACGAGGCCGTCGCCAACAACTCGCCTGTCCTGCGCGACAAAACCGAGGCAGGACGTTTCGTGCGCACGGCGTGGAACCGCAGCGAGGCCCCCGATAGCGCCCTTCAGGGCAGCGGCGTCATGTCTGTCATGCGTGGCCGTGTCTTCGAGAAGGTCGGTGTCAATGTCTCGACGGTCTGGGGCGAATTCTCACCCGAGTTCCGCAAGAACATGCCAGGTGCCGATGTCGACCCCCGTTTCTTCGCAACGGGCATCTCGCTTGTGGCCCATCCATGCAACCCGCATGTGAGTGCAGCCCATTTCAACACCCGCATGATCATTACCAGCAATGGCTGGTTTGGCGGCGGCGGCGATATTACCCCCATGTTTCCTGACAGCGCTGAAGCGCAGGAAGATGCTGCTGCCTTCCATGAGACGTTTCGTAAGGCCTGTGAGCCCCACGACCCGACCTATTACGAGAAGTTCAAGGCCTGGTGCGACGAGTATTTCTTCCTGCATCACCGCGGTGAACCACGCGGGCTTGGCGGCATCTTCTACGATCATTTCAACAGCGGCGACGCTGAGAAGGATTTCGCTTTCACGAAGGATGTCGGTCTGGCTTTTTATGAGGCGTATCCACGTGCCGTTCGTGCGCGCATGATGCAGCCCTGGACCGAGGCTGATCGTGAGGCACAGCTCATAAGACGTGGTCGCTATGTCGAGTTCAATCTGATACATGATCGCGGCACCGTGTTTGGCCTCAAGACTGGCGGCAACACGGAAGCGATCCTCATGAGCATGCCACCCGAGGTCAAATGGCCCTGATGGAGGGCACTCTGGGGCAAACGCCCCGGGGCGTGGCGACACGATTTAGCCGCAATCATCTGGCTTACCAGCGCGTGCTGGCCAGACCGGCGGTGAAAGGGAAGAAGTGCGCTACAGGTTGACGTCTCACGTGACGGGTAAAAAGACGACCCGACGCAGCGTTCTCTCCGCTGTTGTCGCGACGAATCTGGCCAGCATCCTTCCGGCCTATGCCTGGGAGGATGACGAACGGAGTGTCTCGACCTCGTCACTCATCGACTCACCCCGCCTGATTGTGGGTGGCGGTCCGGACTCCCTCCCCGGACAGGTTGCCCCGATGGTGGCAACTGCACTTGCAACCGGCCTCAATACGCCTCCCCCCATTGCTGTTCACTATGACATGGGACGCGACGGCGTCACGGCCGCCAATCTCTTCGATAATGTCAGCCCCGAAGCGGATGGCGGGACCGCCATACTGGCACCCGGTGCTGCGCTGATCGCCTCGCTCTCCGGCGATGCGCGCGTGCATTTCGATTTCTCGCGCTGGGCTGCCCTGATTGTGGCACGCCGCCCGGCAGTGACATTGGCCCGCGCCGAACTGCATCGCACCATACGCTCGCGCCTGAGCGGGCTGTTTCATGATCGGCCAGTCAGGCTCGCCGTATCCCATCCCACCGGTGTGGAACTTTCCAGCCTTCTGGGGCTCTCCCTTCTCGGGCTTCATCCCCTGCCTGTCGCTGGCTATGCCAGCAAGGCTGAAGCGATGGAGGCCCTCAAATCCGGCCAGGTCGATGCCGTACAGCTCACACCCGGACCCGGGGATGATCTGGCCGCCGACATCGCGACAGCGCCGGAGGGGATCAAGCCGATTTTCTGCTCTGGCCCTACCGTAGCCAATATACCGGGCTTCGAAGCGACATATCTCATGGCCCGGGGTCACGCCCCGGCAGGTGCCCTGTTCGAAGCGTGGCGCGCCGTCTCTAGTGCCGCCGCCTCAGCCCTTGTCCTGGCATTACCCATGCTCACACCGCCCCTGGCCATCGCGCGCTGGCGTCACGCGTCGCAGGAAGCGATCCTGGACAGCGCCTTACGAAGCTGGAACGACACACAGCATCTCACGGTGGTAGCCGGTGCCGACGCCGCTCCCCTGTTGAACCAGTGCATGCCGGAGCTCACCTCGCTTCTGGCACTGCGGCGCTGGATCAACAACAATCAGCCGCGCTGGCGTCAGGGGCAGGAAACACGTCCCACCTGACGGCGCGTCAGATTATCTCGCGGGGAAAGATACAGCCGCGGATAACCGGCCCGAACTATGTCGCCTCAGAGACGATGACGCGCCCTGAGCAGGATCCTCACCGCGCCCTTGTTGCGTTTGTGCGTGTGAACCACTGCAAGGATAAGGGGGCGCAGATCACCCCGCTCCAGCCAGTGGGGTAATTCCTGACGGATCACGCCCCCCTCCTGACCGCTGCCGAGCCCGGTAATCACCTCCACACAGCGAATACCCTGCTTGCTCGCGGCGTGCAGAAAATGATGGAGCTTGTAAAAGGCATCTTGGGCAAAATGCCCGTGCAGGTCGAGCCGCTTCTGCGGCTTCATCTTGCCGGTCGCCAGCGCGTTCCATGACGTTGTATCAAGACCCGGCTGCCGCCCGTTGATTTCGAGGCGGCCATGGGTAATGGCGGGTTTCGGGACAGGCGTTGCCACACGCATGACCTCACGCACTACATAGCGCGACGCTGGCGAAGTCTTGCTGGTCTCAACGTCTACAGCGCCAGCGGCATCACGCTGGGTGCTGCGCCCCGACGCAACGGGACGCATGTTTTTGACCCTCGACGCAGCACCGGAGCGTCGTCCGGCGCGCCCGGCAGCACGAAGGGGCATGATCGTGCGCGTGAAGGCCTGCCACAACGTTTCATCTTCAGAACTCAGATCACGTCGCGACACGGCTGTTCCTTGGTGACGCGCACGAACACGCGTTCAGTTCTCAGGGCATTGCGCCCTTATGGCGCATCCTGTTGTGTTTCCGGCGCCTTCAGAGGCGGCTCCGCAATAACCTGCTGCAATGGCACGCCCTGATACTTGCCTGTCAGGGTTTTGAGGAAAGCAACGATATCGTCAACATCCTGCTTCGACAACGTCGCGTAGGGCGTTTGGTACCGGGCCATCTGACGCACGGCATCCGCCAGAGTTGCGGCACTGCCATCATGAAAATAGGGAGCCGTCAGCGCAACATTGCGCAAATTGGGCACCTTGAATTTCTGGTGGTCATCAAGGGCATGGGTGAAACCTTCACGCCCTGAGTCTACATCGGTCAGCCCTACCTTGCGATCCGTGAAATACGGACCTTCCAGCCCCATGACCTCATAGGCATCGCCGCCCACGGCCACGCCGCTGTGGCAGCCCGAGCAGCCAATCGCCTTGAAGCGCTCATAGCCGCGCTTTTCCTGCGCCGTAATCGCATTGTTATCCCCCTTGAGATAAAGGTCGAACGGGCTGTCAGGGGTGATCAGGGTTTTTTCGTACTCGGCAATGGCATTGGTGACCGTGCGCTGATTGACAGCGTTGGGGCCATAGAGAGCCTCAAATGCCGTATGATATTCAGGCACAGCGGCGATGATGGCAGCCACGGCGGGCCAGTCATGCGACCCCATCTCCACCGGGTTGGTGACGGGTCCCGCCGCCTGGGCTGCGAGGTCGACAGCGCGCCCATTCCAGAACTGGGCCATGTTGAACACGGCGTTATAGACGCTGGGCACATTGATCGGGCCTTTCTGGCCGTTGATTCCCGTTGCCGTGACGAGATTATCCACGCCTCCCTTGTCGAGCCCGTGGCAGCTTGCACAGTTCAGCTTGCCATCACCCGAAAGACGACGATCAAAGAAAAGCTGCCGACCCAGTTCAGCCTTTGTCCAGTCCACCGGCAAGCTCTCGGGAATAGGCTGAATGACCTCTCCCGCAAATTGCGGCGCAACCCCGGGCGTTGCGTAATAGCGGCGACGCTGATCCGCCACCCAGGCCAGCACATCGCCACGGGCCTTTTCGGTCATGTAGGCATGCGGATGCATGAGCAGATAGGCCGCCGGCGGCATGCGGTTCTGGCTGATCACCTCCTCGATACGCGACAATTGCTCAACCGAGGGCGGCTTGCCTGCCATGAACGCGGCAAGGATAGGCTCGAAACGGAAATGCCTCTGTCCCGCTACCAGATCGCGCTCCATGATCTGGTTGGCGAAAGGCAGCTTGAAATAGAACGGAAGATCCGCATTGCGCGTATGGCAGTAATCGCAGCGCGTTTCCTGAAATGCCTGAAACGCGGCCAATGCCTTGGGGTCATGCCATGTCGCGCTGCTCGTCGGCAGGCGCGGCGCACCCTGATGATCGAAATGAGTCAGATAAGCAATTGTGGCGCCGTAGGCCGCAACCCCCGCGACCGCCAGTCCGGCAATGGTTCTTTTTAAGAGTCTTTTCTTCCCGGCGGCGTCCGACAACCGACATTCTCCCAATTTGTGCAGATCGGGGCACCATGTCCAAACAGGTTGCGCCTGTCAAAGTATTGTTACCGATGACCTTAATAGGCATCGCCGATAGTGTTAATCTATTTTAACGATATGTCATCTCTGCATGGGCAGTACGTGCCTGATACATCGGCTCCGCCTTGAGGGACTACGGCACACTGTCAAGGTCGTTCTGCCGTGCGATCGGGATGTGAGGCGTTACAGGATTACCCCTCAGGAAGCTTCGTCATCCGTTTCACCGAGAGCCTCGCGCAATCGACGCCGTGCGACGGAAACGTAGCGGGTGTCGATATCAATCCCGATCCCGCTGGCTCCAAGCTCATGCGCGGCCACCAGACTCGTTCCTGTCCCCATAAAAGGATCGAGCAGAACCGTGCGCTCGTCATAGCCATGCAGGGTCATGCACGCTGTTGGCAGCGCCACAGGGAAAGTTGCGGGATGGAGGAATTTCTCCTTGCGGTGGCGCACGGTCTCATACGGGATGAACCAGGTATTGCCCCGACACCGCCGGTCGACCGCATGGCGCCTGCGATTGATGTTCGACTTGTCAGTGAAGGGAACACCGGCAGCAAGACGCTGAAGCGGCACATCCCCCTGATGCGTCAGGTGAAAGACATGCTCGTGATTATGGTTGATAAAGCGTGTGGAATTGACCGGCTTGAAATGACCATAGGTCTTTTCCTCAATCGAAACAGACTTGATCCAGACGATATGGTTCTGCAGCACGAAAATATCGCGCAGCTGCGTGATCAGCTCGAATGGGAGCCAGGGCTGCGCCGATGAGCCGGCAATATTCAGAAAGAACGAGCCGCCCGGTTTAAGCACGCGGGCAATCTGGGCGCAGATGATCTGCATCCAGCCGATATAATCCTGCTCCTCCAGACGATCGTTATAGGTGCGGTAGGCAAGACCGATATTATAGGGTGGCGAGGTCACGACAATATCGACCGATGCCTCTGGCATACGGCGCATGACATTGAGCGCATCGCCACGTATCAGGGCGTGGGGGCCAATCGCCTCCCGACGCGCCCTGACCTTGTCATGCTTCATCAGGCGGGAGGATGCGGGAGCAGCACGACCATCCGGCCATGACTGCGCAGTTTTCCAGCCAGTGCCTCCGCCTCGGCACCCCAGCCAGTGAACAAATCCGCTCGTCCAACGCCCTTGATGTCGCTGCCGACATCCTGCGCAAAAACAAGATGCATCCAGTGCCCCTCTGCCCCGTTTGCCTGCGGCAGATGCGTGTCGATCCAGAGCGGCACCCCCAGCGGCAACACATTGCGATCGACTGCAACGGAACGACCCGGCGTGAGAGGTATCCCCATCGAGCCGGGGGCACCACGATCGAGCGGTACCGTATCGATACGCCGGAAGAACACGTAGTTGGGGTTTTGCTCCATGACGCTCTGGGCGCGATCGGGATGCGCAGCAAGCCAGGCCCGCAGCGTCGTCAGCGACACATCCTGCGCCGCCATCTCACCCTGGCTCACCAGCACACGGCCAATTGGCACATAAGGCTCGCCATTCTTGGCTGCAAAGCCGACGCGACGCACGGAGCCATCGGTCATCACCAGACGCCCTGCCCCCTGGATCTGCAGGAAAAACAAGTCCTCGGGTGAGCGCAGCCAGGCAATTTCCAGACCGCGCCCCTCAAGCGCGCCGCGGTCGATTTCGGCACGACTGTAATAGGGAACGAACTTGTCGTTCTCCCAGCGCCCTGTCACCCAGTCACCCGCCGTGTCTTTGGTGCGCACGAGGTCGGCAGGCTGCCCGTAAAGCGGTGTCTGGAATTCACCGCCCTTCTGGGCGGAAGCGTAGATCTGCGGTTCGTAATAGCCGGTGATCAGACCATCGCTCGCGACCAGATAGGGCGCGAACCACGTCTCGAAATAGCGCCGTGCTTCGCCTGGCTCACTTCCGACCGATTGAAGCGCGGTGCAGGCGCCGCTCCAGTCTCCGGCGAGGCTGCCATTGGGGATCGTGCCCTGCGCACCGCCGAGGTGAGTTTCCGGTGGCAACCTGGTGATGCGCTGGCACTCGGTGCGCAACTCCGGCAGAAGCGACTCAGGTGTTTCCGCTGACCAGCCATCGAGCATGGCATAGGTGACCGGGGTCAGTTCGAGGCGGGTTTCTTCCCGCTCCGGCGTGGCGCAGGAGGCCAGGAGGGCAAGGCTGAGCCCGAATGAGAGGCGGGTAATTGTCTTCATGGCAAACCGATTTCGTTATACGCCCTGCGGGACCCTTGGCCCGATGAGAACATCAACCGGGCGATGCGGGTCTGCAAAGTGCACATTCATGGGCCAGCCGGAAGCATAATACGCGTTCCGACAACGGAGAGGCTCAGCAGATATCAGGCTGCGCGGGCGGCCGCCAGATGCCAGGATGCGACTGGCTGGTTTGGGCCTGTTTCACTCTCGAATTCCCACAGATCGGAAAACTCGGTAACAGATTCCGTCCCGATCAGCGGCTGCCCACCAACATCGTTGAGAATACTGATCTGGCGTGAAACGATCTGCACGTCGATACGCGCCTTATCGCCGCCTTCAAAGCGCGTCAGCACGGCATCGACAATGGCAAGCGAGTTGATCCCGACAATCTCGGTGCGCTGTTGCTGCTGCGCCTCCTCGCGGGCCGTGATGGCTGCATCAAACCCGGCAAAAGCTTCAGGCGTCAGATAAAGACGCAGTTTTTCGCGATCACCCGTCGCAAAGGCCGTTACGACATCGCGGAAAGCCTTCTGCGCATTTTGCAGGAAGATTTCCGGTTTGAACCCGGGCTGTGCTGCCGCAATCTCGGCCAGAACCTGTCCGACCCGCGTGGCGGGCTGGGGAATATCGAACTTTGCACTGGGTTCTTCCACAGGCGCCGGTGCGGCCGCCGCAGGCTGCGGGCGAGCAGGCACAGGCGCGGCTGTCACGGATGATCCGCCAACATCGACGCGACGACCGAGCACAGCACGCAGCCGCCAGACCAGAAGGGCCGTCAGCAAGGCAAAAATGACGATGTCGTAGGGGATATGCGAAAGGACGGACATCAAGACTTCAGCTTCCCGCTATTTTTTTCTCGAAGGGCATGTTGCCTAGGTAGAGCGGGTCGTGCGGTGGCACAACTCCCTGCCAATGCCTCACAACCCGAAATATGGTCACATTTGCGCCGGAATCATAGGCTGTTGGCGTGAGTCATCGATCATGCTACCGCCTAGAGGTACGCAATGCAGCTCTCATGGGCTGCATGTTCACAACCGCCCATGCGAGCAATGCGAGGCTTTATGTCCGATACCGTCCAGAACCCGGCCAACGACCAGGGCAATCCGCCCGCCCTGCCCCTGTCGGTCAATCTGCAATACACGAAGGACCTTTCCTTCGAGGTCCCGGCCGGTGCAGCGATTTTCGCAACGCTGCGCTCTGCACCCCAGATCTCGGTCAATATCGACGTGCAGGCCAATCGCCTTGAAGAAGCCCAGCCAGTTTTCGAGGTTGCACTCGCCATCCGCGCCGAAGCGACCGAATCGCCGGAAACCGAAGGCGGTGCAGCGGGCCGCACGGTGTTCATCGCCGAGCTGACCTATGCTGCCATCGTCACGCTGACCGACGCACCCGCCGAGCTGATCGAGCCGATCCTGCTGGTTGAAGTGCCGCGTCTGATTTTCCCTTATGTTCGCAGCATCATCAGCGACGTAACGCGCGATGGCGGCTTCCCGCCGATCGTTCTGCAGCCAATCGATTTCGTGGCACTGTGGCAGGCCAAGCGTGCCCAGCAGTTCCCCGAGACCGCAGGTAACGCCTGATCATGAGCACCGGGAGGGCCCACCCCTCCCGGTACGCACGCGCATCACGCGCCTGCAACGGCTGACGCGCCGAAAAGAATAACTGATATCATGGGTATTGCCGTGGGTGCCTGAACCGGCCAGCGTCGAGCCGATCAGCGATTGTTACTTCTGGCTTAGCCGATAACGGGATGGCCCCTGCAGATGCGCTACGGTGCGCGGTGATCTGCTGCGGGACAGACTGGAATCATAACCGGGAATTTTCGGAAGAAATGGCGGAGAGGGTGGGATTCGAACCCACGGTACGCTTACACGCACGGCGGTTTTCAAGACCGCTGCCTTCAACCACTCGGCCACCTCTCCTGCGCTCATCAGGGTTTGACCCCTGCGGCAAGAGCCGCTTCTTTGCCCGGTTTCATAACAGGATGCAAGAGGGGGAATACCACGAAAAAAGGGCCGCCACCCGGCGCGCGCTGTGCAGGCCTCATGCGGGCACCTCTGTTCTTCTCGCAACGAACTTAGAAGGTTAAGTCCGGCTCCACTGGCTCGCTCACTCAGAACTCTGCTCGACCCGCACTCGCGCCAACACCTGCGCCGCGAGTATCAAACCCAGCGATGACTCAACCGAGCAGGTGAAACCAGGAAATGATGGCCCAGAGCGCCCCGAGCAGAAAAACCCCCATGGCAATGGTGGGTAATACGATCGACCACAAGAAGCTTCGAACCGTCTGGGCTGGCTCGGCAATACCAGCCTGACGCTCAAGCGCGCTCGCCTGTTCATCAATGTTGAACCAGGCATCGTCTTCTTTGCTCATCACATGCACCTTTCCCGCTGTTACTACTGCCAGCCAAGCACGGATGGCAGACTCAGGCCAATCAGTTCTTGGTCATCATACGTCGCAGCCTTGGCGTAGTGCCTCAATACTATCGAAGTAGGGCCTATGCCCCGGATTGTTTCCCGGCAGGCAGAATATCGCCCAGTGGCCAGCGGGGGCGTGGTGCGGCTGTAATGCCGTCCTCAAGCATCGCACTCGCCTGTTCGTGGGCGCGGATTGTCTCGATAGCTGCCCAGCCCACCATGACGGCATTATCCGTGCACAGACGCAGCGGCGGTGCCACGAACGGAATATGCGCCTCCTGCGCAACCTGCTCCAGCGCGGCCCGGATCGTCGTATTGGCAGCAACCCCGCCGGCCACGACAAGGGACGTGGCCTCTGGCAACGCCTGAAGGGCATGGCGCGCCCTATCTGCCATCACATCGCAAACGCATTGCTGAAAACTGGCGGCGATATCCGCCGCAACCTGCCGTGGCAGGGCCGCCATGCCATAAGGCTCGATCTGTCGGGCGACTGCTGTCTTCAGTCCTGAAAAGGAGAAATCGCATCCCGGCCTGCCCATCAATGGACGCGGCAGGCTGATTCTTCCTGCATTGCCCTCAGCCGCAAGCTTTTCGAGGGCCGGACCACCCGGCCAGCCCAGCCCCAGAAGCTTGGCCACCTTGTCGAAGGCTTCGCCCGCTGCGTCGTCGATCGTCCCGCCGAGCTTTTCGTAGTGCCCCACACCGTGCACGGCGACGCATTGGCAGTGCCCACCTGACACCAGAAGCAAAAGATACGGAAATTTAATATCGGTCGCGACCAGCCCGGGCAGCCGCGCTGTCAGAGCATGTGCCTCGATATGATTCACTGCGATGAAAGGCCGGTCCATCGCCAGTGCCAGCCCTTTCGCATAGTTGCTGCCCACAATCAGCCCACCGATCAGACCCGGACCGGTGCAGGCCGCAAAAGCCCCCATCTCGTGCAACGCAAGGCCCGATTTCTCAAGTGTTTGCCGGACGATATCAGGCAACAGGGACAGGTGCGCGCGTGCAGCAATTTCTGGCACGACCCCACCCAGCGCCGCATGGCCCGCCTGCGTATGCACGGTTTCGGCCAGCACCCGCCCTTCGGGGGAGAGAATTGCGCAGGCTGTCTCGTCACAGCTTGATTCGATGGCCAGAACCGGGGCCTTGAGTGAAAAACATGCCATCCCCCCTGATAACGCGATGGAACGCCATAAGCGAGCCGTCTCTTTTCATGGATCACGCGGTGGAGTAGCAAGATCAGCCATGAAACAGATGACGATGCCCGAAGCGCTCATGACCCAGAGCCTGCAATTGCAGCAGGTTGCTGCCGAAGCCATGCGCCGACAGGCCTCGCCTCATCCGCCGACCTCAAGGCACTCTCTGCCGCTCCGCGTAGGCACGCGTGGCTCGCCGCTGGCGCTTGTGCAGACAAGAGCTTTCCTGACACGGCTGACCCGTTTCTGTCCGCTGCTGCGTGACATGGGCGCGTTTCAGGAACACCCGATCAACACGACAGGCGATCAGGTCCAGTCCCGCCTGCTGTCGGAAATTGGCGGCAAAGGGCTGTTCGCCAAGGAAATCCATGAATCCCTGCTCGCACGGCAGATCGACTTCGCCGTCCACAGTCTCAAGGATCTCGAAACGGTTCTGCCTGCCGGGCTGACACTGGCCTGCACGCTCAAGCGTGAGGATGCACGCGATGTGCTGATCCTGAGCCCGGCGCTGCGCGACAAGGCAAAGGCGCTGGTCGCAGCTGGTCACTCCCCGCTCGATGCCCTGCCTTTTGGCGCCAGGATCGGCTGCGCCTCTGTGCGTCGTCAGGCCCAGCTGCTGCATCGGCGTCCGGATCTGCGGTTCGGGCTGATACGCGGCAATGTGCAGACACGCCTCGACAAGCTTGCAGGCGGCGCCTGCGACGCGACACTTCTTGCTCTGGCCGGGCTACGCCGTCTGGGCATGGAAGACCGGGCCGATATCGTGCTCGACACCGATTTCATGATTCCGGCGGCCGGTCAGGGGATCGTTGGCGTGACAGTCCGTGCGGAAGACCGTGAACTGCTCGACCTGCTGGCGGCCATAGAAGACCCCGAAGCACGCGCTGTTGCGACGGCAGAGCGCGCGCTTCTGGATGTGCTCGATGGCTCGTGCCGCACGCCGATAGGTGGCTATGCCAGGCTGCGCCCCAAGGCCCAGCCGGGCGGGCGCGGTCATTTCGGCGATCGCGAGCTTGTCCTGACAGGTCTGGTGGCCCGCGAGGATGGCTCCTTCTTCCTGCAACGCGAGATCTGCGGCGAGCCGACCGAGGCCCTGCGTCTGGGGCGCGAACTCGGCCTGTCGCTCCGTGCCGATTCCCCTGCCGATATCTTTGAGGATCATGGCTGAGACGCCGCGCCGGACGGTCCTTGTCACACGCCCGGAACCGGGACTCAGCGATACGCGCCGTGCATTGGAGGCGCTGGGCTGGGAGCCTCATCTGGCCCCCATGCTGCGCATCATGCCTATGCCGTTGCGTCCCTTATCCCCTGTCGGTCGTATCGTCGTTACCAGCGGGCAAAGCCTCGACTCCCTGCGTGATATTCTTCCACTGCAAACGCCGCTGACGGCCGTCGGCGCACGCACTGCCGAGCGCGCGCGTGCCTGCGGCTTCAGTCATGTCGATCATGCCGATGGCGACGCCCGCTCCCTGTTGCAGCATCTCGGTCGCCCCCAGTCAGACCCCTCTCTTCTTCTCGCGACCGGACGCGGGCTTGGGGGCATGCTGGCGCGTGACCTGCGTAGCCAGGGCTGGCGCGTCACGAGACGGGTAGTCTACCATACCGCTCCCACCGGCACGCTGGATGACGCCACCCGGACGTTGCTCGCCCAGCAGCGTATCGCCGCTGTCCTCTTTTACTCAGCTGCAACGGCCCGTGCCTTTCTCTCGGCGCTGGGGCCAGACAGCGCGCTGCTCTCAAGGGTGCGGGCGCTTGCCCTGTCGGACCAGATTGGCGACGCGCTGAGGCCGTCGTCATTCGCCGATATCGCCATCGCTGCACGACCGGAGCAGGAGGCGCTGCTCGATCTGCTCGGCCCATCAAGCGCTCCAGCACACGACACGCAATTCAGGAAAGACGCCCGTTGAACTACCGTCACGCCTATCACGCAGGCAACTTCGCTGACATGATGAAACACGGGCTCCTGCTCGTTATCCTTCGCCATCTGCTGCGCAAGCCAGCCGGATTTTGCGTGCTCGACACCCATTCGGGTTGCGGGCTCTATGATCTTGACGCAACCGAAGCGCAGAAAACCGGAGAATGGCGCGAGGGCATCGGTGCTTTCTATGACGCCCCGACCCCGTCGGAAACAGCGCCCGAGGAACTGACTGATTATCTCTCGATCGTGGGCAGCTTCAATGCGCCCGATAGTCCGGCAAACCGCTATCCCGGCTCACCCGCGTTGATCGCCTCGGTGCTGCGCCCTCAGGACCGGCTCATCTGTTGCGAACTCCACCCTGACGACGCCCGCATACTTAGGCGCAACTTCCGCGATCAACCGCAGGTTGCGGTGCATGAGCGCGATGGTTATGGCGCGCTCAAGGCCTTTCTGCCGCCGCGTGACCTCAAGCGCGGCCTCGTGCTGATGGACCCGCCTTTTGAGAAAACGGACGAATTCGATACCCTCGCTACCGCCATGCGCAATGCACGGCGTGCTTTCCCTATGGGCATTGTCGCCGCCTGGTATCCCATCAAGCATCGCGCCCCGGTGCGCCGTTTTCACGATACGCTGCGCGATATGGGTTTGCGTGATATCGTCGATTGCAGCCTCTATCTGCGACAGCCCACCGATCCTGCCCGGCTCAATGGCTGCGGCCTGACCGTCATCGCCCCACCCTATCGTTTCGAGGATCAGGCCAGAGTGTTTCTCAACTCCATCGCGCCCATCCTTTCACCGGACGGTGAAGGCTACGCGGAAGTGACCCGGATCGTGGAAGAATGACAGCCACCTCCCCTCATATCGCCGTTATCGGTGCCGGTGCCTGGGGTATCGCCCTGGCTTGCGCCAGCGCCCGTGCTGGCGCGCGCGTAACGCTCTGGTCGCGCTCCCCGGTGACACCCGGCACGCGAACATTGCCCCGCCTGCCTGCTGCCGTCCTGCCCGATGCGGTTGGCGTGACATCCGACCTGCCCGAGCACGCCGATCTGACATTGCTGGTGGTGCCCATGCAGACACTCAGATCAATCGCGCCGCGCCTGAAGGGTACCTCGCCGCTCATTGCCTGCTGCAAGGGGCTCGAACTGGGCACGGGAGATCTCCCGCTCGACATTCTGCGCGAAACCCAGCCTGATCGGCCTCACGCCGTTCTGTCAGGCCCGAATTTCGCGATCGAGGTTGCAATGGGCGCACCGGCAGCAGCCACCATCGCCGCAGCGTCGCTTGATGAAGCCCATCACTATGTCGGCCTGCTCTCCTCGCCGCATTTCCGTCTCTACGCCAGCGATGATCCGATTGGGGTGCAGATTGCTGGTGCTGCAAAGAACGTGGTCGCCATCGGCGCCGGGATCGCCATTGGCGCGGGGCTTGGTGAGAATGCACGTGCGGCGCTGATCACGCGCGCCATTGTCGAGATCGGTCGCCTCGCCGCTGCAATGGGAGGGCGTCCTGCGACGATAGCGGGCCTCAGCGGTCTGGGTGACCTGATTCTCACCTGTACGGGGGCAGGTTCACGCAATTACAGCCTTGGTCTCGAGTTGGGGCGCGGCACAAGCTTGGCCGAAATCCTTGGCACACGCAGCACGGTTGCTGAAGGCGTCGCCACGGCGCCTGCCCTGGCTGCAAGGGCAAAGGCGCTTGGCATTGCCATGCCCATTACCGAAACCGTCTCGGCCTTTCTGGCAGGGGAAATCGACCTCGCCCAGGCGCGTCGCCACCTTCTCGAGCGGCCCATCACCGTCGAATAAGAACAACGATAAGGGACAGTATCATGTGGATGCGCAATGAAGCCATGCGTCGCCTCGTCAGCCGGAACCGGGTCGTCCGGTTTCTGACATTCGGCGTTCACAGCATGATGCAGATGAAACTGCTCGGCGGGCACAAACATCCGGTCACACTGCGTCGTCTCGACAAGGCGCGCGCAGGCACGGATTCACTTCTCAGCAGTGACGAGTCCTTCGTGCTCCATGAACTGGCGCAAGCGCAGGCCGTGTATGAAGGCGATATGGCCGAATTCGGTGTCTATCGTGGTGCCTCGGCGGAACTGCTCTGCATGGTCAAAAACCGCCGCAGGCTTCACCTGTTCGACACGTTCGAGGGTCTGCCCGCACCATGCGCTAAAGAGGGCAAGGTATTTGCCAAGGGTGAGTTCTGCGGAACGCTCGATTCCGTCAAACGCAAGCTCGCAGGGTATGAGAACGTCGCCTTTCACCCCGGCTTCTTTCCAGACTCTGCTGCTTCGCTTGGCGATGAACGCTACAGCTTTGTCCATCTCGATGTTGATCTGTACGAAGCGACACTGGCCGGGCTGACCTATTTCTACCCGCGCATGATCCCCGGCGGCATTATTCTCACGCACGACTATTCCATCATTGACGGCGTGGCGCAGGCTTTCGCCGAATTTCTGGCCGACAAGCCGGAGCATGTCATTGAACTGCCCACCACGCAGGCCATGATCATCCGACACCCCCGTCAGGACTGATCCGCCGGTATTACAGCAGGGGTGGCGCAGCCGGCGCCATCTCACGGCCCGTATGGGTCGATGGCTACCTGCCTCGTCCGGGCAGAATATTCTTTAACGTACCGCGCAGGCGCTCGAAACGGGCCACCATCGCATCGCCGGGCCGATCCATGGAGGCCCATGCCATGAGCGGCATCCAGATCCAGAACTCCCAGAAAAACACAAGGTTGATCAGTGCGATCATCCGGAAAGACGGATGACGGCGCAGCCCTGCAACAAGCGTCGGCAGAAACACCCAGACGAAGCAGACAAGCCCAACAAGAACCAGAGTCAGCGGATCATGATCATGCAGCCGGTGCAGCAGCGCGCTCTTATCCAACATGATAACGTCTCCATCTGTTTCGATAAGATAACGTTAAGCGGCATGGACAGGTGACGCAATGAAACCATTCATTGCTTTGAAGTAACTATCTCGCCTCGTCGGACGCACGGCCCTTATGCCTGAACCATCTCGACAGGAAAAACGGCGCCCGCCCTCCATGACCGAAATAGGCCAGACGCGCCTCGTGCAGATGAACCCTGCCAAACGCTTCGGCCCGTATCAGGACGATCATGATACTGGCCCCAGCGAAGGGACCGAGCAGATAAACCCAGAAATGCTCCCATGATCCCGATATCAGCGCCGGTCCGACGCTCCGGGCGAGATTCGTACTATCGCCCGAAAGCCAGGCCTCGAAGGGATTAAGCACGAAAAACACCGGACCTGCCGCCCAGGCAGCAAACGGTCTCAGCATAGGCCGCGCACCGCAGAGCAGGACGACAGCAACGAGAATCGCCGTTGTATTGATCTCGCCTACAAAGGCCCACCACGGCGGCACAAAGGGCGACGGCACGGTCGCTGCAAAGCGTGACGACTGGCACCAGAGCCCCCAGACTGGCCAGATCAGGCCACTCGCCGCAACCAGCCCCGTTCCCATGACCGCACCCGAAATCTGGGCGAGCATGTAAAACACCATATCGGTCAGGGCCAGACGCTGGCCCAGACAGAATGCCAGGCTGATCGACGGGCTCAGATGAGCACCGCTGACACGCCCAAAAGGCGAAAGAGCCGCCAGCGTGGAGCTCAGACCAAAAACGAGCCCTTCAAGGGCACTGAGGAGATTGGGCCAGTCAGCCAGCGCCCTGGCGACCGGGCTATGCGGTGAGCCTATGGCAACGTTGGAGCAGACACCACCAATCATGAGCAGGCAGGTCGCCCAGAACTCGCAGATATAGAGCCGCGTATGGAGGTTCTTGCCCGGCTCGGGCTTCCCCATGAGAGGGCGGTCATGGGGATCGGGATAAAGGGAGTGAAGGTCCTGCTTGCCGGATGTGTCATCCACCATGCCTGAGCTGTCCCTCTTCCTCTGCCTTCCTGCGCCCTGCCATCCGAGGCGTGGCAGATTTGCGGGATCGGAAAATCCCGCTGCTGACAGGCAAGATCCCCATGACGCCCCTGCGATAACCGGGTCTATGCGAGGCTTTTGGGGGACACTGGCTCAGGCGGCAATAAAAAGCCCCGTGATCGTGGCACTCATGAGGTTGGAGAGCGTCCCGGCAATCACACAACGTGAAGCGATCGTCGCGATTTCAGCGCGTCGTTCAGGAGCCACGCTGCCAAAGCCACCGATAAGAATCCCTACGCTCGAGAAATTAGAAAAGCCGCACAGCGCGACCGAGACGATCGCGAGGCTATGAGCAGAAAGCGCATGCGCGTGGATAAGCGGCGATAGCCCGACATAGGCGACGAACTCGTTGAAGGCGATTTTCTGCCCAAGGAGCCCGCCGACGGTCAGGGAATCAGCCCAGGGGATACCGATCAGCCAGGCGAGTGGCGCCATCAGCCCGCCCAGAAGCGTAGAGAGGCTCATCCCGGGCAGATGGAGCCACCCGCCCAACCCGTGAAGAACGCCATCGACCAGTGCGGTGATGCCGACAAACGCAACGAGAACGGCACCCACGGCAAAGGCCACGCGGGCACCGCTCATCGCGCCCTCGGCCAGCGCATCGAAAACACCGGATGTCTCGAGCACGGCGCGTGGCATGGGTTCTTTTGCCAGCGCGGCATCCTCCGGGGTGGGCCAGAGAATTTTGGCGAAAAGCAGTCCACCCGGTATTGCCATGAAAGACGCCGCCAGCAGGTAATGCATGGGCACACCAAGCCCCGCATAACCTGCCAGAACGGAACCGGAAACCGAGGCGGTGCCAGAACTCATGATCGTGAACAGTTCGGCGCGACGAAGCTTGTTCACATAGGGCCGCAGCACCACCGGCATTTCGCTCTGCCCCAGAAACACGGTCATGACGGCAGAAAAGGATTCGATGGCCGTTGTGCCGAGCACACGGCAAAGGCCCTGCCCGATGATACGGGCCAGCGCCTGCATGACGCCCCAATGATAGAAAAGGGCAATCAGCGCCGAGACATAAACAATGGCCGGCAGCACCTGAAAGGCGAACACGAAACTGTCCTGCCCGAACAGAGTATCCATTTTGGGCCCAGCAAGACCGCCGAACAGAAAATGCGTGCCAACCTGCCCATAGGCGAGCACTGCCCCGACGCCATCGGCCAGCGCCCCGAAAAGCCTGCGCCCCCAAGGTACGAAAAGCGCCAGAGCACCGATGCCGCATTGCAGCGCCAGAGCAATACCCACCTGACGGAAATTTATGGCTCTCCGGTTACTCGAAAGCAGCACGCCCAGCGCGATGAGCACTGCCATACCAACCAAACCGCGCAGGAACATCAACGGCCCTTCAGATCATTCATTCCCTGCCCCCTTAGGGCATGAAACTGCGCCCAAGCGGGGGAGAGATGCGAGGAGTTACAACACGATAGAGGGCCAGCGTCGAGACATGACCTGCGGGAACCGTTCTACTCGCGAAAGGTTTTACTGTGTCGGGATGCTTGCACGCTGTCCAGCGGAAAGCCACAGTGGTGGTCAGGCTCATAACGAGGCATGACGGACTGACATGACGACCAGTTTTTATGATTTGCAGATACCCGCCCTGTGCGGAGAGCCGATCTCGATGGCCGATTTCAAAGGCAAGGCGGTCGTGATTGCCAATACGGCCTCAAAATGTGGCTTCACCCCGCAATATGAAGGGCTGCAATATCTCTGGAGCCATTACGGCAAATCCGGCCTTGTGGTGCTGGGTGTGCCAAGCAACGATTTTGGCCAGCAGGAACCGGGAACAGCTTCCGAAATCCAGACCACCTGCTCGCGCAATTATGGCGTCAGCTTCCCTATGGCGACCAAATCGACCGTCAAGGGCAAGGAGGCCACGCCGCTCTTTCGTTGGCTGGCCAGTCAGGGCGGGATCCTGTCACGCCCGCGCTGGAATTTCTACAAATACATCGTCTCGCGTGAGGGTGAGCTGCTCAACTGGTACACGCCGCTCACCGCCCCCGATTCAGATCGCTTCAAGGCCAGCGTCATGCGTGCGGTGATGGATCGGTAATGATCCTGCCTGACCCTTTGGGGGGTCGGATACTCTCTCACGCAACGGCGCAAGAGGCTTTCCCCCAAGCGCATTGGGAAAATGGCTCAGCCCTGGCGTTCGAGGGCAAGACGCAGGCCGAAGGCCATGAAGATACCCCCCGTGGCACGGTCGAGAATCCTTACAGTGGCGGGGCGGGACAAAAACGCCCCCAACCTGACGGTCATGAGAATGAGCAATGTGAACCAGCTCAGCGTCAGTAGCACCTGAATTCCCGCCAGAAGCAACGAAAATGCGACGAAATTGACCCCATGCGGGATGAATTGCGGCAGGAAGGTAATGAAGAAGATGCCAACTTTTGGATTGAGCAGATTGGTCGTCAGCCCCTGACGGAAGCTCTGCCAACCAGACAGGGTGACACCGCGCAACGCGTCACCGGGTGTGGCCTTGCCTCGGGGCTGAAGCAGCAGGCGTATCCCGACACTGAACAGATAGATGGCGCCCGCCCATTTCACGATAGTGAAACCGAGTTTTGAGGCGGCAAGCAGCGCCGTCAGCCCGAAAGCCGCGCTCGCCCCCCAGACAAAAAGCCCGAGCGTAATGCCGAGCGCCGCGCAGAATCCTGTGCGTGTTCCAGAAATGGTCGTGCTGCGCAGAACGAATGCCGTATCGAGCCCCGGGACGAGGGTGAATACCCCAGCCGCGAGGACAAAACTGGTCAGTGAAAGCACTATAGGGCTCATCTTTCGCTCGCCTTTTTCGACATCCGGCTGGCCGGGTCCATCTTCTCTTGATGCCGGGCCACTTTTTGAGGCTCGCAGGAAAAAATCCCGCCAACGCGCTGCCCGAAGGGCGTTCTCTAGCCCCGGGAGATAGCTGCCCACAAGAAAAAGCTCGTAGGAGCAGCCATGCCTTTTCTGCACGATCGAACCGTCAGATAATGTCGCGCAGAAGAGCGCGGCCTGTCGGCATGGGGGACAAACTCAGGATATGTCTGGCATTGCAGGCTAGGCTGGCCATACCTGCGTGTGGTCATGACGTAACGACACCCTTTTTTCGCCGCGCTCATCCACCGCCACAGGAAAGCCACCCTCTGCCCCGATGGCTGGGCGCCGTCATGCTGATGACCCCGTAGCCAATCCTCCCCGACCCGATGGCGCTCCAGCGCGGTTGCGTCTAAAGAGGCGCGTTCGATTTTAGCTTGTTCTCTGACTGGAAGCCCGGAATGCTCCGAAACCTGATCACCGTCGGTGGTTGGACCATGCTGTCCCGTATCCTTGGTCTGGTGCGTGACCAGCTTCTTGCAGCGTTTCTGGGTGCTGGCCCGGTGCAGGACGCCTATCAGATTGCCTTCAGGCTGCCGAACATGTTCAGGCGGCTTTTTGGCGAGGGGGCTTTCAACGCAGCCTTCGTACCACTCTTCACCGAACGTCTGACAGCGCATGGGCAGGAAGATGCCTCGCGCTTTGCCTCGCAGGCCCTGAGCTGCCTCAGCGCATGGCTGCTTGGCCTCACGATCCTGGGCGAAGTGTTCATGCCCTGGATCATCGAAATCATCGCACCAGGTTTCAATCATGCCGGGGGCCGCTTCGAGATGGCGGTCACTCTCACACGCATCACCTTCCCCTATCTGATCCTGATCTGCACAGCCGCCCTGGTGGCGGGTGTGCTCAACGGGCTGCATCGTTTCTCCATGGCAGCCGGGGCCTATGTTTCCTTCAATATCGTGGGCATCGCCACCATCCTGCTTGGCGCGCTGGTGTTTCATGACACCGCCACCTGGACCGCCATCGGAATCACGGTTTCAGGATTCGTCCAGCTTGGCCTTCTGCTCTGGTCGGTCAGACGGGCCGGTGTGCGATTAACCCTGCCGCGCCCCCGCCTGACGGGCGAGATGCGCGACATGCTGCGTCGGCTCTGGCCGGGGCTGGTGGGCTCTGGCGCCACACAGCTCAATCTGACCGTCGATACGCTGATTTCCACCCTGCTCCCTGCAGGATCGATCTCGTGGCTTTACTTCGCCGATCGCGTCAACCAGCTGCCGCTAGGTGTACTGGGGGCCGCCGCAGGAACGACACTTCTGCCTGTCCTGACCCGTCATGCAGCCGAGCATGACACGGCAGGCGGACAGAAAACGCTCAATCAGGCCATTGATTATGCGTCTATCCTGACCTTTCCAGCCTGTTTCGGCCTGCTGGCCCTTGCCCCCGAAATCATGGCGACGCTTTTCGGCTACGGAAAATTCACCACCGAGGACGCGCTTTCTTCAGCGCAATCGCTAAGAGCCTACGCGCTTGGCCTGCCCGCTTTCATTCTGATCAAGGTGCTCTCGCCCGGGTTTTTCGCTCATGGTGATACCCGTACGCCAGTGCGTATCGGGTTTCTCACCCTTGCGCTCAATCTTGCGCTCAATCTTGCCCTCTATCGCCCGCTCACCCATGTCGGGCCGCCGCTCGCGAGTACGATTGCGGCTCTGGTCAATCTTGGCTTCCTTGCCGTCATCCTGCACAGGCGATCCGTATTCCGTCCGGATGCGGCTCTGGTCGGCCGCCTGCTGCGTGTCATCGCCGCCTCTTTTCTCATGGCGCTTGTCACGGTCACGCTCGCACGCCTCATCGCGCCGGGTCTGGTCATGTGGCATGGCCTCATGCGCGGGATGATGCTTGGCATCCTCATGGGGCTGGCTGGTGTGGTTTACCTCGCCGCCCTCTGGGCCTTCGGCGTTGCACAGCCTGACCGTCTGCTTCGTCGTGTTCTGCGACGCGGCCGGGCCCGCTAGAGAACAGCGATGTCCCGAACCCGGGCTGGAACATGATGGTACCCCACGCATCGTCTCTCTCCGCGTCTGCTTGGTTGTCGCAGCGGCATGTCGGGGGCTTCCTGACCGCACAGTCAAGCGTTGCAAAATAATCATGGCTCTCAGGCGATCGCGCCCGGTGCCTTAACAGAGAGTTCACAGGACCGCGCTGTAACGTTAGGATTTGTGTCATGTGGCGCGACATACAGACCCGATATCCAGCATGACGACCCCCGCGATTACGGGTGCAACCCCCTCTGCCGAGGGGGCGACGCCTGCCATGGCGCAGTGGTTTTCACTCAAGGCGCAGGAACCCGATGCGCTGCTGTTCTTTCGTATGGGCGATTTCTACGAGCTTTTTTTCGCCGATGCCGAAACCGCGTCGATGGCGCTCGATATCAGCCTGACCACACGGGGCAAGCATAACGAAGAGCCGATCCCCATGTGTGGCGTCCCGGTTGCGGCCGCCCCGGCCTATCTCGCCCGCCTGATTCGTCGCGGCTTTCGTGTGGCTGTGGCGGAGCAGACCGAAGCCGCGCGCAAGGCGGGTGATCCTCCCCAGAAAGGCCCCCTGTCGCGGGCTATCGTGCGTCTTGTCACGGCAGGGACGCTGACCGAAGACGAACTGCTCGAAGCCGGTCGCCCCAACCTTCTCTTCGCCCTTTCCGCCCCCGCGCGCAAACCACGCGCCAGCGATGCGTGCGGCGCGGCGTGGATCGATATCTCCACCGGATCGTTCGAAACTACGACGCTGCCGCGTACCCAGATCGAGGAGTTGCTCGCCCGCCTCGACCCATCGGAAATCCTTGCCGACCCGGCGCTTGTCCCGGAACCCTTCGCGCTGCGCGTCGCCCCCAACTTGGTTCCGCCCGGCATCGATTCAGCACGGACGCGCATGGCGCAGATTTTTGAAGTCCCTCAAATTAACGTTCTGGGCGACTTCACCGACGAGGAGATCCGCGCAGGCGCCCTGGTGCTTGATTATGTGCGTCGCAGCCAGGCCGGTGCGATGCCCCGTATCGCCCGCCCCCTAAGACGGGATGATTCCGAGACGCTGGGTCTCGATCCTGCAACACGCGCCAGCCTCGATCTCGTACAGGCCAGGGACGGCACGACCACGCATACGCTTTTTTCAGCGGTGGATCGCTGTGTCAGCGCAGCCGGGCAACGCCTGCTCGCCCAGTGGATCGCAGCCCCCTCTACCGATCTGACACTCATCCAGAGTCGCCAGGAAGGCTGGCGCTGGATTGGTGCCCAGCCGGGGCTGATGGAGGCGATAACGCCCATCCTGCGGCGCAGTCCCGACCTTGCCCGCGCCCTGGGCCGCCTCTCGGCGGGGCGCGGCCTGCCGCGCGATCTGGCTGCCACACGTGATTTGCTGCAAGCGGCTGACGCACTCGTGGCGTTGCTCGAGCCGGTTTGCGACGATGCAACGCCTTCGCTCATCCGAGCGCTTTTCGCCGGGCTGTACGGCCGCGCCGATGCCCTGCTGGAGACGCTGGAAAAATCCCTGTCAGACTCCCTGCCCGCCCGTATTGAGGATGGCGGGGTTATCGCCACCGGCTATGATGCCGATCTCGATCGTTACCGTGGCCTGCGTGACGACAGCAAACGTACCCTTGCAGCGCTTCAGCAAAGCTATGCCGAGAAATTCGGCGTTGCCACGCTCAAGATAAAACATCACGCGCAACTGGGTTACATCATCGAGACCTCGGCGCTGCATGGGGCAAGGCTTCGGGATTGCCCCGAGCTTTCCTTCAGGCAGGGCACGGCCAATCTGGTGCGGTTCACCACAGAGGAACTGCTCGACCTCGACCGGGCTATTCTGGAGGCTGCCGACCGCGCCGGGGCGCTGGAGCGTCGTCTGTTCGCCGCGCTGGTTGCCGAAACTGTCTCCCATCCTGCCCTGCCCGAACTGGCGGAGCTTTTTGCGCTGGCCGATGTGCTGACTGGCAGTGCGCGCCTGGCGCAGGGTGGCACCTGGTGCAGTCCCGAAATGACGCAGGATCAGAGCTTTGCGCTCAAGGCCTGCCGTCACCCTGTGGTTGAGGCGGCCCTGGACCGCGCCACGCGCTTCATCCCCAATGACTGCCACCTGCCCCCCGACCAGCGCGTGATGCTGCTGACCGGCCCCAACATGGCCGGCAAATCGACCTTCCTGCGCCAGACGGCCCTCGCCGTTATCCTCGCCCAGGCCGGTCTGCCCGTTCCGGCGGAGAAAGCCCGTATCGGCATCGTCGATCGCCTGTTCTCCCGCGTGGGCGCTGCTGATGATCTCGCGCGCGGACGCTCGACCTTCATGGTTGAAATGACCGAGACAGCCGCCATCCTGCGTCAGGCCGGGCCGCGCTCACTTGTGGTGGTGGACGAGATCGGCCGTGGCACCTCCACGCTGGACGGGCTTGCCATCGCCTGGGCCACGCTTGAAGCGCTTCACTCGCAGCTTGGCTCACGCACTATCTTCGCCACGCATTTTCATGAGCTATGCGGCCTGTCCGATTCGATGCCCCGACTGACACCGTTCACCATGGCGGTGCGCGAATGGCAGGGCGAGGTGATTTTCCAGCATGAGGTGCGCAAGGGCTCGGCGCGCAAGAGCTGGGGGGTACACGTGGCCCAGCTGGCAGGCGTTCCGCTACCGGTCGTACAGCGTGCCACGCGCCTGCTGGCAGCCCTTGAGCGCGATCAGGGGCGCAGTGGGCCGCAACTCCCACTATTTGAGGCCGCCCCGCCTCCCCCTGTGGCGAAAGATCACCTGCGTGAAGCGCTGGAAACGATCGACCCCGACACCCTTTCGCCGCGCGACGCTCTGGAGGCCCTCTACGCGCTACGCAAACTTGCGCTTGAAACAAAGAACGATTTGACCTGAAGATAGCAAATTCAGGTATTCCTTAACGCCCCTGACCGACGGATCTTAATGCGCGAACCCATCTCCCTCCTTGAAACCGACATGCAGTCAGCCCTGACCACGGCCCTTGACCGTGTGCGTCAGCCGGATGGCTCTGTTTCACGCGAGGATGCCGTCAGCCTCTTCCGCCGTCATATCGGTCGTCATCACGGCGAGATCCGCAGGCTTTTCGAGGGGCGCCAGCTCAAGGGCATTGCTGCCGCGTCAACTCTGGCGCAGCTGATGGATGGAGCCATCGCGAGCCTTTTCGACCTGTCCCGCGCGGCGGCCAAGGCCCCGGCAGACGGCCTCAGCCTCTGTGCTACGGGTGGCTATGGCAGTGGCCTTCTTGCCCCCTATAGTGACATCGATCTGCTTTTTCTCACCGACGAGATCCCCGCGCCCGAAACGACCGCGCAGATCGAATACATGCTGTATTTCCTGTGGGATCTGGGCGTTCGAGTGGGTCATGCCACGCGGTCCATTGAAGGCTGCCTGCAAGCGGCTGCTGAAGATCTGACCATACGCACCACCCTTCTGGATGCGCGACGGATCACCGGGGCAGAGCGCCTGTTCGTCGAACTCGGTGCGCGTTTCAGCCGTAGCGAAGCAAACGCCTTGTCTTTTATCCATGACAAGATCGACGAGCGCGAGAAACGTCATAAACGTTTCGGCGACAACCCCTATATGGTTGAGCCGAACATCAAGGAGGGACGCGGCGGCCTGCGTGACCTCCAGACCCTGAACTGGATGACGCGGGTCTTTCAGGACAGCAGCGACATCAATCCCGCCCATCCTCACCGCCCGCACGAACCCGTTTTCACGACATTAGGGCTCCTGACCGAGCAGGAAGCCAACCGCGCACGACGCGCCTGGAATTTCCTCTGGACCATCAGGCTGCATCTTCATTACATCGCCGGAAGGGCTGACGAGCGTCTGGCCTTTGACGTCCAGCCTGTCATTGGCGGCCGTATGGGCTATGCCGGTCATGGACGACAACAGGGCGTCGAGCGCTTCATGCGCCACTACTTCCTCACCACACGTGAGGTCATGCGCCTGACCCGTATCCTCGAACCCAGCATCATGGAACGCCTGCAAGGCCCTGTTCGCGAGGCCCCCTATCAGGGAACGATCCTGACGCCCGCAGATGCCAGCCATTTCCGACTGATCAATGACCAGATCGCGCCCGCGGATGCGCAGTGCTTCGAGAACGATCCGCGCCTGATGGTCCGGATGCTCGATGCGGCATTCCAAGACAATCTGGAACTGCATCCGACCGCCATCCAGCAACTCATACGCAATGAGCGCCGGATTGCCTCGCTGCGTGACGACCCGATGACCATGCGGGTGTTTCTGTCGCTTCTCATGCGCCCGACAGAGATGAACCGGGAACATGCCCGCCCCAGCGGGGCAGACTGGCTCACCATTCTCAACGATACGGGATTTCTTGGCGCGTTGCTGCCTGACTGGTCGCGTATCGTCGGACAGATGCAGTTCGATACCTATCATATCTATACGGTCGATGAGCATAATATCGAGGCCGTGCGTATGCTTGGCTGGATCGAGGCCGGGGCCATGGCGGATGAAATTCCGCTCGTTTACGATCTGGCTCGCGACATGCAGTCGCGTCGCGCCATGTATGTGGCCACGCTTTTGCATGACGTTGCCAAAGGGCGCGGTGGCGATCACTCGGTTCTCGGCGCAGAGGTGGCACAGCATGTCTGTCCGCAGCTTGGGCTGGATGCCGAAGAGACCGAGACGGTCTCATGGCTCATCCTGCATCATCTGCTTCTGAGCCAGACCGCTTTCCGTCGCGATATTGACGACCCGCGCACCATTCTCGACCTCGCGGACATCATCCAGTCTCCAGAGCGCCTCCGCCTGCTGCTGCTGCTCACCATCGCCGATATGCGTGCCGTAAGCCCGAATGTCTGGAATGCCTGGAAAGCGACCCTGCTGCGCGAGCTCTACAGCCGCGTTGCCGAGGTGCTTGAAGGAGGCCTGGCAGCGACAGAGCGCGACGAGCGTGTAAGCCACGCGAAGGAACTGGTGCGTGACGGCCTGCTTCAGCAGGGTGTCGCCGCCGATCAGGCCGAGCACTTCCTGACACTGGGCTATGCGGGTTACTGGCTGGGCTTTGACGCCGATACCCATATCCGCCACGCACGACTGGTTCTTGATTCCGAAATCCATTCGGCTCCGCTGACAATCGAGGCGACCCCGATCCCGCAGCGTGACGTGACCGAAATCACCATTTTCAGCGCCGACCACTCAGGGCTGTTTTCACAAATCGCCGGTGGACTCGCTGTTGCCGGTGCCTCGATCGTCGATGCCCGTATCCATACGCTCAGTGATGGCATGGCGCTTGATACGTTCTGGGTGCAGGACAGCAACGGACGCGCCTTTGACACGCCGCTGCAACTGGCGCGCCTGAACAGTCTGATCGAGCAGGCTCTTTCGAGCCGCCTCGCCATCGGTGCTGAACTTGACCGCCTTGCCGATCAACGCGCGACACGCCGCATGAGAGCCATCCATGTTCCGGCCCGTGTCGTGATCGACAACCGCGCCTCGGAGCGTCACACGATCATCGAAATCAACGGGCGCGACCGCCCCGGACTGCTATACGATATCACCCGCACCATCAGTGAGCAGTCACTGCAGATTTCCTCAGCACATATCACGACCTACGGCATGCGGGCGGTCGACGTTTTCTATGTGCGCGATCTGGTAGGGACCAAGGTCACCTCCGAAACCCGTATGGCTGAAATCCGTACTGCCCTGCTGGCAACCATGAATCAGGACGATACCACCCGGCCGCTCAAGCCCGTCGCGGCCTGAGCGATAGCGCGCGCCTTGGGGATAACGATCAGGCGCGCCGATGTTCAGAGCGCCGGTTATTTGCTTTCCCTGTCACGCAGGGCCTGAGCGACACGTGTCACCACGACAGGCCACGCCTCAGCAGGCGGTGCGTGATCGACAGGGCGGAACACCCGTGTCCTCGCGTACCAGTCAGGCCCCTGCCAGCGCCAGTCTCCCCCGACGCGGTCGAGAAGCCAGAGCTCCATGCCCGCCGATCCCGCCACGTGGGCCAGCAGACTATCCACGCCGATAATCAGCTCGCATCGGGCCATTTCCCTTGCCGTGTCGAGCAATGTGGAACCAACGCCCTGCGCCATGCCAAATGCCGGGGCCGCCGCACGCTCCCCTTCGGCCTGAAAGCTGACGAACTCATAACCAGGCACAGCGACCAGCGGCGCGAGCATCGAAACAGGCAATGAACGACGCGCATTGAAGCGATAGGTCGGACTCCCCGCATGAAAAATACCCACGCGGCCCGGCTCGAGCGCAACCCCAAGATCAAGGATCGGCTTTGCGTCGATATGCTCTACACCCAGTACGTGTGGAAGGCTCAGCATCGGGCAAAACAGCGTTGCCTCGCCATCAAGAACGACACGACCTGAACGAAGAAGCGGCGTCAGGGATGGCATAGCGCGAAGTAGCCCCTGGAGCGGTGCCGGCATCGACAGGAGGAGCGGTGCCCGCTCAGCCGCGCAGGGCACAAAGCGCAGGAACTGCAACGCGTCACCCAATCCCTGCTCGGCCTGGATGCAAACGCGTTGAGCGGTTGCCTCACCCGACCAGCGCGGCAGATCTGACGGTAGCGGTGTGAGAGCGAGCCTGTGCTCGAAATTGGCCCAGCCCTGGGCGTAATCGCCACGGGCCAGCTGGAGTACGCCGAGATTGAACCGTGCACGATGAAAGGCCAGAGTCCCGGCTGCGTCGCTGACAGCTGCGCCAGTGGGGGGCGGCTGCGGCACGGCGCAGAAAGCCTGCTCGGCTTCATGCTCCCTGCCGATCTCGGCAAGAAGCGTCGCATGGTTCCCCTTGATGCCTGCATCGTCAGGGGCATGAGAGAGCGCCTGAGTAAAAAGGCTCTCTGCCTGAGCGAAAGCACCGAGCGCATGATAGACGAGGCCCAGATTATTGAGCGTCTGCGCGCTTGGCACATCGAGCGATAACGCTGTTTGCAGGGCGGTCAGCGCCTCGCTCATGGCACCTGCCTCAAAACACGCTGCGCCAAGATTGGCATAGGCTGCCGCCTGTGCCTGCCGCAGAGTCTTGTCAGCGTCTCTGGCATGGCCTGCATTGCTGTCGTAGCCAGCACCGACGGACAACCGGGCGATCAGTGCCTTGAACGTCTCGGATGCCGTCACGAAGTCGCGCTGCGCCATCAGGAAGGCGCCGCGGCGAGCGAGCAACGAGGCCGGGTCGGCAGAGAGAGCGAGTGCCTCACGGAATTCACGTTCAGCCTCGTCACCCTGTCCGCTGCGATGCAGCAGTTCTGCGAGAAACGCCTTGCCCCTGAAATCGCGCGGCTCAAGCAAAAGGGCCACGCGACAGACCGAGACCGCTTCTCGCAGGTGTCCGGCCTCATCCAGCGCCGCAGCAAGCGTGATGTGAAAGCGCGATTTCTCGCGGTCATTCTTTTCCAGCTGAAGGGCCTGCGCGGCTGAAGCAATGGCCACGCGGGGCTGCCCCAAGGCACGCGCCACGCAGGCCAACCCATGCCACGCCCCCGCACACTCGACATCGACTGCGAGTATTTCCCGAAAGATGGCCTCCGCCTGCACGGTTTCCCCACCTGCGAGAAGGGCAAGACCCGTATCAATCCGTGAGGCGTGAGCCCTTGAGCGCGTATCCGACATGATGCTGATCATGAAACGTCTCGGCGCCTGTTACAACCGCGCGAAGCACCCGGGTCAACGCGCGATTACAGGACAAGCCCGAAGCGCGGCCCGATCCATGTCACCGCAAGGTAGAGTACGATCGTCAGCAGGCAGCCAGCACCGAGGGCGGGCCAGAACCCCACCCCGTGCCGAAGCAGCGCCGGGATAAGGAGGAACATGGGCAAGGAGGGCAGGACGTACCAGAACGTCGCCTCCGCATGATCGGCCATGTTGGCCGCGTCGGGCCTGTCACGCCACAGCCAGATCATGCCCAGCACGGATACCAGCGGTAATGAGGCGATCAGCGCGCCGAAACCGGGAAAGCGACGCGCCACAATCGAAGCGCAGGCAATCAACACACCCGACAGGGCTGATCTGACAAACAGAGCAAGCACGAACCGTTTCTCCCCTGCGTGACGGGTTACTTCCCCGATCGGCAACATATCTTCTGGCCCTTTGGCATATCCGCCAATCCGATGGCGGCAAAATGCTGCTCTTGAAACAGATGGTTTTGCAAGGGGGCCGATTGGCCCTAAAAGGAGACATGGTCGCCTTCTCACGCTCTCTGCCCAGCCGCTTCCTGCCCCCACGCCACCCGCTCAGATTCCGTTTCCGAGCGATTTCGGCAGTTGCCAGCCTTGCCCTGCTTGCCCATGCAGCACCGGCGAGAGCGTCTCATGAGCGCCCTTGGGTTGCCGATACCGAAGGCGCGCGTGTGGTTGCGACAATCGATCTGCCCGAGGCACGCCGCTGGAAACAGGCCCTCCCCCTCAAGAACAACCGGATCGTCCTGCTATGCGACGCTACGGAACAAGGCGTCGGGTCCGGAAATAACTGCCTGATGAGGCTGAGCGCAGATCAGACTTCGAAGCCCGTCGCCTCGCCCCTGACGATCGTATGGCCGGAAGGCGGCACAGAGCCTCACGTTAACACGTCTCTCTTGCCCGTTGCCCTCGCTTACGGCACTGACGGTACGCTGTGGTTGCTCGACGGGGGCGCAGACAAGGCCGCGCCGCGCCTGATCCGTTTTGACCCGACATCAGGGCGGGTCCTCCAGACGCAGGAGATCCCCGCCGAAGGATACACGCCCCAATCCCGCTTCACGGCATTCGCCGTTCATGGCGACATGGCCTATCTGGCTGATGAGGGTGGCATTGCCCTGACCGTGCTTGACCTCAGACGTCATGCTGCCACGCGGTTTTTCGCTGGCTACCCCACATCTCGCGGGCATGTGCCCCTGACCATCGATGGCCACTCGGTACCGGGCAAGGACGGGCATCCCCTCACGCGCGACCTTGCCTATCTGGCACTCGAAACCAACGGTCAATGGCTTTACGAGCTGGCCCCTACCGGGCCGATCTACCGCCTCTCCGCCGATCTGCTGAACGATCCTTCCGTGACCCCGTCCGAACTCATGGAAGGGGTGACGCAATGGCGTGGCACGCCCACCGTCAGCGGGATCACGATCGATGACAAGGCCACGCTCTATCTGACCGATATCAGCGCGGGACGCGTCCTGAGTTTCGACACCGCACGGCATCCGCATATCCTTCTGTCATCGCATGAACTGGTCGGGGCCGGTATGCCGCAATGGGTGCCGGGCGAAGCCGGGCACAGCACCACGGGCGCGGGGGAGCTTTACATTCCGGTCGGATCCAGGCTGTTGCGCATTGCCCTGCCCTGAAATACGGGCCATTTCTTCTTTTTCGTCTTTTTCTCGCCCCCGGTTTTCCAGCCAAGCAATCATGAAGGCCATCATGCAGTACCGTTCCACCCGCGGCGATGCGCGCCCGCGCTCCTTTTCAGACATCCTGCTCGCCGGTCTGGCAGAGGATGGTGGGCTGTACATGCCGGAAACCTGGCCCCGCTTCACGGCAGATGAGTGGCGCGCCATGCGCAGCCTCTCCTATCCTGATCTGGCCGCAAAAATCCTCTCGGTCTTTGCCGCGGGCAGCATAGACCTGCCGACATTGCAGAAGCTCTGCGCGAAGGCCTATGCCGGTTTTTCGCATGCCGCCATCGCGCCGCTGGTAGAGGTCGAGAACGGGCTGTTCTCGATGGAGCTGTTTCACGGCCCCACCCTCGCCTTCAAGGACATGGCCATGCAGCTGCTTGGCCAGCTTTTCGAGCATGTCCTGACGGAGCGCAACCAGCGCGTGACGATCGTGGGCGCCACGTCGGGCGATACCGGCTCTGCGGCCATCGAGGCTTTCCGTGGCAGCCCACATCTCTCGGTTGCGATCCTGCATCCGATGGGCCGCACATCGGATGTGCAGCGCCGCCAGATGACGACTGTTCACGATGACAACATCCTGAACATCGCCGTCGAGGGGACATTCGATGATTGTCAGGATCTGGTGAAGGCCATGTTTGCCGATACCGGCTTTCGCGATGAGATCGGCCTTTCCGCGGTCAATTCGATCAACTGGGCACGCATTGCCGCACAGATCCCGTATTACGTGCGCGCTGCCCTCATGATGGGTGCGCCTGATCGCGAAGTCTCATTTGCCGTTCCGACGGGCAATTTCGGCAATGTGCTCGCGGCCTGGGCGGCCAGCCAGATGGGGCTGCCAATCCGCCGTCTGTGCATTGGCTCGAACCGCAACGACATTCTTACCCGCTTCCTGACCAGCAACGACATGAGCATGCGCGCCGTTGAGCCAAGCCTGTCGCCCTCGATGGATATCCAGATTTCATCCAATTTCGAGCGCCTGCTGTTTGAACTGCTCGATCGCGATCCGGTTGCCTGCCGGGAAACCATGCAGAGTTTCCGCCAGACAGGCCGCATGAGCGTCGATCCTGCCGTATGGAACCGTGCGCGTGAGCGTTTTGGCGCTCTCATGCTCGATGATGAGGCAACGCTGGGCGAGATGAAGGCGCTGTGGGACAATTCGCTCTATCTGGCCGACCCGCACAGCGCGATCGGACTGGCTGCTGGCCGTCAGGAGCAGGAGCCGGGAATTCCGATGATCGTGGCCGCCACGGCCCATCCAGCCAAGTTCCCCGATGCTGTGCGCAAGGCCACGGGTATCGACCCGGCGCTACCGCCGCATCTGGCGGATCTGTTCGCCCGTGAAGAGCGTTACGAAACGCAGCCCAATGAGCTCAACCTCGTTGAGGATGCCGTAAGGCGTCATCTGGCCGGTCACGTTCACGCGGCCTGACATCCGGGCAGGCATCAGACACGCCCTGGCACGATCATCCAGCGCGGGGGGCTAGGATTTTGCCCTCCGCGACGCCATCTCATTTTACAGCCCCCGTTTTCCTTCGATTTCAGGACCATCACCACTCGATGACCGATCCGATTACCGTCACCACCCTTCCCAATGGCCTCACTGTCGTAACCGAGAGGATGGAGCGCGTCGAAACCGTGTCCTTCGGGGCCTATGTTGCCACCGGCACGCGCAACGAAAGCGCAGAGGAAAACGGTGTTTCGCATTTTCTGGAGCATATGGCCTTCAAGGGCACGCAGCGCCGTAGCGCCGCACGTATTGCCGAAGAGATCGAGAATGTGGGGGGGCATATCAACGCCTACACGGCCCGCGAGCAGACGGCCTATTACGTCAAGCTTCTGAAGGAAGACCTTCCGCTCGGTATCGACATCATTGGTGATATCCTTACCCACAGCACGTTTCTCGATCAGGAAGTCGAGCGCGAGCGCGGTGTGATCCTGCAGGAAATCGGTCAGGCGAACGATACACCTGACGACATCATTTTCGACCATTTTCAGGAAACGGCTTTCCGCGATCAGCCTATGGGGCGTCCGACCCTGGGCACCGAGGGGCTCATTGCCTCGATGAAGCGCGAGACCATGATGCGCTACATGCAAACGCATTATACCACGCGTAACATGGTCATCGCCGCAGTCGGCAATTTGCAGCATGATGCCGTGCTGGAAA
Source organism: Asaia bogorensis NBRC 16594 (assembly GCF_001547995.1). Classification (NCBI taxonomy): domain Bacteria; kingdom Pseudomonadati; phylum Pseudomonadota; class Alphaproteobacteria; order Acetobacterales; family Acetobacteraceae; genus Asaia; species Asaia bogorensis. Next base: position 2,006,720 of record NZ_AP014690.1, read on the forward strand.
TGGTGCAGGAGCATTTTCGCGATCTTCCCGACCATCAGCCACCCTCACGTGAGGGATGCACCTATCTCGGTGGCGAGCATCGCGAGAAGCGCGAGCTCGATCAGGCGCATATCGTGCTGGGCTTTCCCTCGGTCAGCTATAATGACCCGGCCTATCATGCGACCATGCTGCTCTCGACCGTCCTTGGCGGGGGCATGTCCTCGCGTCTGTTCCAGGAAATCCGCGAAAAGCGCGGCCTTGTCTACTCGGTTTATTCCTTCGCCCTGCCCTTCCTCGATAGCGGGCTTTTCGGCATCTATGCCGGAACGGGCGAGCAGGAGGCGGCAGAGCTTGTGCCGGTCCTGCTGGACGAGTTGCGCCGTATCGGCGATGGCATCAGTCCGGAGGAAATTGCCCGTGCCCGTGCACAGGTCAAATCCTCGCTTCTGATGTCGCTGGAAAGCACGGGCAGCCGCTGTGAGCAGATCGCCCGCCAGATGCAGCTTTTCGGGCGGATTATCGACACGAGCGAGACCGTGGCAAAAATCGATTCTGTGGATGAAGGGGCCATGATCCGCGCCGCCGAGACACTGTTTCGTGCCCGCCCCACGCTCGCAACCATTGGCCCGGTGGGGGCCATTCCGTCATTTGAGGCCATCAGCCAAAGGCTTGTTGCATGAGCAAGGACCAGGAGCGTCTTTCAGACCTGATCGAAGCCGCAAAGCGCGCCGGAGCCGATCGGGCCGATGCGCTCATGGTGGCCTCGCGTTCGGTTTCGGCCATGTGCCGTCAGGGCGTACCGGAAGGGCTGGAGCACTCCGAAACCCTCGCGCTCGGCCTGCGCGTGTTCGTTGGTAAACGCGCGGCCAGTGTTTCGGCCACGGCACTCGACCCGAGCCGCTTCGAGGCGCTTGCCCAGCAGGCCGTTGCCATGGCGCATGTCGTGCCTGAGGATGCTTGGGCCGGTGCAGTCGATCCCGACCGGCAGGGCGTGTACGACATCGCGGCGCTCGATATGGTCGATCCGACCGAAGCCCCGAGCCTCGATGCCTTGCTGGCCCGGGCGCGCGAGGCCGAGGAAATCGCCCTCGGCATCAAGGGGATCACCAATAGCAATGGCGCCTCAGCGGGCTATAGCCGCGTCGAGATCACCCTGGCTGAAAGCAGCGGTTTCAGCGGCGCTTATGCCCAGACCAGCCATAGCAACGGCATCAGCGTGCTCGCCGGTGACGGGCCGAGCATGCAGCGTGACTATGCCGGACATAGCACGCGCCATCTGACCGATCTGGATAGCCCTGCGCTGCTCGGACGCGAGGCGGCCGAACGAGCTCTCGCACGCATGAACCCGGTCAAGCCGCGCACCGGATCATTCCCGGTGGTGTTCGACCCACGTGTCTCATCCAGCCTGCTCGGCCATCTGGCGGGTGCCATCAATGGCTCTGCCATCGCACGCGGCACGTCGTTTCTGTCCGGCCACAAGGGCAAGCGCATCCTGCCGGAAGCCCTAAGCGTCATCGATGACCCGACGCGCGCCCGCGGCCTGCGCTCAAAGCCTTTCGATGCCGAGGGCCTGCTGCCCAGCCCTCTCGCCTTTGTTGAAAATGGTGTGCTTACGGACTGGATTCTGGATGGTCGCTCGTCCCGCCAGCTTGGTCTGATCAATAACGGTCGCGCCTCGCGCGGGGTGGGTGGTCCCCCCTCTCCGGCAGTCGGCAACTTCTACCTGACGGGCGGAACGGGATCACGCGCTGCGCTGATGGAGGACATTGTCGAGGGCATCTATGTGACCGAGATGATGGGGTCTTCCATCAACGGCCTGACAGGCGATTACAGCCGTGGCGCGTCGGGTTTCATGATTCGTCAAGGTCAGCTTGCGGAACCTGTCGCCGAGTTGACCATTGCAGGTAATCTCATCGAGATGTTCGCGGCCCTGCGTGCCGCCGACGATCTCGTCTTCCGCCACGGTGTCGATGCCCCGACACTAAGGATCGACGCCATGAGCGTTGCCGGAAGCCAGTAAGGAGTTCTCATGTCACGCCGCCTGTTCCGCGCCTCTCTTCTGCTTGTTGCCCTTGCCCCGCTTCTGGCCGCCCCGGCCGATGCGCGCCCCGGTGGCGGTCGCTCCATGGGAAGCCGGGGAAGCCGCACCTATTCTCCCCCGCCCATGACTCAGACCGCGCCTTATCAGGCCCGGCCCATGGAGCGAAGCTATACCCCCTCATCCCCGTCACCAGGGTATAGCAACCCGATGCAGCGCCCGATGGGCCAGCCTTACGGCTTTGCACAGCGCCGCCCCTTCATGACCGGCTTTGTGGGTGGCCTGCTGGGTGCCGGCCTGTTCGGCATGCTGTCAGGGCACGGTTTTCTTGGTGGTATCGGCGGGGGGCTCTCCTTCCTCGGCCTGCTATTCCAGATTGCGCTGTTCGGTTTCATTATCGTGATGGTGCTGCGCTGGCTTGGCAATCGTCGCCAGGGTGGTGCCAGTGCCCCTCAGAGCCCCGGCTTTTCCGGTGGTGCCGGGGCGCCGGCCGTGACACTGAACAACAGCGATTACCAGAACTTCCAGCGCCTTCTGCTCGACATCCAGGCTGCCTGGAGTGCCCAGAACATGCGGGCGCTTTCCAGCATGGCCACGCCGGAGATGGTGTCGTATTTCAACGAGCAGCTGGCCGATTATGCCAGCCGTGGTGCACGCAATATCGTATCGGACGTGCAATTCATGCGCGGCGATCTCTCGGAAGCATGGCGTGAGGGCAACCTGACCTATGCCACCGTTGCCATGCAGTATTCGCTGTATGACGTCACGACCGATCAGCTCGGCAACGTCATTGATGGCAGCAAAACCGAGCGTCAGGTGGTGACAGAGCTCTGGACCTTCGTACGTGCCGATGGACGCGGGAACTGGGTACTTTCCGCCATCCAGCAGGTTGGCTGAAACGACGGCCAAGGCCGCGTTTGTGCCGGGCCAGGTCGGGTAATCGCTGACGCGGGAGGATGGGTAACTCCTACCGCGTCTCACCGCTCCTAGAACTGAAGCCGGAGCCCCTGAGGGCTTCGGCTTTTGTGTATGGGGAAGTCACCGAAGCTCCCCTTCGGACGGGGCACGCTTTGGACGATCGACTGCGTTGTCCCGACATTGACGAGGTGCGGGTTTGCCCCCTTTGACGCGAAGGGGGCGCATTGAGCGGATTGTCGGGGCATCGACGATAATCCGTACCGGATATGCCAGCCCCACTTGTCTGTGTCTGGTATTCGGACCCGACGGCACTCGGACACATCCTCCCAACGCGCAGCCGTTCTTTTCAGATGCCAAATCGTCGTTGGTCGTATTGGCTGATCGTTATCACGACGTAACGCTGCCCTCACCATCACGGCTATACCGCCCCTCAACCTCTTTGTCTGCCTATGCAATGACTCGCGGCGGCTTCTGCCTCGCAGCACCGCCAGCGTTGTCTCAGACCCTTTTGAAGAGTCGAGCATCGTCCCGATCAGAGGGATAGTAGCGGCCAACCAGAACGATGCTGGCCCCGGCCCTACAAACATATCCGGCAGCCGGAAGACCCACGGGAATCAGTGGCGTTGCTGCGGCCCTATCCTCATCGTTACCTTAAGGCAGCACCACAGGCGTGAAGCCTAAGTAGCGGATCTCTCGTACCCCTCTGGCGCGGGATCGGGCCGCAGTTGCAAGAGCGCCCGCGGGTCTCAGAGACGCAAATAGGTCAGGGCGAAAAGAGAGATCATGACCAGTGACAGACCACCCAGCAGGCCCATGATCCGCCCCTGACGGCGCACGGCGAGTTCGTTTTTCATCATGGAAACAACACCCGATCGATCAGCAGGGCTGAAAACAGAAAGAACAGATACGCCAGCGAATACCGGAAGGCATAGCGGGCAGGCTTGTCAGCCGTCAGGCTCACCCCGGTCTCGTCTTGCTTGTCGAGCAGAACACGCAAGGCAAATCCCACAAAACCCAGCCCGAGAACCGTGGCGCTCACCGTGTAGATCAATCCGCAAAGATGCAGAAAGGACGGCACCAGAGACACAGCCAGCAGGATCAGCGTGTAGATGAAGACATTCCAGCGCGTATGACGAGCCCCCTTCACCACGGGCAGCATCGGGATGCCAGCCTTCGTGTAATCCTTGCAGGCGTAGAGCGAGAGCGACCAGAAATGGGGCGGCGTCCACAGGAACACGATGGCAAACATTACCACCGGCAATACGCTCATGGAGCCTGTAGCCGCAGCCCAGCCGATCATGGGCGGAAAGGCTCCGGCTGCTCCGCCAATCACGATATTCTGCGGTGTGCTCCGCTTTAGCCACATGGTGTAGATGACGGCATAGAAGAAAATCGAAAACGCCAGAATACCCGCAGCGAGAGCATTGCTCGCCAGCCAGAGCAGAGCCACAGAAGCCAGCGACAGCACAACGCCATAGATAAGGGCGCCATCGGCATCCATACGGGAGTCCGGAATGGGCCTCACCGAAGTCCGCTTCATGATCGCGTCAATATCGCGGTCATACCACATATTGATGGCACCGGCCGCCCCTGCTCCGACGCATATGCAGAGCATATCGATCAGACCGAGCGGAACCGAAGGCCATGTCGGTGCCACGGCCATGCCCGCCACACCTGTGAACACAACCAGCGAGATGACACGCGGCTTCAGCAGCGCAAGCCAGTCCCTGAGCGTCGCCCCTTGAAGGCGATCGAATCCCGGCTCGACATGCGGCAATGATTGTGAGGCACTCATGAAAGGTCGACCTTCGCAGGCTCACGCAATGGCATGATCAGTCTGACGCCCAGACAGGCAACACAGCAGAGTGAGACCATCATGCCGGCCTCGCCGATATGCCGTAGCATGGGCAGAAACGGGATCATGGCCAGCACCGCTATACCCATCGAAACAAGATGAAGACGACCGAGCCAGAGAGGTGCGGCCATATCGCCCAGCCGGGCCTGCCAGCGATAATAGCAGCCAAACAACGCAAACACCGCGCCAAACAGCATGGCGGAATGAAAGGCCTCCGGACGGGCGGGAAAGAGATAGAGCACCCACCCCGCAGAGAGCAGGAGCAACGCCGGAAAGCTCCAGGAGAGCGCATAGGTCATGGTGAAGCTGCGACGCCATAGGGAAGCGCAGATCAGCCCCATGATCCCGAAACAAGGGAGTGCAACGCCTGCCCCCAGAAGCCACGCCTCGGAAAGCCCCGGCACGATAACTCCATGCGCCCAGACCACCGATACACCAAGCGTCGGTACCGCCATAAGCAGTGGCAGAACGATCTTGGCACGGGTTGAATGGAAGGAAACGAGGTTTGCAATCGCCCCGAGGGCGAGTTGCATGACAAGGGCCAGTACGGGAACCTGGATACGACCAAGCCATACGCCAGCCACAATTTGCGCATCCCCGCCCGCCACGAGGTCATGGCACAGGCCAGCCAGCACAACAGGGACGATGACGATCAAGCCAAGTGACGCGAGAAGTTGTGACCAGGTAAAGGGCGACAGGTCACGAAAGCGCACAACGCGACACTCGAGACATTTGACGATGGTCGACAGCGCCAGCAACACAACACCAACCGACCAAAGCCCCATCGAGACGGCAAACAGGTCAGGTCGTGAAACACCGCCAAGCGCGCAGAGCGCCCCGAGGAACATTGCGACAAGAGCCACACGGTCAAAACGGACCATCAAGGACGGGAGGGATGTCAGCTCACCCGGCAGGATCAATCGTCCCATGCCGCCTAGAAAAGCCGGGATCAGGACAAAAAGATCGAGCAGCAATCCATGGCCCAGCGCATGGGTTGGGCCGGTATTCTGGGAAACAAACCCGAGGAAACCACCTGCGAGACCGCAAAAGAGCGCCAGGGCGAGAAAAGCAGCACCATCGGCCCGCAATGTCAGACCCTCGCGGCGTCTCGAAATCGGCAACTGTAACAAGACCCGTTCCTTATTCCGTCCTGGGGGTCCTCATGCCATCAGCATCGGAAAGGGACCCTGAGATCAAGGCCAGTCTGGTATGATTTGTCGGGCACAAACGTGTCAGGCAACCAGGGCCGTCTCTTCCTTACTATCCTTCTCGATCGGCAATGTCACGAGCGTAAACAGTCCCGCAGGCGGGACCGGCGTGATGGTTGCGCGGCTCAGATCTTCAGGCGGCAGCAGGGATTCCATAGCAAAATCCGGGTGCCAGCCGAGCGATCGGGAAGCCCGGGCCATACCGCGTTCTACAGCCAGCCGGACGCCGCCCGTCGCAAGGAAATGATTGACGAACAGGATATGGCCGCCCGGCTTCACCACGCGCTTGAGCTCGCCCAGAAGACGACGTGGGCTTGGCACGACGGATGCGACGAACATCGCCACAGCAATATCAAAGCTTCCCGCCTCGAAAGTGGTCGCTTCAGCATCCATTTCCTGCAGATCATCGACATTGCCGAGCTGCTGGTTGATTACACGCTGACGGGCGCGCTCGAGCATGGCCTCGGAGAGGTCGATACCGGTGATATGCTTGTCGCGATTGTAATGCGGCAGCGCAAGCCCTGTACCGACCCCAACCTCCAGCACGCGTTGGCCCGGCAACGCATTGACAGCGGCGACAGCACGGCGACGACCGAATGCGGAGATGCCGCCAAACACGGAGTCATACACCTTGGCCCAGCGGCGATAAGCTGCGCGGACAGCATCAGCGTCCAGTGCAGAGCGGGGGCGAGGATGCGTATCGTCAAGGGAGACGGTCGGGTCGATCAGGGGGTCCGGTCGTGTCATCAGGCTTCGTTCGTCTGGTCGCACAAAATCATTGGTTTTGTCCTGATACCTGTCCCGAAATCCCCTTGCGAGACCTCGGCCATTCAAAATTGTCGCCCGACCGCAGCCAGCGTGGCAGGCATCGAACAGATCAGATGCTCTTAGCGTATCTCGTCAGAACTGGCGAGGGGCGGTTTGCATTTCGTCACAGGCAACGCCTAGAAGATAGGCAATAATAACGGGAGAGCGCCCGAGCCCGGGCCACGCACTCAAGCCCGGAGATGAGAACGTCACAATGTCACGCCTCGATATATGTCTGATCCTGCTCGCAATAGGCCTATGGTCATCGATCTATGTCATCAAATTCAAGGAAGACATCCAAAGATGGTATCACATCAGATTTGACAAATCGCCGCCGCCAGCTCCGCGCGACGGCAAGATGCCTGAAGTCCAGCTTCCTTTTCGCTATGACCTGCCAATGACGGATAAGGACGAAGACGAATACCTCCGGGCAAAGGAACAGGAAGAAGCACAAGAGGCGGAGGCAGGCAGCCCTATCGGGGCCGCAGCGCCAGAAAGTGCTACGGACGAGGCAGCCCGACACAAAGCCTGACGTCGGGCGGTCCCCGTCATCAGGCGCCTCAGCCGAGGCGCTTTTCGATGGCATCCCAGATTAGGCCGGCACTGTTCATGTCGTTGAAACGGTCCAGTTCCTGCAGGCCCGTCGGGGAGGTCACGTTGATCTCGGTCAGCCAATCGCCGATCACGTCGATCCCGACGAAGATGAGCCCGTTTTCACGCAGATATGATCCGATACGCGCACAGATTTCCTGATCGCGCGCCGTCAGGGCGACGGCTTCCGCCCGACCACCCACATGCATGTTCGAGCGGGCCTCGCCTGTAGCAGGAACGCGGTTGATCGCACCGATCGGCTCGCCATCGACCAGTATGATGCGTTTGTCGCCCTTGCGCACCATCGGCTCATAACGCTGGATCATGAGCGGTTCACGCGAACGGCTGAAATGCAGCTCCAGCAATGACGCAAAATTCTCATCGCCTTCACGAATACGGAAGATCCCCGCCCCGCCATTACCGTAGAGCGGTTTGAGAATCACATCGCCATAGCGGGCCCGGAATTCGGCCAGCGCCTCAGTGTCCCACGTGACCAGTGTTGGGGGCATGAGATCAGGATAATGCGTGACAAGCAGCTTCTCGGGAGCGTTTCGTACGGCTTGCGGGTCATTCACGACCAGTGTCTTGCCAGGTCCAACACCGTGGACATGCTCGAGCATGTGGGTGGCGGTAATATATCCCATATCGAAGGGTGGATCCTGACGCATCAGCACCACATCGGTCTCACCCAGATCCAGACGCTGCTCTGCGCCGAAGGTCGCATGCCCCCCCTGCACGCGTTGCACCGAAACCGGACGCGCCCGCGCAGAAACCCGACCATGATGCAGCGTTTTCTCTGCCCCGCCTTCGCCAAGACATAGCGAGTCCACAGGATATACAAAGAGTTCGTGCCCACGTCTCTGGGCTTCGAGCATCAGGGCGAAGGTCGAGTCCCCGTTGATATTGACGTGCTCAAGCGGGTCCATCTGTACGGCTATGCGTAGGGCCATCGTCTTCGTCCTTTCGGTATCTGCAAACCAGAATGTCATCGTCACACACCAGGCGCGATCCCTGGCTCTTGCCCTGCGGGGCGGTTTGCATCACGCCACACCCATATCATGAGCGAGCGCCCTGCCAAGCATGCGCAAAAAGAAAGTCTGGAGGGGCCTTACGGCTCCCCCTCAATGCGGATAGGCAATTTCCAGAATCTCCAGCGTGACCGTCCCGTTAGGGGTCAGCAGGCTCACTTCATCACCCACACGGCCGCGCATCAGGGCACGCGCGACGGGCGACACCAGCGAGATTTCCCGCCGGGTCAGATCTGCCTCATCGCAGCCGACAATGGTCACATCATGCCTGACATCGTCCTCATCGGCATAGGCAACGCGCGCCCCGAAAAACACGCGGTCGCGCGTTGTCTGACTGGCAGGATCGACAATCAGGGCATGCTCGAGTCGCTTGCTCAGAAACCGGGCGCGGCGGTCGATCTCACGCAGCCGACGTTTACCGTACAGATAATCGCCATTTTCAGAGCGATCACCGTTACCCGCTGCCCAGGAGACAATCTCCACAATGCGTGGACGCTCAACCTGCATGAGTTCCCGTAATTCCTCACGCATACGCGCGGCCCCCTGAGGGGTAAGATACTGGTTGAGGGCAATACGGGAAGCGTCGGACACGGAAATTCAGCCGCGCTGCTCGGTAATGCGATAGCGTATGACACCCGATATCCTCTCACCGGGCGCGAGAACATGCAGCCCGTTTTCCAGTATCTCGGGATGATTGATCGCATTGTTCATGTTCGTCACGGCCTCGACCGCCACGAAAGGTTTTTCCGGCGCGGTGAAGACCACCAGATGCGAGAACGCCGTATCAGCCTCAATCGTCAGATCATAGCCAGCCGAGGGATAGCCGATCGTTGCCTTGCCATCCCACCCGGCAAAGCAGTTATCGAGACGTGTCGCCCCGACGAGCTTCGCCTTGTCGAAAAACTCCTTCCCCTCATAGGGCTGCAAAGTGGTGGGAAGCATGTCCGGCCCATTCTGCCACATACCCCGCGCCCCGAATTGCAGCGTCATGTCGTCGCTTCTGGCGAAGAACGGGTGGAACCCCATGCCAAGAGGCTGTGCACGCGTATCGCGATTGGCGAGGAGGATTTCGACATCCAGCCCTTCACGATGCAGTACGAAAGAGAGAACGGCGCGGTAGGCAAAGGGCCATTGCGCCGCATCGTTACCCTTGGCGGGATCATGGTCGAGATAGAGAATGGCCCGCTCGGCATCGTGCTGTGCGACTTCCCAGCTGCGTTCCCAGCCATTGCCGTGGATGGCATGGGGCTCGCTGACAAAATTATGCGCCAGCTGGTACGGGATGCCCTCGAAACTGAATGCACCATTCGCGATGCGATTGGAGAAGGGCAGCAAGGGATAGCCAGCAACCGGCGTGTTTTTCTGTGCGACAAGGTTCGGATCGGCGGTAGGCACCAGCAGATCGCGCCCGCGTAGCCGCCAGAAGGCAAGACTACCACCAAGAGCGGGGAGTAATCCGAGATGGGCCTCGCCCAGTTTCAGCTCGATCATCCTGCTTTTCTCCTGCCACCGCCCCGTTTCTTGTTGGGGTCATAACCGCCGCCGCCCGGGCCGAGCGGTCGTGGCGTCTTGTCCTTGCTTCTGAACCCGCTACGCCCTGCGGTTGAACTCGGCAAGGGGGGGGGCTCAAGCCCGAGATCGATCGCTTCAAGCCGCTTGATTTCATCTCGCAAGCGCGCGGCCTGCTCAAAATCGAGGTCCGCCGCCGCAGCACGCATACGCTTTTCCAGATCCTGGATAGAAGCCGCAAGCGACTTGCCCACGAATTCCTGCGTGTCCCCGGCCTCATCAGGACCAACCGTCACGTAATCCTGCTCGAACACGGACGATAGCGCATCGCCAATACGCGAACGCACGGTTTGCGGTGTGATCCCGTGTTCCTCGTTCCATGCCACCTGACGGGCACGACGACGCGCCGTTTCCTCAATCGCGAATTCGAGCGAGCCCGTCATCTTGTCGGCATAGAGCAGCACGCGGCCATCCACGTTACGCGCCGCACGGCCAATCGTCTGGATCAGCGATGTGCGGCTACGCAGAAAGCCCTCCTTGTCTGCATCAAGGATCGCAACGAGGGCACATTCAGGAATATCGAGCCCCTCACGCAACAGGTTGATGCCAACCAGCACGTCAAAAGCGCCAAGACGCAGATCACGGATGATCTCGATACGCTCAAGCGTGTCCACATCGGAATGGAGATAGCGCACCTTGATCCCGGCCTCGCCGAGATATTCTGTCAAATCCTCGGCCATACGTTTGGTGAGCGTGGTCACCAGAACACGCCCTCCCGCCGTGATGGTGTCGCGGGCTTCAGCCAGCAGATCATCCACCTGCCCTTCGACTGGGCGGACGATCGTGACAGGGTCGATCAGCCCGGTCGGACGGATGATCTGCTCAGCAAACACGCCGGCAGTCCGTTCCATTTCCCAGGGGCCGGGTGTTGCGGAAACGAACACGCTTTGCGGACGCAAGGCCTGCCACTCCTCGAATTTGAGGGGCCGGTTGTCGAGACAGGAAGGCAGACGAAAACCATATTCGGAAAGCACGGATTTACGCGCATGGTCACCCCGCGCCATGCCCCCGATCTGTGGCACGGTCACATGGCTCTCATCGACAATCAGCAGCGCATCCTCTGGCAGATACTCGAACAGGGTGGGTGGCGGATCGCCGGGGCCTCGGCCAGAGAGGTAACGGGAATAGTTCTCAATGCCTTTGCAGGCCCCTGTGGTCTCGATCATCTCGAGATCAAAAATCGTGCGCTGTTGCAGGCGCTCAGCCTCCAGCAGCTTGCCCGCAGCATTGAGCTCATCGAGACGCTGGCGCAGCTCCGCCTTGATACCGATCATGGCCTGATTGAGCGTCGGGCGTGGTGTCACATAATGCGAATTGGCATAGACGCTTATCTCTGTGAGATCGGCGGTCTTGTTGCCTGTCAGCGGGTCGAACTCCGTGATGGCCTCGATTTCATCGCCGAAAAGCGAGACACGCCAGGCACGATCCTCGTTCTGCACCGGAAAGATATCGATCTGCTCGCCGCGCACGCGGAAGGTACCGCGCTCGAAAGCCGCGTCGTTGCGGCGATATTGCAACTCAACCAGCGCCTTGATCAGTCGATCACGATCAATGCTGCCGCCCGCCTCGAGCTTGACCACCATGCGCGAATAGGTCTCGACCGAGCCGATACCATAGATGCACGATACCGAGGCCACGATGATAACGTCGTTGCGTTCCAGCAAGGCCTGCGTGGCAGCATGGCGCATACGGTCGATCTGCTCGTTGATCTGACTGTCTTTTTCAATATAGGTGTCAGAGCGCGGCACATAGGCTTCCGGCTGATAATAATCGTAATAGGATACGAAATATTCAACCGCGTTATCGGGAAAGAACTGCTTCATTTCGCCGTAGAGCTGCGCCGCCAGTGTCTTGTTCGGTGCCAGGATCAGGGTCGGCTTCTGTGTCGCCTCGATGACCTTGGCCATGGTGAAGGTCTTGCCCGAGCCCGTGACACCCAGAAGAACCTGATCCACCTCCCCGTCATTCACGCCCTGCGTCAGTTCCGCAATGGCGGTGGGCTGGTCGCCCGCGGGCTCGTATTCGGATTTGACGACAAGACGCCGCAGCTTCTCCTTTGCCGGCTGTCGTTCAGGCCTGAACCCCATAAGCCGGTGCTCGGGGATCGCTTCCATCGTGGATCGTGTTGCTGTCGCCATGGCAGGAAAATGGGCTTTCAAAAGGGCTGTCACAAGAGCGCGCCAGATCGCGGGTTCAAAAGCGAGATTGTCGGCATCGGTATCGCATGACAGAACGCGTCATGGCAGACAGGGGTTCATGATGCAGGATATCCTCAATTCTCCCCGTCACAGGCGGATCGTGACGCTGGTCCAGGCCCATGGCTTCATGTCCAATGAGGATCTGGCGCAGCGTCTTGGGGTCACGGTCCAGACCATCCGGCGCGATCTCAATGCCCTGTCCGAGGCCGGGCATGTGGCGCGCTATCATGGCGGGGCAAGCCCTGCCTCCTCCACCGAGAACATCGCCTATGGCGAGCGCCAGAGCCTTCACTCCCGCGCCAAAGAGGCGATCGGGCAATGTGCGTCACGGCTCATCCCCGATGGCAGTTCGCTCTTCATCAATATCGGCACCACGACAGAGGCGTTTGCCCGGGCCCTGACCAGCCATAAGGACCTGCACGTCATCACCAATAATTTGCATGTTGCAGTTGCCCTGTCTCCCCGGCGCGATTTCCGCACCGTGCTGGCAGGTGGACTGGTGCGCCCCCAGGATGGCGGCATCGTCGGCGCGGGCGCGACGGAATCCCTGTCGGGCTTCCGGGCGGATTTCGGTGTTATCGGTATCAGCGGCATTGAGGAAGATGGCACGCTGCTTGATTTCGATCTCGATGAGATACAATGCGCCCGCGCCATCATGCGCCATGCAAGACGTGTGATTCTGCTGGCCGACCACACCAAGTTCACACGCAGCCCGGTGGGGCGGGTGGGCGATCTCTCCAGCATTAATGACTTCGTGACGGATCGTATGCCCTCCTCCCCATTCGTTGCCGCGCTCGAAGCGGCGAATGTTAGACTTCACATAGCCTGACCCACATCTTGCTCACAAATAACACGAACGCGTTATAGTTAACGTTTCATGTTCGCTTTCTTTCGTTTTTGATCTAGCAAGACTTTCGAGTTTGTTCCCCTCGAAAGGTCTCACCCCATGAGCGGTTCCACCCCCATCCACCCGAACGAGGGTTCCGACACGATTGAGCACGACCTGCTGATCGTGGGCGGTGGCATCAATGGCGCAGGGATTGCGCGCGATGCCGCAGGGCGCGGCCTGAACGTGCTGCTGGTCGAGAAGGATGATCTGGCAAGCCATACGTCCTCAGCCAGCACGAAGCTGATTCACGGTGGGCTGCGCTATCTCGAATATTACGAATTTCGGCTGGTGCGCGAGGCGCTCAACGAACGTGAAAACCTGCTTCGCATTGCACCGCACATTATCTGGCCCATGCGGTTTATTCTGCCTCATTCAGCCATGCTGCGTCCGGCATGGCTGCTGCGCACGGGGCTGTTCCTTTACGACAATCTCTGCCGCGTCATGACCCTGCCCAAAACCCGCGTGCTCAAGCTGCAGCAGGACCCGGCAGGGCGTGTGTTGCGCAACGAATTCCGCAAGGGGTTCGAATATTCCGATGGCTGGGTGCAGGACAGCCGGCTCGTCGTGCTCAATGCCATGGATGCCGCCCGACGCGGCGCAACAATCTGCACCCGCACGAAGCTGATCGGGGCCGAGCGTCACCCGGATCGCTGGATCGCCACTCTGCGTGACGAGGCGAGCGGTCAGACAAGGCAGGTCAGCGCCCGTGCCCTTGTCAATGCCGCAGGCCCCTGGGTAGCTGAACTGCTCAAGGAGAGATTGTCAGTACCGAGCAGGAATGATGTGCGGCTCATCAAGGGCAGCCACATTGTCGTGCCCCGCATGTTCGAGACCGAGCAGGCCTATATCCTGCAAAATCCGGACCGGCGCATCGTCTTTGCCATCCCGTATGAGAAGGATTTCACCCTTATCGGCACGACCGACATTCCCTGGGAACAGGACGCCGGTGCCGTGGCTATATCACAGGAGGAAATCACCTATCTCTGCGAGAGCGTGAACCGCTACTTCAAACGCGCCATCACGCCGGATGACGTTGTGTGGAGCTATGCTGGCGTACGTCCGCTCTATGACGACCATTCGGGCAGCGCCTCAGCCGTGACGCGCGACTATGTGCTCGATGTCGATCACAGCGCAGCCCCCGTGCTGTCCGTTTTCGGCGGCAAGATCACCACCTATCGCAAGCTCGCCGAGCACGCGCTTGAAAAGCTTGCGCCCCATCTGCCCGGACTGCCGGTTACGTCATGGACGGCCGATACCGCCCTGCCCGGCGGCAATTTCAAGCGGGCAGATTTCAACAACCGCGTCCGTCTGCTCATGAAGCATGTGCCGGGAATGACGCAGGATACCGCAACGCGGCTTGTGCGCAATTACGGCACCCTGGTCGAAACGCTGATGGCAGAAGGCGCAGAAGCGCATACAACCCAGCCCGGCACGGGCACACAAGCAAATGCCCTTCCTGCCGGGCATACACCCGATGCCAACGCCCTTCCCTCGCTGGGGGCCTGCCTTGGAGCCGATCTGTATGAGGCCGAGGCCAATTATCTGATCGACCATGAATGGGCGTGCAACGCAGAGGATATTCTCTGGCGTCGCTCGAAGCTCGGCCTTCGTTTTTCCCCTCGCGAGACACGCGCTCTCGAGGATTACATCGCCCGGCGATCGCGCCGGAATTTCCCGCCTGTCGAGACCGGCCCCGCCCACGAAATGGCCTGATCTCCCTCCCGCCTCTCCCTCCCACTCTGGCTGACGGAAATTTTCTCATGTCAGAAAGAAAACGCTATCTCGGCGAACTGATTTCCGAATTCATCGCCGTGCTGATCATCATCATCTTCGGCGACAGCGTCGCGGCGATGATCGTGCTTTATGATCCCAACCCGTATCAGAACGCCTATTGGGGCGTGGCCATCGTGTGGGGGCTTGGCGTCACTATCGCCATCTATGCCACCGGGGCTGTAAGCGGCACCCATGCCAACCCCGCCGTAACCCTCGCTCTCGCCCTGTATCGTGGCTTTTCATGGAAAAAGGTCCTGCCTTACTGCACCGCGCAGGTGCTGGGCGGCATTGCCGGGGCTGCGGTCGTCTATCTCAATTTCCATCCGGTCATCGACCACTACAACATGACCCATCACTTCACCCGTGCGGGTGATGGCGGGGCCGCAGGGGTGTTCTTTACCCATCCCGGCCTTGCCGTGACGGCCATGCATTCCTTTGTGGTGCAGATCGTCCTGACTGCCGTGCTGGTATTTGGCATTTTCGCTATCACTTGCCAGTATAACACCCAGGCCCCCCAGGCGAATTCGGGTGCCCTGATCATCGGTCTGCTCGTTGCAGCCATCGGTGCCTCTTCCGGCTTCCTCGATGCCTGGGCCATCAACCCCGCGCGTGATTTCGGCCCGCGTACCTTTGCGTTCTTTGCCGGCTGGGGGGCTTCAGCGTTCCCGGCACCCCAGCATTACTGGTGGGTTCCCATTGCAGGCCCGCTGGTTGGCGGCGTGGTGGGTGCTGGTATCTATCAGTTCACGCTTCGCCCGTTCATGCCGAACTACAACCCCGGCGCCACGACAGGGGCAGCCCAGACATTGCCCGATCCTGTCACCGCCACCCCCGTCATTGCCCCGGCACCCGTGTTTGCCTCGCGGGTCAACGAGGCCACGACGCTCCATTAGATCCAGCCTTACGAGGCACCGGCCGACCGGAACAATCCGATCGGCCACCCCTCCCCGATTTCATGAGACAGCCTGCACCGGCGCCGACATGCCACGCGTATTTCAAGGACCATCACCATGACCCGCAAGACCCATATCCTCGCCATCGATCAGGGCACGACCTCCACACGCAGCATCGTGTTTGACAGCAAGGCGCGCTCTCTCGCGTTGTCACGGCGTGAATTCACCCAGCATTATCCCAACCCCGGCTGGGTCGAGCATGATGTCGAGGATATCTGGCGCGATGCGCTCGACACGGCACGCGAAGCCATCGAGCAATCCGGGGGTGTCGACAGGATTGCCGGTCTGGGCATTACCAGCCAGCGCGAGACCGTCGTGCTCTGGGAGCGCAGTACAGGCAAGCCGGTGCATCGCGCCATCGTCTGGCAGGACCGACGCACAGCCGCCTTCTGCGCCGAGCTCAAACGCGATGGTGCGGAGGAAATGGTGCGCGCCAAGACCGGCCTGCTCCTCGATCCCTATTTCTCTGCCAGCAAGATCACCTGGCTGCTCGACAATATTCCCGGCTTGCGGGCACGGGCCGAGGCAGGCGAACTTGCCATGGGCACGATCGACTGCTTCCTCCTGTGGCGCCTCACCGGTGGCAAGGTGCATGCCACCGATGTCACCAATGCCAGCCGCACGGCCCTGTTCAACATCCACACACAGCAATGGGACCACGAGCTTCTGGCCCTGTTCAACGTCCCTCAGGCCCTGCTGCCCGCTCTTTGCGACAATAGCGGTGAGCTGGGCATGACCGATCCGGCCCTGTTCGGCCAGTCCATTCCCATTGGAGGCATGGCGGGCGATCAGCACGCGGCGCTAGTGGGTCAGGCCTGCTTCAAACCCGGTATGGCCAAGGCAACCTATGGAACAGGCTGTTTCATGCTGCTCAACACGGGTGACAAGCCCGTCACCTCGCATCATCGGCTTCTGACCACAATTGGCTATCGTATCGGTGGCAAGACCACCTATGCGCTGGAAGGCTCCATCTTTGTGGCCGGGGCTGCCATCAAATGGCTGCGTGACGGGTTGCACCTCATCACCCATGCCTCCCAGACCGATGACATGGCAACGCGTGTGCCAGATAGCCACGGGGTATACATGGTGCCCGGTTTTGTCGGGCTGGGTGCCCCCCATTGGGATCCGGAAGCACGCGGTCTGATCTGTGGCCTAACGCTTGGCTCGACCGAGGCGCATATCGCCCGTGCAGCGCTTGAATCGGTCGCTTATCAGACTTTCGATCTGGCACACGCCATGCGTGAGGACGGCGCCATGCAGGCCCAGACATTGCGTATCGATGGCGGTATGTCAGCCAATGACTGGTTCTCGCAGTTTCTGGCGAACATCCTCGATACAGACGTGCAGCGCCCGGTGGATCTGGAGACAACGGCTCTTGGCGCCGCTTTTCTGGCGGGCCTGGCCACGGGTGTCTGGCAGTCTCTGGAGGAAATCGGCACCATCTGGGAGCAGGAGCGGCTTTTCACGCCCGATATCGACGGTGCCCTGCGCCTGACATTGCTGCGGGGCTGGGAAGATGCGGTGCGTCGCACCCTGACCCCTCCCCATGAGACGACGAGCGTCACATCTGCGCGCCGCGATCAGGCAGCCTGAACAGGCCAGCAGGCGTATGATCCGAACCGGGATGCGGGGGAAACCCCCGCATCCCGGCCTTATTCAACCCCGCAGTCGTGGCCGGGGGAACGTGTCCCTCAAAAGCAGGACGCAAACCCTATCGCTGCCGCATATTGCCCGATGGCAAAGACTGCATGGGCCAGCAGCACGAGACCGTAAAGCTTCACCGGGTTGGGCGTCTTGAGACCGAGAAAACCGCCCCCCATACCGGGTACCATAAGTGTCAGGCCTGCAATGGTGGTCAGGACCACACCGATAAGAATGATCGGCAGCCATGTGGGTGCTGCGATGAACGCCACACCCCAGAAAACCGGCAGCATGGCGGCATAGGCACAGCCAACCACGTAGTGGAACAGCCAGCCAAGCCCGTGTTCACCGGGTGTATAGACCCCGCTTGCCGTTGGTTCGAACACAAAGCGCCCCTGCTTCATGCCCTGTAGCCAGTGGCCGACCGCGCCCCAATTGGTCTGGGGGAGACCCAGAGCCTTGTCGAGAACGAGCGCGTAGAGATCGAGAATTAGGGTCGAGACAACGCCGACGATAATCGTGAATACAATGACGGCCCCCAGAGGGTGCGCGAGAAAACTGTCCATTCCGGTCATCCTGCAATGAGCGAGCCCGGCTGAGCATGAGGTGCTGACACCGGACCGTAAGCCCGCCCTCCATGACAGATCCGCCATCTGTCAGCCAGTTCGTAACACGTGCGCATCATCGGACACGCGCAATAGTGATCAGGAGCAAATCACGAGCCCTTTCATAGCTGCGGCAGAATGACTGCGACAAATGACGCCGAGCGGAAGTGCTGTATCAGTCAGAATAGAGCTGCCCCGTGATGATGGCTCACCTGACAAGAAGAGAGGCCATATATTCAGGCACAGCACTGGTCTCGTATCGATCACGAAAAGTAATCGGGCAATTCTTCATTGCGACTGGCCAGAGCCTGATCACTAATTTAGCGTGATTTATAACATCATCATCACATTTCCACCTGAAGCCTCTGTCGATCCGACCGGAACCTGACCTCACCCCCGACCTTGAATGACTAATCCCGTCCCGTTGCCGTCGCTTTGCGCGGCGACCGTGGAAACGAGCCTGCGAAAGGAACACCTCATGCTACCTGCCACACCCCCCGCCCCGAAAGTCGTCGCCCGTGAAAAGGTGCTTTCCGGCGCCAACGATCCAGGCCCGGCAGGTTCAGTTCCCTCCCCGACACGGCGTAGGCTGATACGGATCGGTAGCGCCGCGCTGGGCGCAGCGCTTATGGCCCCCCTGATGCGGCGGAAAGCCTCGGCCCATGACGTTCCAGCTGATACGGCGCTGTCTCCGCCGAGTGTTGTCAGCACACCGCCGCGCCTCTGGGGCCCCGAAGCTCCCGTCGCCTTTACCCCCGACCCCGATATCATTTCCTACGATCCGTCCTTCTCGGCGGTGATCCTCGATAACGCGCCGCTTGTTCAGGCGTGGAAAGGCAAGGTGCTCTGGCTGGAAGGGCCTGCATGGTCAAACGAGGGCAGGTTTCTTATCACCAGCGATGTCATGGGAAGCACACAGTACCGATACCTGCCAGAAGAACGCTGCATGACGGTGTTCCGCAAGGAAAGCTACCACTCCAACGGCAATACGTTCGATCGTGAGGGACGGCTCATCACCTGCGAGCACGGGTTGCGCCGGGTGATACGCTGGGAGCATGACGGGCGCTGCACAGTGCTCGCGGAGAGCTTCAACGGCAAACGCCTCAACTCACCCAATGATATCGTGGTCGATCATGAGGGCGGGATCTGGTTCACCGACCCGCCTTATGGCGACAGATTATGGGAAGGGCACCCGGATGCTCCTGACGGGGCCACGCCGACAAAAGACAATCTTACCTGGAATCTGGATCTGGAAGCGACAGAGCAGATAGGGGGTGAGCATGCACAGGCAACCCATGTCTTTCATCTCGACCCCGAGACGCATCACCTCACCGCACTTCTCGATGGCGACGCCCTCGCGGGGCCGAACGGGCTATGCTTCTCTCCCGATCAGAAGACGCTCTATATCGTCTCCAGCGAGAAAGGCGCCCTCAGCCCCAAAGGTGGCGGGTATCGCAACATCTACGCATTTGACGTGCAGAAACCGGGGGGCACTCAACCCGGCACGAATGGCGTCCCGGCCCTTACGAACCAGCGCGTCTTTGCCGATATGACGCTGGGTGGTCACAAGCTTATGCCCGACGGTATCAAGGCAGACCGGCTGGGCAATCTCTGGGTCGCGGCCAATGGCCCGCTCGGGTTGTGCGGTGTGTTTGTCTATAACCCGGCAGGCAAGATGATCGGCCGCCTGCGCCTGCCGCGCAGTGTTTCCAATCTGTGCTTTGGCGGAACCCAGCGCGACCGTTTGTTCATGTGCGCTGAAAATACGATTTTCACACTCGATGTCGCCACACAGGGAGCCGGCCTGTCATGAAAACGCCTTATCGATTTCTGATCGGGGGGAGCGCAGTCACTCTGCTTGCCCTCTCTGCCGCGCCTTGCGCACTGGCTGCACCAGCACCCGATACCCTCACGCCGGACGCGGCCTCACAGCGCATCGCTCTGAAAAGCGGCACGACGGCGCTGGAAGTCGTCAAACGCTTCCCGAAGGATTTCAACATGATCGGGGTCGGGGTCTCGCATTCCGGCATCGTCTATGCCTCTGCCCCGGCAACCATGAAGCGCTACAGTGCGAGTGTCGTGCGGGTCGACCCTGCGACGGGCGCCCTCCGGCCGTTTCCCGATGCAGGCTGGAACCGCTTCGACCCGCATCCGGTGGATAAGGAAGTATGGGTTTCTGTACCGGCCCTGTGGGTAGATGACCGCAATCATCTCTGGGTGCTGGATTCATCGCTCCCTTCGGTGGACCAGAAAACCCTGCCGCCCAAACTGACGGAATTCGACGCCGAGACTGGACAGCTCTATCAGATCTATCACTTCGGCCCCGACATCACCCCGGCCGACTCACTTAACGATGTACGCGTGGATACGCGCACGCGCACTGCCTATATCACCAATGAATGGGGGCGTGGCGGGCTGGTGGTGATGGATCTCGATACCGGGGCCTATCGTCTGGTTCTGGCCAATACGCGCTCGGGGATCGCCGATCCCAAACAGCATCTTCACATCTATGGGGAGCTTGCGCGCAAGAAAGACAATACGCTCCCCGTCACACAGGATGATGGCATCGCGCTCTCACCCGACCGAAAGTGGCTCTATTATCGCCCACTCACCGACCATCATTACTGGCGCATCGCGACCTCGGATCTGCGCAATGCCAAGCTCACCGATGCGGAGCTGGACAAACGGGTAGAGTATCTTGGCCAATCGGTCATGAGCGGCGGTATCGAGATGGATTCCTGCCAGCGACTATGGGTGGGGGATATCGAGAACCACGGTCTTTATGCCCTGAGTTTCCCCGAAGGGGCGACGACACCCAAAATCGACTTCAGCTATCGCAACCCGGCGGTTCTGGACTGGGCCGATGGCTTCGCGATTGCGAAAGACTGGCTCTATATTTCCGACTCACGTCTTGATGAACTAGCCTTCAGCAATTCCCGTCCTGTTTCTGGCGCCACAACCATCTATCGTATGAAGCTTCCTGCCTGCGAGACAGGTGGGGAAGCTTCACCTCAACAGATCGATGGACATTCAAATTGACCGGGAACAAGACCGAAAAGGCCTCCCTCAACAAGGCTCTGTGGGCAGGATTTATTGGTGGCAACCTGTCCAGCTTCGTCAAATGGGGAACCGAAGTTCCCCTGCCGCCCCGCACGCCGGACCGCCCCAGCCCACCAGCCGAGATGCTGCGTGATTTCGGTATCGACGTTCGTGGTCTGGTCTATCACTACTCGGACCATCTGGTGCAGGGCGGTGTGCTGCTCGTGCATCACCTCTTCTCCATCGTTTTCGCGCTGCTCTATTGCGTCATCTGGCGCTATGAGCCACGCATTGCGCTCTGGCAGGGCGTTGCCTTCGGGCTGGTCGTCACGGTGGTGTTCCATGGCATGGTGCTGCCTTTGGGGCACTGGGCACCCGCCCTGTGGAATCTCCCGCGAGCGGAAATCCTGTCCGAGACAATTGGCCATATGTTGTGGGCATGGGTCATTGAGCTGATCAGACGTGAGTTCATGACCCCAGCCTCAGAGGCAAGGAAAACCCTGAAAGCCTGAAACACGGAAAGAGCTGCAAAGCGGGGCCATCATATCGCCCCCGCAGCGACAGTCAGAGGACGAGCGCCATGCGTTGATGCTCGATCGGCCCCTTGAAAAACAGATTCCCCATCGGCTGCATGGCAAATTTCTCGTAAAAGCCGCGTGCCGTGCTGCGGGCATCGAGTTCGAGACGCGTGACGCCCAGCATCCGACAGGTGTCGATCGCCTCACGCATCAGTTGCGTCCCGATCCCCTTCCCCTGACAGCGCCCCGTCACGGCGAATTTGCGCAACTGGTACAGTCCCGGCCCGATGGGGCAAAGTGAGAGACAGCCCACCAGCGTCTCGCCGACAAACGCCCCGAGATGCGTGGCTTCGGGATCCTGTGGCACGCGACACTCATCTTCAGTCAGGGCTGGCCAAAGCACCTCGCGGCGCAAAGGCAGACAATCTTCGGTTGAAATTCTCGCAATGCGCAGAGCGTCCTGCATTTCCTTACTCCCTGACGAGGCATTTTCAAGCATCATTCCCGGCCGGTACGATGCGCGTCCACGCCTCAAGCATAACTCAGATTGCCGTCTGAGGCCCTGCGCCAAGAATTGGAGCCCCCTCAGCCGGGCCGACATCTGAACAGGCTTTTTCGGGAACCTGTCCCAGATCCTCCGCGCCACAGCTTAGGCAGAAGCGGTTGAATGCCATGTTGCGCGTGTCGCAGCGCAGGCAGTGCTGATAGAGCGTCAAACCGCAATGGACGCAGAAATTCGTGTCCATACCCTCGACCTGCAGGATAGGCCGATCGCAATCGGGGCAGATCTTCTTCTCGATACGGGCATAGGCCTGTTCGCGATCGACGCGTTGACGGCGCTCCTTCTCCGACTCTGCTTCAGCAATACGGCGCCTCGCCAGATAAGCCTGCATGTTCCTGATCAGCACGACGCAGATAACAACCGTCAGGACTGCGCCCACGCCGTAGCGCACATACCCGCCATAGCTCGGCAGATAGGGGACGAGCTCGACGAAGAACGCATAAAGCGAGGCCAGAACGAAGCCGCGATAGAGGGGCCAGTAAGCGCTTTGCCGCTTGCGCATGACCAGCCAGATGGCGAGCACCAGAAGCGGCAAGGTGAATGCAAGACGCATGAGAAACACGCGCATCTGCGCCATGAATACAGCGCGGGCATAGACAGGCCGGTACGCCTGCGCGATCGTATCGCGTTCCTGCTCGATCGCCGTTTTCTGCTGACTGAGCTCATGCACACGCTGATCGATCGCCTCGATCTTCTGCGTTGCCTGATGCTCGCGCTGCTGCAATTGTTCGAGCGCCTCGGTACGACGGGTCAGTTCAGTGTCCTGCCGCGGGTCGGTCGTCGCCTTGCGAGTCTCAAGCCAGGCCTGGAAGGCCTCCTTCGCGCTGCTGGTTGCACTATGTGCCGCCTCCAGCGCGATCTCACCGCTTTCGCGCTGCGCGCGCAGCGCATCCTCCTCGGTGCTGATCGAACGCGCATGCTGCGTCAGTGTGTCAGGGAAGACGGGTTTGTAGGCGACATCCCCTGCGCGGCGCGGCAGATCATCGATAACCAGACCGCCAAGCCCGATCAGAAACACCGCAAACGCAGCTGAAACGGCCCACATGGCCAGCCCATAAAGCCGCTCAGGGAGGCGATTGCCTTTTTTCATTCTTGTTTCCCATGATGGTGCCAAGTTGCAGGAGCACGTTACCGCAAGGGAAGCGCGATCTGACGCCTGCGTCAAATATCCGCAGCGTGATCGTAATTGCACATTACGGGGCGAGCCCGTATCAACGCCACCTTCCCCCGTGACCCAGAGGTTCCATGATCCGTCTTGATTCGATCAGCAAGCAGAACGGCCAGCGCGTCATTTTCATCGAGACGAGCGCTGCCCTCCAGAAGGGCGAGAAAATCGGTCTGGTCGGGCCCAATGGCGCCGGCAAGACCACGCTGTTCAGGCTGATCACAAAGCAGGAATCTCCCGATGAAGGTCAGGTGTTCCAGGACCGCGGCATCACCATCGGGTTCTTCAGCCAGGACGTGGGCGAAATGGATGGACGCTCCGTCGTGGCCGAGGTGATGGACGGCGCTGGCGAAGTCGCAAAGATTGCTTCGGAGCTGGCAGATCTCGAGGCCGCCATGTGCGATCCCGACAGAATGGATGAGATAGACGCCATTCTCGAACGCTTTGGCGATGTGCAGGCGCGCTTCGAGGAACTTGGCGGTTACGGGCTGGACAGCCGCGCCCGCGAGGTGCTGCACGGCCTCGGTTTCTCTCAGGAAATGATGTCCGGCGATGTAGGGCTTCTGTCAGGCGGGTGGAAAATGCGCGTGGCGCTGGCCCGCATCCTGCTCATGCAGCCTGACGTGATGCTGCTTGATGAGCCGAGCAACCATCTTGATCTGGAAAGCCTGATCTGGCTCGAACAGTTCCTGAAAAACTACGAGGGTGCGCTCCTCATGACGTCGCATGACCGCGCCTTCATGAACCGTGTCGTCAACAAGATCCTCGAAATCGACGGCGGGACACTGACCTCCTATACGGGTGATTACGAATTCTACGAACAGCAGCGTGCGCTGAATGAAAAGCAGCAGCAGGCGCAGTTCGACCGTCAGCAGGCGATGCTGGCAAAGGAAATCGCCTTCATCGAACGATTCAAGGCACGCGCCTCCCATGCCGCCCAGGTGCAGAGCCGGGTCAAGAAGCTCGACAAGATCGATCGTGTGGAGCCGCCGCGCCGCCGCCAGACCCTGTCTTTCGACTTTGCCCCTGCACCGCGCTCTGGCGATGCTGTTGCCACGCTCAAGCAGGTTGGCAAGGCCTATGGCTCACGCGTGATCTATCAGGATCTCGACCTGCTGATACGCCGTCAGGAGCGCTGCTGTATTCTCGGCGTGAACGGTGCTGGCAAATCCACGCTCCTCAAACTGATTGCAGGAGCCAGCGAGCCTGATTCAGGCAGTGTGAGCATTGGGGCCAGTGTGAAAATGGGCTATTTCGCCCAGCACGCCATGGATCTGCTCGATGGCAGCCGCACCATTTTCGAGACACTGGAGCACGCTTTCCCGCTTGCTGCCCAAGGCTCGCTGCGGGCTCTGGCGGGCGGATTCGGCTTTTCAGGGGATGATGTCGAGAAATATGTCAGCGTCCTTTCGGGCGGCGAAAAAGCGCGTCTCGTCATGGCCCTGATGCTGTTCGATCCGCCGAACTTCCTCGTGCTGGACGAGCCCACCAACCATCTGGATATCGACACCAAAGAAATGCTGATCCGCGCGCTGTCCAATTACGAGGGCACCATGCTGTTCGTCTCGCATGACCGGCATTTTCTGGGAGCACTTTCCAATCGCGTGCTCGAAGTCACCCCGGAAGGGCTGCACCGCTATGACGGTGGGTATCATGAATATGTCGCTGCCACGGGTCAGGAAGCTCCAGGCCTGCACGTCTGATCCGTTTCCGCCTGCCGGGCGCGACATCAAGCACCCGGCAGATGGCGTGATCCCGTCTTCCCGATAACCGAACGCCTCGTGAGGGATCATCCGGTTTTTATACGGGGTGCCGCACCAGACCCGGTACCCCATCCACTCCGAAGCGATAACGGTCTGTCGCCCTTCGGAATTGCCCCCTCGCAGGGCGGCGGGCGCGCCGCGATAGGATCGAAGCGTCTTTTCTGTCTCCCGCTCAGGCGGTGATGAATGCGAACCGCTCAAGCAACGTCCAGGGGCCGCCTTCATAACGCCAGAGACGTAGAGCCACCGCGTGGCACGTAACCGGATGAGGGGTCGTCTGAAGGTCTGCAAGAAGCGCACGGGCCTGTTCGGGGGACACCTTGTTCTGAACCGTTAGATGAGGCCGCCATGACGCGGCATCCTGGCGGGTCAGGCGGTCTCTCCCGACCACAGAGACGAGATCCTCACGCAGTCGGGCAAGATCCGGCGTTGTCATGGCATAGGCCACACCGCGCCCCAAAAGGTAGGGTGCACCGATCGTAATCTCGGGCGCTTCACCCAACGTCGCCAGATTCGCGCCGATGCGGCCGCGACACGATGATGGCAGGGCGTGAAACAGGGTCACATGAGCAGGGACGATATTGCGGGCTACTGGAAAATGCGTGCTGCGCATATTCTGCGCCCAATCCTGCGTAGCTGGGTCGAATTCCAGCGTCAGGATAAGCGGTGCGTCATTCCCCTGATCCATGCGACCTGCTCTCCTTACATGCTTGACGGTTTCAACCCGTCAAGACGCGAAAGAGCGTGGCGGGGTTGCCCCCGGAAACAGGCCACATGCTGGCAGACCGCTCGCCTGCCCTCCTCAAGACAGTCTAATCCTGGCCTCCATCGCGGTTTGGCCCGTCGAAAGCGATCATATCCGGGTGCCTTGTCATGATGAGGCGCGCAAGCCAGGTGCGATAGGGAAAGACGAGCGCCATGATCTGGCTGAAACCCCATGAGAGATGGCTGTCATCCG
This sequence comes from Asaia bogorensis NBRC 16594, assembly GCF_001547995.1. Classification (NCBI taxonomy): domain Bacteria; kingdom Pseudomonadati; phylum Pseudomonadota; class Alphaproteobacteria; order Acetobacterales; family Acetobacteraceae; genus Asaia; species Asaia bogorensis. The sequence continues at coordinate 2,032,777 of NZ_AP014690.1, forward strand.
GATCGCTGATGCCTGTCTGGTGGATGACGTAGCCAAGCCAGTAGCTCGATACGATGAAGATATTGGCGACGAGCGGCGGTATGGCGTCATCCTCGATCGATAATGCCCGAAGCCGCCTGAGTTCCACAACAAGACCTGTGACCCGTGCCGACAGATCGCGATTCAGGCTCATGGCGGCGTCCTGAATCTCCGGCGCAAGGCGGAATACCGCGTTACCATCGCGCATCAGCGCCCGATAATGCCAGCTGAGCGCGCACCATTCGCGCAACAGGCTGATGGCCTGTTCGATGGCGGCAATGAGTTCGGCGCGGTTGAATTGTCGATGAATGAATGGCCCGGAGGAGAAGATCTCCCGCGCATCCGTCTCGAACAGGGCAAACAGAGCCTGCACGATCTGGGCCTTCGTCTTGAAGTAATAATAGAGGTTTCCCTCATTGATGCCGCAGCGCTCGGCAAGCTCTCGCGTGGTGAGGCGATCGAACCCGACTTCATTGGCAACGACGCGCGCCTCCTCAAGGATTCGTGATCGTGTGGAGGGACCTCGCGCCATATGTACGCTCGCTTTCTAAGGTGTTCACCTTATATGGTTTAAGGTGTTAGCCTTAGATAACGGAGTCCGTCCGCAATGTCATCCCTGCTCAACCCCGTCCGATCCCTGCCGAGCCAGATCAAGGCGCTCCACGCCACGATGAAAAACCCGGTGGAGGCCCTGCCCGAGGCGGTCTATCACGAGCGCATCGTCGAGCGTCGCCTGATGCGACAGCATATCGTCTATGTCTGCGCGCCAGACCTCATACGAGATGCGCTCGTGACCCGCAGCCATGCACTCGACAAGGGCGAAGGGCTACGCCGCGCCATCGGACCCGGGCTTGGGCAGGGCCTGCTGACGGCCGAGGGCAGCCATTGGCGCTGGCAGCGTCAGGCTCTTGCCCCGGTTTTCAGAGCCAATGCCACAGCTGCCTTCCTACCCGCCATGACGCGGGCCACTCTTGGCTGTGTGCTTGATCTCGCCAGACAGGGCGGCGTGGTGGCCATCGAGCAGATCATGATGCGGCTTACGGGACGCATCATTATTGAGACGATGCTGTCTGATCCCGAAGCCGTCGATGCCGATGCCATGGCCGACGGTCTGGCGGTATTTCTTCATCAGACGCGATGGAGCCTCCTGGGCGACCTGCTTGGCACCCCCGAATGGATGCCCCATCCGGGCAAGGCGCGCGGCCTTGCCGCCGCCCGTGCCTTGCGTCGTGAGGCGATGGCCCAGATCTCACGCCGCCGCGCGGCGATGGCGCACGGTACGCCGTCCGGATTTTCGACGCAGGAAAGCACCCCGCAAAGCGATGGAGCGTCACCGCTGCCCGATGATCTGCTTGCACGGCTCCTTGCGGCGCGTGACCCCGAGACAGGCCGGATGATGAGCGATGAGGAGATCATCGATAATCTGCTGACATTCCTGACGGCAGGTCATGAGACCACAGCGCTGGCTCTTGCCTGGACATTCGACCGTCTCGGTCGTCACCCCGAGATCGCACGCAGCGTGCAGGCGGAAATCGATGCCGTACTGGGCGCTGGTAATGTGAAGGGCACTGGGGGCGATGCGCTTGCTATGGAACAGGTCCAGAAGCTCACCCTCACACGTGCCGTGCTGCGTGAATCCATGCGTCTGACGCCACCGGCGCCGATGATCGTTCGTGAGGTGAGCGAGCCTTTCGAGCTGGAGGGGGTGCAGCTTCATCGTGGTACGCGACTGATTGTACCTATCTGCGCTCTGCACCGGCACAGGAGTCTATGGTCGGCACCTGAGATTTTCGACCCGTCGCGGTTCATGAGTCAGCCCGATGGCAAGGAAAAACAGATCGATCGCTTCGCCTATCTGCCTTTCGGCGCAGGTCAACGCATCTGCATCGGGGCAAGCTTTGCCGAGACCGAGGCCCTTGTTGTCATGGCGCTTATGCTACGCCATGTCACCCTTACCCCGATGCTGCGCGAAACCCCGCCCGGCCGGATGGAAATCACCATGCGACCGGCAAGGCCCCTGCTGATGGCGGTAACGGCACGTAATCAGGGAGCTTCGGTAGCCCAAGGCCTAAAGCCTCCGGACCAACCGTAAGCGCTCGGGTTATGAAGTCTGTTCGTGAGCGAAAGGATGGAAGGTCAAATCCACGACCTCGATCATGCCTTGCACATTGAGATTGAGCTCTTTGGGCGCACACAGCATATTGCACGACACTGTGTTATCGTAGATATTTTCCGGGTCATTCCGGTAATTGTTTTTATTATAAAGCGCCGTTACATGCCAATATAGAATATAATCCTGCGCCCAAAGATGCTTTATCAACTCTGCTGAGCGATCTGGTCGGTCATTTTCAACGAAAATGACCGGTCGGCACCGGGCTATGGTTTCCGATGCGCCCTGCAATGCTTCAAGCTCGAAACCCTCGACATCGATCTTGAAGAGCAACGGGTGCTTGTCCGTCAGCATGTCATCGGCCCGCACACACGGAACCTTCACTTGCTCGGCCTTGTTGTCGTGGCTCATGGAAACACGACCGAAATTGCCAAGCTGCCGGTAATCGGGGCGTTCAAATCCGAGCACACCGCGCTCCGCACCGCAGGCAAAAGGCCAGGCGACAACATTATCGAGCGCGTTCAGAGCCAGATTGGCGCAGAGATTCTGGAACAGGAAAGGCTGAGGCTCGAAAACAACGACATCAGCCCCGACCCTTGCGGCAGCTTGGGCGAGAGCCACTGTCATGCTGCCGTTATTACCGCCGATCTCGACGATGGTACCCGGCCCCCTGATGAACTGCCGCAGAAGCTCCAGCTCGCCTTCGCCATATTCGCCATAACGGATCAAGGCCTGTCCGATGAAGAAATCGCATTTATTCGCCAACATCGGCCCATAGCGACCCTGGGTCAGTTCATAAGGCAGTAGGGGCTGAACCATTTTACGACACTCTTATTCTGCTTTGCCCGAAGCAATGGGCACGTGCTCGTCAATATCCCCGTTAAATAACCGACCTGCCGCGTTGCGACTACTCCGATTTGGATTATGGAAACGTTAATACCTTCACATAAGCGAGATATTCCATGAATTTACATTACATCGATGTCAAATGAATGCGTGTATATATCAGAATGCATGGAATAAGAGACCAAGACCGTCTGAGATACGGATGGTATTTTTCAAAATTTATTATAGTCCACGTGAGATGATCATACTATACCTCTCCTAGACGGCGCATCAATGATCCCCACTGAGGCAATACGATATAATAGCAATGGATAATCTATATTGTGTTATTCATTATTTAGACTCGCGAAAGGTGTATTTGCCTGTAAATGCAGGAACGCCGTTCGCCGAGACACCAGTCACCACGAAGGCTTCACCGCTTCCCACGTAGTGCCGTCGCATGTGTCAGCAGAGGGGTAGGAACAACGTCACAGACCCCTCACCACTATGCCCTGCGATAAAGAGGCTTCGCCCTTCCTTCCCTCAGCGAGAAGGCAGAGCGCAACAATGCGCGAAAGACACCATTCCTACATCCGGCTGGCACGTAGTCTTGATCAGAAGCCAGCCGGGGAGGACTTATAGACCGTTGAGCGGCGGCGGCACGCGAGCGGCGGCGAGTGCCACCTGCTGTCGCTCCGCAAGAGCGACCTCGTCGAAATCCGCAATCAGTTCCTGGAAAAGCTTGTGCCAGTTCAACTTGGCGCGCAGGCGAAGGAAAACGCTCCCCAGACCGATGGCGGAGCGATCGACCAGCACGAACTCACGTGACGGGCGGACGCCACCTGTGCGCTTGAGCCCCTCATAAACGCGTTCAGCAATATCACGCCCGAAATTGGGGTCGTCATTTTCCTGAATGAAACGTTCGCGGTCATCCATCAGCGGGCCATAGATGAAACGCGCCCATTCGTTCAGCACCGAAGCTGTCTCACGCGACAGCCCCTTGAAGCCCCAAGCCTCATAGGCTGCAAAGGCCATGTCCTCATCATTGTCACGCAGCGCATTGAAGAGGTCGATGATACCCTTGATAAAATGCGGTGGGAAAATCCGTATCGCACCAAAATCGAGCAGGTTGAGCCCCCAATCGGGGCGAATGGTGAAATTGCCCATATGCGGGTCGCCATGAATAATGCCGTAGCGATAGACCGGTGTGTACCACGCCTTGAACAGTGCGGTCGCAATGGCATTACGCTCTTCCTGGGTCGGGTTCGTATCCAGGATCTTCTGGATACCCCTGCCCGAGACCCACTCCATCGTCAGCAGGCGACGGGTGGAGAGCGCCTCGACAGGCAGTGGTACCGTGACCTCAGGAATATGCTGCAGCATGTCGCGATAGAGCCGCATATGCGAGGCTTCGCGCTCGTAATCGAGCTCCTCACGCAGGCGCTCTTCCAGCTCGCGCACGACTTCGTCCTGTTTGATGGCTGGCAGGAACTGCTGCACAAGCCCGACCACCACCCTGAACTGACGCAGATCGGATTCCACGGCAGCGTTCATATCGGGATATTGCAGCTTGCAGGCGACATCCTGCCCCTCTGCCGTTACCGCACGATGCACCTGCCCCAGACTGGCCGCCGCCATGGCCTGATGGGAGAAGGAGCGAAACTGCCGCTCCCAGTTCACACCGAGTTCAGTCACCATACGGCGGCGCACAAAGCTCCAGGCCATCGGCGGGGCATTGGCCTGAAGTTCTGCCAACTGGTTGGCATATTCCTCGGGCAGGGCACCGGGGATGGTAGAGAGTATCTGCGCGCCCTTCATGAGCGGCCCCTTGAGCCCCCCCAGAGCCGCACGCAGGTCATTGGCATGAATGGCCTGATTGGATTTGAAACCAAGCTTGTTGCCAATCACGCGCGTCGCGATACCCCCGACCGTGCCTGAGGCACGCGCCATGCGCTTGATTTCGCCAAACAGGCCAGTCTGATCCAGATCCTTGGGTGTGCTCATCGGTTAAGCGCTCTTGTCCTGTTTTTCCTGAGCCTCAAGCTCGTCAATGAAGCCGGAGATCACATCCAGGCCCTTGCGCCAGAACCCCGGGTCGGTCGCATCCAGACCGAAAGGCGCCAGCAAATCGGCATGACGCTTTGTGCCCCCGGCTTCCAGCATCGCCACATAACGATCCTGAAACGCGGCTGTTCCACCCTGCTTGTCCTGTTCGCTTTGATAAACGCCATAGAGCGCATTCACCAGGCAATCCCCGAACGCATAGGCGTAAACATAAAACGGTGAGTGCACGAAATGCGGGACGTAAGACCAGTAGGTGTCATAATCGGGAGTAAACTCGAAGATCGGGCCAAGGCTGCGCGTCTGCACCTCGCGCCAGATTTCGCCCAGACGCTCGGGAGACAACTCGCCGTGACGGCGCTCATCATGCACCTTCACCTCAAACTGGTAGAAGGCAATCTGGCGCACAACCGTGTTGAGCATGTCCTCGACCTTGCCGGCCAGCATCCGGCGTCTGCGCGCGGGGTCGCGCTCCGCGTCCAGCAGGGCACGGAATGTCAGCATCTCGCCGAACACCGAGGCTGTCTCGGCAAGGGTGAGCGGGGTCGAGGATTGCAGATAACCCTGCTTTGCCGCGAGAAGCTGATGCGCGCCATGTCCCAGCTCATGCGCCAGCGTCATGACATCGCGCGTGCGACCGTGATAGTTGAGCAGCACGTAAGGATGGGTGTCCGGTGTGACCGGATGGGCAAAGGCGCCGGATGACTTGCCCGGCACTGGCGGCACGTCGATCCAGTCATTCTCCATGAAGCGCCCCACGAGCGCACCAAGGCGCGGGTCGAAACGCTCATAGGCATCGCGCACGATGGTCTTGGCATCTTCCCACGGGATCAGCCTGTCCTCGTCACCGGGGAGCGGGGCGTTGCGGTCCCAGTGCTGCAGCTTGTCGAGGCCAAGCCATCCTGCCTTGAGACTGTAATAGCGATGTGCCAGTCGGGCGTAATCAGCGTCGACCGCCGAGACGAGCGCATCGACCACCTCATCCTCAACCATATTTGCCCGGTTGCGGCTCGATGAGGGGCGCGGAAAGCCCCTGAGGCCGTCCTCGATGGACTTGTCCTTGGCGAGAGTATTGGTGATCAACACGAGAAGGCGCTGATTGGCCCCCAGAGCGCGGCTTACTTCACCGGCAGCGATACGACGTTTCTCCCGATCGGGGCTCGATAACTGGTTGAGCGCGTCACCCAGAGGGCGCTCCTCGCCATCGAGCGTGACCGTCAGGGAGGCCATGGTCTCGTCAAAAAGCCGGTTCCACGAAGCCCTGCCCGTCACCGACTTCTCAACCAGTACCTGTTCCACCTCATCAGAAAGCTGATAGGGCCGCCATACACGCAGATCACGCAGGAAGGGCGCCCAGCGGACGAGCTCGGCATCCTCCAGCAGCTTTTCCAGATGGGTATCATCCAGTCGGTTGAGCTCAAGCGTGAAGAACAGCAGATGCGATGAGATTGCCGTCAGACGCTCTGTCATGCCCTGTGAGAAGCGCCCGGTGGCCGGGTCGGTCGTTCGGGCCGCAAAGCCAAGCTGAGCAAAGGCACCCAAGCGGCCCATGCGCTGGTCGATCTGCTCATACGCTACGATGGCAGAGGCCAGATCGCTGGCACTCGCTTCAGCCAGCCTGCCTTTCCAGCGTTCGGCAAAGGCCTTTGCCTGTTCATCGCACCAGGCGAGATCGTGCTCGATGGAAGGGTCATCGAGGCCGGCATACAGATCCGAGAGATCCCAGCGGGGCAAGGTAGGGCTGTCGGCTTGGGCCATGTCGTCGGGTCCTTGTTATCTTTGTCTGTCCCATCCCATCTGGTGACGACCAGATGGGACAGAAAGAGGGGTATCGCCCCTGCCGTGAAAGAGTGCGTGTCGCGTCCGGGAAATGACGCCCTAGCGGAAAGCCGGCTCGTCAAAGCCGCGCAGCTTGCGCGAATGGAGACTCTCCACCCCCCGCTCACGCAGCAGACGCATGGTCTCGATCCCCACCATGAGGTGCTGGCTGACCCGCTCGCGATAGAACGCATTCGCCATTCCGCGCAGCTTCAGCTCGCCATGCAATGGCTTGTCAGACACACAAAGCAGCGTGCCATAGGGAACGCGAAACCGGAATCCGTTGGCCGCAATGGTGGCGGATTCCATATCCACGGCGATGGATCGGCTCATATTGATCTGGGTGAAGAGCGCCCGCAAACGGAGCTCCCAGTTGCGGTTATCGGTCGTCATGACCGTGCCTGTGCGCAGCCTGGTCTTGATCTCGCGCTCGTCCAGCCCGGTCACGCGCTCCATCGCCTCCTGCAGCGCCACCTGCACCTCTGCAATTGGAGGGACAGGCACCCATGTCGGCAGGTCGTCGTCAAGCACATGGTCGTCGCGCACATAACCATGCGCCAGCACGTAATCACCCAGCAGCTGGGTGCGGCGCAGCCCGGCGCAATGGCCTACCATCAGCCAGCAGTGAGGACGCAGAACGGCCAGATGATCGGTGATCGTCTTGGCGTTGGAAGGGCCGACACCGATATTGATGAGCGTGATGCCATCACCATCCGGGCGGCAGAGATGATAGGCGGGCATCTGCGGCAAGGAGGCCGAAGGCTGCCCCGACATACCGGTCTTGCTGTAGATCGCATCGCCCGGCTCGACGAAAGCGCTGTATTCACCGCCCGCATCGACCTGTGCGCGGGCATAATCGCGAAAGCCATCAACATAGCGCTGATAGTTGGTCAGCAGAATGAAGCGCTGGAAATGACGGGGCGCCGTGCCGGTATAGTGATGCAGGCGCGCAAGCGAATAATCCGTCCGTTCTGCGGTGAAAAGCGCCAGAGCCCTCGGCGCATCGGGGTCCGGTATGATTTCGCAATTGGCAATGCGATCATCTGTCGCATGCAGATCCGGTAAGGCGTAATTATCCTGCAGGATCTTCAGATCACTCTCGGTGAGGCCAGTCACAGCCTCTTCCATGACATAGGGCAGCGGCATGGGGCGACGTGACAGCCCGACATGCACAGGCTGACGGTAACATTCGAGCAAGTTCTCGATCTGGGCACGCCAATAGCTGCGAAAGAGCGCAGGTCGCGTCAGGGTGGTGCCATAGAAGCCGGGCTCAAGCAGAACGCCAAAACGCGGCTTCACATCATGGGGGATCGATCCGCGCGCGAGAGAAAAAGCGAGATAGGGATAATAAGACTCCGCTGGCTCACGCGCCTCGAAGGCCTTGCGCAGCCGGGATGCCCCCTCGTCGTAAAGCGCCTCGATCCGGTCAAGCGCTGCCTCGGCATCATGAAACGGCATGAAGCCTGAACCGACCTGGTCGAACATGCCATCCTGATCCGATACGCTCATCCTGCATCCTTCCCATTTTTCAGCCCGCTCTTGAGAGGGTTGCGATCAGGCTAGCCCGAACTGCACAACGACGATAGACGCAGATATCGGTACGTTATAACATAACGATATGAGCCATCACGATTCCGCCTCGCCTGCCGCTATCCGTTCTGCGAACGTGCAAAGCCGCCTCACCTCTGAGGCTGCCGGAAAAAGAGCGTCCAGACGCAAGGCATCCGCAGATAATGACGGCACCTGCCGCAAAACGATCTGGCGCAGGCTGGAAGGCGATTCATGGGAGGCGTTCGATGCCCTGCCCCGCGCCATTCGCCTTCGGTTGACCGAGCATGTCTATGATGCCTGGTCGGTCAACGCTCTGGCACTGTGGCGCCACTACAAGAAAGTGCATGGCGCGACTGAAAGGGCTGAACGTGCTATGATCCGCTACCTCGACTACTGCGAGAGGCTTGAGCAGCAAGCCTTTATCGAGCGCCACGGCGCCCTGGCCCATCAGGCAGCAGGTGCCACACCGTTACGCTATGAAGCCTCGCGCCAGAAAATGGGGGCTTGAGCTCGAAACGCCCTCAGAACAGAGATACGCCACCATAATACTATGACGGTTGCGTTTAATTAACGCGCATCACACCATTGTCACGCACCCACTCATAAATAGTCTGCCATATGATCGGCCTGTCATGCGCAGATCGATGTTGTATTTATTTGGACAGTCCGAACTCCATGCGGCGATTCTGTGTCCGGACAGGCGGCTTCTACCGTATGACTGCATGAGGACATTGGCTTCAGAAGGTGTAATCTTCTGAGCGACGCCCAATCGACCGCCGGACTGGAGCGCCCTCCTCTTCTGGGCGCTCCCTATATCGCCCATCACCCCATGTGGCGGCGGGTTCTCTACGCGTGCTTGGGCATTTTCATGCCCATCATTGCCTCAACCCAGAACGCCCTCCTTTCGGGCAATCTCGGGAGCGCAGCCGGTGAAGCCGGACTGACCACAGCCGAGGCGGAATGGCTGATCGCCGCGTTTGTCGGGGCGGCGGCCTTTGCCAATCTGGTGGTGATCAAGGGGCGCCAGCAATTCGGCATAATGTTCTTTCTCATCACCCTGCTCGGGGTGAATGTGGCAACCGGGCTGCTGCTGATCGCCGCCCCGTGTTTCGCAACCCTGATCATCAACCGTGCCAGCAACGGGCTTATGGTATCGACCAGCGTTGCGGGGGGCGTTTATTACCTGATCCAGGCGCTCCCCAAATCGCATCGTGTCATGGCCATCGCCATTGCCATCACCTCCCTACAGATCGCCGTCCCGCTGGCGGCCCTTATTCCCGTCGAAACGCTGACCCGCTCGGGCAATCATGGCTTTGCGTGCCTCGGCACAGCCTTCGCTGCCCTGCAACTCGCCTTCGTTCTGCTGCTGCCCCTGCCGAAAACCAATATGGGCCGCGTTTTCGAGAAAATGGACGGCATGTCAGCCCTGCTCCTGTGCGGCATGTCGATCTGCCTTGCCTCGTTCCTGACTTTCGGGCGCACCATGTGGTGGACAGACACCCCCTGGATCGGGTGGCTGCTTGTCGGCACAATCGGTTTTGGTGCTGCGGCTCTGGCGGTTGAGCTCTGCCGCACGCGTCCGCTGCTCCAGATCGACTGGCTGAGTACCGGCACGATTTTCCGTTTTGCGCTTGTCGCCATCATGGAACGGCTCCTGCTGTCAGAGCAGAACACCGGTGCTATCGGATTGCTCGGTCATGCGGGGCTGCTCAATGACCAATATCACACGCTTTATCTGCTGGTGATTCTGGGCATGGTGGCTGGGATGAACGTCATGGCGCTGACACTCTCGGCCCGTGCAATCCCCTATCAGTGTATCGTGGCCCTGCTCGCCATCGCCCTTGCCGCATGGCTTGATTCCGGCAGTAACGGCCTCACACGCCCTGCCGACATGTATCTTTCACAGATGCTGCTGGGCTTCGGCACCACGCTCTTCGTCGGCCCGGCCCTGCTCTATGGTGTCATTCTGGTGCTCAAATCGGACACGAGCCATTTCATCTCCACCATCTATGTCTTTGCCATCACGCAGAGTATCGGCAGCGTCACAGGGGCGGCCCTGCTGGGCAGTATCCAGTATTATTACGAACGCTATGCCCTGACCGGGTTCAGTTCACGCCTCGACGACACAGCCAGTCTCTCCCTCGCCACGGCGGGTCGAGGCCTAAGTGGTGTTTCCAGCACCCTTTCGGATCAATCCGCCATCATGGGGTATCTGAACCTGTTCGGTTTCGTGGCCGTCCTGGCGCTTTGCGCCGCCATTCTGATCGGCCTCTTCCTCATCGGGCGGCATCTCATGCAATTCACGAACAAGCGCCTCTCATGACCGACACACATTCTCTCCCCCCCGACCAGAATGCACCGCCTCCCGGCAAGACAGCATCGGGAGGGGCGCCCGCAGCGCCCCCATCAGGCGCGGTCTGGCATCCCCCCCGACGCAGCATCACCATACTGAGCGTGGTGGCCTTGCTGGCTTTCATCGCCATCGGTTGTGTGCTGGCAACCTTCGACCTAGCCCCTTTCGGGACCGAGGGTGTGAGCACGGATGATGCCTATGTGCAGGGCCATGTCACCATCGTGGCGCCTGAAGTGCCGGGTTATATCGAGGGGGTTTTCGTGACCGACTTCGCCCCGGTGCATAAGGGACAGCTTCTGGTGCAGATTGACGAAAGCACCTATCGCGCCCGCGTGGCACAATCCGAAGCCGATCTCGCAAGCAGGCAGGCGGCGTTGGACAATAACAGACAGAACCAGGCCTCGGCCCGTGCGCGGCTCGACCAGCGTCAGGCGGCCCTGATGACGGCACAGGCCCACCTGACCCGCAGCACAGCGGATCATCGGCGACAGGCGGCCCTCGTGGGCGATCAGAGCGTGTCGCGTGTGGAATATGATTCCGGCCTCGATGCCCTGCGTTCCGACCAGGCGGCATTGCGTCAGGCTCAGGCCGATATCCGTGCCGCACAGGCCGATGTGAAAGCGGCGGATGTGCAGGAAGAAGTTCTCAGCGCGCAGGTTCGTCAGGCGGCCGCAACCCTTGACTCGGCGCGCATCGACCTCGGTCGCACCCATATACGCGCAGCCAGTGACGGTGTGATTGGCCGCACGGGCGGCACGCATATTGGCGCCTATGTGGGCGCAGGAACGGCGCTTTTCTCTCTGGTCCCCCGTGAGCGCTGGGTGGTTGCCGAGTACAAGGAAGCCCAGACTGGCAATATCCGCATCGGTCAGGTGGCCTCTTTCACCGTGGACGGCCTGAACGGGCAGAAATTCACAGGACGGGTTTTCCGTATCGCACCCGCAACGGGCTCAGAATTTGCAGTCGTCAAACCGGATAATGCGACGGGCAATTTCGTGAAAATTCCCCAGCGTATCGGCATCTATATAGCCGTTGACCCGAACCAACCCAACGCCGATCGCCTCGCCCCGGGCATGTCGGTCGAATCCTACGTCGCCACGCCGCCTCAGTCGTCTTCCGATAGTGCCCGGTCCACGGCTGACACAGGCACAGCAGGAACCCAGGCGCCATGAAGACCGGTTTTGTCTCGCGGCGATACTATCCCGCCAAAATCCTGATCGGGCTGTGCCTTTTATCGCTCGGTGCGACGGGATGTCAGGAGAGGGATTTCAACCTGCCGAAAGGCTCGGCCGTGGTGGCACCGGCACAATGGCGGCAGGGCGACCAGGCAGCGATGCCCACGAAGCTCGACCCGCAATGGTGGGGGCAGTTCGGCGACCCTGTTCTGGTGGCTCTTGTCGCCCATGCGCTGGACAACAACCCAGATCTTGCTTTGGCGGCTGAAAATGTCATGCAGGCGCGTGCACAAATGCGCCTCGCCCTCAGTGCCCAGCTTCCCCATATCGACGGTCAGGCTCTTGGTATCGGCAATAGCCGCCTCTTCGGATCGAATTTCAGCCAGTATATTCTTGGCGGTGGCCTGACATTCGATTTCGATCTGTTCGGCAAGCTGCGCGAGCAGACCCGTGCGGCCCGGATCCAGACCCTTGCCAGCGCGGCGAACAGGGAAGCCGTCCGTCTGGCACTGATCGGCGATACGGTACGTGCCTACGTGTCACTTCAGGCCTCGCGCACGGCGCTGGAAGTGCTGCAACGCACATTGATCGTTCGGCAGAATGAACTGGTCCGCGTGCGCCACCAGCTTGCCACCGGTTATGAAAAAACCAGCACCTTCGATCAAGCGAACGCTCTGGTCAGCGACGCCCAGTCCCAGATCGAGTTGACCCGCTTGCAGATTTCACAGCAGGAGAACGCCCTTGCCGTGCTTCTGGGCGAAATGCCCAGTGACGAGATGGCGCGTCTGACGCAAGGCAAACCGCTCGCCGCACTCGTGCTCCCTCCAGCGGTAACCCCCGTTCCGGCGCGTCTGCTCGCCAACCGGCCCGATCTTATCGCGGCAGCAGATCAGATCATCGCAGCCGATCACTCCCTGCGCTCCGCCCGAGCCGCCTTTTTGCCCGATATCAGCATCAATCCCGGCATCGGCACGGCGGGGGGCACAACCCCCATCTCGGGCACGATCTGGTCTCTGGGCGGTAGTATGCTGGCGCCTATCTTCGAGGGCGGCGCTCTGCGCGCCCGTGAAAGCATGGCGGTATCGCAGCGCAACCAGGCCGCATGGAGCTACCGCAAGGTGGCGGTTCAGGCATTTCGCGAGGTGCAGGATGCCCTTACTGGCGTAACCCGACTGGCGGCGCAGGAAGAAAGTCTGCAACGCAGCCTTGAGGCACGACGACACACCCTCGAGGATGCCCGCAAGGAGCTCGCGACCGGGTATGTCAATTATTTCGATGTCGCCAATGCCGAAACCGCAGCCTTGTCAGCCGAGCTTCAGACTGTACAGGTCAGGGCATCGAGACTGGCCGAAATCGCCACGCTCTACCAGGCAGCAGGCGGCGGCTGGACTCCGCCAAAGGATGTGCTTCCCCTGCCCACCCATGACGACAGGTCTTGAGCCCGGATAGGCTATAACGCTCGAAAAACGCGCAGTGTGAAAAAAGAGGGCCCGCTCCTCCGCCCAGCGTTCAACGGACCCTGATATCCACCGCACTGCCCGCACCGGTGGCATCCACGAGGGCAATATGCACAAAGCCGGGGCTGTCCGGCTTCCATGACGGCGTGATCCCGACCGGTGTGTCGAGGGGCACGCCATTGATGAGCCAGCGATAGGGCTCCGTTCCCCCGCTGGCCACCAATCCCAGCGGGGTGACCTGACCATCCTCGGCAAAGCACTCCACCACGCCCCCGTTGCCCGGCTGCACGATGCGCGGCCCTGCATTGTCACGCGCCCTCACAAGAGCGGGCGACAGCGAGGCAGCGGGGGCCATGGCGTCCGGTCCTTCATCCCCTTCAGGAGGCAGGATGTCGAAAACGTTCATGAGCAACGGTGCGCTGGTACCGAGGCCGGTAATGCCGGGCACGGCGGTACCGTCGGGCCGCCCGCCCCAGACCACGACAATCCAGTCCCCCCTTACCCCAACGGCCCAGGCATCGCGCTGCCCGTATGAAGTGCCTGTCTTGAACGCCACGCGCTGGTCCTGCGTGTCGATGCGTCCTTTAGGCAACGGCGTGCCGCGCAGGATGGACATGATCTGATGGGCAGCATGACCGCCGATCATTCTCATCCCCTCAGAAGGCGCGACGGGCCAGTCAAGCCCGACCGGACGTGACATGCCGTGATTAGCAAAGATGGCATAGAGCCGCGCCAGATCGAGCGGCGTAATGCCAACACCCCCCAGTGCAAGGGCCAGGCTTGGCGGTGTCGCCGGGGGAAGTTTCAGCCTTATGCCGGCAGCATCGAGCGTTCCGGCAAAATAGGACGCGCCGATCATGTCGAGCGCCCTCACGGCTGGCAGATTATACGACCGTTGCAGGGCGTTGCGTATGGTGGTCGTGCCATGAAAGACGCGGTCGTAGTTGCGTGGCGCGTAGCCGCCAAAGCGCGTGGCGCGATCCTGTATGAGCGTATCGGGCGCCAGATAGCCGAGCTGGAAGGCGAGCGCATAGATTGCAGGCTTGAGCGTCGACCCCGGTGAGCGCCATGAGGTGATCATATCCGCAGCGCAGCCCGAGCAGCCATTGCCGGCATTGCCTTGCCATGCCGCGATACCCCCGTCGCGCTGCGCCACCAGAACAGCCCATGTGCCCCCTTCCGGCGGGGGTGTCTGCCGCAGGATACGCGCGAGATTGCTCTGGATACGCCGGTCGAGCGATGCCTGATAGACGTTGCGCGTCCCCTGCCGCCACTGCCAGGTCAACGCACCCTGAGCCTCATGAGAAATTCCGGCGGGTATCAGGGCGAAGGGCGTCGCCTCCCCTGCGGTGCGCAGGGATGGATGGCCCACAAGCAGGGCTGCAACGGCCCTGTGCGCCGCCTGCGGATGACGGTCGGGGCGCAGGGCTTCCGGATGACGCGCCATCACGATCAGAAGGGCCGCCTCCTCATCGCTCAGATGCAGGGGCTCATGCCCGAACCAGAGGAGCGACGCCGCGCGTATGCCCTCGATGTTCCGGCTTTCCGGCGCGAGTGTCAGATAGAGATCCAGAACACCCCGATGCCCGTAACGCCATTCAAGCTGAAGCGCCCGCGCCATATCCTGAATCTTGCCACGCCAGCTGTGGCGATGCGGGCTGAGCAGCCGGGCCGTCTGCATGGCCAGAGTCGAGCCGCCAGAGACGATATGGCCGCGGGTGGTGAGCTGATAACCCGCCCGCAACAACGACAGGGGATCAATTCCCGGATGCAGCCAGAAACGCCTGTCCTCGATCGCGAGCAGCATGGCGCGATAATGCGGATCGACCGATGCGGCCGGTGTGGCGAAACGCCATGCGCCATCGCGGCTCACTCGTCCGTCCATTACCTCGCCACGCCTGTCCTGCATCAACAGGGCAAAGGCGCGGGCACGCGACATATCGGGCGGAAAAAGCCTGTCTGCCCCCCAGAGCAGCGCCACCGTCAGGGTGACACAACCCAGAAGGGCGCAGACCATCCGGCCCGACCGGGCCAGACGGCGCACCGGACCACGCGCCGGACTAACCGCCGGTATCTCGTGCCCTTCGTTCATCGTGGGGCAATGACAATCCGGCTCGAAGCACTGCGCGCCATTACTGATGGGCTGAAACGGTCCTTCACCATCGTTTCAGGGCGCAGAAACTGCCCCGGCGCCACGGCGCGCACGATATAGGCCAGACGAAAGGCATTCGAAGCCAGCAGATCGGCATCGCTCGGGCGATAGGATCCACCAGCGATATCGAAAGCGACCGTCAGACGATCATCCCTGATCGCGACATGATGCGGCACGGTGAGTTCGCCCAGAGAGGCAAACATGGAGCCACCCGATTGCGAAGCCTCGCGCCCGTCATCATCGTCGGTTCCCTCATCACCGTCCCGGTCACGACCCATGCCATGCCCGTGTGCCTGCACGAGGCTCTCGATTTCCCAGCCTGCCGGAAGCAGATCGGTCAGAAGACAGTGATGCGCGTTCCGGTCCTGCGCCTCACCCTGCACGAGCACGATGAACCGGTCATTCTGATGCCCCTGGCCAGGATCGTACGGGTCGCCGCTCATGGTCAGCATGGATACACGAAGGGTCATTCCCGCATTGACAGGGTCCGGCGCCTCTCGCGGGGTACCCGTCACGGTTTCGGTCAGCCAGAGCGGGGTCGTGCCGGTATTGGTCAGGCGATAACCCTGCAGTGCCGATGGCTCGGGCGCGAGGGCGACAGGCATGGCGATGGGACGGGGCATCTCCTTGCCGTTGACGGCAATCCCGCGCGCCGGGTCGGGGCGTTCCATGGCGCGGGCCGCCTCGATCATTGCTGTTGTGGTCTCGGCAGGCAGCGACGAGAGCGAGACATCGAGCTGGCCGAAGCGATCGGTCAGTTTCTGCGCAAGCCCCTTGTTGCCACTCTCTGCCGCCAGCGGCACAAGACCGCCCAGATCACGCAGATAGATCCAGTAAAACGGATCGGAAGGCGCCGGACGACCCGACCGGACCGGGCCAAGGGCATCGACCGCCATCCCGAACAGCGTGTTGCTCATGCCACGCTCATTCCCCAGCGAGAGCCCACCGGCGAGATGTCCAAGCGCCAGCGCATCGGCGAAAGCCGCATTGGCTGCCGTATCACCCCAATAGATGCGCGATACGCCATTGCTTGTCCTAGCCGTCGTACGGTCACCCAGCGCACGCAGGGCACCGATATCCAGCCTTCCCGCCCGGGCGAGAACATAGAGCGCGTAAGCGCGTGTCTCAGGCGTGACCGCGCCTTCGCTATTGCGTTCATCCCGGCTCGCATCCCCGGGACTCTGGGCCTGGGAGGTCTCCAGCCAGTCCAGCGCACGATCGAGCGCAGGCGCAGGCACCCCGTATCCAGCCTCTTTGGCATGGACGAGGAAATCGACCACGTAGAGCTGCTCCCAGGGGAACAGGCGGCCATCATTCAGTCGCCATGAGCCAAAACGCCCACCGGCATCCTCGCGATCGACGAGCATGGCAATGGCACTGTTGATCCGTTTATCCGCCCCTTCGGGTACGGTCAGCCGTGCCAGTTCATCATGCCCCTTGAAGGCCAGAAGCCCGCGTGCCGAGGCTGCAAGCGAGACGCTATCAGTGCCATATCCGGCCTCGAGCGTCTGAAGCAGCCCGATCGTGTCAATCCCGTGCACCCCGGAATAGCCCAGCGTCACCTGCGAGCTTCCGGGCTCAAACGGTGCCAGCAGATCGGCCGAAGCCTCGTAGCTTTCACCGGGTGCCTGCGGCTTGACCACCGAGCGGGTGAAGGGCAGATGACCCGGCCTGACCTGAAGATCCCAGCCTCGTGTCAGCACAGGCCGACCGGCCTTGTCCTGCACCCTGATCGTCATGTGGGCGATACCCGAGTCACCGGCCTGCAAACCGGCACGAAACGACTGGCGTCCGCCCTTTGCAAGATTGGCTTCGAAATGCCCGGCCCCCGTGATGCGGATCGGCCCTGTGGCGCTCAGGGTTGCCGTATAACGTCCAGCCTCGCCTTCGGTATTGACGATCGAGACCAGACTATCGGTCACGTCGCCCGGCGCCAGGAAACGCGGCAGGGTAAGATCGGCAAAGACCGGGTCACGAACGAGCACGTCGGATTCCGCAGTGCCCAGGGCATCGTCCGACCAGGCCGTGACCATCAGATGCAACGTGCCCTCGAAATCGGGAATATCCAACGGTATGACAGCATGACCCGCGTCATCCGTGGTGATTATGCCCGAGAACAGCGAGACGATACGGGTGGATGTGACAGAAAGCCCGCCCCCTCCATCGCCGCCCTCATCACCACCTTCGCGAATCTCGCCGCCCTGTCCGACCGGAGTCATGAGATGCGCATAGCTGTCGCGTATATCGAGCGCGAAGGCGCGGCGCCCATAAACCAGATCGAACGCATCCGGCAGCTTCCACTGCGTCAGAGCAAGAATACCCTGGTCCACCGCCGAGACCACGAGATGAACCTTCCTGCCCCCCGTGACGGTCAGGGGAAGCACCGCGTGACCCTGCGGCCTCAGCACAGCCGGTGCATCGAGTGCAATTTTGAGGTGATGCGCCGACTGGTCCAGACCGATATAGCCAAGCCCCACCGCCCGTGACGGCTCATGCGGACGCGCAGGCGTATCGAGCGGTCGATAGGCTGTAACGAGCACATAGGCGCCACCGGGCCAGCCCGCTTCCGCTTTCACCGGGATATCCAGTCCGCCTTTAGGCAGGGTGACCGTTTTCGTGCTCTCGACCTTGTCTGTCGCGATCACGATCTGTGCTTCGCCTGCAAAGGGCGCCTGCACATGCACAACAGTTTCACCACCCACCGGCAGGATCTTGTCGCGCACGGTCAGGCTCAGGCGATCAGGCGCATTGGGCTTTTCGGTGGAATCCGACCACCAGCCCGTGGCGAAGCGGGATGAACTCGCGGCGTTGCTTTGCGGGTCACTCAGAATGACGCGATAGCGCCCGCCATCCAGTTCGGTCGCAAAATGCGCCCGCCCCGAGGCATCTGTTGTCAGCGTGCCATTCTGGAGCGGCTCATCAATGACATGACGAATGAAGTGCCAACCCTGGCTGTTCCTGATCCAGTCATAGGTTTCGTTTTCACGCACGACGGTCCATTTGAGGGCGTGGTTGGCCAATGCCTTGCTGTCGGGGTTGATCGCGATCACATCAACGGGGACCGAGCGGGTTTCCTGTTCCCCCCCACTTGCGGGTGGGGTGACACGCACACCGATCAACGGCCTGTTGCGACGAATGGGTAGCGTCAGGATCTTGCTGACACTGCGCCCGGCAGGATCGAACAGGCTGAGGCGGATTTCTGCCTTGAGCGGCAGTGTGAGCCCATTGGGGATTTCGGGCAGGACGCTCAGTGCAGCGCGGCCTGAATCATCCGTGTCGGGTACTGCAAGGCTCTGCTGGTCAGGGCTGAAATTCTGGGTCTGCAACCCGAACACAAAGCCTTTCGCCTCAGCGACGGGCGCCTCATCACGCATGACACGCAAGACGCCCTCCCCCCTCAGATGGGCAGCCGGGGCACCATAGAGATAGCGCCCTTCAACCGCGATGCCGAGCTTCTGCCCCTCGGTAATGAAAGGGCTGGCCGGGGTGGCATCGACCGCGATGGTCTGGGGGACGAAATCCTGCACCAGAACCGAGGCGCGTCCCACGGGCGGTGACGTGGGATCGACATAGGCCTCAAGTGTCCAGTTTCCCGCTGCCGCTGCGGCCGAAAGGGCAAGGCTGGTCACAAGGCCGCCAGAGGCTTGTGGGGTTAGGTGAAGGGTCTGCGCCTTTACGCCATCGGGTCGACGCAGGACGAGGTCGAGCGGCAGATCCGGCAGCGCACGGCCCTGCGCATCGCGCAGGATCAGGGTCGTATTGATGGTCTCGCCGGGACGGTAGATTCCGCGATCAGTCGCGATCACTGCCTGTTGCGGCCCCGGTGCCTTGTGCCCTTCAGCCCCGCGGTCGGAAAAATCGAACCACGCCTGAGTGAGGGATGACGTCGCGTAATCTCCGGCCGGGCTCATGGCGATGAGCGAGACCGGTTGATCCGCTCCCTTGCCCTTGATCAGCCCAACCGGAAACGCAACCCCACCTGTTGCATCGCTGACCGCCTGACCAAGGTCATCCCCCCCTTGGGACACGAGCCGTATCGAGACACCCTTCATGGGCAGAGCCGTCGAGAGCGCTCTGGCGAAGACATGCAGCCCGTCCGCGCCACGCATGGTGGTGAGCGCCATGTCGCTCACATTCACCCAATGAGCGGCAATGGGGAGGCTCTCACTCTCATCATAGCTGTCATTGGTACGCGGCGGGGTGTGAGGCGCAGCGATACGGCTATCGCTCTTGGGCGTGCGCGCGGTTTCAGCCGTGACGAGGTAAAGCCCGGGCTTCTTGCCCGCAATAACACGCGCAATCGGAAAGGCCGTGACGGTCGTGGCATTGCGCGTGCCCGGCGTATCCATCGTCCCGGTCCAGATCTGGCTCAAACGCTTTTCGCGCAGATTGTTGAATTCATAGCCTTCGAGCGAGGTGACGCCCGTATCGACGCGAGGATAACTCTCATCGCTGGTCATGTTCTGGGTCGCTGCAGGCGACAAGCGCCATACGCTCACACGCACACGCTCGATATTGACGGTTTGCACATCAAGGCCGGCCACGCTGTGACGGGGCAGAATGAAACCCTCACCTGCAAGACTGAGGCTTGGTGTCCGGTCACCCGTCGCCATGCTGACCACCACCGGATCAGCCAGCACGTTGCCGCGCGCATCATGCATGCCGCTGGTGAGCGTAACGTTATATCGGGTGGCCCAGGCCAGACCACCAAGGCACAGATCGCGGTTGCGCAGCGAGATTTCAGGCCTCAGGCTGGGCGTAATCTGCACATGATCGGCATAATGGGGGCCTGCCTGGCTATCGAGCGGCGCAGCAAAGCGCAGACAGAACTCCGGGCTTTTACCTCCGGTATTGAGCAGACTGCGCTGAAACTGCATAGGCGCGGCAAACGCGGCCCCCGTGGCCAGAACGCTGATGAGCACCGAACCGAGAAGCGGCGCGCAAAGCACTGCGACCCTTGCAGGGATACCGGGGAATTTCCGCGTCATGGACCACGCCTCTTTGTCTGACCTGTAGCGTTTTTGATGGACCCGACAAGACAGAAAGGCAAGTATCCAGCGCCTGCATTACCTGAAATCTGGTGATTGTCAGGTGCTACAGGCTAGCGAACACAGATGATCGGCTTATCTGACAAATTGTATTACATATTTATTGAAATTCATCTGACCGGCGATGGCGTGTCCCATAGGCTAGTGACTCTGTCACGATATCCAGCGGTCTCAGATCCAGAGCGCAGTCCTGCGCCGTAATCAGCGCCGCAAAGCTGTCATACACCCCGTCATATTCGCGACTTTCGGCGAGGGGCATCACCTTCCCTCCCAGAGAAAGCCTCGCGCCCCCTTCCGACATAAGAAGCTGCGCCCCATCCGGCATGGTCCAGATAATTTCCCATATCTCGTTTTCCCGCTCATGCCGCCAGTCGAAACTGGCTGACACAGGACAACGGGTCCGCGCACCGACAAGCGCGAGAGAGGCCCGCGCCGGTGCCTGCTGCTGCGCAAAGAAATCGAGTGAGGCCTGCTCGAAGACGAGTGCCTCGGGGCTGACGGCGCAGAGAATGGACAGCGCATTGATCCCTGCATCGAAAACCCCCAGCGCGCCGGGGCGCCACAGCCAGTCCGCGCCGGGATGCCATTTATCGGCATTTTCCTTCCAGCTGATCTCTACCCTGACAGGGTCATTCTCTTTCAGGAAAGCCGCAACACTCGGCACAGCCGCCGCATGAATCGAATGCCATGCTGCAAACACGGTGAGTCCACGCTGACGCGCTTCGGCCAGCAGCGCCTGCGCCTGGCTTCGCGTCAGGGTCGGCGGCTTTTCGAGCAGCACATGCCACCCCGCCTCAATCGCCTGCATGGCGAGATCATAACGCATGGAAGGCGGCGTGCAGATAGCGACGGCATCGATGTCGATATGACTTTCGATCAGGGCCGCTATGGATGCAAATACCGGTACCTCCATCGTGACCGGCACCGGTGATACTGCCGCCGCCAGATGATAGGCCGAACTCGCAGCGAGGGCGGGGAGATGCTGCTGACACGCAATCTGCCCGACGCCGATAACGGCAATCCTGATCATGATATCGTCTCCCGGGTTACCGATGCATGGCGGCGCGGCACGGAACCCCAGCTGGCATAGAAAAGAAGATAGAGGTAACAGGCGAAGGGCAGGAGATAAGACAGCGAGAGGCCGATATGGTCTGCCAGCACGCCCTGGAATATCGCCGCTGCCCCACCGGCGATCGCCATGATGAGCCACCCCGCCCCCTGCTCTGTTTGTGGGCCGAGTTCCGCGACACCGAGCGAGAAGATCGTGGGGAACATGATGGAGTGGCACAGCCCGGTCAGGAGCAAGGCCCACATGGCCAGCCCGCCACTCGACGAGACAACCACCAGAATGAGCATAGCCCCGGCAAGGCTGGCGAGACCCAGCATCAGATGCGGGCTGACACGCCGCATGAGCGCCGCACCGACAAAGCGCCCCACCATGGCCCCACCCCAGAAAAAGGCCACGTAATGCGCTGCCTGAGCATGGCTCATATCGCCAATCTGTTTTTGTGAGATGAAATTCACCAGTGTGCTGCCAATGCCAATCTCGCAGATCATGTAGAGGAATATGGCGGGCACGCCCCAGAACAGATTGCGATGACGCCACACACTGTGCTGCGTCCCGGCGGCTGCCATCTTGCGGCTGCCCGCATCGATGGACGGCAATGGGAACCGCCAGACAACCAGCGCCATGGCCAGCAGTACGAGTGCGATCAGCCCGTACGGCAATTGCACCATCTGGGCATCCTGGATGTGTTGCCCCGCCGTCTCGGCAAGCTGGCCGCCTGTCGAGCTCTCATGGCTGCGCCCGAAGATCAGGATGCCGCCAAACAGCGGCGCAAGCGTCGTGCCGAGCGAATTGAACGCCTGAACCATTGTCAGGCGGCTCGATGCCGAAGCCTCGTCACCAATCACCACCACATACGGATTGGCTGCAACCTGAAGCAGCGTGATGGCCGCAGCCAGCAGAAACAGCGCGACCAGAAAAAACCCGTAGGAGAAAAACGCGCTCGCAGGGATGAAAAGCAGGCAGGACGCTGCCATGCCGACAAGCCCGAGAATGACCGCGTTCTTGTAGCCCAGGGCCGAAACAAGACGCGAGGCAGGTAGGGATATGACCAGATAGCCAAGATAGAAGCAGAACTGCACCAGAAGGGAGGCAGTGTAGTCGAGCGAGAAAGCAGCCTTCAGGTGGGGAACGAGAATGTCGTTGAGGACAGTCGCAAAGCCCCACATGAAAAAGACGCTCGATAACAGGGCCAGAGCGGCGACCGATGACGCCACGCCCTTTGAAGTCGAGACTTGAGACGGCATGAATAACCCTCGAAGAAGAGACCCTGCGATCTGCTGACCGAGGGAGAGGGCTAGACCCTACCGAATGACTTTTCGGTAATAAAATAGATATTCAGAGGCAATATATGCCTGTTTGGCTATGAATGGGCATTACGGGCATCGACTGAAGCGCGCCCGTAATGCCCTGTCCGCTCAGGCGGAAAGCGCTTCCTGCTTGCCCGGCAGTTCGTAGCCGATGATGCGGGCATAATCGCGCGGAACCACCTGCCAGAACTGCGACAATACACGATCCCAACGATGCAGAAGCTCGGCTGCATAGGCGCTGCCGGTTTCATCGGCATGGCGCTGCACGAGCGAACGGAGGTTCTCTTCCCATACGCTGCCGGGCTCGATACGCGCCCAGAGAAGCGTATCCGGGTTCACGCGGCGCTCGAACATCTCTTCCTTGTCGAGAACGAAGGCCATGCCGCCCGTAAAGCCGGCACCGAAATTATCGCCGATATGGCCGAGGATCACGACCGTACCGCCAGTCATGTACTCACAGCCATTCGAACCACAGCCCTCGACCACGGCTGTTGCACCCGAGTTACGCACAGCGAAGCGCTCGCCTGCCTGCCCGGCTGCGAAAAGCGACCCGGCGGTGGCACCGTAAAGCACGGTATTGCCAATGATCGCGTTGTCTTCCGACCGCCACGGTGCGGTGGGGGACGGACGAACGACAATGGTGCCACCCGACAGGCCCTTGCCAACGTAGTCGTTCGCATCGCCCACGACATCGAGTTTGAGGCCCTGGACTGCGAAAGCACCCAGAGACTGACCGGCCGAGCCACGCAGGCGCAGGGTCAGATGCCCTTCAGGCAGGGTCTTCATGCCGAATTTGCGGGTAATCAGCGACGAGACGCGCGTGCCGATGGCGCGATGCGTGTTCTGCACCGTGTAGTGCAGATGCAGCTTCTCGCGATGATCGAACAGCGGCGTTGCATCGGCGATGACCTGCGCGTCGAGCGTCTCCGGCACCTCATTGCGCCCTTCACGGGTGCAATAACGTGCATCCGGCCCCGGATCGGCCTGAACCAGCAGCGAGTTCAGATCCAGATCGTCCAGATAATCCGCGCCGCGCGAGACCTGACGCAGCAGATCGGTACGGCCGATGATTTCCTCGACGCTCTTGAAGCCAAGCTCGGCCAGAATGTTGCGTACGTCCTCGGCAATGAAGGAGAAGAGGTTGATCACCTTCTCGGGTGTGCCCTCGAACTTGGCGCGCAGCGCCTCGTCCTGAACGCACACGCCCACCGGACAGGTATTGGAATGGCACTGGCGCACCATGATGCAGCCCATGGCAACAAGCGCCGCTGTCCCGATGCCGAATTCCTCGGCGCCCAGCATGGCCGCCATCACCACGTCACGACCTGTCTTGAGACCGCCATCGGTACGCAGTGTCACGCGATGGCGCAGACGGTTGAGTGTTAGCACCTGATTGGCTTCGGTCAGCCCCATTTCCCAGGGGAGACCCGCATATTTGATAGAGGATTGCGGGCTCGCGCCCGTGCCACCGCAATGGCCCGAGATCATGATCGCATCCGCCTTCGCCTTGGCCACGCCAGCGGCAATGGTGCCAATGCCGGTACGGGCCACGAGCTTGACCGTGACAGTCGCCTCCGGGTTGATCTGCTTCAGGTCATAGATGAGCTGAGCCAGATCCTCGATGGAATAGATGTCATGATGCGGCGGCGGCGAAATGAGGGTCACGCCAGGCGTGGCATGGCGCAGCTTGCCAATGAGTTCCGTCACCTTGAAGCCAGGCAGCTGCCCGCCCTCACCCGGCTTGGCACCCTGAGCGACCTTGATCTCGATCTCGCTGCAATTATTCAGATATTCCGCCGTGACACCAAAGCGCCCCGAGGCCACCTGCTTGATTTTCGAGCTGGCGTTGTCACCGTTCTCACGCGGCGTGAAGCGCGAAGCATCCTCACCACCCTCACCAGAATCAGACTTTGCGCCGATGCGGTTCATGGCGATTGCGAGCGTCTCATGCGCTTCCGGGCTCAGTGCGCCGAGCGAGATGCCCGGAGCCACGAGACGACGACGGATGGAGGTGATGCTCTCGACATCTTCCACAGGGATCGGCTCGCGCACCCGGCGGAAATCAAGCAGATCGCGCAGAGCCGTCGGCGGCTGGCGACGCACGGCATCGGCATAACGCTTGAACAGCGAGAAGCTGTCGGTCGAGACGGCCGTCTGAAGCATGTGGATGAGCTGGCCGCTGAAGGCGTGAACCTCGCCCTTGCGACGCAGCTTGTACAAACCGCCAATCGGCAGGGCGTCCACACCGCCCGCATAGGCCGTTTCATGCGCCTTGAGCGCATTGCGGGCCAGACCGGGCAGACCGATGCCCGAGATGCGCGACGGCATACCGGGGAAGAATTCGGCCACAAGCGCGCGCGACAGGCCAATGGCCTCGAAATTATAGCCACCGCGATAGGCTGAAACGATGGAAATGCCGGATTTCGACATGATCTTGAGCAGACCCTTGTCGAGCGCCTTGCGATAACGCTCCACTGCCTCGCGCAGGGTGAGATCGCCAAACAGGCCGCGCTGCAAGCGGTCGGCGATACATTCCTGAGCCAGATAGGGGTTCACCGTGGTTGCCCCAACACCCACCGTCACCGCCATGCCATGCACGTCCATCACATCGGAGGAACGGACATTGAGCGAGGTGAAGGTACGCAGAGACTGACGCACGAGGTGGATATGTACGGCAGCGGTTGCGAGGATCATCGGGATCGCGACGCGCTCCTCGTTCTGCCCCTCATCGGAGAGGAAGAGATGGGTGCAGCCACCGCGCACATAATCCTCGGCTTCGTGACGGATGCGTGCAATGGCGTCGCGCAGTCCGGCCTCGCCATCGGCAGCGCGGAAGGTGCAGTCGACCGTCGCGCCATCCTTGCCACAGAAATTGCGCAGCGCCTCGAACTCACCCGTGGTGAGCACAGGGCTTGGCAATTGCAGCAGGTCGCACTGCTCGGGCGACTGGTCGAGGATGTTGCCCAGATTACCAAGGCGCGTGACGAGGCTCATCACGTTCATTTCGCGCAGGGAATCGATGGGCGGGTTTGTAACCTGGCTGAAGCCCTGACGGAAGTAATGGGCCAACCCGCGATAGGTGCTCGACAGAACCTGAAGCGGTGTGTCGTCACCCATCGAACCAATGGCTTCTGCCGATGTCTCGACCATGGGATGGAGAATGGTCTCCATTTCCTCATGCGTCAGGCTCATGGCCAGTTGGCGTCGGCGCAGCTGATCGGCGCTGAACAGGACCGGCTCGGCTACATCGCCCCGCACAACGGAGCTGATATTGCGAATATGCTTCGTCCAGGCGGTGAAGTCCTGACGCTCGGCCAGAAGATCGAGCAGCTCCTGCGGCGCGTAGAGCTTGGCTTCCTGCAGGTCGAGACCCAGCGTCTCGCCCGGCCCGAGGCGCCCCTTCATGCGCGTATTGGCGTCCTGCACACGCACCATACCGGCTTCGGAACCCACGATCAGCAGATCGTCCTGCGTGATGGTGTAGCGCAGCGGGCGCAGACCAGCGCGGTCAAGACCGGCAACAACCCAGCGCCCATCGGTCGCACAGATGGCGGCAGGGCCGTCCCACGGCTCCATTACGGCATTGCAGTAGGAGAACAGCGCCCGATGCTTGTCAGTCATGGCAGCATTGCCACCGGCACTGGCAGGCACCATCAGCGTCTTGGCCATGGGGGCATCGCGCCCGGCATGGGTGAGCAGCTCGAACACGTTGTCGAACATGGCGGTATCGGAGCCCGCCGCCTGAACGACCGGCTTGAGATCGCTCATGTAGGGGTCGAGTTCGGCATTCGCGAGACGCGTCTCGTGGCTGCGCATCCAGTTCACATTACCGGAAAGCGTGTTGATCTCACCGTTATGCGCCAGACGGCGGAAAGGCTGAGCCAGCTTCCAGGTCGGGAAGGTATTGGTCGAGTAGCGCTGATGATAGATCGCAAAGCGCGAGACGAAACGCTCATCGAGAAGATCGGGATAGAAATCCGTCAGGTTCTCGGCAAGGAACATGCCCTTGTAGATGAGCGAACGACACGACAGCGAACACACATAGAGATCGACCTGCGCAGCGGCCGCGGCCTTCTCGATGCGACGACGGATGACGTAAAGATCGCGCTCGAAATCAGCTTCCGAGCGGTTCAGGCGGTTACGCACCATGATCTGCTCGATCTCGGGACGCGTCGCATTGGCCTTTTCGCCGATACAGGCCGTGTCGATCGGCACCTGAC
The DNA here is from genome assembly GCF_001547995.1 of Asaia bogorensis NBRC 16594. NCBI lineage: Bacteria > Pseudomonadati > Pseudomonadota > Alphaproteobacteria > Acetobacterales > Acetobacteraceae > Asaia > Asaia bogorensis. The sequence continues at coordinate 2,059,941 of NZ_AP014690.1, forward strand.
GCCAGCCATAGATGCCATAGCCGAAATCGAGGATCTCGCTTTCGATGATCGCGCGCCCCGCTTCCTGCGCGGCCAGATCGGTCTTGGGCAGGAAGATCATGCCGACGGCAATACGACCCTCGATATGGTCGTCACCGGCGCTGTGAATCGCCTCGGCAAAGAAATCCTGCGGGATCTCGACATGGATGCCCGCACCATCGCCGGTCTTGCCATCGGCATCGACCGCACCGCGATGCCAGAGCGCCTTAAGCGCCGCGATACCAGCCAGAACCACGTCACGACGGCGCTTGCCGTCCAGCGCCGCTACAAGCCCGACGCCGCAGGCATCACGCTCCATGGTCGGGTCATAAAGGCCTTCGAGGGCGCGGACATTGTCCTGATAGGACTGGATGAAGCTCTTCTCGGTCATGGCCCTTACTCCGCCGCCACTGCCTGTGCGGCATGGTCTGATGTCATGCTCTCTGTGCCAGAGAGGAATTGGTGCATTTCGGCTGCGGCCTCGCGTCCGTCGCGAATGGCCCAGACCACAAGCGAGGCCCCGCGCACGATATCGCCGCCTGCGAAAACGCCCGGCACGCTTGTCTCGAAACGTCCCGGTGTGACCTTGAGCGTACCCCATTTGGTCACGGCCAGCTCCGGCGCCTTCCAGTCGCCCGGCAGATCCTCGGGGTCGAACCCAAGCGCCTTGATCACCAGATCGGCCTCGATCACGAAGCTGCTTTCCGGCACAGCCTCGACGGACTGGCGACCTGAAGCATCGGGCAGGCTCAGCCGCATCTTGTGGGCGCGCACGCCGCTGATGGTACCGTCGCCAAGGAATGCCTCGGGAGCCGCAAGCCAGGCGAAGTTCACGCCTTCTTCCTCGGCGTTTTTCACTTCCTGCACCGAACCGGGCATATTGGCGCGGTCACGACGGTACAGGCAGGTCACCTTTTCAGCACCCTGACGGATGGAGGTGCGCACGCAATCCATGGCCGTATCGCCACCGCCGATCACAACCACATGCTTGCCCCTGGCGTGCAGCACGGCATCATCGCCCGGCGTCTCATGATAACCACGACGGTTGGACGCCGTGAGGAAATCGAGCGCCTGAACCACACCGCCCAGTCCGCTGCCCGGCACGGCAACCTCACGTGAACGATAGACGCCCGTTCCCAAAAAGACCGCATCGTGCTTCTCACGAAGCGCCTCGAAGGAAAGGCCGCCCTCACCTTCTCCAATGGGAGTGGAGAGATGGAAGACGATGCCCTGTGCCTCGAGCAACTCATGACGACGGGCCAGCACGTGCTTTTCCAGCTTGAAGCTCGGAATGCCATAGACCATCAGCCCGCCGACGCGATCATGACGGTCATAGACATGAACCTGATAGCCAAGGGCACGCAGCCATTCTGCCGCAGCAAGCCCGGCCGGACCGGCGCCAACCACGCCGATGCTCTGCGAACGCTCGCGAGACGGCAGGCGCGGTTTGACCCAGCCCTGTTCGAAAGCCGTTTCAGTAATGAACTTCTCGACGGCACCGATCGTGACCGCCTCGAAATCCTTCTGAATGACGCAGTTGCCCTCGCACAGACGATCCTGCGGGCAGATGCGCCCGCAGATTTCTGGGAAGGTATTCGTCGCCGAGGAGAGACGATAGGCTTCTTCCAGACGGTTCTCGGCCGTCAGCTTCAGCCAGTCGGGAATGTTGTTGCCCAGGGGGCAATGGACCGAACAGAAAGGTACACCGCATTGCGAGCAACGGCTGGCCTGACGCTCGGCATGATCGACTGCAAAAGCGCGATAGATTTCGCCGAAATCCTCACGGCGTTCGGCAGCGTCACGCTTCTCAGGCATCTCCTGCGGCAATGACACAAATTGCAGCATACGTTCGGCCACGACACGTTCTCCCCAAGGGCGAGCGGACGCATGTCGCCCCGCTCAAAAAACATGACGGACAGGTAAGACAAGCCCACGAACCGTATAAGTAATTAATGCTTACCTATCGCCGGTCATATTGACGATTTATGGCGCAAACATACACAAATCTCGCATTATTAGGTCCGAAACGGACCTTTTATTTGCGAACCATTCTCAACACGCTGATTTGGCTTAGATATTCCGGTGCCACATCATACACACTTCGGGGAACGACTCCGAGGGTTTCGACGGTCTCAGCCCCGGATGACACGATATTGTCCTGCGAAAGCATCGCGAGCTGATCCCGCGTCAGCAGCTTACCCGGCAGAACCTCCATCACACTGGCCTGTAACTGGGCAACACGCTCTGGCACTGTGAGAAGTCGGGGCGTGCGCCCCACGGACTGCGCCGCGAAGGCCATGATCTCGGCCATGGTGAGACGATCGGGACCGCCGAGCTCGAACAGCCTTCCGCCCAGACCGCTTTTGGTCAGAGCGAGCACGGCAGCCTTCGCGACATCCTCGACATAGACGGGCTGAAGGCGCGTCTCCGGAAAGTAGACAGGCAGGACAGGCAGGATTTTTGCCATGAGGCCAAACATACGCAGAAAGCTGTCCTGCGGACCGAACACAACACTTGGGCGCAGGATTGTCGCCTCGGGGAAGGCGGCTTTGACCCTGCGCTCGCCCTCTGCCTTGCTACGCCCGTAACGTGAAGGCGAATCAGGCGCAGCACCGATGGCCGAAACCTGAACGAATCGCTCCACGCCAGCAGCGCGCGCCTCTTCAGCCACGCGTTCCGGAGCCTCGGCGTTCATGCGCTGGAAAGTCGCCCCGCCCTTCTCTGTGAGAATCGAGACCAGATTGATGGCCGCCCCGGCACCCTGCAGGGCTGCACGCACCGACGCACGATCCGTCACCGAAGCATAAACAGGCAAGACCGTTCCCGGCGGTGATTCGGCGACGAGAGAGCCTGCCCTGTGCGGCGCACGTGAGGCCACGCGGACATGATGCCCCTTCGCGACGAGCTGGCGCACGAGTGAGCGCCCGATGAAGCCATTGCCGCCGAATAAGGTGATGACCGGGTTTTCCATAAAAAAATCCTCTTTTTTCAACGGGGGGTGTTGACGCCCCCCACATCCACCGGTAAACGCCACCTCACCGAACGGGATGCCGAAAAAAAAACGGCACCCCGGACAGCCTCTGAGCCCAGATGGCGGAATTGGTAGACGCGCAGGTTTCAGGTACCTGTGTCCGCAAGGACGTGGAAGTTCGAGTCTTCTTCTGGGCACCATACGAAAAACGGAAAAGCCGACGAGAAATCGTCGGCTTCCGTTTTTTCTAGCCCCAGGGTTTTCCAGACATGGCCGCACCGAGCGCTTCGATCCATCTTTACGATGGTGATCTCCCCGATGATTTCGATCTGGGTCCAGTCGTCGCCGTCGATACCGAAGCCATGGGCCTCAACCCGCATCGCGACCGTCTGTGCCTCGTGCAGCTTTCCGCCGGCGATGGCGAAGCCCATCTGGTGCAGATCCGTCCGAAATCGCTGGGCGGTCGCTACGAGGACTGCCCGAATCTCAAGGCACTCATGGCTGATGAAAGCGTGACAAAGCTCATGCATTTCGCCCGCTTCGACGTGGCACTGCTTCAGCACGCCCTTGGCATCAAGGTCGCGCCCGTCATCTGCACCAAGATTGCAGCCCGCCTGGTGCGCACCTTCACCGATCGTCATGGTCTGGCGCATCTGTGCCGCGAATTGCTGGGTGTCGATCTGGCCAAGCAGCAGCAGACGTCTGACTGGGGCTCGGAAGTTCTCTCCCCTGAGCAACTGAGCTATGCCGCTTCGGATGTGCTTCATCTGCATGCACTCTGGGCCAAGCTTGAGGCCCTGCTCATCCGTGAAGGCCGGCGTGAGCTCGCCCAGGCCTGCTACGATTTCCTGCCAGCCCGTGGGCAGCTTGATATCCTGGGCTATGAAGAGCCCGATATCTTCTCCCATCGCGCCTGAGCTCTTACGCGCTTCCCCTTCTGCTCTGCTCCGCTCGGTGTGATATTCGCATGGCGTGTCATAGAAACGCCTTGCTTGGCGTGGCAGGGTAATTGACCTGAGGCCAGCAAAGCGGGAAGAGGACGCATGACCGAGCTTTCACGTTCCAGCTCCGCTTTGATTACCGATTCCGAGCACGCCCGCAACGCGGCAATCGAGAGCGCCCAGGCCACCCTTGCCGCCGAGGCCGCCGGACTGACCGCGCTGCAATCCGCGCTCGCCTTGCCAGAGGCGATGGGGAACCATTTCAGCGAGGCCGTTGCCTGTATCGCCGCCACGAAAGGGCGCGTCGTGGTTTCCGGCATCGGCAAATCGGGCCATATCGGCAGAAAAATCCAGGCGACACTGGCCTCTACCGGCACATCCTCCATTTTCGTCCATCCTGCTGAAGCCGCCCACGGCGATCTGGGCATGATCGAAGCGCGCGACGTGCTGGTGCTTCTCTCTCAATCCGGTGAGACGGCCGAACTGGCCGCATTGCTCGAACATGCCGCGCGCCATGCGATCACCATCATCGGCATGACATCCTCGCCCAACTCAACGCTGGCCCGGTCCAGCAGCATTGTGCTTTGTCTGCCACGCAGCAAGGAAGCCTGCCCAATGGGGCTCGCCCCCACGACCAGCGCGGTGATGCAGCTTGCCCTCGGTGACGCCCTCGCCGTTGCCCTGCTGGAACGACGCGGGTTCACCGCTGATGATTTCGGCGCCTTTCATCCGGGCGGCTCCCTTGGCGCGTTGCTCCGCCCGGTGCGCCGGCTGATGCATGAGGGCGAGGCCATGCCACTTGGCACGGCTGACATGCCCCTATCGGGCGTCATCATTGAAATGACACGCAAGGCATTCGGGTGTATGGGCATCGTCGACCCCAGCGGCGTTCTCATCGGCCTCGTAAGCGATGGCGATCTACGTCCGGCCCTGACCCGCGACCTCGACAGGACAACGGCGGGTGACATCATGAACCGCGCGCCAATCACCACCCATGGCGATATGCTCGCCCAGGAGGCCATTCATCTGATGACCGCGAGGCGCAAGGCCATCAATAGTCTGTTCGTGCTTGATGAGGCACAGCGACCGGTCGGTATCATCCATCTGCACGACCTGCTTCGCACAGGCGTCGCATGACCGGGACGCAGGAGAACAAGGACCGCAAGCCGCCGCAACGCGAAGATTTTGCGCGTGACGCGGCAAAGCTTGCCGCCCTGCGCGAGGCCATGCGTGAACAGGGGCAGTCCCGCCAGCGCAATATCCCGACATCGTCGGACCTTGCCTCGCGCCGTCGCCTGCTCGACACGGCAAAATGGGCGCTTCCGCTCACGGCCGCTGTTCTTCTCGGCTCGATCGCTGTCTGGCCGGAAATCGCGCGCTGGCTCAGCGCCAACCGCGCCGTCATGCAGGAGATGGCGCAGATGCGGGTCGAGAGCGGTAATCTCGAAGGGGCTATCTATCGCGGCCTGGATGCCCATAACCGTCCCTATATGATCACGGCACGCATCGCCCATCAGAACGGTCCCGATCGTGTCGATCTGGTCGACCCGGTAGCCGATACGCATATGGCGGGCGGCGGCTGGGCCGAAATCAAGGCGGACAAGGGCGTTTACATGCAGCACGAGCAAACGCTCAATCTGACCGACCATGTCGTGCTGTACAGGGACGACGGCACGCTGCTGAACGGTCTGACCGCCGATATCGACCTTCATCGCAGCGTGATCGCGTCGAATGACTGGGTTCATGCAGAGGGGCCATTTGGCATACTCGACGCCCAGGGCTATTTTATCGACCAGCACGCCAACCTTCTGCAGTTCGTGGGGCCGCAGCGTGTCATACGCAATGATGACCGTCAGGATGCCATGCCCTCCCTCACCTCACCTGCCCGCACCTCCTCCTCGCAGAAGGCCCCATGATGCGCCGCCTCATTCCTGCCCTGACCCTGGGTTCGCTCCTTATGGGTCTTCCTCTTGCCGGCGTCCCGCTTGAGGCCCTCCTTTGCCCGCAGGCTCATGCCCAGGCGCTCGACATGTCGCATGGCGAGCAGGTCAATATCAGCTCCGCTGGTCCCCAGACCTATGATCACGACGCCCAGACGGTCACTTTCGTCGATCAGGCGCGCGCTGTTCGTGGCGACGTGACGATTGATGCGGATCAGCTCATCGGTTTTCTGCGCAAGAAATCGCCCGATCCCAACGCCCCCAAGCCGCAGGATGATTCAACGCAGCAGGACGGCGAGAAAAAGCCCGGCGATGACGGCGCCATGGGCGGATCGATGGAGCTCTATCGCATGGAGGCCATCGGGCACGTTCATATCTATACCAGCACCGATCAGGCCTGGGGCGACAAGGCGCTTTACGACATCGATCAGGGCGTTCTCGTCATGACGGGCAAGGCGCTCAAGCTGACCACGCCGCAGGATGTGATGACCGCGCGCGATGTGATGGAATATCACAGCCAGACCCGTATGTCGGTCGGTCGTGGCGATGCCACCGTAACCACCAATGACGGCAAGCGCATCAAGGCGGATGTGCTGGTGGCGTTCAGCAAGCCGGATTCCACGCCCCCCGCCGGCGCGAATCCTGCCCCTGCGCCCGCAGCGGGTGGCGATGGCACTGCTCGCAGCTCGAAGCTCGATCGCGCCTATGCCTGGGGCCATGTCATGCTGCGCACCCCCAATGAAACCGCGACAGGCGACAGGGGCGTCTATGTGTTCGACACGCAGATGGCGCGGCTTATCGGCCATGTGCACGTGACGAGTGGCCAGAACCAGAATAACGGCGCCTCGGCCATCGTGAACATGAAGACGGGGGTTGCCATCATGAACCCCGCACCCGGCCAGCGCATCGAAGGTCTGGTCATCCCCAACGAAGCTGGCAGCAGCAAGCCCGGAGACGCGCATTGATGAGCGACAACGAGACCGTCATCCTGCAGCAGATCCACGATGACCCCACCGTGCAGACAGGACTGATCGCGCACGGCATCGGCAAGAGCTACAAAAAGCGCCAGGTGGTCCGAAACGTTTCGATCCAGGTGCAGCGTGGCGAGGCTGTGGGTCTTCTGGGGCCGAACGGTGCTGGCAAGACGACAAGCTTTTACATGATCGTGGGTCTGGTTCAGCCTGACACAGGGACCATCACCCTCGATGGCGCCGATATCACCCAGCTGCCCATGTATCGTCGTGCACGGCTCGGTATTGGCTATCTTCCGCAGGAAGCCAGCATTTTCCGCGGCCTCAATGTCGAGCAGAACATTCTCGCGGCGCTGGAAGTGGTCGAACCCGATTACGACCGCCGCCAGACCATGCTGGATGGGCTGCTGGCCGAGTTCGGTATCTCGCATCTGCGTCATTCGCCCTCTCTGGCCCTCTCAGGCGGCGAACGGCGCCGTCTTGAAATTGCCCGCGCCCTCGCCAGCCAGCCGAACTACATCCTGCTCGATGAACCTCTGGCCGGTATCGACCCGATTGCCGTGGGCGAAATCCGCGATCTGGTGTCCCACCTCAAGGACCGTGGCATTGGCGTGCTGATTACGGACCATAACGTTCGCGAAACCCTTGAGGTCATCGACCGGGCCTATATCATGCATTCGGGTCAGGTGCTGATGGAAGGCATCCCCGAGGAGATCGTGGCCAATGAGGACGTACGACGCGTCTATCTGGGAGAAAATTTCTCCCTTTGAGTCCTGATGGCGCGCCTCTCGCTTCAGGCGCGTCAGACCGCCGGTCTTGTCATGACCGCGGAACTGCAACAGGCCATCGGTCTGCTGCAGCTTTCGAACCATGAATTGCTGGCCGAACTCTCTCTTCTGGCCGAAGCCAATCCGCTCCTGCTTGTCAGCCCCCCTGCGGGAGAAGCCGGCAGCACGGAACCCGACTCAACGGCCCACCAGGACTGGCGGGATGGCGATCTGCCGGGCGATCTTGAGCCTGATGACAGTGACTGGCGCGATGCCGCCTCCTGGGACGATGACCCTATTCTTCGTCATGGCGTGTACGACAGTGACGAACCGACCAGCCGTGAGCCATCGGCCCCTGCACCGACACGCCTTGAGCAGTTTCTCTGGCAGATCAATAAGGCCTTTGCCCAACCAGCCGCGCGTCATATCGCCCTGACCCTGCTCGACGCGATGGATGAATCGGGACGCCTCGATACTGCCATACCCGATCTGGCCGCGCTTACCGGCGCATCGATGGAAAGCATCAAGCAGGTTCGCAGTATCATGCTGCTTTTCGAGCCAGCCGGATGTTTCGCCACGTCACTGGCCGAATGCCTCGCCGCCCAGTTCAGGGCAAGGAATCGCCTCGATCCTGCAGTCACCACGCTATTGGGTCATCTCGATTGGCTCGCCCGAGGCGAGCATGAGCGCCTGCAAAAAGCCTGTGGCCTCGACAGCCAGGACTATGCCGAGCTGTTACAGGAATTACGCAGCTGCGATCCCAGACCCGGCGCAGGCTTTGAGCCCCCGCCTCCCGAGCCCGCGCCGGATCTGTTCATCCATCTCGTTGAGGGAGAACCGATTGTTGCGCTCAACGAGGCCACATGGCCGGGGCTGACGATTGATGAACGCCTGTATCGGCGGTTACAGACCGCTGATCGCGAAGCCCGTGGCTGGGCTCAGGAAAAGAAGCAGGAAGCGCAAAACCTGTTACGCGCTGTCGAGCAGCGTGCCCACTCGCTCCTGCTGATATGCACCGCAATCGCGCGTCATCAGATCCTGTTCCTGCATGACGGTATCGATGCCCTGCGCCCTCTGACTCTGGCTCGCATTGCCGAGGTGACGGGGCTGCATGAAAGCACCGTCAGTCGCGTCACGGCGACACGCATGATCGGCACGCCGCACGGCGTAGTTCCTTTGCGGCGGTTCTTTTCCACCGGCCTGGGGGATGAAACAGACCAGACGAGTGCCGAGACGATCAAGAACCGGATTAGGCAGTTCGTTTCAGCCGAGACGGCTGAGGCGATCCTGTCCGATGAGGCGATTACCCTGATGCTTCAGCAAGGCGGCGTCGCCATCCAGCGACGCACAGTCGCCAAATATCGTGAAGCCCTTGGCATTGCGGGCTCGGCGCAGAGGCGCCGGGATTTTCGCATGAAAGCCCGAATGGCATCGTGATGCGTTGGTCGCACCCCCATGCCGCGTCGCCTAGCGCAAGCACAGGGTAAACGAACGGGAATGACCGCTTAGATGGCGGCGATAGCTGTGATCTCGACAGCCCATTGCGGATCGACAAGGCGGGTCTCGACTGTCGCCCGCGCCGGTTTGTGATCGTGATCCAGCCAGGCATCCCAGGCCCGGTTCATCGCATCGATTTCGGTAATATCGGTCAGATAGACCTGCACCGAGAGGAGCCTGGTCTTGTCCGTACCCGCCTCGGTCAGGAGCACATCGATCTGACGCAGGATATCGGCAGTCTGGCCTTCGGTATCGAGCGATGCGTCATCTGCAACCTGCCCTGCCAGATAGAGCGTATTGCCATGACGCACCGCCCCACTCAGGCGGTGTTCCTCGGCGTAACGCTGGATGGTGTCAGGCGTAGTTGTCATGCTCAGTGTACCCAGGCCGGAATCATTTCATGGTCGACAATGGCTTCGAAGGCGCTCGAACGGTCTTCCGCCAGCGCCATCGGGGTGCCATCCGCCGCGTGGATCGCAAAGGCAGCTTCGCCCTCGTAAACCACGGGTTTGACATAGGCGACATGGCTCATCCCGAACGCCTTCAAATCGTCATGCGACATGCGGCGCAGATCGGCAACCGGGGCGGGTGCGTCATTTCCGGCGTCATCGCGCGTGTTTTTTCTCATCACTTTTCTCTCTTTTCAGCCCGATACCATGACAGTGCCGGGCTGGTCATCTCGCCAGTTGCCCGAATAAGGCCCTGATCGCCCTCAATCGTCGTCAAGATCGCGTATGGCGCGAGTGCGACGGGGTTTGGGCATTTCGATATGGGTGGCACGCGTCACACCCGTCTCGCGACGCCCGGCGCTGATCTCGATGCGCTTGACCCGCACTTCGGGCTGGGGGCGGAACAGATCAATGTAGAGCAGGCCATTATCGAGCCAGGCTTCGCCAATCTCGATGTTCTCGGCCAGGACAAACGCCTTCTGGAACTGACGCGCTGCAATGCCACGATGCAGGAACACGCGGCCCTGACTATCGTCAGTCTGCCGCCCTCGAATAACCAGCTGGTTATCTTCCTGCGTGATGTGCAAATCGTCCATCACGAACCCGGCGACGGCCAGTGTGATGCGCAGGGTGGTCTGGTTCAACTGCTCGATATTATAGGGGGGATAGCCATCAGAGGCTGTTTTCGAGGCCCGTTCGAGCATCTGCTCCAGATGATCGAAACCGAGAAACATGGGTGACGTAAACAGACGGCCTGACATGCAGCCTCCTCCATGAGCGAGACGGTAACAGGATCCAGCCCTGGGTTGCGGCGCCAGATCACTTTCCCGATATGGTCATGTTTGGTGCGTGGTGCAAGCAAGAGCCCTTGCAGGAATTGCTGTTCTTTGAGGTTTATGCCCCGTTTAGAACTGGTTTTCCGGCACCTGACCGATTACATCCGCTCCATCATGACAGCGCTCTCCTTCCTCTCGGACATCGAGTCCATTACGCCCACGCCCATCCTTGTTGCGCCGCAGCCCGTGCTGCGGGCGGTCGCCCGTGAGGTCACGGCTGACGACATGGCTCTCGTCAAATCCCACCTGCCGGGCATGTTCTCTGCCATGTACAAGGCGCCGGGTATCGGCCTTGCTGCCCCGCAGATCGGTCTGGGCCTGCGTTTTGCGCTCGTCGATGTGGCCGATGAGGGCGAGCGCAACCCGATGGTGCTCATCAACCCCGAAATCATAGAGGAATCCGAGCAGCTCGCTGCCCGCGAGGAAGGCTGCCTCTCCCTGCCCAACCAGTATGCAGAGGTCATCCGCCCGCTCAGCGTGCGGATGCGCTATCGCAATCTCGAGGGTGAAGTGATCGAGATGGAGGCCGATGACCTGCTGGCCACCTGCCTTCAGCACGAAATCGACCATCTCGACGGTATCCTGTTCGTCGACCACCTTTCCAAGCTCAAGCGCAACATGATCATGCGCCGCCTCGCCAAGGAACAGAAAGGCCGCTGAAATCATGCGTCTGGTGTTTATGGGCACGCCCGATTTCTCGGTGCCGGTTCTCAAGGCGCTGATCGCCGCCGGGCATGAGGTGGTGCAGGTCTATACCCAGCCCCCGCGTCCGGCCGGGCGCGGCAAGGCGCTGCGTCCCTCACCCGTTCAGAGCGCCGCTGAGGCCGAGGGCATCGCCGTGCGCTCCCCGGTCAGGATCCGGCATAACGAGGAAGAACTCACTTTTTTCGAGTGTCTTCAGGCCGATTGCGCCATTGTGGTCGCCTATGGGCTGATCCTGCCCCAGCGTATGCTCGATGCCCCAAAACTGGGCTGTTTGAATATCCACGCGAGCCTTCTGCCGCGCTGGCGGGGCGCCTCGCCCATCCAGTCAGCCATTCTGGCTGGCGATCGCCGCTCGGGCGTGTCCATCATGCAGATGGATGCGGGGCTGGACACCGGAGATGTGCTAGCAGAAGCCGCTGTGGATCTGTCCCCCTCCGAAACCGCCTCAACACTGCATGATCGCCTCAGCGTTCTGGGTGCGGAACTGCTGCTCGAGACGCTCCGCCGTCCCTTTGCCCCGGTCCCGCAGCCTGAGCAGGGCGTGACCTACGCCGAAAAACTCACCCGCGAGACAGGCCGCATCGACTGGAACCAGCCTGCGACGATCATCGACCGCCAGATACGTGGTCTGACGCCTTGGCCGGGTGCCTTCACCACACAGGACGGGACTGTACTCAAGATCGGTGAGGCAAAGCTTGTCCCGCTCGCTGCTTCAGGTGGGGCGGATGTCCCGGCTGGCACAGTTCTGGATGATGCGCTGACGGTACGATGCGGTGACGATGCCCTGCAGATTCTGCGGCTTCAGCGCCCCGGCAAGGCGATGATGAACGCGACCGATTATCTGCGTGGCACCCCCATGCCGAAAGGCATGTGCCTTGGGCAGTGATGAACCGGCAAGCGGATATCGCCGCTGGGCGCTAAGAATCGAATATGACGGCACGGGGCTCGTCGGCTGGCAGCGTCAGAACAACGGCGTGTCGGTGCAGGCCCTGCTGGAAGAAGCTGCATCACGCCTGGTTGGGGACGCCCCCGTCATGACGGCCACGGCGGGGCGTACCGATGCGGGGGTGCATGCCTCTTCCATGGTGGTGCAGCTCGACCTGCCGGATGACCCGCGTCTCGATGCGCGACAGATACGGGATGGCGTCAGCTTTCACCTCAAGCCGCATCGCGTGGCAATCCTGGAGGCGGCACAGGCGCGCCCGGGCTGGCACGCGCGGTTCTCTGCCATCTCGCGTCGCTATTGCTACACCATTCTCAACCGCCCTACCCGCCCGGTGATCGACCTCAATCATGTATGGCATGTACGGCGTCCCCTCGATGCCGGGGCGATGCATGAGGCAGCCCAGAGCCTGCTGGGGCGGCATGATTTCTCGTCGTTCAGAGCCGCATCCTGTCAGGCGAGCAGCCCGATCCGCACGCTGGACCGGCTGGATGTCACCCGCGAGGGGACGTTTGTGCGACTGGATGTGGAAGCCCGGTCCTTTTTGCATCATCAGGTGCGCAATCTGGCGGGTTCGTTGCAGCTTGTCGGTAGCGGCCAGTGGCCGGTCGCCCGTATTCGTGACGTTCTCGAGGCCTGCGACCGGCGTGTCGCTGGCCCCACAGCCCCGCCGGACGGCCTGTGCCTGATCGGTGTGGGCTATGCGCTGGACCCGTTCGCCTGAGCCCTGCCCTGCGCCGGAGCTCAGGCAATCACGGATGCGGCTTGGGCAGCGGACCCATCAGTTCCTTGAGTGCGTTGTAATGCGGCGGCAGCGCAATGGCGATGAGATAGAGCGACGCCACAGCGAGGTTCACCACAACCACGAGCAGTGCCGCCTTGCCGCCCTTGAACCCCAGGCCAGATTTAGCCACGAACCATGAGAGCCAGAACTCATAGGCCTCGATGCCAATCATGATGACAACCAGCGCAGGACGCGATGTCACGATGCCGGGCATGATGATCTGCGCGATGCTCAACACCACTAGGGACAACACCATCGGCAGCCATGCTGACCACAGTAATGCTGTAGCGTAGCGCAACCAGCCCTCCGCCTTCCCCCAGACCGAAGCCAAAGCCTGCGAAACCACGAGACGCAGTAGCAGCGCCGTGACCAGAATCAGAACCTTGGTGACCTCAGTGGCATCATATCCCTGCACGAATTGCGACAGGGCCAGAACCAGAAAAAGGGCGGCACTCGGTGCAATCGCCGATAGAAGAGCTTCAGGCGTATTGCCGAAAGACTCGATCCCTTCGGCCTTGCCTCGGCCCAGACGTACCACGCCACGAATGATTCGTGTTGCGGCACCACCAGGGGTTTCCGCCGGAGGAGTTGAACCGGGTGTCACAATCCGAAGGCCTCAAGAAAATCACGATAGATCAGGACAAGCATTTCCAGATCGGCAATCGCCACACATTCGTCTGCCTTATGCATGGTCGCACCGACAAGACCGAATTCCGCCACAGGGCAATAGGACGCTATGAACCGCGCATCAGACGTGCCGCCGCCTGTATCGAGGGCAGGCACACGCCCCGTATGACGGGCGATGACACTGGAGAGGGCTTCGACGGGCGCACCGGGCGTGGTCAGGAACGCCTCACCGCTGATGCTGGCCTCGACATGACCGGCAGGCGCATGACGCGAAACCACCTCTCTGATCCAGGCAACCAGATCGTCCCCCTTATGGGCCGTATTGAACCGGATGTTCAGCAGCGCCGTGGCTCTGGCAGGAATGACATTGGTCGCCTGATTGCCGACATCCACACTGACAACCTGCAGCGATGAGGGCGCAAAATGCTCGTTACCCTCGTCCAGAAGACGTCCGGTCAACTCGCTCAGTATCGGCAGCAGGCGATGCACCGGATTATCAGCGAGATGCGGATAGGCCACATGACCCTGCACACCCTCGACGGTGATCCTGGCATTGAGGCTGCCACGACGCCCGATCTTGATGACCTCACCCATGCGGGCGGGGTTGGTGGGTTCACCCAGAAGGCAGAAATCGGGACGATGCCCATGCGCCACCATCCAGGGGAGGACTTCTTTCGTGCCGTGCAGTGCCGGCCCTTCCTCGTCCCCTGTGATCAGAAAGCTGACAGACCCCTTGAGCGGACGCTCGGCCAGCAAAGAGGCGACAGCCCCTACAAAGGCGGCGATGCCGCCTTTCATATCGGCAATACCGCGCCCGTAGAGCATGCCATCAGCATGCTGGGCACCGAACGGGTCATGCACCCAGCCTGGGCCAGGCGGCACAACATCAGTGTGTCCTGCAAAGCAGAGATGCGGCCCCGATGCGCCAAGCCGTGCAAAGAGGTTGGGCGTGCGCTCACCCTCCGGGCCGCAATCGACCCGCTCGCAGGTAAAGCCCATCCCCTCAAGCGTGCGGGACAGGACATCCATAGCCCCGTCATCCGCCGGGGTTACGGAACGGCAGGCAATCAGCTGGCCCGCCAGGGTCACGGCATCGAGCGACACAATCAGTCGCGCAGCAATTCGTTGATGGAGGTCTTTGAACGCGTGCGTTCATCCACCCGCTTGACGATGACGGCGCAGGCCAGATGCGGCGCATCGGGGGTACGACCCGGCAGCGTGCCCGGCACAACGACGGAATAGGCCGGCACACGACCCATGAAGATCTCGCCGGTGGCACGATCGACGATCTTGGTGGAGGCACCAATGAACACGCCCATGGAGAGCACGGAGCCGCGCTCGACAACCACGCCTTCGGCCACTTCGGAACGCGCGCCGATAAAGCAATCATCCTCAATGATCACAGGGGCCGCCTGAAGCGGCTCAAGCACGCCGCCAATACCGGCACCGCCGCTGATATGGACGTTCTTGCCGATCTGGGCGCAGGAGCCCACGGTGGCCCAGGTGTCAACCATCGTGCCGCTATCCACGCGCGCGCCGACATTGACGAAGCTTGGCATCAGCACCACGCCAGGAGCGATATAGGCCGAGCGACGCACGATGGCGCCCGGTACGGCACGGAACCCGGCCTCTGCAAAGCGGAACTGGTCCCAGCCGTCGAACTTCAGGGGGACCTTGTCAAAGCCGGGGACGCCCCCGCAGGCACGTTCGGCCACGCGGCTATCCGTGATACGGAAGGAAAGCAGCACCGCCTTCTTGAGCCATTCATGGACAACCCAGCCACCATCCGTGGGTTCGGCCACGCGCAGCTTGCCCTCATCGAGTGATGTCAGGGCCTGTTCGATCGCCTCACGCGCCTCACCTTCCGTATGGGCGTTGAGCGTGTCACGACGCTCCCACAGGGAGTCGATCACGGTGCGGAGATCGGAAACAGGCATTATCAGCCATCCTTTGACAGGGTTACTCGAGTGAGCGGACCATGCTCAGGACGCACCCGGAAGTCAACGAATCTTCCGCAAACGATGCGTTAAGGAGTAATTAAATACCCCGGCTTATAGTCAATGCGAGCCGTCACCGATAAAGCCCTGCTATCAATTTCGGTCTCTTGCTGCTGGCCTGACAGGCCACCCCCCGGTTCCAGGAACAATCATGATGGACGCCCTTTTTTCCGACATCATGCGCTCGGCTCGTATCCGCCTGTCACGCGCCTTCCCCTCCCCACGCCACAGACAGAACCCTCATGCAGAAGAAGCAGCTCTTGAAGCCAGACTTCTCGAAATCCTCCGCTCTGCCATATCGGTTCCGGACGGACTGAAACAGGCTTTCGACCATTTTTGCCTCGTCACGCGCCCAGAGCGCGGTCTGATCATGAGCTCAGGCCCTCTCGTCATACCGCCGCCCACTGAACCGCAAATCCATATCCTCCACTCGTGGCCGATACGCGACGGCGATTTCCGCAGCCGTCTGGGCGGCATCAGAACCACAACCAATCTTTGTCTGCGGGCCATTGCGGAGATACGCCATCAGGGCGAGATTGGCCTTGTCGTCTATTATGGGTGTCGCATGTCGCGCCGGCGCACGGCATCGTGCCGCCGTATCCTCAACACGCTGGCACAGACCGCGGCGGCCATGATCGAGGTGGATCATCGCTATCGTGCGCTCCTGCGTGCCCTTCCCTTCGATCCGCTGACCCATCTACCAGTCTGGTCGCTGTTTCGTGAAAAGGTTGAGCGGCGTTTTGCACGGCTGGACCGAGAGCAGATCCCGGCCACGCTCATGCTCGTAAGCTTCTATGGCTTGCTTCACACACCCAGCGAAACGGTCGAGGCCGATGAAGCTGTGGAACAGATCGCCCATGTGCGTGACGCTATCAGTTTTCTCCAACGCGCCATACGCCCGACAGATCTGATGGGACAGCTGGATCGTGAAAGCTTTGTTCTCTGGCTCGATGGCGGAGACCGTTTTGCCTCGGTCGAACGGGCCGAACAGATCTGCCGACGTAAATATATGTGCTCAGCCGGCGCCAACCCGCTTGTTTCGGTCAAGATCGGGCTCGTGACGCGTGAGCCGGGATCGCACGATACGCTCGATGTGTTTTTCGAGAGAGCCCGCATGGCTCTCTCGATTGCCCAGGAGGAAAACCTGGACTGGTACTTCGCGCATGAAAGCGCGTGATCAGGCGGCGCGGATGAGCGTGCCTGATCCCTTGTGCGTAAAAAGCTCCAGCAGACAGGCATGAGGCACACGACCGTCGAGGATCACAGCCGCACTGGCACCTGCCTTGACCGCAGCGAGACAGGTCTCGACCTTGGGAATCATGCCACCTGATATTGACCCGTCGGCAATGCGTCGACGCGCCTCATCAGCCGTCAGTTCGGGAATGAGCTTGCCATTTTCGTCAAGCACACCTGCCACATCGGTCAACATCAGCAGGCGCGACGCATTGACGCTACCAGCGATGGCACCAGCCGCCGTGTCGGCATTGATATTATAGGTCTCGCCCTTCTCGCCTACGCCAACGGGTGCGATGACGGGAATAAGCCCCGAACCCAGCAAGGAAAACAGAACGCGGGGGTCGATCTTGACGGGCTCACCCACAAAACCGAGATCCTGCGCCTCATCATTGCCCGAGCGGGCGTCGCGGCTGTAATGCAGGAGCTTTCGCGCCTGCAGCAGGCCACCATCCTTGCCCGAAATGCCAACAGCCAGAGCCCCGGCGCGATTGATGAGATCGGCCACCTGCTTGTTGACGCTGCCCGAAAGCACCATCTCGATCACGTCAATCGCCGCCTGATCGGTCACGCGCAGGCCATCGACAAAGCGGGATTCGATGTTCAGGCGCTTGAGCATGGCGCTGATCTGCGGGCCGCCGCCGTGCACGACGATGGGGTTGATGCCCACGAGCTTCAGCAAGGCGATATCGCGCCCGAAAGCGCTGGACAAATGATCCTTGCCCATGGCGTTTCCGCCATATTTCACGACAATGGTATCGCCCGCATAGCGCCGCAGAAACGGCAATGCGCTTGCCAGAAGAGCCGCCTGCTGCTGCCCCTCATCATTCATGTCCGGAAGCGTCAGCTCCGGGATATCCTTACTCATCCCTGCATCCCCTCAGGTGACGCACCAGCGATAAGCCGGGCGATCTCGGCACGCAATGTCTCGATGCCCAGCCCGGTCTCGCTGCTTGTGGTCGCGATATGCGGATAGGCCGCGGCATGTTTGGCCAGCACGGCCTGCACTTCGGCCATCTTGGCCTTGAGCTTGTTCGGCCCCATCGAGTCTGCCTTGGTCAGCACGACCTGAAATAGCACTGCGGCGCGGTCGAGCATTTCCATCACGTCGCGATCCGCCTGCTTCAGCTCGATACGGGAGTCGAGCAGCAGAAAGACGCGGGTGAGCGTCGGGCGTCCGCGCAGATAGGCAAACATCATGGTCTGCCATTCTTCCTTGACCGATTTGGCCGCCTTGGCAAAGCCGTAGCCCGGCATGTCCACCAGAGCGAGACGATCGCCAAGATTGAAGAAATTGAGCTGCTTGGTGCGTCCCGGCTCGGAAGAGGCGCGAGCCAGTCTGTTACGTCCGGTCAGGGCGTTGATGAGGCTGGACTTGCCCACATTGGAGCGACCGGCAAAGGCCACTTCCGGACCGGCAAGCGGGGGAAGCTGGTCGAGCTTTTGCGCACCGAAAAAGAACTCGCATTCCGATGCGAAAAGCAGACGACCTTCCTCGATCTGCTCGTCACTGAAGACTGTCGGATCTTCTTTCTGGCTCACGACTTGCTGACGGCCTTTCCGCCTTTCTTCTGGGCACGATCGATCTGGCTCTGGATCAGCTTCTGCTGACCATAGCTGAGGACGTTGTTCCATGTGTAGTAAATGATGATGCCTGCCGAGATACGACCAAGGAAGATCGTATAGATGACCGGCATGAACTGCATGATCTTCTGCTGCGCCGGGTCCATGCTCACCATGCTCTGACGCTGCATCAGCCAGATGGTGAAGCCGAACAGGATGGGCCAGATGCCGATATGGAGCATCTCGGGCATGAAGCTCGGGTTGAACGGCAGCAGACCAAACAGATTGAAGATGGTGGTCGGGTCAGGCGCTGACAGATCGCGGATCCAGCCATAGAAGGGCGCGTGACGCATCTCGATGGTGATGTTCAGCACCTTGTAAAGGCAGAACGCGACCGGGGCCTGAACGAGCAGTGGCAGACAGCCACCCGCCGGATTGACACCCTCTTCCTTGTAGAGCGCCATGATCTGCTGGTTCTGCGCCAGCTGATCGCCCTTGTTGTGCTCACGAATGGCCTGGATACGGGGGGCCAGCGTGCGCATACGCGCCATCGAGGCGAAGGATTTCGTCGCCAGGGGGTAAAGGATCAGCTTGATGATCAGGGTCAGGATCAGCAGGGCGATGCCGAAATTGCCGACATGACTGTAGAGCCAGTGCAGCACATGGAACATCGGGCGCGTCAGGAACGCAAACCAGCCGAAATCCACGGCCTTGTAGAAATAGGGAATATGCAGATCGTCGGTGTACTGATCGAGAAGATTGACTTCCTTCGCACCGGCAAAAATCATGCTTGTCGTGGCAACATTCGACCCCGGCGCGATCTGGATCGGCTGGCTCGAGAGCGTATCGACAATATATGAGCCTTCCTTGGCATTGGGCACGTAGCGATACCGTACGGTCACCGCAGCTTTCTGGTCAGGGATAATGGCCGTCAGCCAGTACTTGTCGGTGATACCGGCCCAGCCACCCACGCCATCAGCCGACCAGGCGGTGTTGTCGGGCTTGCCAGCGCCCTTCCGCATGGTCTTGTAGGATTCCTCGTCCAGACGGTCATTCATGACCGAAAGCGGACCTTCCTGCACGATCATACCGCCAGTCTCGAGCGGCTTGTAATCACGCTCGACGCGCTGATAGGGCGTGAGAGAAACCGGCCCACCGGCCTTGTTCTCGACACTCTGGGTGATCGCGAAAAGATAGCGACGATCAAGCTTGATCTGAATTCGGAAAATCAGGCCCTGACCGTTATCCCACTGCATGGAAACCGGGTGGTCGGGCGAGAGCGTCTTGTCATCGCTCGACCAGTCGGTATTGGCATCTGGCAGGCGTATCGTGGAGCCTGATGGCGCCTGCCAGCCCAGTTCGACAAAGCTCGGCTGCGGCCCTTCATCCGTCTCCAGGAGGCGAACGAGCGGCGAGTTCTTGTCCAGCGTCTCGAAATAATGCGTGAGCACCAGATTGTCGAAACGGGCCCCGCGCAGGCTGAAGGATCCGGTTGCATCCGGCCCCTCAATGGCAATGCGTCCAGCCGGTCCGTTGGGAACAGCAGGCCCATTGGCAGGTGCGCCGCCCGGCGCGGCGACAGGCAGGGCCGAAACCTTGCCATCAGCTTGGGGCTGTTTGCCCTGAACCTGCCCGGCCGTCTGGGTTTCAGCATCTTTCTTTGCGTGCTGAGGCACGAAATAATCGAAGCCGACCACGATCGCGAGCGAGAGACTGGTTGCCACCAGGATGCGCTTGATATCCATCAGCCGAGTGCCGGTCTTTCCATGAAAGTAAACAATTCTGAGCGCCCGGCGGCAGGATGCCACGGTCGCAGCCGTTGAAGTGACCGAAATCGGGTCACAAAACAATAGGGCGAAGGCGAATTAGGCGTTTTACGGCCCGTTGCAACCATCTAAAGCCGCCCCGTTCAGGGCACAGGGTCATACCCCCCCCGACAATAGGGATGACAGCGCAGCAGCCGCTTCACGGTCAACCATATCCCGCGCACCAGACCGTGTCGGCGCAACGCCTCCTGGGCATAGGCACTGCAGGAGGGGTGAAACCGGCAGTTCGTACCGAGTTGGGGACTGATATAGCGGCGATAGACATGCAGACCGCTGAGCAGGCACGAAAGCAAAAGCTTTCTGCCCAGGCCGATCACAGGGCCTGACCTTTTTTCAAGGCATGTTCGAGATCGGCAATCAGCTTGCCGAAGGGCCGGCCACGCGTCGAATCGCGACCGATGAGCACCAGATCCACAGCGCTCAACGCATGGTCCTGCGCCACATGCGCGAACGCCGCCCGAAGGCGGCGGCGGGTGCGGTTACGCACAACGGCGTTCCCGACTTTTTTCGTAACCGTGTAGCCGACGCGGGCCGGCGCCTCGTCTTCGGTCTTCAGAACCTGAAGCACGAGCCCCGATGTGGCGACCTTGCGCCCGCGGCTCGCAACCCGAAGGAATTCGGGTCTTTTCCGAAGTTTTTGAGGCAGACCCGCCAAGTCGGAATCAGGCCGAGAGCTTCTTGCGGCCCTTGGCGCGACGGTTGTTGATGACGCGACGGCCACCGACGGTTTCCATACGTGCACGGAAGCCGTGGCGACGCTTGCGGACGAGCTTGGACGGTTGATATGTACGCTTCATGGCGTCATTCCTCAAGGCAATGAATGATGGTGAGGCCCCTGGCTTCACCCCCGACAAGAAGACGACACAAGGCTGACGCCATCTTCCTCTGTGCGCGGGCTTTTACGGGCCTGAAACTGCGCTGTCAATCAAATCAAGGAGTCTGACCATGACACTGCGCGATGAAACGCCACCAACCGATGCCGAAGCGAGACTGAAGACGCTTCGTCATGATTTGCGCAACGATCTGGCGACTGCCCTTCTCGCTGCCGATCTGCTGACGTCGCATGGTGACGAGACGGTCAAACGGCACGCCGCCAGCATCGTCAAAGCGCTGGAAAAAGCGAACGAACGCCTCAAGCGCTCGCGCGTGGCAAACTAGGGTCGCCAGACGCCCCCCCCCATCTCCGGACGAGGCGCAAGGCGGGTGAGTCATGCACCCGCCCGATCTCTCCCTCAGAACGTGTCCTTCTGGATGATCTCGATCTTGTAGCCATCGGGATCTTCAACAAAGGCGATGATTGTCGTGCCGAACTTGACTGGCCCCGCTTCGCGCGTGACCTTGCCGCCATTGCTTCGGACCGTCTCGACGGTACGGGCCGCATCAGGCACGCCGATCGCAAAATGCCCAAAGCCGGTCCCGAGCTCGTAAGGACCTTCCTGGTCCCAGTTATAGGTGAGCTCGACCTCAGCCTCACCATGGGCGTTGTCGTTGAACCCCATATAAACCAGCGTGTAGCGACCATCGGGCACTTCGCGACGACGGATCTCACGCATCCCCAGAATCTTGTAGAAAGCAACGCTCTTGTCGAGATCCTGAACGCGTATCATCGTGTGCAGATAGCTTGCCATTGTGGCTCTCCCGGGCAGTTGGGTCCGGAATGCGCTGCACACCGGACAGGATGATCAGTCAGCGCCCAGCAGTTCGGCCGGGCTCAGACCATAGAGAAACAGACCTGAGCGGTCGGCGGTTGCCTCGCAAGCGGCCGGATCTGTCAGAAGGGTGCCTCCCGTCTCGAACGCGATGCCACGCAACCCGGCAGAAGCGGCGTTCTGGATGGTTTGAGGGCCGATTGTCGGCATGTCGGCCCGTTTTTCCTGGCCGGGTTTCAGCATCTTTACCAGCACGCCACCGGGACCAGCCTGACGCAGCCCCCCTGCCCGCGCAATCATGGCATCCGTCCCTTCGATAGCCTCGACAGCCAGGACGAGGCTATCCTGCACGATGCACCCCTGCCCGATATCCAGCGCACCCAGCCCACGCACGACAGCAACACCGCGTCTGATATCGCTCAGTGCAAGATCATCCGGTGCGTATCGCGCCATGGCGCCGGGGCGACCGAGCGAGCGGGTCAGGAATTCATGGGCGCCTCGGACGCGAAAGCCCTCTTCACCGAAAATCCGCACGAGCGCGCCGAGCAATCCGTCATCACCGGAGAAGAGCGCGCGCCCGACCCGGGCGAGCAGACGCGCGCCTTCCGCGTCGGGACGCAGATCACGCAGGGCCGGTCGCTTTACCGGGCCGATAAGCACGATATCGCGGCAACCGGCAACACGAAGTGTCGAGAGAATTTCGCCCGCCGCAGCCAGACGGATGATACGATGTGGCCAGGCACGGATCAGGTCGGGATCAACGAAATCCTGAAACCCGATGATAAAAACCTCGCCTCCTTGGGCGCGCACTGAATCGGCCACCTGGAAAGGGAGCGGACCGCCCCCTGCCAGAATACCGACCGGTGCGGTAGTCACACGCCCTCCGTCTCGGCGGAAATCTGCGCAGGGCTGGCGGCGCGGACAAGACCACGCCGGCTCTGGACTTCCATGAAAGCGATGATCTCCTGCACGCGAGGGCTGTCAGGAAAGTCACGCTTTACAGCCGCAAGGCGGGCTTCGAGCACCTGCTCATTGCGGCCAGTGCGCGGGTAAAGAATGCGGAAAGCGCGACGCATCTGCTGGATTTCTTCGGCGCTGACGCCTTGGCGGCGCAGCCAGATCCAGTGCAATCCTACGAGACGCGCCCGGTTACCGAGCACACTGCCATAGGGAATGACGTCAGCTTCGACACCGCACACGCCACCAACCAGCGCACCGCGACCGATACGCACGAACTGGTGCAGCGCAGCAGCCCCCATGACTCGGGCACCATCGCCAATCTCGACATGACCGCCCATGACCACATTGTTCACGATGATCACGCCATCACCGATCATGCAGTCATGCGCGACATGGGCATTCGCCATGATCAGGCAGTGCGAGCCGATTTGGGTAAGCGCCGTACCTTGCGCGGTCCCGCGATGGATCGTCACGTTTTCACGAATGACAGTATGGGCACCAATCACGCAGCGTGTCGGCTCGCCCTTGTATTTCAGGTCCTGCGGCGCGAGACCGATCGTGACGAATGGGAAGACTTCGACCTGCGCACCGATCTCGGTCAACCCGTCGATGATGACATTGGCATGAAGGCGGGCCCCCTCGCCGATCGAGACATCGGGGCCAACGGAACACCAGGGCCCGATGGTGACATTCTCACCCAGTATCGCCTCGGGTGCGACCAGGGCGCTGGGATGAATGCTGACAGTGCTGGGCCAATTTGACACGGAACGATCCACGAAGCTGTTTTAACCCATGATCATGGCGCTGAAGGTCGCCTCGGCAACCGACACGCCATCGACGCGTGCAACGCCTTTGAAGCGCCAGACGTTGGCTCGGGCGCGCTCTTTCACGACAGTGATGTGCAGCTGGTCACCGGGACCAACCGGCCGGCGGAACTTGGCACCCTCGATTGTCATGAAATAGACGAGCTTGCCCTCGAAAGCCTCACCCAGTGTGAGCACGACCAGCGTCGCCGCTGTCTGGGCCATGGCTTCGACAATGAGCACGCCTGGCATGACAGGCTGCGCCGGGAAATGCCCGGTGAAGAAAGGCTCGTTGATCGTAACGTTCTTGATGCCGGTTGCCGACTCACCAAGCTTGATATCGACCATCTTGTCGATCATCAGGAAGGGATAGCGATGCGGGATAGCGGCCATGATACGCATGATATCGATAGCCTCGATATCCACCGTCGCGACCTCGGCTGCGCCGTTGTCAGCCGTGCCGGCCTGCGCCGTTACTTCCTTGTTTTTCTCTTCCGCAGAGGCGTCCAATGTTCTGCTCACTTCTCGTTCCTGAGCGGGTCGGCCCTGCCAACCACGCCCAATTGTCAGTTACATGACAACAGGTTTAACGTGTCCGCCTGCTTCTAGCAAAACTCTGTAGTCATGACCACTGCCCGACCGGTGGTGCTCAGGCGTCAGGCTTGCCGTCCTTCTTGGCCAGTCTGCGCAGAAAAGCGACATTGCGGAAGAACTCGCGGAAAGGCATGGCGGGACTGCCAATGACATCCGCACCTGCCTCGACATCTGACATCACACCACATTGTGCGCCGATACGGGCCTTTTCACCAATCTTGATATGCCCGATCAGACCAGCCTGAGCGGCAATCGTGACGAAATCACCGAGTTCTGTCGAACCGGAAATGCCAGCCTGCGATACCACGATACAGCAGCGACCAAGCTGCGCATTGTGGCCGATCTGGACAAGATTATCGATGCGCGTTCCCGCCCCGATTACCGTGTCGCGCATGGAACCACGGTCAATGGTCGAGTTCGCGCCAATCTCGACATCATGACCCAGAATGACGCGCCCCAGCTGTGGAACGGTCTCGAACCCGGCCGGTCCGACCGCAAAGCCGAAACCGTCCTGTCCAATACGCGCACCCGGATAGAGGGTGACACGATCATCGAGAATGGCATGAGACAGTGAGACATGCGCGCCGATGCGGCACGATGCGCCAATCACGACACCCTGCGCCACATCGGCGTGAGGACCGATGACGGTCCCTGCCCCGATCTGCACATTGGCGCCGATCGTCGCAAACGGGCCGATCTCAACGCCTTCTCCCAGAACAGCGCTTTCATCGACAAACGCTGTCGGATGTACGCCGGGACGCGATGGGGGCACCGGGTGGAAACGGGCGGCGATACGGGCCCAGGCGAGGTAAGGTGACTTGCTGACCAGCCCGACAACGCCCTCTGGAAGCTTGTCCTTGAACGCCGGAGCAAGAATGACGGCACCAGCCTTAGTTTCTGCCAGGAGCGGCAGATAGCGCCTGTTATCCAGAAAGCTCACTTCCTGCGCAGTGGCCGCCTGAAGAGGCGCCACACCACGCAACATGCGCTGACCCGCCTCACCCTGCCCCACGATCTCGGCATCCGCCCACTCGGCAAGCGACTGGATCGAGAACGGTCCCTGACGTCCGAAGAAGCGGGGATCGCCGGGGAGAGCGTCTGGCAGGGAAAGCGTCATGGCAAATCAGTGCTTTCTGAGGATGGAGGCAGGAGCGGCTTGCGGCGCAGGAGCCGCCGGAGGTGCGGCGGGACCGGGGCCAACTTGCGAGTTCGTATCTTCATCCGCTGTGGTCGGCATCTTGCCCGACTTTGCCAGCACTTCAGGATCGACATCCTCAGCAGGAATGAAGACGTGCGGCAGCACCTTGTTCAGGACCTTGGCTGTCTCTTCCGTGATATCCTGACCATCGACATGCAGGGCGACCTGTTCGCTATGCAGAACGAGGTTCATGCTGTGGGATGCAGCCACCTGACGCACGATACGAACCAGCTCACGCTCGATCTGGTTCAGGGAAACATTGGCTGCTTCCTGAATGATCCGGGCGCGATTGGCAAAATCACGCTGCGCCTTGGCGCGACGCTCCTGCAAATGACGCTCACGCAGCTGGATCTGCTCTGAAGTCAGCGTGCGCGCGCTTTCCTGCAGCTTCTGCTGCTCGGCACGCCAGCCAGCCTGCTCCTTCTGGGCGGCAGCGGCGAGCTTGTCGCGGCGCTCGCCCAGAACACGCTGCGCCTCGGCGGCCGCGCTGGAGAGACGCATGACAGTCGGAATGCTGATCACACCAAGCAGGGCGGCCGGCGGCGGTGCCGCCTTGGGCAGATCGGGCGAGTCCGGAATGGGGGGCTGCGGCAGAACGGGCGGCGTTTCCGGCTGCTGCATCGGTTCATCAGCATCCTGCGCCATAGGCTGCGCGACAGGAACGCGACGAACCGGATGCGGCGCGGCAGGAGCCGGCTGCTGGGCTGTCTTGGGAACGAACCAGCCACCATTGCCGGAGGCGTTCTGGGCAGATTGTGCCTGAGCCAGGCTCGGCAGGCTGACGGAAGCGAGCAGTACCGAAGCAGCCACGAAACGGGCTGCCGAGAAAATGGACATGGAAACCTCTGTTCAAGACCGGGTGGCTATCGCCTTCTTGGCGGGCGATAGCGCAGAGCGGTAAGCGGAGATCAGAATTGCTGCCCGAAGCCGAAACGGATCGGGTAGAGACGGTCGTTGCGCGACTTGCGGATCGGCACGGCGGCGTCGATATTTACGAGGCCAAACGGGCTCTTCCAGGAAATACCAAGACCCGTGGTGACGCGCGGTGTGAGCGTGTTACCCGTGACAGGCGTGTATTTGGCCTGCGTCGGGTTGGTGTAGAGATTCTTCACGCGCAGCCCTGCAAGGCTACCGGCATCGACGAAGTAACGTCCGGAAATTCCGACATCCTCACCCATGGGCAGCGGGAAGTTGAGCTGGGCGGACGCCGTGTAGATGAAGCGACCACCGATCAGATCTTCCTGACCCGGTAGGGGGTTATCGATGCTTGTATGACCCGTACGCGGACCGGCACCACCCTGCAGGAAGCCGCGCAGGTTTTCACCACCAAGATAGAAGTTGTCGATGATGCTGACATTGCTGCTCTTGGACCAGTCGCCCATATAGCCGACGCCGCCCTTGAACTGCAGGCCCCAGTCATGGTTACCGGTCACGGAATCGAGCGGCACATAATACTGGCCGTCGAACTTGGCGCGCAGATACTTCACGTCGCCACCCACACCGGCGAAATCGCCGCTCAGGTTCAGCACATAGCCCTTCCGCGGACGCATGCGGTTATCGCGACGGTCGTAGGTGAGCGTGGTGCTCAGCTGCGAGAGCAACGACCAGCCTGCCGAATCCTGCACATAATAGGACGGGACATACTGATAGCCGTAGGTCGCAATATCGCTCTGGCTGAAGATATTGCCGACGCGACGATCGATCAGCGAGTAGCTCCAAGATTGCGAGAGGTAGTTGTTATACGAATACCCCATGCGCAGCGTCATACCGTAACGGCCCTCTTTATAGGACTGATAGGTCTGATAGTTGTTCTCGATACCGAAGATATCGATACCAGCAACGATATTGCGGTTCAGGAAGTAGGGATCGGTCAGAGAGAGATCGACCTGCTTCTGATAATACGCAACCGTTCCGGAGATGCCGGCATCCATGCCCGTGCCAAGCAGGTTATGCTGCTTGACCGAGCCGTTACCGAGAATACCCACGTCGGTCGAGTAACCACCACCAAGCGAGAATTCACCGGTCGGCTTCTCAACCACATTGGCCGCAACGTTTACCTTGTCCGGTGCCGAACCCTGGGTCTGATCGACGGAAACCGTACTGAAATAGCCGAGATCCTGAAGCGCAGCCTTTGAGTACTTGCGATCGAACGGGGTGTACGGGTCGCCCTCTGCCATGGGCAGCGCACGACGGATGACCTTGTCCTTGGTCACCGTATTGCCGTTGATGTCGATGCGCTCGACATAGACATGTGGCCCTTCGTTCACATCGAACAGCAGATCGACAATGCGCTTTTCAGGATTGCGGGCAATCTCGGAACGTACCATCGCAAACGGATGGCCTGTCGCCTGCAGACGCTCCTGCATACCCGTCACGTTGTTTTGGATGGCAGTGCCATCGTACCACTGATGCGGGAACAGATCGATGTACTGCTTGAGATCCTTCCCTTCGACGTGACGAAGGCTGGAACGCACATCCATCTTGCCAATGCGGTAACGCGGCCCCTCATCCACCGTGAAGGTGATGATGAAGTTCTTGCGGTCAGGTGAGAGTTCACCCGTCGCATTGATCATGTGGAAATCGACATAACCATTATGCAGATAGAAGCGACGCAGCAATTCGGCATCGTACTTCACACGCTCAGGGTTATACTCGTCCGATGAGGAGAAGAAGCGATACCACTCGGTCTCCTTGGACGAGATCACAGAGGCCAGACGGGCTTCACTGAACGCCTTGTTGCCGACGAACACGACCTTGTTGATCAGGGTCTGGCGCGCTTCGTTGATCTTGAAGATCACATCGACACGGTTATGCGACAGCTTGATGATCTGCGGCGTGACGGTCGCGCCGAAACGGGCCTTCGAGGCATAGAGATCGAGCAGCTTCTGACGATCAGCCGCAGCCGCCTGCGAGGAGAACACGGCGCGCGGTCGCATGGCGATTTCCTTGCGCAGATCCTCGTCCTTAACCGCATGATTGCCCTCGAAGGCGATGCGATTGACAATAGGGTTCTCAATCAGGTCCACGGTCAGCGTGCCGCCCGTGCGACGCAGCGTCACGTCCTTGAACAGGCCGGTCGCATACAGCGTCTTGAGCGAACGATCGAGATCGTCCTGGTTGAAACGGTCACCGGGCTGCACCACCATATAGGACAGCACGGTGCTGGTTTCGATGCGGGTGTTACCCTTCACGTCGATCGCCTCGATCATCTGCCCATTGGCCTGCCGCGATGCGGCTGCCTGGTGATGCGAAGGACGGCGGGTTTTCTGAGCCTCGGCCTTCCCTGCCCAAACAGGGAGTATGCAGACCGAAGCAAGGAGAACGAGGCGTTTACCTGACAAGACGGACGTTCCTTAACTTCATCAACCCGACGTGAAGGTTTATTTCAGACAATTTAAATTTCCGCAACGAAGCGACTACTCCGCAGCTGGCCCACTTCATCCGGACGTATCCGGTTTAGCCCCCCTGAGCAAGCGTCCTGCCACATGAAGTGTCGTAACACTCTGTGTCAGTGACAGGCACTTCCAGCGTTTTCCTAGCGAAACAGACCGAGATTCGATAGGTCGTTGAAGGTAGAAAACAGGAACAGCGCAGCAATGATGGCGAACCCGGCCTGGTAGCTGATTTCCTGCACCTTGCGTGAGACAGGTTTCCCCCGCACAGCCTCAGCCGCATAGAAGACGAGCCGCCCACCGTCGAGCAGTGGGATGGGAAAGAGATTGATCAGGCCCAGATTGATGGACAAAAGCGCCATGAAAGACAGGATGCTGGCAAAGCCGTAATGGGCCACCTGCCCTGAGAGCTGAGCAATCCGGATCGTCCCACCAAGCTCTCGCGCACTGCGATGACCCGTAATGATCTGCCAGACGCCCTGTAATGTCTGTACCGAGACCAGCCATGTTTCATGCAGCCCTGCCGTAACAGCGCTTGCAAAACCCATCGGCTTGCCAGGCACCAACTGTGCCATGATGCCGATGCTGCCCGTGTCCGGGGCACCCAGCTTGCCCGGAACGCGGTCCAGGGTGATGGGAAGGCTGAGGTCCTGGTCACCGCGATGAATCCCGAGCGTCGTGCTCTCGCCCGGCATCTTCACAGCATGCGCCTGGATATCGGCAAAATTGAACACATCCAGCGATCCCAGCCGGGTAATCACGTCACCCCTCTGCAATCCGGCCTTTTCCGCGGCGCTATGCGGCACAACCTGCGAGACTTCGTTCTTCAACTCGGGTTTGCCGACCGAGATATAGAGCACCGTAAAAAGCAGGATCGCGAAAACAAAGTTGAATACCGGGCCCATGACGATCACCAGCATGCGCGAGCCGACTGGTTTGTCGTGGAACGTCTGACCTGGGACCCACGCCGCCTTTTGCTCAGGCGTTGCATCCTCGGGGTCTTCAAACCCATGCGGCTTGACGAAACCACCAAGTGGAATGGCCGAGATACGCCATTCCGTGCCCGTGCGGTCATGCCAGCGATAAAGCGCAGGCCCGAAGCCGATCGAGAACGTATCGACCTTTACACCGCGCCAGCGCGCGGCGAGGTAATGCCCCATCTCGTGAACGAAAACGAGCACCCCCAGGATGAGGGCGAAAGCAAGAATCGTCACCGCGAATTCATGCATGGAGCGTCTCCGCACCGTTCAGGGAATTGCTGCGCTCGCGCGATACGAAGGCCTCGGCTACGCGACGGGCTTCTGCATCCCAGTGCAGCACCTCATCAAGGGTATCGAGCTTGGGAGCCCCAAGCTTTTCCATGGCATAGGCTATCGTGTCCCCGATCCCGAGGAACCCGATACGACGGCCGAGGAAGGCCTCGACGGCGATTTCATTAGCCGCAGAGAAAATGGTGGGGGAGGCTGCCCCGGCACAAAGGGCCTCACGGGCCAGACGCAGTGCGGGGAAACGCACCTCGTCTGGCGCTTCGAAATCCAGACGGGCAAGCGCCGCCAGATCGAGACGCGGCGCGTTGGTCTGCATACGGTCGGGCCAGGCCAGGGTGTTGGCGATGGGCACGCGCATATCGGGCGCACCGAGCTGCGCAATAAGGCTGCCGTCGCGGAACTGCACCATGCCATGAACAGCTGATTGGGGATGAACCAGCACGTCGATCTGTTCGTTGCTCAGGCCGAAGATGCGGGCGGCCTCGATCACTTCGAGTCCCTTATTGGCCATCG
Source organism: Asaia bogorensis NBRC 16594 (assembly GCF_001547995.1). NCBI lineage: Bacteria > Pseudomonadati > Pseudomonadota > Alphaproteobacteria > Acetobacterales > Acetobacteraceae > Asaia > Asaia bogorensis. Next base: position 2,090,386 of record NZ_AP014690.1, read on the forward strand.
AGGCAGAGTCGATCGTAATCTTGGCGCCCATGCTCCATGTCGGATGCTTGAGCGCATGTTCCGGTGTGGCGGCACGCATGGTTTCAATCGAGGCACAACGGAACGGCCCGCCGGACGCGGTCAGCACGATCTTCTCGACGCTCTCGATCGGACTGCCCGTCAGACTCTGGAAAATGGCGTTATGTTCGGAATCAACAGGAAGAAGGGTCGCCCCTGCTGCGGCAACCGCACGCAGCATGACGTCACCGGCACTGACGAGCGCCTCCTTGTTGGCGAGCGCGATAGCGCGGCCATTCCGTGTCGCTGCGAGGGTTGGCTCAAGCCCTGCGGCCCCGGTAATGGCGGCCATCGTCCAGTCGGCCTCCATGGCAGCGGCTTCGATGACCGCCTTGCGTCCACCCGCCGCTTGGACACCGCTCCCTTTCAACCGGTCGCGCAGTTCCTCCAGCAGGGATTCGTCGTTGATGACGGCAATGTCCGCATGCAGGGCGATTGCCTGCTCTGCCAGCAAGGCAACATTGCGCCCACCAACAAGGGCCCGGATCTGGAAACGTGCCGGTTCTGCCAGCAGGAGATCGATCGTCGAGCAGCCGATACTGCCAGTACTACCGAGAACGGTGATGCTGCGTGGTGAGACGGTCATGATCCCAGGATACTCCAGATCAATGCGATGAAGCAGAAGATGAAACGAGGTAATGTGTCAAAGCCACGATCACATCATGGGGCGTGGCATCCCAGAAAATATGTGTGGGCACGCACAGGGAAAGCAGCGCTGCAAGAGGCGCGGCAGCAAGAAGCCCGTCAAACCTGTCAAGCAAACCGCCGTGACCGGGAATAAGCTTGCCGGAGTCCTTGATCCCGACCCGACGTTTGGCCGCACTTTCGGCAAGGTCGCCGGATTGCGAGGCACAGCCGAGCACCATGCCCCACAGGAGCCCACCCAGAGGTGAGCCGAGACCAGAGAAAAACGCTGTTGTCATGCCCGCTATACCGGCCGCCACCAGGCCACCAACCGCGCCAGAACGGGTCTTACCAGGAGAAATGCGCGGCGCGAGCTTCGCCCCGCCGAAAACACGTCCCGCGAGATAGGCGCCGCTATCACTGGCGATAACGACCACCACAACAAAAAGCACAAGTACAGCGCCGTGCGAAGGCTCTCTCAGCCAGAAGAGGGAGAGCCCCCCCAATGCTGCCACAGCAACGCAGGCCCACTGGGCAGCGCCGAAGATACCCGCCGCGAACACAAGAGCAAAGGCAACGCGCCACTCGCCCCTCATGGCAGCGAGCAGTGCCGCCAACGGCCAGGCGAGGAGCAGCCAGCCGCGCCAGTGCAAGGCACCGCGCCCCCATCGCAGCCCCGCCATTGCCATAGCCTCATAAACCAGCCCGAGGCTGACAAGCAGGATCATGGCCCGATAGGCCAGCCCGCCCATGAGGATACAGAATACCGCCACAGGAACGATGATAGCTGCTGAAATGAGGCGCAGGCGCAGATCAGACCAGCGCTGGGCGGCACTTTGCTGACTCACAGGGCGCCATCCGGTGCGAGGCGTCTGCCGAAGCGGCGCTCGCGTCGAGAGAAATCGCTCATGAGGCCAGCGAAATGATCCTCATTGAAATCCGGCCACATCACATCCAGAAATGCGAGTTCGGCATAGGCCGACTCCCAGAGCAGAAAATTGGAGAGCCGTCTCTCACCACTGGTTCGCACGATCAGGTCCGGATCGGGAAAAGGAGAGGTCTGAAGAAAATCGCCGAAAGCAGCCTCGCTCAAGCCATCCAGGTCAATTTCACCACGCGAGGCAGCGATAGCCATTTTTTTCGCCGCGCTCAGCATGTCGTGACGTGCGCCATACGACAGCGCAAGGATCATGGTCAGACGGGTATTTCGCGCTGTGAGCGTGCGTGCACGATCAATCTCGGCCCGCAACCCGGAGTCGAAACGGGTCAGGTCACCGATGAAATCGAGCCGGACATTCTGCTCGTGTAGTTCCGCAACCTTGTGCCGAAGATAGAAACGCAAAAGCGACGTTAGGTCCGAAACCTCCTCGCTGGTACGATTCCAGTTCTCCGACGAGAAGGCATAAAGCGTCAGATAACGCACGCCAGCAGTGATGGCCGCCCTGACACAGCGCCTGACGGCCTCTGCGCCTGCACGATGACCGGCCATGACAGGCTTGCCGCGCGCACGCGCCCAACGCCCGTTACCATCCATGATGACGGCCACGTGGCGAGGCACTGTCGCCGGGTCCAGCACTGTCGCCGGGGTGGTATGAGCGCGTGAGGAGGACACAGCCTTCAATCAGACCTGCTTGATCTCGCGTTCCTTGTCCGCCAGCATATCATCAACTTTCTTGATGTACTGATCAGTCAGCTTCTGCACGCCATCAGACCACACCTTCATGTCGTCCTGGCTGATTTCGCTCTTCTTTTCATGCGTCTTGATCTGGTCCATGCCATCGCGGCGCACATTGCGCACGGCAATCTTGCCGTTTTCGGCATAACGCCCCGCAGCGCGGGCCAGCTCGGTACGACGCTCTTCCGTCAGCTGGGGAATCGGCACGCGCACGGTCTGTCCATCCGCCGCCGGGTTGAGGCCGAGACCCGCATCACGGATGGCGCGCTCAACGGCACCTACGAGACCGCGATCCCAGACCGAGACCGTCAGCATGCGTGCTTCGGGAACGGCAATCGAGCCTACCTGCGAGAGCGGCACTTCACTGCCATAAGCCTCCACGCGAACCGGCTCCAGCAGGTTCGGGCTGGCGCGGCCCGAGCGCAGGCCAGACAGATCGCGACGCAGGCTTTCGAGGGCGCCATCCATACGGCGCGTCAGATCGTCAAGCAGATCGTTCAGTTCGGCAGGCATTGGTCTCTCCTTCAATACGGTTCAGGCGTCCGGACCGGGGAAGTGTCCCTTGGGTGGCGGTATGGCATTGCCGGGTTATCCCGAAGGCCATGAGCCCTCGCGAGATCCCCCGGAACACCCGGCAGATGGCCTTGCTCAGGCCGTTTCGATGATACGGGTGAAACGCCCCTCACCGCGCATGACACTCGCAAACGCACCGGGGGCATGAATATTGAAAACAATGATCGGAAGCCGGTTCTCACGCGCCAGCGAAATAGCTGTTGCGTCCATCACATTCAGATCGCGCGACAGCACGTCCATGTAGGACAATTCATCATAACGCTCGGCATCCGGCACACGACGCGGGTCGGCAGAATAGACACCATCGACCTGCGTCCCCTTGAGCAGAACATCACATTCCATCTCGTTGGCGCGCAGAGCAGCCGCTGTGTCGGTCGTGAAGAACGGATTGCCCGTACCCGCAGCAAAAATCACCACACGCCCCTTTTCCATGTGGCGCACGGCACGACGACGGATATAGGGCTCGGCAATGGAGGACATCTGGATGGCGGACATCACGCGGGTATCGATCCCTGCGCGCTCAAGAGCATTCTGCATCATCAGCGCGTTGATGACGGTTGCCAGCATACCGGCATAATCACCCTGGGCGCGGTCCATGCCCTTCGCTGCGGCAGCCACACCCCGGAAGATGTTTCCACCACCGATCACCAGACAGACCTGGATGCCGCTGCGTGAGACAGAAGCCACATCATTCGCGATGGCCTCGACCATCTGCGGCTCGATACCGAATGAGCCCTTGCCCATGAGGGCTTCGCCCGAAACCTTGAGAAGAACGCGCTTGTATCCTGCAGAAGTTCCGGTCATCGCATCCTCTTTCACAGCGGCCTGATCAGGGCCCAACACGGCCCGCGCCTCTCTTATAGGGCGCGGCCTGTCCTCACAAGAACTTCTCAGGCGTCATCCAGCCCGATGGCACGCAGTCTGGCCTTTTCCTCATCCCAGCCCGCGCGCTCACGCACGTTCAGGAAAAGATGGCAGGGCCGTTCAAGCAACCGACCCAGATCCAGACGGGCCCGCTCGCCGATGCTGCGAATCTTGCGTCCCCCTTCACCTATCAGGATGGCCTTGTGCCCTGGCCGGGAGACATAGATCGTGGCATCGATGCGCACTGACCCATCAGGGCGTTCCTTGAAGCTCTCTGTCTCGACGGTGGCTTGGTAGGGGATTTCCTCATGGGTCTGCATGAAAATCTGCTCACGCACCAGTTCGGCTGCAAGCAAACGATCAGGCAGATCGGTCAAATCATCCTCCGGATAGAGGTAAGGCCCCTCCGGCAGTTCAGCTGCGAGATAATCCAGCAGATCGTCCACCCCATCACCCGAACGGGCGCTGAGCATGAACACATGCTCGACCGACAGCTGATCGGTAATGGCTTTGGTCAGGGGCAGAAGCTGCTGCGTGGTCACGAGGTCGGTCTTGTTGAGCACAAGCCAGACACGACGCTTCTGCCTCGCCAGGGTATCGATGACCGCCTGGGCCTCTTCGCGTATGCCAGCCTTGGCATCGATCAGCAGGAGCGAGATATCGGCGTCCTGTGATCCGGTCCACGCTGCCGCCACCATAGCCCGGTCGAGCTTGCGCTTTGGCTTGAAGATACCCGGCGTATCAACCAGCAGAATCTGGGAAGTCTGCCGCATCAGGATCCCGAGCACGCGAAAGCGCGTCGTCTGGGCCTTGGGACTGACGATCGAGAGCTTGGTCCCGGTCATACGGTTGATCAGGGTGGATTTACCGGCATTCGGAGCCCCGACCAGGGCGACGAAACCACAACGTGTTGTCATTTTCTATCCTTCGTGCCTTTACGGCCACGGTTCAATCGCCGAAGCAAGACAGTAGCAGCCTCACTCTCGGCCTGGCGTTTGCTACCCGCAACGCCCTCTCCTTTCTCCCCCATAGCAGAAACCGCGATGGTAAAGCGCGGCGCATGTGAGGGACCTTCCATGGAAAGCGTTTCGTAATCCGGCAGGGGGTATCCCCGTGCGAGAACGAACTCCTGCAGCGTTGTCTTGGGGTCCTTGGGCGGCGTGATCTGCGAGGTCAGCAGATCCTTCCACTTTTCCCGCACAAAACGTCGCGCCGGCTCCAGTCCGCCATCGAGATAGAGCGCCCCTAACAGAGCCTCCATCGCGTCGGCCTGAACATTCGCAAGGCCGCGTATTCCGGCCTGCTCCTCATGTTCCGCGATATGCAGCGCCCCGGCTACACCGATGCTCTCTGCAATCGGGGCCAGAGCATTGCGCGAGACCAGCGAGGCATGGCGCGGCCCCAGCGCACCTTCGGGCTCATCGGGAAACTGCTCAAGCAGCCATTCAGCCATCAGCAGGCCAAGCACGCGATCACCGATGAATTCCAGCCGCTCGTTCGAGGCTGCGCTGGCAACCCGTGCGGCCTGACGTGGGGCGCGCTTCCCCTGACGGGCGGAGACGGCGGAACGGTGGGTAAGCGCCTGTCGCAGAAGCCCCTGATCAGCAAACTGGTGGCCAAGGGCCTTCTGGAGGGTTTCTGCTATGGCGTCATGCGTCGTCATGAGCCACCCTCAATGCATGGTCGCAAAAAGATGGCTCCAGCGGATCTCGAAAGGCCATTGCCAGAACTGCCAAAGAGGATGAACCGCCTCGTACGAAAAGAATACGAAGCGTGCTTTGCCCACCAGATTGACCATCGGCACATAGCCAAGATCCACACCATTATCGCGCTGGAAACGGCTGTCTCCACTATTGTCGCGGTTATCGCCCATCGCGAAGAAGTAACCCTCGGGCACAACATATTCGCGCGTGTCGTTCTGCTCACCCTCATCCGTCTGCTTCAGGATCTGATGCGTGACGGGCGCGGCGCCCGCACTTCCGGGCAGGGTTTCGAGATAACGTATGCCCGTCTGCGGATAACGGTTCTCATCCATCACGGAATAGGCGCCCAGCGACTGGCGCGGCACCAGCGTGCCGTTAAGATAAAGCTCGCCTGCACGCATCTGGATGTGATCACCCGGCAGACCGATGATGCGCTTGATATAATCGACCGACGTGTTCTGCGTATAGCGGAACACCGCGACATCGCCACGATGCGGCGACGCGCCCCAGATGCGCCCCTCAAAGAGATGGGGCGAAAACGGCATGGAGAATCGAGACCAGCCATAATCGAATTTCGTGACGATAATGTAGTCGCCCACCTGCAGGGTCGGGATCATGGACGCGCTGGGAATATTGAACGGCTCGAGAACCACCGTTCGTATCGCCAGCAATACGACGATCCAGATCGCGACAAAGCGCACGATCTCAAGGGGGGTGTCTTCTTTTTTCCTGGAGGCACGTGCCTCCTGATTCTGGTCGGTCATATCCGGGTCTTAGCGCAGGTGGTGGGGCATTGGCGACAGGCTATCACGAAGTACAGGAAACTGACTGCACGATCACATAAGCCAGTGCATAGGGTGTTTCATCACTCAGGCTGAGCAGGATTTCCGCCCGCTCTCCCGGCAGGGCCATCGCAGCAAGACAACGCGCCGCCTCGCCCCTCAGGGTCAGGAAGGGTTTACCCGATGCATCATTGCCGGTCTCAATATCGGTCAGGGCAATACCGTCGCGAAAGCCGGTGCCTAACGCCTTGACGCACGCTTCTTTAGCCGCCCATCGCTTGGCAAGGATACCGATACGGCCATCGCCCTTGCGCGTATCCGCATAGGCGCGTTCCGCTGCGGTAAAGCTGCGCTCGAGAAATCTTTCCCCTGAACGCTCAAGAGCGCGTGCGATACGACGCATATCGCACAGATCCGTGCCAATTCCCCTGATCATCCCGCAACTCAGTTCCGGGCGCGCTCGACCTGCATGACACCCTGCGCCGAGCGCAGCGCTGCAATCATGGCGGAGAGGTGCCGCACGTCACGGACTTCGAGATCGACCAGAATTTCCATGAAATCGAGCTGGCGGTTCAGAATGCGCAGATTGACGACACTGCCATTATGCTTCGAGGCCGTATTAGTGAGGGTAGTCAGAACGCTCGACTCATTGGCAGCAATCACGCTGACACGTCCGATATGCGGTGCGCCGCGTTCGCCTTGCGCCAGAGCCTCATAATCCCAGTCGATTTCAAGGAACCGCTCAGGCGTGGACGAGAAGGCACTCAAATTCTGGCAGGCACGCTGGTGGATGGTTACGCCCTTGCCCTGCGCGATGATGCCTACGATCGGATCACCCGGCAGCGGATGACAGCACCCGGCGAAATGGGTCGCAATCCCGGAGCCGATACCGGTGATGATCGAACCGCTCTTGGCGCCATAACGCGGCGCCGTACCGCCCCCCCCACCAAGGCGACCGGACAGACCCGGCACCATACGAGGCGCGCGATGGGTCTGGCGCAGCTCAGGATAAGCCGCATTGACCACGTCACGCGGCCCAAGCTGACCATTGCCAACCGCAACGTAGAGATCTTCGATGCTGGCCTGACGCAGATCGCGCAGCAGTGATTCCAGCACTTTCTCGCTGCCATCGACACCTTCCTGACGGAAAGCCTTGGCCAGCGCAGTGCGCCCGGTATCAAGATTGACCTGGCGCTGCTGCAACGCGACATGGCGGCGTATGCGCGCGCGCGCCTTGCCTGTAACGACGAACCGCTCCCAGGACGCGGAGGGCGTCCCGCCACGCGCCGTCATGATCTCGACCTGATCGCCATTCTGCAATTCATGACGCAGGGGCATCAGGCGGCCATTGATCTTGGCGCCTACGCAGGCATCACCAACCTGACTATGCACCGCATAGGCGAAGTCTACGGGTGTCGCGCGACGCGGCAGGGAGATCAGCTGCCCTTTGGGGGTGAAACAGAAAACCTGATCCTGATACAGTTCGAGCTTCGTGTTTTCGAGAAATTCGTCAGGTGCCTCGGAATCCTCAAGAATCTCGAGCAGGTCCTGCACCCAGCGCAGCTTGTTGAGGCCCAGAGCCGCAACTTCGCTATTGGACGCCTGCGCCTCGTCACGTTCCTTGTAGGCCCAGTGCGCTGCCACACCGTTCTCGGCAAAATTGTGCATGTCCGCCGTACGGATCTGCACTTCGATCTTTTGGTTTCGCGGCTGTCGCAGGGTCACGCCCGTATGAAGGCTCTGATAGCCATTGGCCTTGGGCGTGGAAATGTAATCCTTGAAGCGCCCAGCAATCATCGGATAGGCGCCGTGTATGGCACCCAGCGCGGCATAACAGGCGTCACGGCTGGGAACGATCACGCGAAATGCCATAATGTCGGAAAGCTGCTCGAACGCGACATTGCGCTTTTGCATCTTGGCCCAGATGGAATAGGGCGATTTTTCCCGCCCCGTCACATCAATCTGGGGCAGACCGACCTCGGCACAGAGCGCCTTCAGTTCATGCTTGATCTGCTCGATGATATCCGCGCCATGACCCCGCAGAAAGTTCAGGCGCGCCCGGATTGTCGCATCGGCCTCGGGCTCGAGCTGCTCGAATGAGAGGTTCTGCAGTTCGGTCTTGACGCGGTCCATACCAATGCGCTCGGCCAGCGGCGCATAGATATCCATCGTTTCACGGGCAATGCGCAGGCGTCGATCTTGCCGCTGCACGTAATGCAGCGTGCGCATGTTATGCAGGCGATCGGCAAGCTTCACGATCAGCACGCGAATATCGCGTGACATCGCCAAAACAAGCTTACGGAAGTTTTCCGCCTGCTTCGTTCGGTCCGACTGCAACTCCAGACGGGTCAGCTTGGTCACACCATCGACCAGACTGGCCACCGTCTCACCGAAGCGATCCTTCAGAAAGGCCGGTGTGATCCCGGTATCTTCGACCGTGTCGTGCAGCAGCCCGACCATGATCGAAGGCACGTCCATGCGAAAACCTGCAAGGATGTTCGCTACGGCGATGGGATGGATGATATAGGGTTCACCGTTATCGCGCTTTTGCTCGCGATGCGCCTTTTCGGCAACTTCGTAGGCTTCTTCCACACGCTTGAGGTCCGCTTGCGGATCATAAGCAGCAATACGGCGAAGAAGACCGCTGATCGACGGCATGGCGGGTGCCAAGCCGGCCGGTTCAGCGGCGAGGATTTCAGGCGCTGGCGTGTTGTGTTCGGCGCCGGGGAGAAGGGTGTCAGACATGCCGGTACTCTCTCCCGCAACCTAGATCGTTGAATACGCTACCGGACCACAGAACAGCCCGGCACCGCAAGAGGACTCAGCGGCGGCCGCGTCCTCCGAACTCTGCCTCGAACGATGCCTCGAGCTCGGCTGTCGACATGGTTTCAGCCATGTGGGCATGCTCTTCTTCAGAAGAGACATCCTGCAGGCCAAAGATGTTCTGATCGGTCGGGATGAGGTCCATTACCTCTTCATCGACAGGCTCAGGCTCGGGTGCACGGGCCAGGGAGCGCACGATACCATCCTTGAGCGTGCCGAGATTGACCTTGTCTTCCGCGATTTCGCGCAGGGCCACGACAGGGTTCTTGTCATTGTCACGATCAAGGGTCATCTCTTCGCCACGCGACAGGCCACGAGCGCGCTGTGCAGCAAGGAGAACGAGCTCGAAGCGGTTCGGAACCTTTTCGATGCAGTCTTCAACGGTAACGCGTGCCATAAAACTCTTCCCAACCAATTTCCGCGGATCGACGTGAATTGTGCAAAATAGCATAGCCGGTGGGTCGGCACAATCATTACGGCGATTGTCCTCTGCACGCAGCCTGACCTTCGCCCTTTGGGAAACAAAGATAACAACAGCTTTGTTCATCAGACTGACATAGTCTAACCATTACGAAATGCAGCGCTCACTGTTTTATCCGCCCCGCTTTTGTTAAACTTCCAGGGTAATTCCAACTGATTGCCGCGAAGTCACGTCGCGACATATCTCTCATACGGATCAGACATGCTCGACAAGAACGAGAAAACTGCTGTTTTTATAGATGGATCGAGCCTGTACTACACCGCGAAAACTCTTGGTTTTGAAGTCGATTATCGCAGGCTTCTGCGCTATCTGAAATCGGGTACCCGCCTGCTGCGCGCCCATTACTACGCCGCAATACCAGAGACTGAGGAATATTCGCCGCTCAAGCCTCTGACAGATTGGCTGGCCTATAATGGTTACATGCTGGTCACGAAGACAGCGCGCGAATTTACCGATCAATCCGGCCGCCGCCGCCTCAAGGGCAATATGGATGTCGAGCTGGCGGTGGATCTACTTGAGCTTGCCGACAAGATCGATCATGCCGTTATCTTCAGCGGAGATGCCGATTTGCGCCGCGCTGTGGAAGCCATACAGAGACGGGGCGTTCGAGTGACTGCGGTCTCATCCCTCCGCTCCTCGCCGCCACTGATCGGCGATGACCTTCGTCGACAGGTCGATCAGTTCATCGAGCTCGGAGATATCGCGGCCGAGTTCACACGCCGACAGGCCGATACCCCTGCCCGCCCACGATCTAACCCCATTCGTCATCCGGCAGATGTCACCGTTGATCATGATATGGATGACTGAAGGACGTCACGAGGGGAAGCCTGAGGCATGGCAAGTCCGGCGCATGCGAAGGAAACGTGCATCCTGATCGTCAGCCTAGGCGCAATCGCGTCCGAGCAGCGCACGCAGCTTGAGCAAGCACTCGATGCCGCGCTCAGGCTCCAGGCACCCCGATCGCGTCAGACACCGCATCTCGTTTTCCACAACCTTGTCGCGCCCGATCAGATGCGTGCTGCCATGTCTCAAAGATCATCGACACAGGGATTGCCGGATCAGGAACAACCGACTTCTCTGATGCGAGAGGACGCCCATACCGGCCTCTCCCAACTTGTCACCAGTCTGACCGGACTTCACATCGTGGTTAATCTGGGCGTTGCCGCCCATATCTCAACTCTGGATGCCTATGGCGTGCCATGGGCAAAGATCCCTTTCAAACCCCATGACGCACTTATCCTTCCAGACGGCCTGCTGCTTGCCGGGTTCCCGTCGCACACCGGGATATGTATTGACACAATCGCTTCTTCCCTCGCACAGCTGACCGCAATGAGCGCGACCCAGGCGTCGCTTTGACTGTTTTCGTGTCAGTCATCTAGCGCGGCCCAAGGATCCTGAGGAGCCGGATGCCGCGATGGCGAGTGCAAGGGGCGGCGCAACCCTGACAGGCAGCGTGCATTAACCCACGGCAGCAGGCATTGAAGGAGCTTCATCATGAACCAGCGCAATTCAGGCACAATCGGCTTTATCGGCTATGGCGCGATGGGCTCGCTGATGGGACGCAATCTTCGCAAGACGGGATATGGGGTTTGTGCCTATACGCCATCGGGTCGCAAGCAGGACGAGGAAACCCCGGTTGAGACGTCGGCGTGCAGACTTGCAGAGAAGGCCGACATCCTGATCCTGTGCGTCCCCAATGACGCGGCCATCTTTGCTTCGGCAGAAGGCGAGGACGGGTTTCTGATCGGTGCCCGTTCGAACACATTGGTGATCAATTGCAGCACGATCTCCCCCGAAGCAACCGACAGGCTGCAGCAGCTTGCTGAGAAGCGGGGACTACGCTTCGTCGACGCCCCCATGTCAGGAAGCACCCCCGAAGCCGAAAAGGGCGAGCTCGTCATGCTGGTGGGAGCATCCGAACAGGATCTTGCCGCCGCCGCGCCCGTGCTGGACGCCATCGGCAAGCTCACCATTCATGCCGGAGACGTCGGGGCGGGCACACGTCTCAAGCTCGTCATCAACGGCATCATGGGCGCAACGCTCAACGTGATTGCCGAAGCCGTGGGTTATGGCCTCGATAGCGGCCTGAACCGTGACATGCTGTATGACGCACTCTCTCAGGTGGCCGTCATCTCGCCGCATCACAAGCGCAAGCTCGGTGCTGCACAGCAGGGCGATTTTTCGCCGCAATTCCCCACCCGCCTCATGTCCAAGGATATGGGATTGCTCATCAGCGCCGCCAGATCGACGCACAGCTTCTGCCCTGCCATTGCTGTGGCAGACCAGGCACTGGCCCTTTCGGGCAAGCGTCATGCCAATGACGATTACTCTGCCCTGCTTGGCGCCATCGAAAAGAGCGTCGTCAAGCACGACAGCCGATAGATCAGCGCGGCACGAACCGGTGCCGCAACGGGTTGACGAAACCGGTTGCGCACCATAGCTGCCTTCTGTGGCCAGACAGCCCGTCTGGCCCTCACCATGACAGTCCAGGAGACGCGACCATGGCTTTCGAACTGCCGTCCCTTCCCTACTCGTCCGGTGCGCTCGCCGCCTCTGGCATGTGCCAGGAAACGCTTGAGCTGCATCATGGCAAGCATCATCAGGCTTATGTCACGGCGCTGAACGGCTTTGTCGAAGCCAAGCCGGAGCTTCAGGGCAAGAGCCTTGAGGAAATCATCCTCGCCGTGAAGGGTGATGCCGCACAGGCTCCCGTATTCAACAACGCGGGCCAGCACTGGAACCATATCCTGTTCTGGAAGAACCTTGCGCCGAATGGCGGTCAGGTGCCGTCCAAGCTGGCCGCAAAGATCGAGTCCGATCTCGGTGGTCTCGATGCGTTCAAGACTGCGTTCAAGCAGGCCGCCATTTCGCAGTTCGGCTCGGGCTGGGCATGGCTGGTTCTTGGCAATGATGGCAAGCTCGCCGTGACCAAGACAGCCAATGGCTCGAACCCGCTGGCCGAAGGCCAGGGTCGTGCCCTGCTGGGTCTGGATGTGTGGGAACACGCCTATTATCTGGACTTCCGCAACCGTCGTCCTGATTACATCACCAACTATCTCGACAAGCTTGCCAATTACGAGTTTGCCGAAGCAGAGCTGCTCTCTGCCTGATATCGTTCCGGGCTGCCCTGAGGATTGTTCCTGGGACTATCTGCGGGGCAGCACAAGACGATATCCCATGAAAAAGGCCGGCTCCCTCTCGGGGCCGGCCTTTTTCGATCTGTACGGATCGCTGCGCCTTACTTGGCGGGCTTGCCACCGTCATTCGCTGGCTTGGCCGTGCTGGTCAGAACCTGCGAGACATTTTCGCGCATCAGCTGGATCTTCACGCCGGGAGCAATCTCGATTTCGATTTCCTTGGTCCCCTCACGGGCAAGCTGAACCACGCCGATGATGCCGCCACTGGTCACAATACGGTCACCACGACGCAGCGCGTTGAGCTGTGCCTTGAGTTCCTTCTGGCGTGCCTGCTGGGGACGGATGAGCACGAAATAGAACACGACGAACACGAGGATCATCGGGAGGAATGAGATAATCCCGCTGTTGGCGAGCATGCGTTTCTTCCATATGTCGATAGTCAGGGACCGGACACGTCATGGGACGGACCGGATTGCAGCCGGACCATAATTGACCGCGCCTGCACGTCAAGCACGGCTTTGGAACAAGGGAGAAACCTATGGACCCCGTTCTGCTCGAAAAACTCGAGCGTATTGCATCGGCTCTGGAACGCCTGTCACCCGCACCGGCCAGCGCAACCACGCTCGAGACAGGCGACGCCTTCATGTGGCAGGGGGCGTCCGCAAGCCTGCGACCCGTCGCGCAGGTCCACGGGGTCGATCTCTCGCTGCTGCGCGGGATTGATCGCCAGACCCGGCTGGTTCTGGAAAACACGCGTCATTTCGCACAGGGTCGCACAGGCAATAATGTCATGCTCTGGGGTGCGCGGGGTATGGGTAAATCCTCGCTGGTCAAGGCGTGCTTTGCCGCGGCCAATCGCGAGCGGCCTCATGCCCTTGTCCTGATCGAGATCCAGCGCGACGATCTCTCCACCCTCCCCCGACTGCTCGATATCCTGCGCGCCCAGCCCCGGCGCTGTATCCTCTTTTGCGATGACCTCTCCTTCGAGACACAGGATGCCGATTACAAATCGCTGAAATCGGTTCTGGATGGTGGCATCATGGGCCGCCCCGAGAACGTACTGTTCTATGCCACGTCCAATCGTCGCCATCTCATGCCGCGTGACATGATGGAAAACGAAAGCGGCAGCGCCATCAACCCGCAGGAAGCCGTCGAGGAAAAGGTCTCCCTGTCAGACCGCTTCGGCCTGTGGATCGGTGTTCATGGCTGCAACCAGGAAACCTATCTCGCAATTGTCGACGGCTATGCAGCCCACCGCAGACTCGCCATCTCGACCGAGGCGCTGCATCGGCACGCTCTGGAATGGGCCATGGAACGTGGGGGCCGCTCCGGCCGCGTTGCCGCCCAGTTCATCGACCATCTCAGCGCGACGCTGGGATGAAAAAAGCCGGGCCGGTCATGCACCGGCCCGGCCTGAATGGCTTATCCGAAAGAAAAGCTTCTGCAGGGACCCCTGTCTGGTCCCTGCATGGATGACAGAACGATCAGAACGTCGCGTTCAGACGGCCGTAGTAATAGGCACCATAGATCGGGATACCCGAGGAGTCGGTGTCATAGATCTTCGGACCCAGATAGTTGGTGATCGGGTTCACGTGGCGCGGGCGCTGGTTGAAGATATTGTTCGCGCCGATAGCGAAATGCCAATGCTCGGTGAAGCGATAGCCAACTTCAAGATCTGTCAGCCAGACAGGCGTATTCTTGAATTCTGCCCATTCAGTGTTGGAGTACTTGATCGCCGCTGGTGCCAGATCCTCATAGGTCAGCAGCGACTTGGTCTCGCCATAGCGGGTCTGACGCAGGTTCACGTCCCACTGATGATACGTCCAGTAGGCGTTCAGGATCAGCTTGCTGCGCGGTGAGCCCGTGGTGAGATAACCCACCGTCTGCGCATTGGCTGCGGGATCGCCGAAAGCGTTGGTGTTGATATGGCTGATGCGCGTGCGGTTGAGGTTGAGCATCGCGCTCAGGTTGAGCGTGCCATAGCGGTGCAGATGCAGCAGGTAGTCGGATTGCAGGTCGAGACCCTGTGTGCGCGTGCTGGCCACGTTGGCAAAGTAGTTGGCCGTCACGTTGCTGGGGTCGATTCCGCTTGGCAGATCCACGCCTGTCAGGGCGATCGCGTCCAGTGCTGTCTGACCATTGACCGTAGCCGAGCCGATAATGCGGTCACGGATATTGATCTGATAGACATCAACCGAGACATGCCAGTCCTTCAGCGGTTCTGCGATGATGCCGCCTTCGGCGCTCGTCGACCGCTCGGGCTTCAGACGCTGGGCACCAATGGTCTTGCCTGCAGCGCCAACAGTCTGGAGCAGGCCCGAAGCGCCAGTCGGTGAGACATTAAGCGCCGAGTAGTACTGCTCGGGCATGGTCGGCGCACGGAAGCCGTTGCTGATCGTGCCGCGGATTGCGAGCTTGCTGGTGATGTCGTAGCGCGTCGTGACCTTGCCGTTCTCGGTGTTGCCAAAATCGGTGTAATGCTCGAAGCGGCCTGCAAAATCGAGGTCCCAGTGCGGCAGCGGGTGGAAGTCGCCATCCAGATAACCAGCCCAGATATTGCGCTGCCACTTGCCTGCGTTCTGCGGCGTCAGACCGGCAAAGCCCTGTGTGCCGCCAAGCTCATACGAAGCCGGCTCGCCCGCCTTGATCGTGTACATTTCAAGGCGATGCTCGGCACCGAAGGCCAGCGTCATCGGCACGACATCCGCGATACGGAAGTTGCGACGGGCATCGAAATTGCTGGTCCACTGGGCAAGAGAATAGCTCTGGGCGCGCACCGTGGTGGGCGAGAACCCATAGGCCTTGTAATAGTTCGGGTTGAAGGTGTTCTTGTTCCCGATATCGTCGTCATCTTGGCCGTACAGCGTGCTCAGATCCCAGCTGAAGCCGAACAGATTATCGCCCTTGAGGCCCAGATTGGCCTGGAAGTCGTTCTCCTCGATCGTCTCCAACGGTGAGAAGCCATAAGGATAGGCGCTCGGTGCCACGGTGGGCACACGATAGTTCTCGTAAGCCTCGGAATGGCGATGGGCATAGGTGATCAGACCATAGGTCTCGATACCCTCCGTGATACCCTTGCCCCATTCGATGGAGAGATTTTCGCGTGTTTCTTCCGGGTTGGAGAGGATGTTGTTGGAGTTGGCGGGCCAGCTCGAGCTGGTCGTCCAGCGATGGTCGTCGGTGCTCTTGAGCTTCGAGACCCAGTGATCGGTGTGATAGACCTGACCGCTCAGGTGGACGAAACCGTCATTGCCCCATTTGAGACCACCATCGGCACCAATCAGATACTGCCATCCGGTGCCGTTATAGGCATTGGCACCCGTCTGCGCGACAGTGTTGATGCCATGATTGGTCTTCTTGGTGATGATGTTCACGACACCAGCGATGGCATCGGAGCCGTAAAGGGCGGCTGCGCCGTCACGCAGGATTTCGATGTGATCGATCGCGCCCGCCGGGATCATGTTCAGATCGACCGGGGTCGAACCCTGCTGCGGGCCCGCATCGGCATAGATATTGGCTGTCGTATTACGGCGCTTGCCATCGACCAGCACCAGAACCTCGTTAGGATTCAGGCCACGCATACGGATCGCCGAGGTCAGCGCACCGGCATCGGCACCGTTGGCCGTGACTGTGATGGAGGGATCAACGCGCGTGATGGCGTCTGCCAGGTTCAGCTGGCCCGAACGGCGCAGGGTGGCGGCGGAAACCACGGTGACAGGCACGGCACTGTCGCGAGCCTTGCGATTGAAGGCGTGGGTACCCGTCACGATGACAGACTCACCGCTATCGCCGCTCGCATCGCGTGCCTTGCGGGTGCGGATCTTGGGAACGGAATGAAGGGGCTGATCCGAGCCGATTGACGTTCTGTGGTGAACGACGCCGCTCTTTTTTACCTTTGGCGCGGTCTGCTCGGCAGGCTGCGTAGCCGCCTGAGCGTAGCTGAACCCGAATGGGAAGGAGAGAAGGGTCGCCGCCGCCAGTATTCTTCGCTTTGTAAACATCGTTCGAGCTGTCTCTCCATGGGATCGTGAACCAGGATCAGTCTAGGCAGCATCGAAAACTCGTTACAACGTCGAAATGGAATTTTCTTTCGTTAGCGGATCGAATGAGACAAAAAAAACACAGTTTGTCGCAGATAGCCAGCACAAACCGGCCAGTTTCAGCAATTATCTGTCGCCCGTTCTGTATTTCACGACCATAAGTTCCCCAGTGAACATTCCTGACGCAAAGGTGCTGTTCCCTCTGGCCGCAAGCCTGCTAAACTTCGCTCCTGCACAGGGTTGCAAGGATTTCAGAGCCACGCTCAGGGCCGCCAGCTTGTTGCCAGGCCTGGCCATGAGGCGGTCAAGACAGGGATACCGATGACGGAAAGCCTTATTAACGACACATCCGAAAACGCCAGATCAGGGCAGCGCTGTTCAGACGCCATGAGGCTGGGAAGCGACGTGGTTGATCTGCGCCGGGTCAAGTGTGATCCCGATTACTGGTACCCTGTCGCGTGGTCGCATGAGCTGCGCAAAGGCAAGACCATCGCGACACGTTTTGCCGGCCAGCCCATTGCGCTTGTGCGCCCGCAGGAAGGCACCGTGTTCGCTCTGGAGGATCGCTGCGCACACAGGCAGGTACCGCTCAGCAAGGGACGTGTCGAAGGCGAGGCGGTCCAGTGCTGCTATCATGGCTGGGCCTATGGCCGCTCGGGTCGCTGCATCGATGTGCCCTATCTGGGCAAGGGCAAACTCCCCAATGGTGTTCGCACCTATCCATGCCGTGAGGTGGAAGGGCTGATCTTCATCTTCCCCGGTGATCCAGCCAAGGCGGAAACGACCCCCTTCCCTCAGCTCGGCTCCGTTGCCGACCCAGCCTACAAGACCCGCCGTTTCGGCGAGCATGTAAACTGCCATTACAGCTTCATGCATGAGAACCTGATGGATATGAACCATCAGTTCATGCACTCGAAGCAGATGGGCAAGATGAAGCCCCGCTATCTTGGCGGTGCCGATGAGCCACGCATGGTCGAAGCGCGCTACAGCTTTGCCCGCGTGGGTGGAAAGCAGCCCTGGGGCGAGGCGCTGATCTTCGGAGAGCGTCGCGATGCCAGCGCGAAATTCGCGCATCGCGACGTCATGACCATCCGCACTGTCTATCCCTATCAGACGCTGCACATCCGTACCGGCGACGAACCACCCGTGATGGATCTCTGGATCGTCTACGTGCCTCAGGACGCTGAGCATCTTACATGCCGCGTATTCGGCCTGCTCTCGATTCGACGTCCCAAGCTCAAGGGAGCACTCGAACTCGCCTGGCCGCTCCTTGTCGGGTTCACGAACAGGATCTTCGCCGAGGACCGCGAGATTGTGGAACTTGAGCAGAAGGCGTGGCGTGAACTTGGCGGTGATCGCAATCAGGAAGTCTTTCCGGTCATCAACGCCCTGCGCGACCTGTTGCGTCGTTCGGGCATTCAGCCGGAAACACAGGCTCAGGATGCCGAGGCACTGACCGAACCGGATCGGGCTCAGGCCGCCGAATGAGTCTGATACTCGAGGTCTCGCCCTACCGTCTGCGCCCGCTTCAGCCGACCGATGGTGCCGCTGTACACAATCTAGTCAACGACTGGAGTGTGGTGCGCATGCTCAGCCATCTCCCTTTCCCCTACCCGCGGGAGCTGGCTGATCAATGGATTGCGAGCACTATCGAGCGTCAGGAAGCCGGCAAAGCCTGGCATTTCGCCATTTGCGACAATGACAGGCTTGTCGGCTGCATTGGCTTGTCGATGGATCGATCGACCCAGACGGCAAGGATTGGCTACTGGGTGGGACGTCCTTTCTGGCAGAAAGGCATTGCAAGTGCCTGCGTGCGACGCGTGGTCGAATGGGCGTTCGAGACACTTCCGGTCACGAAGATCATGGCAGATGTGGCGGAAGACAACCTGCCTTCGATCGCTCTGCTTGACCGCCTAGCCTTCGTGCGCTCAGGCACGACGCGTATTCCCTTCATTTCACGCGGGTCGGAACCCTATCCGGTGCTTACCTATAGACTGGATCGCACAACGGAGAAGGCAACGCCCGTGACACAGGGTAGCGGACCGCGTGTTCTCCTGGTCGTCGCAGCCGTGCTGATCGACCAGGAGCAGCGCGTTCTTCTGGCCCGTCGGCCGCCCGGCAAACCGATGGCCGGGTTATGGGAGTTCCCGGGTGGCAAGGTCGAGCCCCATGAATCGCCCGAACAGGCACTGATTCGCGAACTGGATGAGGAACTCGGGGTCGATATCTCGTCGGGATGTATCGCCCCCTTCACTTTCGTTTCCGAAAACATAGGGGGGCGGCATTTACTGATGCCGCTCTATCTCTGCACACGCTGGCGACGCCAGCCAGTACCGCGTGAGGGACAGGAACTGGCCTGGGTGCCGGTGGATGAACTGGATCGCTTCCCCATGCCAGCGCCCGACCGCCCCCTGATTCCCCTCCTCAGGGAGCTGCTCGCCGGCTGATCTGCAGGCGAGGTTCAGTCCGCCTTGACCAGAGCGATGCGATGCTGCGGCAACCCTGCCTTGTCGGCACGGAAAGTGAAAAGACTCCCCGATTGCGGATACCGGGCAAGGACTGCGTCGGAGAGGCCCTGACGCGCACTCGTGACATAGGCCGTCTTGCGATCATCACCACCAAAGGCGACTTTGGTGACATTCATGGCAGGCACAGCGAATGAGGCTCGTTCGACCCCATCGGGGGTGAAGCAGCGAACATGAGCGCCATTCCAGGTCGAACACCAGATATTGCCTTCGCTGTCTGACACAACGCCGTCCGGATAGCCCTTGTCCTCAGGCAGGTTCACGAAGATGCGCTTGTTCGACAAGGCCCCATCCGCGGAAAGGTCAAAACGGTAGATCACACCATTGGGGGTATCGCAGGCGTAGAGCAGCTTGCCATCGGGCGAGACTGCGGGGCCATTGGCGACCGTATATCCCGTGTCGTGGTGGCGCAGCACGAACCCTTCCGCCGTGTGATGGACCGAATAGAGAGAACCGCTCGGCGCTTCTTCCGAATCATCCATTGTGCCGAACCAGCCACGCCCGTGCAGGTCCACGCAGCCATCATTCAGGCGGTTGCCAGGCTTGTCGGCCTCGACATCCAGTTCCTTCTCGAAGCTGCTGGCCTGAGGGTCGAACCGGTAGAGCCCGTCAGGCAGCCCCGCCAGAAAGGTGCCGTCTTCCACTGGAAGCAGAAACGCGACCTTGCCGGGGGCGACCCAGTGATGGGCCTCGCCCAGCCCCGGTGTGAACCGATGGACCTTGCGACCGTTGATATCGACGAAATAGATGGCGTTTTCGCTGGAGATCCAGACCGGCCCCTCACCCAGATCGGCGCGGATGTCATAAGCGCATGATGCGCAGGGTTCGCTGTTCAGATCGCTCATTTCCTGTCTCCTGCGAAAAGGTCATAGTCAGGTTCATCAACTCGAAGTTGATCGACGTGTCGGGATTTAACGTCAGGACACCCTGTATGGTTGACGAAGTTATCATTCCCCGGCGATCAGAGGGAAACCCCATGCCACCCACCGCCTGTCTTCTCATCATCGGCAACGAAATCCTGTCTGGTCGCACGCAGGATGCCAATATCCGCTTCATTGCGAACGGCCTCGCCCGCTCGGGAATTGCGCTGGAAGAGGTTCGCGTCATTCCGGACAAGGCCAGGCGCATCGTCGATACGGTTGCGACCTGTCGCGCCATGTT
The DNA here is from genome assembly GCF_001547995.1 of Asaia bogorensis NBRC 16594. Taxonomy (NCBI): domain Bacteria; kingdom Pseudomonadati; phylum Pseudomonadota; class Alphaproteobacteria; order Acetobacterales; family Acetobacteraceae; genus Asaia; species Asaia bogorensis. Next base: position 2,110,831 of record NZ_AP014690.1, read on the forward strand.
CGACCATGTGTTTACCACGGGCGGCATCGGCCCGACCCATGACGACATAACCGCCGCCTGCGTCGCGGAGGCCGTTGGAGTCCCCCTTGAAATTCACGAGGAAAGCTACCGGAAGCTGGAATCTTATCTGGGCAAGGAGAAATTCAACAAGGCGCGGCAGCGGATGGCCTGGCTACCGCGCGGCGCTGTCCCGATTGAGAACACCGTCTCGATTGCTCCGGGTTTTTCGATTGCCAATGTCCATGTGATGGCGGGCGTACCCTCGATCATGCAATCCATGTTCAACGCTCTGCTCCCAACCCTTGAAGGCGGGGCCCCTCTATGCTCCGTGGCATGGCATGCGGATTTGCGTGAGGGGACATTGGCAGAGGGGTTAGAGGCAATCCAGAACGATTTCCCTACGCTCGACCTTGGCTCCTATCCGTTTGAACGTGCTGATGGGCGAAAGGGCGTGTCTCTCGTCGCCAAGGGCTACGATTCAGATCAGGTGGCGCAAGCCGGTGAGCGCATCCGACAACTGATCGATTCGCTTGGGGTGACGCCGATCGAGGGTGAACCTGCCCCCTGAGAGGCACAAAAAAACCGCCTGACCTGTTGGCCGGGCGGTTCTTCATCCTTCCGGGTCGGGGCCGTCAGACCCCGTCCGTAAATCGGTGCCTCAGAGCGTATCACGCCCCATCGCAAGGAACTTCTCGCGTCGCTTTGCCACCAGATTCTCTCCCTCAAAGGGAATTAGCTCGGCCAGCACATCGCCAATGGCGTCACCGACAGCGGCAATCGCTTCTTCCGGGAAACGCTGCGCCCCGCCGATGGGCTCGGGGATGATACGATCGATCAGGTGCAGCTTGAGAAGATCCTGAGCTGTCAGCTTGAGCGCCTCGGCCGCCGTAGCCGCCTGCTTGGGGTCGCGCCAGAGGATGGACGCGGCGCCTTCCGGGGCAATGACCGAATAAATCGAATGTTCAAGCATCAGAACGCGGTCACCGGCGCCGAGGGCAACAGCCCCGCCCGATCCGCCTTCACCGATGATGATGGCAATCAGCGGGACCGGTGCGCGGAGACAGCAATCGGTCGAACGGGCAATAGCCTGCGCCTGACCACGCTCTTCGGCATCGATGCCAGGCCATGCCCCTGACGTATCGATGAATGTCAGGATCGGCAGGCCAAAGCGGCCAGCCATCTCTACGAGGCGCTGCGCCTTGCGATAGCCTTCCGGCTTGGGCATGCCGAAATTATGACGCAGGCGCGACTCCATGTCGAAACCGCGCTCTGTGCCGATCACCATGACAGCCTGACCGCGGAAACGGGCAAGACCACCGACGATGGCCTGGTCATCGTGACCCAGACGATCACCGGCAAGCGGCGTATATTCCTCAAGCAGCCCCTTGAAGTAATCAAGAGCGCGAGGACGCTGCGCATGGCGCGCGACCATGACCTTCTGCCACGGCGTCAGCTTGGTATAGGCAGCACGAAGCTGCTTTTCCGCCTTGTCGGACAATTTGCCGATTTCGTCGGCAATGTTGATGCCTTCGCCGTCCTTGGCCATCTGGCGAAGTTCGGCAATCTTGTTTTCAAGCTCGGCAACCGGCTTTTCGAAATCGAGATACTGACGCATGACCCGCCGATAGCACGGGTTCATGTTCCACAACAATCCGTCGCTTCATCATGGCGCATCATCGGAAAGCGGGTGATGCTGGTTGAGCACCTGCCGTAGCCGCTCCTGCATCACATGGGTATAGATCTGGGTCGTCGCGATATCGGCGTGGCCAAGCAGCATCTGCAAGGCGCGCAGATCCGCCCCGCGCTCCAGCAGATGGGTTGCGAAGGAATGTCTCAGTACGTGAGGCGATACCAGATCGGGATCGATCCCGGCCTTGAGCGCTACATGGAGTAGGATCTTGTCGAATCCCTGACGGGTCAGGGCACGCGCCGGGTTGCGACCGGGAAAGAGGTAGGGGCTATCGATATCCCGGTCGTGATGAAGCAGCGCTAGAGCGGCTTCGCGGGCTGCGTGGGAAATCGGTATGAGCCGCTCGCGCCCGCCTTTCCCCCTTATCAGCACCATTTCCGACTCACGCCTGAACAGACGCCCAGGCAGAGCGAGCAACTCCGAAATACGCAAACCGGTCGTATAAAGCAGTTCGAGCGCCGCACGGCTGACCAGATCGCGCCGCGGATCGTCATGGCCATGACATCCCTCATCGAGCAGACGCTCTACCTGTGCCTCCGACAGAAGTTTGGGTAAGGGCTTCTCCAGACGCGGCATCTGGATGCTTTCCGTGGGGTCATGATCTGACCACCCCTCGCGCTGCACGAAACGGAAGAACTGGCGCAGGCATGAAAGCCGTCGTGCTGCGGTACTGGATGAAAGCCCCGAACGCCCCTGCCAGGCACCATAGGCAGCGATGCTTGTCTGCCCTGCCTCAAGCAGAGCCGCAGGCTCACCCTCATTCTGGCGCTTCAGGAAGGCAATGAAATCCGCAAGGTCCGAGGCGTAGGCCTGACGGGTGCGCGGGGCCGCATTGCGCTCCGCCGCCAGCATCTCCAGAAAAGCCTCTGCCGCCGGGGGGAGCCCTTCAACCCCGGACATGGGGGATTGGCTCAGTGCTGGAGCGTGGGCGCTGCGACAGGCTCGGGCATGGCGGGCATGGGTTTGGCGGGGGCGGCACCCGGCATGGCCGGTGCGGAATCAGCCGCTGTCGCCGCGAACTGCGTTCCCGGCAGATCCTTGTGCACCATCGTCTGCACGGGCAGCGGCGGGTTCATCCCCAGCTTCAGAAAAGCTCCGCCAAGACCCAGAACGATCAGGACAACGAGTGCAAGGGCGATCCGGGGAAAGCTCAGCGTGGACATGAAAAACTCCAGAAAGACGGGCGCGTGGGCAAGATTTTCAGCCACAGGCCGCGCCCTGCCGGGGCTGCTCGGTGGCGAGCCGCTTTCCTGTATGTTAGCCTTGCCCGAATGTCACGCCCCACCTTTTTTTCCGATCGAACCGAACCGATGCCCGACCTGCCTGATCCCGTAACCGGATCGGACTTCCCTGCCCCGAACCCTGCTGACCCGATCATTGTTCTCGTCGGCCTGATGGGCGCCGGAAAGACGACAATCGGCCGCCGTCTGGCGGCTCGACTCGGTCTGGAATTCGTGGATGCCGATCTTGAGATTGAGCGTGCTGCGGGCTGCACCATTTCGGAGATCTTCGCCCGGCATGGCGAGCCGGCATTTCGTGATGGTGAGAGACGGGTGATCCAGCGCCTGCTGCAGGGGCCTGCCAAGGTGCTCGCAACAGGGGGCGGCGCCTTCATCGACGCGCAGACGCGCCGTCTGGTGAAGGCCCACGCCCGGTCGGTCTGGCTGCGTTGCCCCCTGCCCGTGTTGGTGCGTCGCGTTTCGGGCCGCACAGGTCGCCCCCTGCTCGACAAGGGGAATGTCGAATCAACGCTTGCCGCGCTTCAGGCGCAGCGCCACCCCATTTATGCAGAGGCAGATATCGTCGTGGATTGTGGAGATGACAGCATCGATCATGGTGCTCAGCGCATTATTGAGGCGCTCGATTCCTATGCCCACCCACTTCGGGTACCCGTAACGCTTGAGTCGCATCGTTACGAGGTTCTGATCGGGTCTGACCTGATCAGCCGTGCCGGGGCCTATCTGGCGCCCATCCTGCCCCAGAAGCGTGCGGTGGTGATCACCGATGAAACCGTGGCGAAACTCCACCTCCCGCGCCTGCTTGGTGCTCTGGCTGAGACCGGTATCGACGCCACCCCTTTCGTGGTTCCGGTGGGTGAAGAGTCGAAATCGCTCACCCGTTATGCAGCGCTGATCAATGACATTCTGGACCACGGGATGGAACGCCATACAACGGTCATCGGCCTTGGCGGTGGCGTGGTGGGCGATCTTTCCGGATTTGTGGCGTCCAGCGTTCTGCGTGGCGTTCCCTTTGTCCAGATCCCGACAACACTGCTCTCTCAGGTCGACAGCTCGGTAGGGGGCAAGACGGGGCTCAATGCCCGCGCCGGCAAAAATCTGGTCGGCGCCTTCTACCAGCCTCGCATCGTTCTGGCCGACAGTTCGGCGCTGGCGACGCTCTCACGCCGTGAACGCGTCGCGGGTTATGCCGAGATCGTCAAGGCAGGCATTATTGCCGATCCCGCCCTGTTTGCCTGGTGCGAAGCCCACGGCGCCGACCTTCTAGACGGTGACCCGGCCGCCCTTGGCGAGGCGGTGCAACGTGCCTGCGCCTTCAAGGCGAAAGTCGTGATGGACGATGAAAAGGAAACGGCTGCACAGGATGGAAGGGCCCTGCTCAACCTTGGTCACTCCTTCGGTCACGCTCTGGAGGCCCATTTCCGCTATGACGGGCGCCTGCTTCATGGTGAGGCCGTGTCGATCGGGCTCCATCTGGCCGCTGCCCTCTCTGTTGCTCTGGGCCTGTGCCCACGTGCGGACATGGAACGCATCGACACCCATCTGCGTGGCCTTGGCATGCCCGCTGGTCTCGACTGGTTCGATGAGACGCTGAGCGCCAGCGAACTGATCGCCTCGATGGCACGCGACAAGAAGGTGCTCAACGGACGCCTTTCATTCGTCCTCTTGCGCGGGATAGGCCAGGCTTTCACAACCCGTGATGTTGAAATGGACACGGTGCGTGACGTTTTGGTTCAGGAAGGTTGCTCGCCCTGAGGTGACGTGGGGGCTCGGTGATTTTTCCTTACAGAACAGCCATTCTCCTCACGATCCCTTGATGCCGTGATTCATGAACAAACCCGCTAGAACGGCTCGCTGCATAAGAAATTGTTAATCGGGCGGAATGGAGTGTTGCAGTTTGGACACGGCTATTTCGTCTAATCGTCAAATACCCATGGAACTCACTTCCTGAACCGGAACTGACGGCTCTATACGCACTTATGCATCGCGCTGAGCTTGTTGTCGCTTCGCCTCTGCGGAGGGAAAACGGCAGGCTTGAATGGATGAATTTATGAGGACGAAACTAATGCGTCTCCGCACGGCACTTCTGGCCATGACGTCGATGGCAGCCGCCCCGACGATCGCCATGGCGAGCACCATCACCGGCCCGTATGTCAATATCGGCGGTGGCTACAATCTGGTTCAGACCCAGCACGCTCACTTCTCTCCGACGACCCAGGCCGACGGCACGACCGGCAATGGCGGCACGAGCTCGAAGTTCCGTCACAAGGACGGCTTCACGGGCTTCGGTTCGTTCGGTTGGGGCTTCGGCAACGGCCTGCGCGCTGAAATCGAAGGCGTCTACAACTACTCCCAGATCAACCACCGCAACACGACACCGGTGACCGGTTCGACCAGCGGTTCCGACCAGTCCTATGGCGGCTTTGTCAACGTTCTGTATGATATCGATCTGGCCCAGTTCGGCATCAACGTGCCCGTCACGCCGTTCGTCGGTGTCGGTGCAGGTTACCTGTGGCAGCACTACAACCCGATCACCACCGCCTACACCAATGGCGCTGTTAATCGCGTTGGCGGCACGCAGGGTGGCTTTGCCTATCAGGGCATCGTCGGTGCAGCTTACGACATTCCGGGCGTTCCGGGCCTCGCGCTCACGACCGAATACCGTATGATCGGCCAGACCTTCACGGATGGTGCATACCGCTCCACCTCGTGGAACCGTAACGGCACGGGCCTGCACAAGGGCAACGTGAACTTCGGTGATCGCTTCCAGCACCAGTTCATCCTGGGCCTGCGTTATGCCTTCGACACGGCTCCGCCGCCGCCGCCGCCGGTTGCCGTCGTTGCTCCCCCGGTCGTGCAGCCTGCTCGCACGTACCTGGTGTTCTTCGATTGGGACAAGTCGAACCTGACGGGCCGCGCTCGTGAGATCGTTGCCCAGGCAGCTCAGGCTTCCACGCACGTCCAGACGACGCGCATCGAAGTCAACGGCTACACCGACAACTCTGCTGCTCACCCCGGTGCACGCGGCCAGAAGTACAACATGGGCCTCTCGGTCCGTCGCGCACAGTCGGTCAAGGCTGAGCTGATCCGTGACGGCGTTCCTGCCGCTGCGATCGACATCCACGGCTACGGCGAGCAGCACCCGCTGGTCCCGACGGGTCCGAACACCCGTGAGCCGCAGAACCGTCGCGTCGAAATCATCCTGCGCTGATTTCGGCCTGAGAAAGAGGTCTCCCCGGAGGCCTCTTGATCGGTTCCAGAATAAAGGCCTCCGGCATTCGTGCCGGGGGCCTTTTTCTTTGCAATCTCCCCTTGTCTCACCGACCAAAGTATTACATATAAGTAATGTGTTCGGAGGATAAGCAGTTCACGCTTTGCCCCTCCGGGGAGGTTGGCCATGGCTCAGACTTATCATATCGATCGTTCGGACCGCACCGGCATTACGCCGCTTCATCATGAGGGCGAGAATGTCTTCCTTATGCTCGGCGCTCTCGTGGGTGGGCTTTTCGCTCTTGGGGCGATCGCTTTATTGACCCTCTGAACGACACGTTCTTAAGGCAAAAAAAAGCCCCGGTCTCCCGGGGCTTTTTTCATTCCAGACAACGTCATGTTGGGTCTTACTCGAACAGCATCCCGCAGAGCAGCCAGCTGATCAGTTACTCAGGCCGATCTGCTTGATATCGTGAAACGCCAGATCGGGATTCATCTCGACCATGCGACGCATCATGAAGTTCGAGCTCGCAAGAAAAACGGGATCGCCGTCAAGATCATCTGCCATGGCTGAGCGGTTCGCCATGGAATAGGCTTCGATCTTGGTACGTTCGCCCGTCACCCAGCGGGCAATCGTATAGGGCGTCGATTCGAAGCCGATGGCGACGCCATATTCGCCCTGCAAACGCGACTGCAACACATCAAGCTGAAGTGTGCCTACGACGCCCACGATGGGTGGCAGCCCATCCTGCGGGCGAAATAGCTGCACAACACCCTCCTCTGCCAGTTCCACAAGCGCCTGACGCAGCTTCTTCGCTTTCATCGCGTCATCCAGGCGCACACGGCGCAGAATTTCGGGCGCGAAATGCGGCACGCCCGTAAAACGAAGCTCTTCACTCTCGCTGAGCGTATCGCCAATGCGCAACGTGCCGTGATTGGGCAGCCCCACAACGTCACCCGCAAAGGCCTCCTCCGCAAGCTGACGATCACGCGCAAAGAAGAACTGTGGCGTATGCAGCGCAAACTGCTTGCCTGTGCGGACATGCTTCAGGCGCATGCCGCGCGTCAGCCGCCCCGAGCAGATACGGGCGAAAGCCATACGGTCGCGATGATTGGGGTCCATATTGGCCTGGATCTTGAAGATCAGCGCCGTTACCTGCTCCTCGTCGGCTTTGACCTCGCGCGTCTCACTGGGCTGGGCACGCGGCTCGGGACCATAAGCCACCAAGGCATCCAGCAGATCGGTCACGCCAATTTCCTTCATGGCGCTACCGAAGAACACAGGCGTCAAATGCCCGGCGTCGAAAGACTCTCGATCAAACAAGGGAAGCGCCGCCTCGGCAAGTTCGAGCTCTTCGGAAAGCGCAACCATACGAGCGTCGGATTGCGAGAGCGTCGCGGCCTCACCGCGTATCTCACGCGTGCGCATGTCATAGGTCCCAGCAAAATGTCCGGCACGCCCAATCGGCCATGTGGCAGGCGAGGTATCCAGCGCCAGTGTCGACGCAATTTCATCCAGCAGCCCGAAGCAGTCCTGCGCCTCGCGGTCCATCTTGTTGATGAAGGTTACGATAGGGATATCGCGCAGGCGGCAGATCTCGAACAGCTTGCGCGTACGGTCCTCAATACCCTTGGCTGCGTCGATCACCATGACGGCGCAATCGACAGCCGTCAGCGTACGGTAGGTGTCCTCGGAGAAGTCTTCATGGCCCGGCGTGTCGAGCAGATTGAACACGCAGCCGCCATATTCGAAGGTCATGACTGAGGTCACAACCGAGATACCGCGGTCACGTTCGATACCCATCCAGTCGGATTTGGTACGGCGGCGCTCACCCTTGGCGCGTACATTGCCTGCAAGCTGGATGGCGCCACCCGCGCGCAGGATACGCTCTGTCAGGGTCGTCTTACCGGCGTCAGGATGCGAAATGATGGCGAAGGTCCGGCGTCGCCGGATCTCGCTGGCAAGGCCCGTGGCAGAAACGGAGGCGGACGCGGCTTCGGACATCGAAAACTAACCTTCGGTAAAACGGCAAATACCAGAAACGACAAATGCCGGACCGGGGGTGAACCCGATCCGGCATTGGCCAGAAACACCCGGAAGAAACGGGTCTTTTAGCGCGAGTAGAACTCGACCACGAGGTTCGGTTCCATCTGCACGGGGTACGGCACATCGGACAGACGCGGGCTGCGAACGAACTTGCCCTTCATCTGGCGATGATCGACCTCGATGTATTCCGGCACGTCACGCTCGGCGGACTGGGCGGCATCGAGAACGACAGCAAGCTGCTTGGACTTCTCACGCACTTCAATGACGTCACCGTCACGGACGAGGTAGGAAGGGATGTTCACCTTGCGACCATTGACCGTCACGTGGCCATGGCTGACGAACTGACGGGCAGCGAACGGGGTGATCGCGAACTTGAGGCGGTAGATCACCGCATCCAGGCGACGCTCCAGCAGGTCGATCAGGTTCTCTGACGTGTCGCCCTTACGACGGACGGCTTCGTCATAGTACTTGCGGAACTGCTTCTCGCTGATGTTGCCGTAGTAGCCCTTGAGCTTCTGCTTGGCCATCAGCTGGATCGAGAAGTCGGAGGGCTTCTGCTTGCGGCGCTGGCCATGCTGACCGGGGCCGTATTCCCGCTTGTTGACCGGCGACTTGGCGCGGCCCCACAGGTTTACGCCCAGACGGCGATTGATTTTATACTTGCTCTCTTGGCGCTTGCTCATGTGCAAGAACTCGCTTCGACTTCGGGTTGTCCTGACGCTGCGCGACAACCGCATGTTGCGCCGGTAGGCCTTCCCCCGAATTAGGAAAGACGGGCGCATCCCTCGAACCGCTGTCACGGGATGCAGAACCCGATCTGACAACGGCCGGCATGTCCACGTTCCCGGCAATAGCGGCGGCTCCTACAGGACCCCCTCCGCGGTGTCAATCAAATTTGCCCGTATCTGCAGCGGCGGGGCTGGCCTTTCACCCACCTGCACGAGTCTGGAGATCTCGCATGGCTCACAAATTTCGGATCGACGGAACAACACAAGGGCGGCTGCGTCTGCATGGATGCACGCCATGTCTCATGGCATAATAATCAGAAGTTATCCGAGGGAGGACCACCATGGCCATTTTCAAGTTCAATCGTGCTGCCGGGCGCAAGCTTGACGAGCAAGCGAAGGTTGCGGCCATCAACCCGGCAGGTGCCCCCGCACCCAAGGCTCCGCATGAGAGCCTCATCAAGCGCGCCTTCAAGCAATATGGCATGTCGCAGCTTTCCGTCTCGCACATCACGGTTCGCGACAGCACCATCGCCCTGAAGGGCAAGGCCGAAAGCGCGGCCGAACGCGATGCCATGATCCTCGCCGCCGGGAATATTGCCGGCATCGACACGGTGCATGCCGATATCACAGTGCCTGAAGGTACCCCTGCTCCGGTATTTCACCAGGTCTCACCCGGAGAGACGCTGCATGCCATTGCCGAGAAAACGGATGCGGATGTCACAGCAGAGGATTTGCATAAGGCCAATGAAGCCGAGCTGGCCCATCATGACGGCGTCTATCCCGGCCAGACGATCCGTATCCCGGAGGCCTGATCTCTCCGCATCCCACCGATCACGGTGCAATAAACGGGGCCTGCTCAGGCGGGCTCCGCACAGGCTGGGGGCAGCGTCCCCTGCCCCTCTCGCAGTTTGCGTCGTAGCGTAACCACCAGTCTTATCGACAGCAGGACCGATAAAATACCGAGCCCGGTAGCCAAGCCAATCCAGAGCCCCGCAGCCCCGTAACCTGCCTTGAACGCCAGCCAGTCGCCTCCGAGGATGGATACGGGGATATAGGTCACCACCATCAGAACCATTGGCATGAACGTGTCATGGCAACCGCGCAGGGCACCAGAACAGACGCATTGCACGCCATCGAGAATCTGGAAGATCCCCGCAATTTTAAGAAGCGTCACAGCCAGTGGAATGACCTGTGCCGCATCCTGACCATGCGAATCGACATAGAAACCGGCGATGTATCCCGGGAAGACGAGCAGGATCGTAGCGGTAAAGGATGTCCACAAAACCACCAGCATGACCGCCCCGAGCGTGGCGCGCAGGGCCGCCGCAGGAGCACCAGCGCCCAGCCAGTACGCAACCCGGATATTCACCGCCTGAGAGAGCGCCAGACTGATCATGAATGCGGTACTGGTCACGCTGAGCGCTATCTGGTGCGCTGCCGACGAGACAGCCCCCAACGCGCCAGCGTGAAGCCCTGTCATCTGGAATGCCAGCAATTCTGCGCCGGTTGCGCCCATCATGGGCAGCCCCAGACGCAGCATTTCCATCATGGCGCGTGGATCGGGCCGCGTCAGCCGAAGATGCGGCCTGAGTAAGGACTGGCGCCGGGCAAGGATTACCAGCAGGATGGCAACCGACCAGCCCGTCACGATGGTCGCGCAGGCCGAACCCCACAGCCCCATACGCGGCAGACCAAAGCGCCCATGGATCAGACCTGCATTGAGAAAGCCGTTCATGACCGCCATACCCGGCATGGTCCAGAGCAGCAGACGTTCACTGCCAAACGCAGGCAGGATGATGCGCAGGAGCCCGATAATGACCAGATTGGGCAGAAGCGCCCATAGCAGCAGATGCATGAAGCGGCTGCCCTGTGAAACGATCAGGGCGGGCTCGTTGAAGAAACTAAGCAGCGACCCCGCAGGCAGTAGAATGGCCAGCACTGGCAGACAGAGCAGCAGAGCGAGCAAGACGCCTGATGTCACGATGCCCGAGAGATCTTCCAGACGCTCCTGCGACGCGAAGGCACGGCCGCGTGCCCGCGCGATGAGGATGCTGGCCCCACCCAGCGCCGCCTGAAACGTGATGAACGTGCAGAAAAAGAGATTGGTGGTCATGCCACCCACCGCCAGCGCCGTGGCACCCAGACTGCCAAGCAGCACCGTATCGGTGACATTCATGGCCATTTCGCTCAACTGCGAAAAACTCAGCGGCGCGGCAATTCTGATAAGCGCACGCAGGTGTTCACCCCAGCGCGGGGCCGTTGCGGAAGAGCGAATTTCTGTCATGCAGCCCTGATTATAGCAGTGCCGAAAGAAAACCAGCACCAAAAGCCGTAAATTAGAGTTGCATGGGGCGCGGGGCTGACGCATCTACTCAACTCCATGGCCACCCCACCCTATACCCTGTCCCTTCATGACAGCCAGACGCGGCGGAAACAGGTTTTCACGCCCCTGGACCCTGAAAATGTGCGCGTTTATTACTGTGGACCCACGGTTTATGACGCCGTGCATATCGGCAATCTGCGTGCCATGCTCAGCGCCGACATTCTGGTCCGCCTGCTGCGTGCGCTGTTCCCGCGTGTGACCTTTGTCCGCAACATTACGGATGTGGATGACAAGATCACCGCCAGGGCGCGGGATAATGGTGAGGATATCGCGAGCCTGACGGCCCGCACGACCATCGCCTTTCATGAAGATGTCGCAGCGCTGGGCATCCAGCCACCTGACATCGAGCCCCGCGCCACGCACCATATCGACGACATGCTGGCCATGATTGCCCAGCTGATCGCAAGCGGCCACGCCTACGAGGCAGAAGGCCATGTTCTCTTCGCAGTCGATCGTTGCGCAAGTTATGGCGCCCTGTCCGGACGTAGCCCGGACGATCTGCTGGCCGGTGCACGGGTAGAGATCGCGCCCTACAAGCGTCACCCCGGTGATTTCGTCCTGTGGAAGCCCTCCTCGCCGGAACAGCCCGGATGGGACAGTCCGTATGGCCGCGGCCGCCCCGGCTGGCATATCGAATGTTCGGCCATGTCCCATCGTTATCTGGGTGAGAGTTTCGACATTCATGGCGGGGGCGACGATCTGCTTTTCCCGCATCATGAGAACGAACGGGCCCAGTCTCTCTGCTGTAATCCGGGCAGCAGCTTTGCGCGATACTGGCTGCATAACGCCATGCTGCTCTCCAATGGGGAGAAAATGTCCAAGTCTCTGGGCAATTTCTTCACCATTCGCGAGGTGCTGACCCGCGCCCCGGCCGAGGCGCTGCGCCTGCTCATGCTTGGTGCCCATTACCGTTCCGTGCTCGATTTCACTTGGGAAAAACTTGAGGACGCAAAACGGACGCTCGATCGGTTCTATCGCGCCCTTGAGAAACACCCGTCTGTCACACCCGGCGCAGTCGATGCGGATTTCATGTCCGCCCTTTGCGATGACATGAACACACCTCTCGCCCTTTCCTGCCTGCACCCGCTGGCCGACGCTGCCCTCGCTGGCGATGCACAGGCAGCCGCTTCGCTCAAGGCTTCTGGCGCCATGATCGGCCTGCTTGGCCAGTCGGCCGATGACTGGTTCCGTGCCGGATCGGATGACGGAGCCATTGATGCCCTGATCGTCCAGCGCGCCGAGGCCAAGAAAGCACGTGATTTCGCCCTGGCAGACTCCATCAGGACCGATCTGGCCGCGCAGGGGATTATTCTTGAAGATACCGCACAGGGAACGAAATGGAGGCGCGCATGACGGGTCGTGATGGTGGCGCCGATATCGGACCGATCGGGGCCTTCAGCCCGGTCGTGATTCTGGTACGCCCGCAGCTTGCGGAGAATATCGGAACGACGGCCCGTGCCATGGCCAATGGCGGCCTCTTCCATCTGCGTATCGTCGCGCCGCGTGATGGCTGGCCGCAGGAGCGCGCCTGGTATGCCTCTTCCGGTGCCGACCGGATTCTGGACGAGGCGCAGGTTTTTGACACTGTGGATGAGGCTGTTGCCGATCTCCACCATGTCATGGCGACCTGCCCGCGCCCGCGCCATATCGTCAAGACCGTCATGACGGCCCGTGGTGCCGCGTCAGAACTGCGCGCAATTGCCGATCGGGGGCTCAAGGCAGGGCTGCTTTTCGGTCCGGAGCGCGCAGGGCTCGATAATGAGGACATGGCGCGCGCCGATATCCTCATACGCTATCCGCTCAACCCCGATTTCATGTCACTCAACCTCGCTCAGGCGGTGCTGATCATGGCCTATGAGTGGTGGATGGCCTGCGAAACCACGCCGCCGCGCACACTGATGACAAACGAGACCCATGTAGCGACCAAGGGTGAGCTGGAAAACTTCCTCGGCCATCTCACGCGAGATCTCGACGAGTGCGGCTTCCTGCGCAATGAGCAGAAGCGCCCTGGTATGGTGCGCAATCTGCGCCATCTGTTCCAGCGTGGGGAAGTGACCGAGCAGGAACTCCGCACCATGCATGGCGTCGTGACAGAACTCTCCAATGGCCGCAAAGCCCGTCAGCAATAGGCGTCAGACGATGTTCAACGGCGTCCATCATATCGCGATCATCGCCTCGGATTATCAGAAATCGCGCAGCTTCTATACTGAGGTGCTGGGGCTGGAAATTATCCGTGAGGTCTGGCGTGCGCAGCGACAGTCGTGGAAATGCGACATCGCCATTGGCGATACCCAGATCGAGCTTTTCTCGTTTCCAACCCCACCTTCGCGACCGACCCAGCCGGAGGCTGCCGGGCTGCGTCATCTCGCCTTTTCCGTGAGCAACATGCAGGACGCCGTCGATCATCTGACGGGGCATGGCGTGGCCTGCGAGCCGATCCGTACTGACCCGTATACAGGCAAGCTCTATACCTTCTTTACCGACCCTGATGGCCTGCCGCTGGAGCTCTATCAGAGCTGACCGCAGAACCGTTCGTTCGAGAACAGACCTAGCGGAGCAGCTGCCGCACGATACTGCCTCCTCCCTGATCTGGGGGCTACGCCCGTGATACGCCGTCTGGATCAGGAGCGAATTGTTCATGCGCCAGAGCGCATCGCCTCCTGCTCGCGAGCCGCATAGAGGGCAGAGAGCGGCGGGGCCACCTCCTCAAGCGAGCGGTTTTCGGCATCGACACCCCAGATCCAGGCGACAACGCTGGCCACCAGCATCAGCGCGGCAGCCACGAGATACCCGGCGACCAGCAGCGATAGCCGACCCGTGCCAATCAAATGGCCGAAGATGACAGGTGCCGCGACACCCCCGAAAAGGGTGCCCACGGCATAGAAGACCGCAATGGCAAATGCCCGCATTTCCAGCGGAAACAGTTCGCTTGCGGTGAGATAGGCTGATGATGCTGCTGCCGAGGCAAAGAAGAAGATCGCGCACCATGAGAGCGTCTGGGTCGTGGCTGTCAGCAGATCAGCCCCCATGGCCCAGGCAACGATGACCATCAGGGCGCCCGATATGGCGTAACTCAGGCCAATCATGCGGCGCCGTCCCCAGGTATCGAACCAGCGCGCCAGAACAAGGGGGCCGATCAGATTGCCGATTGCGAGCGGGAGAATGTACCAGCCAACTTCGCGCGCAGAGACGCCGTGATACTGAGTGAGAACCATGCCGTAGGTGAAGAAAACGGCATTGTAGAGAAACGCCTGCGATATCATCAGGACCAGCACGTAGAGCGACCGTCCGCGATAGCGCTGCACCATGATGCGGATCATCTCCATCGGGCTGAAGACCCCGGCCGGATAGATAAGCACCGTGGGCAGCTTGCTCGCCCATCCTCCGTGCGGTTCGGCACAATGCGATTCAACGTGGCTGACGATAGCATCGGCCTCCTCCACACGCCTGTGAGTGATGAGCCAGCGGGGGCTTTCCGGCACGAAGGTGCGCAACAGCAGCACGGCCACACCAAGCAGGGCGCCAAGGGCAAAGGCCACGCGCCAGGCCAGCCATACAGGGATAAGCGCGGTATTCAGCAGCCACACCGAGCCGAGTGCGCCAAAAGCCGCCCCAGCCCAGAAAGTGCCGTTGACCATGACATCCACCCGCCCTCGCAGCCGGGCTGGCACGAGCTCGTCGATGGCAGAATTGATGGCGGAATATTCCCCTCCGATACCCATGCCCGTCAGGAAACGGGCAACGGCGAAGCTGCCCAGATTCCAGGAGAAAGCCGATGCGCCAACGCCCACGACATAAAGGGCCAGAGTGAGAAAGAAGATCTGTTTCCGCCCGAGCTGGTCCGTCATCCAGCCAAACAGCAACGCCCCCAGCACAGCACCCGCGACATAGGACGACGAGGCGAAACCAATCCCATCGGCGCTCAGACCGAGCGTATCGCCGCGTTCAAGCGATGGGGCCAGCGAGCCAATGATTGTGACCTCCAGCCCATCCAGAATCCAGGTAATGCCAAGGGCCACGACGATGAGCATGTGGAAACGCGACCAGGGCAGCCTGTCCAGTCGGGCTGGGATATCCGTCTCGATGGGCCTGCCATGGTCTTTCACGCTATCTGCCCGATGCGACCGGTCGGAAAATGAATGCACAGAGCGAACCCCTCACCGATTACAGAATTTTTAATCTTCGATATCGGTTCTGACGCATCGCAGCTGCAAGGGTTCGCCGGCTCACTTTAAGCTGAGCCAGCGAACGATGATCCCTAGTCGCGTCTGAACCAGCCTTTGCGTATCGCACGACGAACCAGCAGGAGGCCTATCAGGACCAGAGGAGCCCAGACCACGGCCTGAATCAGGAAGAACCAGACGTCGCCTAGTGTCTCCATGAAAATCCGTGTGCTCTCGTTCCATCGCTGTCGGACAGGTGTGGACGTTGCCCTCGCGCCCTCGAAGCTGACATCGACCCTCTCGGTATCAATGCGGCGGGAGAGGCCGTTCTTCTCCTTCTGTGCATCTTCAAGCGAGGATTGTACTTCAGAGAGTTCCTTGGCGACCTTGATCAGGTCGTCGGTACGGCCGGCACTTTGGGCCTCAAGGGCTTCCAGCCTGTCGCGGTAGGCCGTCATCTGCGCCAGACGCCGATCCACATCCATGACGTCATTTTGCAGGTCGGTCTCGCTCGTCGTCGCTGCACGCGTGACAATATCACGGCTTTCCTCGCTCGGCAGGGGCGATGAAGCAGCTTTGATAAAGGCCTCGACACGATCATGGGGCAATCGCACGGCGATACGGGCAGAATGTTGCGATATGCCCTGCCCCAGTTCCTCCGTATTCTCATTCGACGAAACGAGTTCGCACGACACCGCCGCCGCGCAGGCCGCGCGCGCCGCATCCAGATGGGCACCGACAAGATGATCGGGGACGGTAAGGTCCAGCCGGTGCTCGTAGGCCATGAACGCCTGCCCGGCCCGTTGACTGACACCATGTTTGAAGAAGCGCAGGCTCATCGCCGGCGCGGGGGCCACGGCGGGCATGGGCGGTGGAGAAGGATCCTCTTCGCGTTGCGTGGTGTGATGGTGCTTGCAGCCAGGCAGAAGCGCGAGGGTCAGAAAGACGCCGGATAAGGAAAGTAACCGTAGGGTTCGCTTAGAAGAACTCATATCACCTGCCATCTCTCTGCCCGGATTTGAGCAAATCGCCACCAGCAACGTGGCCTAATGTCAGGCTGGGAGGGAAATAGGGCGGAATTCCGCATCAGGCCGGTTCATTACTTCATGATGCCTGAGAGGGCAGAAGTTATCCCCAGATTCAAGGAACAACTCTGCGGATCAGCCTGTGCATAAGCTGTTCACGAGCTTGGATAGAATCTGATGACAGCCTTTTTGGATCGATCCACAAACTGCACGTGAATCGATCCGGATGTTGAGGAAAAGCCTAGCCGGCCTTGGATTTCAATGATGCGATCAGCTTTGCCATGACGATCTCGGGCGTACCCGCACTATCCACAGTCACCACATTCTCGTCCGGGCCTGGCGGCTCCAGCGTGGCAAGCTGGCTGGGCAGCAGCGATGGCGGCATGAAATGGCCGATGCGATGCTTCAGGCGCTCGGCAATCGTGCGCTCGCTGGTCTCGAGATAGACGAAGGTGACATTCAACCCGCTACGCAGGGTGTCGCGATACTTGCGCTTGAGGGCCGAGCAGGTCAGAACGCCGCCGGTTGACGCATGATCACGAAGCCATTCGTGGCAGATCTTGAGCCACGGCGCGCGGTCTGAGTCGTCCAGTGGGATGCCGCTATGCATCTTGGCAACATTGGCGGGCGGGTGAAGGTCATCCCCCTCCTGAAACGGCCATCCAAAATGATCGGCAAGCCCCTGTGCCACGGTTGTCTTGCCGCAGCCCGATACCCCCATGACGACAAAAAGCCCGGGCGCCGCACGATCGGCGGCAGGGTTATGCGCGGCGCTCATGCCTTGAGCCTCTGAAGACCGGACACGCCCGCCACCAGCACTTCGGTGGTGATGTCCAGAAACAGCCCATGATCAACCACACCCGTGATCGAGATGATGCGGTCAGCCAGGCCACGCGGGTTTTCGATGCGCTCGTAATCGCAATCGATGATGATGTTGTGGTTGTCGGTCATGTAGAGCGACCCGTCCTCATTACGACGCGGTATGCAGCTCTTGGCACCCGTCTGACGCAGCAGGTTCTCGACACGCTCCCAGCCCCAGGGGATAATTTCGACGGGCACAGGCATATGAGTGCCGAGATCCGTCACAATCTTGCTCTCATCAACGATCACGATGAACTTGCGCGCCGAGACCGCCACGATCTTCTCACGCAGCAACGCGCCGCCGCGTCCCTTGATGAGGAATAGCGAGCCAGTCTGGACCTCATCGGCGCCGTCAATGGCGACATCGAGATACGGATCATCGGCAAAATTGGTGATGGGGATGTTCAGGCTCTGGGCCTGGGCCGCGCTGGCCTCTGAGGTCGGAATTGCGCGTATCTTGAGCCCTTCACGACGGACGCGCTCTCCGAGCGCGTCGATCATGAACTTTGCGGTGCTGCCCGTGCCAAGACCGACGGCCATGCCATCTTCGATATAGGCAATGGCGTGGGTCGCAGCCTCTCGTTTCAGCTCGGCGACACGTGCTGCGGCATCCTGTGCGCTGAGATCAGCCATTTGCCAGATCTCCGGCAGCTGCCTTGTCCGTAAGGAACACGACCTCACCTTCCGACGTGATATGCGATGACGGCAACGAGGCGTCACCCGCCCTCACACGTGCAAGCATCTCGGCTTTGCCTGCCCCTTCGATCAGGAACACTACAGCACGGCTGGAATGGATGGCTGTGTAGGTCAGTGACACGCGGTCATGCGGTGCGTTGTCAGGTGTGCAGGCCGCCACCCATTTCTCGCGCTCCTGCAGGATAGGCTGACGCGGAAAAAGCGATGCCGTGTGACCGTCGGGGCCCATGCCCAGCATGACCACGTCGAAAAGCGGGCGCCCCGGGATGAGGTGATGGCTGCCATAAACATCCACCAAGGCGGCCTGATAAAGAGCCGCATCATGCTCGGGTGTGCCATCGGCCGGGATGGGATGAACGTTCTCGGGCGGCAGGTCGACCTGATCGATCAGGATTTCGCTCGTCATGCGGAAATTGCTGTCTTCATGGGTGAAGGGCACATGCCTGTCATCACCAAAGAAGATCTGGGTACGACGCCACGGAAACTGGGCGGCATAAGCCGGCTCAGCCATGATCTTGAACAGGCGCTTGGGGGTCGAGCCACCCGAGAGCGCGACAACGAACGGGCCGTCTTTCTTTGCAAGCGCCTGATCGAGAAGCCACTGCGCCATCTTGCGGGCTACGGCCTCGCCATCTTCCAGAACCACGAGCCGGGCCGAGGTCACATCATGTCCACTCATCTATCTCATTCCTTCTTCTAGGGCTTCCAGGGGGGCCTTGCGCAGCGCCGTCGCGCCGCTATGCCGCACGACGATTCCACTTTCAGGCCCGCGCCTCAGGCCGCGCCCGGTGCACGGGGGAGAACGTAGTCACGCATGGCTTGCGCCCAGCCATCTGCGTCGTTTCGCCCTGTCGTCACATGGGCATGAGCGCTGACTTCCTCACTGGCATTTCCCATTGCGATGCCGAGCCCGGCAATGCTGAGCATCGGGACATCATTGGACATGTCCCCAATGCAGGCAACCTCACTCATGGGTATGCCAAGCCGCTCTGCCAGAGCACGGGCAGCGAAGCCCTTATTGGCATCCTTGTGCGTGATATCGAGGTAATAATCCGACGACCGGTGCACACTGGCCTGCCCTTTGAGCATGGCCCCGATCTCGATTTCCATACGCTGCAGAAGCGCAAAATTGCTGCTGGCCGCCATGATCTTGCCGACACCGGCCATGTAGGGTCGGAAGTCAGGAACGACAACAGGCTCGATACCGACCGATTTGCGTTCATGGGCCACGTAATAGGCGCCCGGATCGCGGATCAGCCAGTCATGGTCACGAAACAGCCAGGTGTCGATTTTGTGAACCGACAGGGTATCGCAGGCCGAGACCACGCAGCTTTCGGGCAGGACGAGGTGAGAGAGAATCTCGTCATCCGGGCTGACAATCAGACCACCATTAAGCGCTCCGAAAGGCGTCTGGAGCGCCAATTCGCGATGGTAGCGCAAAATACCCTCTGCCGAACGGGAGCTGACCAGACACAGGGCAATCCCGGCCTTAGCCAGATCCTGCGCGGCCGCGAGTGTCGACGGTGCCAGGGATTTGTCAGGGCCGATCAGCGTGCCGTCGATATCGGAGACGACAAGCCGAATTCTGGATGCCTCGGGCGGGAGAGCATCGTGAATGGCATCCAGTTCGATTGTCATGAGGTCTCCTGTCGTTTTTCCAACGATCTTAGTTGTTCAGATCAAGCCAGCGACGACCAGAACGCGCGAGTAGCTCATCGGCTTCACGCGGGCCGTCCAGTCCGCCCGGATAGAAGCAGAGCGGGGACTTGTCAGCGATGTTCTGCGTGAAGGCAGGTTCCACAATGCGCCAGCCTTCTTCGATGGTATCGGCGCGCTGATAGAGCGTCTGGTCACCGATCATGCAGTCATAGATCAACGTTTCATAGCCGGTGCTCGGCCCCTCGCTGAACCAGTCGGAATAGTCGAACTTCATGCGCACACCGCCGAGGCGGACCGAAGGACCCGGCACCTTGGCCGAAAACTGCATGGTCACGCCTTCGGTCGGCTGGATATGCAGCACCATGATATTGGGGGTGAGCTTGTCCACCGGCGTATCGCGGAACAGCGCAAAGGGTGCCTGCTTGAAGTGAATGGCAATCTCGGTCTTGCGACGACGCAGACGCTTGCCTGTGCGCAGATAGAACGGCACGCCAGCCCAGCGCCAGTTATCGATGCGCAGCTTCATCGCCACATAGGTTTCTGTCTGGCTGCCCATCGCGACATCGGGCTCCTCGCGATAACCGCGAAGCGCCTCAGCCTCATCACCCACGCCGAAAGAACCGCTGACATACTGACCGCGCACGACCTGAGAGAGGTCGATGGGCTGGATGGCACTCAGCACCTTGGCCTTCTCGTCACGCACGGCCTCAGCATCGAAGGAGGTCGGGGCTTCCATGGCAACCATGGAGAGAAGCTGCATCAGATGGTTCGGCACCATGTCACGAATGGCACCCGTGCTTTCGTAGAAGCGACCGCGGCGTTCGACACCAACGGTTTCCGCTGCCGTGATCTGTACGTGGTCGATATTCTGGCGGTTCCAGAGCGGCTCGAAGAAGCCGTTGGAAAAGCGCAGGGCCAGGATGTTCTGGACCGTTTCCTTGCCGAGATAATGATCGATACGATAGATCTGGTTTTCGTCCAGCGAGCGCAGCAGACGGGCATTCAGCGCCTTGGCCGATTCCAGATCCGCACCGAAAGGCTTTTCGATGATCACGCGGCGGGAGATCGTATCGGTCTGGTCGGCCAGCCCTGACTCACCCAGAAGATCGACGATCGGACCGAAGAACCTTGCAGCAACTGCGAGATAGAACACGGCAGAACGCTCACCGAGACGTTCCTTGAGGGCCTCAAAGGTCGAGAGCTCCTCAAAGGAGCCACGCAGATAGGTGATGCTTTGCGAAAGGCGGTTCCACACATCCTGACGCAGCGTCGTGGCGTTGGTCCCACGCTTGCTGACGAAGTCATCCAGCGCGCCTTTGAGCTGCTCGAGCAGCCCTTCTGTCGTCATCTCGGCCCAGTCGACCACGATGATCGAGAAATCCTCACTGAGAAGACCGGCGGAGTCCAGATTATAGATAGCAGGGACGAGAAGACGTTTGGTCAGGTCGCCACCACCGCCGAAAATGACCATGGACCCGGGAGGCGCCTGGCGAACCCCACGCGTTGTCTCGTTATTGGACAATGCCGCATGTGCTGAAGCGGAAACGTCGACCATATGCCAAACCTTTTTAGTCGATAATCGGAAAGCCGGAGTGCGAGCGGGAGCATTCGGACTCCCGCTGGCATTCAGGCAGACAGCTTAGGGAAAAAAAAAGGGCCGGGACCAGAGAAGGTCCCGGCCCGTCATGTCACTTCTTCTCGACGTGACCGCCGAAACCAAAGCGCATCGCAGAGAGGATCTTCTCTGCGTAGTTGTTGCCCGAACGCGAGCGGAAGCGCGTAAAGAGCGAGGCCGTCATGACCGGAACCGGCACCGATTCCTCGATAGCGGCTTCGATCGTCCAGCGACCTTCACCGGAATCGGCCACTTCGCCCGAGAACTCGGAGAGGGATTCGTTCTTGGCGAGTGCATCGGCGGTCAGGTCGAGCAGCCAGGACGACACGACGCTGCCGCGACGCCAGACTTCAGCAATATCGGCCATGTTCAGGTCGAAGCGCTGGTCTTCCTGCAGGACCGGCGAATTCTTCGACTTCATGACGTCAAAGCCTTCAGCGAAAGCCTGCATCATGCCGTATTCGATGCCGTTATGGACCATCTTGACGAAGTGACCCGAGCCGGCCGGGCCGCAATGCAGATAGCCTTCCTCGGCGCGGGGATCGAGGCCCTCACGGTCGCGACCGATGGTGCGCACGACGTCGCCCTTGCCCGGTGCCAGAGCCTTCAGGATCGGGTCGATATGATCGGCCGAATCCTTGGTGCCGCCGTACATCATGCAATAGCCGCGATCGAGGCCCCAGACACCGCCCGACGTGCCGACGTCGATGTAGTGGATGCCCTTCTCCATCAGCTCATGAGCGCGACGGACATCGTCCTTGTAATAGCTGTTGCCACCATCGATCACGATGTCGTCCTTGCCGAGCAGGCCGCGCAGTTCCTGCACGCAGGCTTCGGTGATCTCACCGGCCGGCAGCATGACCCAGACGATCTTGCGCTCTGCCGAAAGCTTGCTGACCAGATCGGCCACCGAGTTCGCGGCGATCGCACGGCCCTTCTCGGCACGGTCGAACGTCTTGGTCACAACTTCAGGCGTGCGGTCGAACAGCACGACGTCATGACCATGACGGGTCAGGCGCACTGCAATGTTGCCGCCCATACGGCCAAGGCCAACAATACCGATTTGCATCTCTAAAACTCCTGCACAGTTTTCCTGTGCCCTCTAACTACAACGTCAAAAAACAATCCGCCCCGTTGGAGCGGGGCGGATTGCGTCAGTCTCAGACGGCTTTCTTGATGACCGTCGCCAGTTCGGCGAGGCCAGCTTCAAGCGGTCCCTTGATATGCACACGCAGGGCGCGACGGCCACGCTCGGACAGCACGTCGAAATCGCCGCGCGCCTGAGCTGCCTTCACCACACTGAACGTGAAGCGTTCACCCGGCACAGCGAGATCGGCATGATCATCTGCCGTGATCTGAAGGAACACACCGCTATCAGGGCCGCCCTTATAGGCCTGGCCGGTCGAATGTAGAAAGCGCGGGCCGAATTCGGCTGCCGTTGCGACCTTGAGCTGGTCACGCAGGTTGAGGCGAACGTTCTGGATCCACTCGCGCGTCTTCAGATCACGCTCCACATAGGCGAGAACACCCACGTAGTCGCCAGCCTTCACACGACCGAAATGCGCCTTCAGGATTGCAAGCGCATCGCCACCGCCCAATGCCTTGGCATTGGTGTCGTCAGCGAAGAACTCGAACGCACCCGAGGTTGCAAACGGCGTCTCGGCCGGAAGCTTGCCCGTCTCGTTGAAGGCGGTCGTGAGCTTCTTGGTCTCGATCTTGCTGAACTCGACATCCGGCTGATCGAACGGATCGATTGCCAGCACCGAGCCCGCAACGGCCGTGGCATACTCCCAATGGAAGAATGCCTGGGCGATATCGAGCTTGTCAGCCAGGTCGATCGTCACAACCGGCTCACCAGCGGCAACGAGAGCGGCAATGGCCTTTTCCTGGTTCGGGCAAGGCGCATCCGTCAGGCGCAGATAGGCGAAGACGCGATCCTTGCCGTAAACGCCCGGCGCACCGAGGGTCTCGTCATCAATCGGGATCAGGCCAGTGCCCTTCTTGCCGGTCGATTCAGCCAGAAGCTGCTCAAGCCACGCGCCAAGGTCATAGATCGCAGGCGAAGCGATGATCGTCACCTTGTCACGACCAAACTTCGTTGCGGCCGCGCCAAGGATGGCACCGAGCTGAAGCGCCGTGTTCTGCGCCGGCGGGGTGCTGGCCGAAGCGCCCTTTACGGAACGCAAAGCCGATTCGAGGAACGCACGAACGTTCAGACCAGCGGCCGCTGCGGGGACGAGACCGAAATTGGACAGCACGGAGAAACGGCCACCAATTTGCTTCTCACCGTAGAAGGTCTTCCAGAAGCCATCGCCCTTTGCCACCTGCTCCATATGCGAGCCAGGATCGGTCACGGCAACGAAATGCTTGCCGGGGGCCGAGCCGAGCGCCTTTTCGGCAGCGGCGAAGAAGTAGGCCTTCAGAATGTTCGGCTCCAGCGTGCCGCCCGACTTAGACGAGACGATGAAAAGCGTGTTCTTCAGGTCAACAGCATTCTCGTACGTCTTCACCTGCTGCGGGTCCGTGCTGTCGAGCACGTGCAGCTTGGGGAAGCCTGCGATCTGGCCGAAGGTCTCCGAAATCACTTCCGGGCCGAGGCTCGAACCGCCCATACCGAGCAGCAGCACATCGCTAAAGCCCTTGGCCTTGACTTCGCTGGCGAAGGCTTCGAGCTCGGCGGCATGAGCCAGACGCTCATCGACGATATCGAGCCATTTCAGCCAGCTGGCTTCGTCACCGCCAGTCCAGACAGAGGCGTCCTTGGCCCAGAGCTTGCGGCCCTTGCCGGTCTTGCGCCAGTCTTCGAGAACCGCATCAGAGGCGGCTTTCAGATCGGCCGGTAGTTCGGCCTTCTGCTCGATCAGTTTGGACCCGAGAAACGTGGCCTGCTTGTTTGCTACCGCCCCAAGCAGCTGGTCGAAAGCGTCGCAGAACGAAGCGCAGCCTTCTGTTACAAGGGTCTTGGTGACGCCATCGAGGTCGAGGCCGAGCTTGGCCTGCTGCTCGAGCACCTTGAAGGCATCTTCCACGTTTTCGGTCAGGCTGGCGCGCAGCTTGCCATGATCACGGAAGGCATCGAAGGTTGCGGGCGGGATGGTGTTGACCGTGTCCTCACCGATCAGCTCTTCAACATAAAGAACGTCCGAGAAGGTCTTGTCCTTGGTGCCCGTCGAGGCCCAGAGCAGACGCTGCGGCTGAGCGCCAGCAGCGGCCAGCTTCTTCCAGCGCTCGGAAGCGGTCACTTCGAGATAGTGCTGATAGGCAACCTTGGCGTTCGCGATGGCAACCTTGCCACGCAGAGCCTTCAGCGCCTCGGCATCCTTGTCGCCTTCCTTCACGCGGCGGTCGATGGCACCATCGATCTTGCCGTCGATGCGCGACACGAAGAACGACGCCACGCTGGCGATCTTGCTGATATCCTTGCCCGCTGCATGACGGATCTCAAGGCCCTTGATGTAGGCTTCGAGAACGTTCTTGTAGGCTTCGAGCGAGAAAAGAAGCGTGACGTTGACGCTGATGCCTTCCGAGGTAACTTCCTGGAATGCCGGAACACCTTCAGGCGTGCCCGGAATCTTGATCATCAGGTTTTCTTCGCTCACGGCAGCCCACAGACGGCGGGCTTCGTCAGCCGTGGCCTTGGTGTCGAAAGCGAGATAAGGCGAAACCTCAAGGCTCACATAACCATCGAGGCCCTTGGTCTGCACGAATACCGGGTGCATGACCTTGGCGGTTGCCTTGATGTCGGTGATGGCCAGCTTCTCGTAAAGCTCACCGGGGGAGAGGATTTCCTTCGCCAGCAGATCCTTGATCTGGGCGTCGTAATCCGTGCCATACCCCATGGCCTTCTCGAAGATGGCGGGGTTGGAAGTGACGCCACGCAGGCCATCTTCGTCCACCAGCTTCTTCAGGCTGCCATCGGCAGTATAGGATCTCTGGATGAAGTCCAGCCAGGGTGACTGGCCAAATTTGGAAAGGTCACGCAGCGGGTTCCCGCTCGTGGCGGCACCCTGCTTCTGTTCGACGTCCATGACGTACTCCTGTCTGTCCACCTGACGGGTTCCCTGTGGACACCCGTCTCAGCTCAGGTCGGCCTTCCGACCCTGACCTCAAATTGAGGGGGCCAAAGCACGCTAGGGCCCCGAAAGGCCCGACCGCCGAGGAAGCGGTCAGGCCCCGGTAGTCGTCTTACTTGCGGGCAGCCTGCTCGCGGGCCGCGTCGTAAACCTTCTCCGGCGTGAAGCCGAACTTGGTGAGAAGGCTCTTGAGCGGTGCCGAGGCGCCGAAGCTGTTCATCGCGATGATCGAACCGCCGATGCCGGTGTAACGATCCCACCCGAAAGCGGCAGCCTGTTCAACAGCCACACGTCCCTTGACGTCCGGCGGCAGCACGCTGTCCTTATAGGCCTGATCCTGCTCCTCGAAGAGGTCGAAGGACGGGAAGGAAACGACGCGGGCCTTGATGCCTTCGGCCGTCAGCTTCTCATAGGCGTCAACCACCAGCGAGACTTCCGAACCAGAAGCCATCAGGATCACATCCGGCTTGCCTTCACAGCTTGCCAGGACATAAGCGCCCTTTGCCACGCCAGCGGCGGAGGCATACTTGCTGCGGTCCAGCGTCGGCAGGTTCTGACGGCTCAGAACGAGCACGGCAGGCTTGTGCGTCTGCGGGATCAGGGTGCGCCAGGCTTCAGACACTTCGTTGGCGTCGCCGGGACGAATGGTCATGATACCAGGTGTGGCGCGCAGCTGGGCCAGCTGCTCGATCGGCTGATGTGTCGGACCGTCTTCACCAACACCGATGGAGTCATGGGTGAAGATGTAGATGACCGGCAGCTCCATGAGAGCCGACAGACGGATCGGGGCCTTCATGTAATCCGAGAAGATCAGGAAGCCCGAACCGTAGGTGCGCAGGCCAGCCAGCGCCATACCGTTGCAGATCGACCCCATGGCGTGTTCGCGAATGCCGAAATGGACATTGCGGCCGCCATAAGTACCACCCCACTGCGGCGGCTGGAACGAACCAGCGCCCTCGAAGGTCAGGTTCGTCTTGGTCGAGGGCGAAAGGTCAGCCGAACCACCGATCATCCAGGGGATGTTCTTGGCGACGGCGTTGATCAGCTTGCCCGAGCTGGCGCGCGAGGCAACACCCTTGGCGTCGGCTTCCCAAACCGGAATATCCTTGTCCCAGCCTTCCGGCAGACGACGCTCGAAGATCGCGCGCAGCTCGGCGGCTTCCTTCGGATATTCGCTGGTGTAGCGGTCGAACAGCGCATGCCATTCCGCACGAGCCTTGGCACCGCGCTTGCCGAGGCCTTCCTGGAAGTGCTCCAGAACGCCTTCCGGCACATGGAAAGCATCGGTCCAGGGCCAGTGATAGGCCTTCTTCGCGCCGGCGATTTCTTCTTCGCCAAGCGGCTCGCCATGGGCAGAGGCCGTACCGGCCTTCTTGGGCGCACCGAAACCGATCACCGTGTGCATCACGATGAGGCTCGGACGATCCTTGACCGAACGGGCTTCCTCAAGAGCCTTGCTGACAGCGGCGATGTCATTGACATCGTTGACCGTCACCACGTGCCACTTATAGGCGCGGAAACGCTCAGCCACGTTTTCCGTGAAGGCGAGATCGGTCGAACCTTCGATCGAAATCTGGTTGGAGTCATACAGCCAGATCAGGTTGCCCAGACCCAGGTGACCCGCCATCGAAGCCGCTTCAGATGAAACGCCTTCCATCATGTCGCCGTCACCACAGAACACATAGGTGTGGTAGTCGAACAGATCGAAGCCGGGGCGGTTGTAATGGGCAGCGAGATACTTCTCGGCCATTGCCATACCGACGGAGTTGCCACAGCCCTGACCCAGCGGGCCGGTGGTGGTCTCAACGCCGGAGGTGTGGCGGAATTCCGGATGACCAGGGGTCTTGGAATTCAGCTGACGGAACTGCTTGAGATCTTCGAGGGTCAGCGACGGGCTGTCGAGAACCTTGTCCTTCACCACATCGCGGATGCCGGTCAGGTAAATCGTCGAATACAGCAGCATCGACGCGTGACCGACGGACAGCACGAAACGGTCGCGGCCAGGCCACAGCGGATCGGCCGGATCGTATTTCAGGTCGTTCTGCCAGAGGGTGTACATGACAGGAGCCAGCGCCATGGCCGTTCCCGGATGGCCTGAGTCGGCCTTTTCCACACCATCCATCGACAGGGTGCGGATGGTGTTGATGCTCAGCTGCGCGATGTCAGAGACACTGGCGCCGGCCGCTCCACCGGTTTCCGCGCCGAACGCGGACGGGTTGCTACAAGAACGCATCAAAAATCGACCTCCGAATTAACTCTCTGCGATGGAAAACCATCAGCCGGACAGACACCAATGTTCAAGACCGGTTTGCTGTCCGAGACAACCCCATCGGGGATCCTTTTCGTATCGGCGACCATGCAGAGTCAGCGACCACCCTCACCTTGCACGGCGCACCGTGGGGAGGCGGTTTCCAAACACCCTGACCATACGCCCTGGTCAGCGCGATGTTCCGCTGGACTGCACATATTGCCTCAAATTCCCGACAGCATTGAAACCAGACTGAAGCCTACCGGCCAGGCAATACATTGCGTTGCGCATAAAGCGCCCATTGCCCACATTGTGCTAGAGCCAAAACCATCACGACTGCTCGACTACACGAAAATTTGCAGCATTTGCCGCGACGCGGTCGCAACTGGGGCCGCGCAACGATGGATGGAGTTGCTGTAAACCCGCCTCTTATCGCTTTTCCCCGCCCAACGGCCCATCCAAGGCGTGTCGGTGGCTCCGCCGGGGTTGTCATACGATCTTCATGATGAGCGACGAAATCGAGACGGGGCGGCTCACCAACCTGACGCCCGTCTGTTTCACTTTTCTCGCAGAGGGCGCTGCTGGCCGGGCCGTCGTGAAACTCATATGTCCTACACAGGTCGTTCTGCGCTGAGGCGACCGGGTAGCGGGCGCTTTGAGGGACTGCACCAGCTTGCCCCTCGCGCCGCCAGCCACTTCAACACTTCGCCCCGACGCGCACTTGGTTGGAGAGCTCCCCATCATCCACTTCCCGCGAACGCGAATTCCAGCCAGACCACCCTCTTGTGACGATCAACACGCATAGCGCCGGGAAGGTGCCGGTCCATTCACGCGTTTACGGGTCGGGTGCATCATCATGGCAAAGGAATGATAAGGCGTTGCTATCCTCGCTCCCGTGATGGCGCCCCCTTGGGCGCACCCCGCGTCAGCAGAGCCATGCAACAAGGTGTTCTTCCACCCTCTGAGGCGCCCGGTCGCCCGGTATCGATACCACCTGCTTCCGGCCCTGAATCAACGGCTTGGGGCGCTTTATCTCGTGCTGCCTCGCATCGGCACCCAATGACCCACGAGACGCTCCGCGCGATCTCCAGATGGCTCTCGAGCAGACGACAACCATCAGCAATCGAGCGATGGCACCACACAAGCGAGCCCACCATTTGCAAAGGTCCATCTGATGGATAGCAGCCCTTAGCCCCCTGCCCATTGGCCGAACCAAACAGGCTCGCTGCATCGCCCGACTACCTCGCAAGGTGCGCTTCGAGCGCAGCATCAGAGGGCAAGTCACCACAGGACACGAGCCATCTAAATCTACAGGGCTTCTTTCGGATCGACCGGGGCTCGGCTATGATTTCTCTCTGCGATCCCCGTGACCGCGCCAGTTCAGGAATGAGAGTCTCCACCCCACGATGACCGAGATGATGCCGGCAGGCAGTTTTTCGCCAGAACAGATCACCGCGCTTTTCATCGATGCCGCCCGCGTGGACGACACCGACATGCTGACGCAATTTCTCGATGCAGGCATGACAGTCGATGCACAGGACAGCCGCGGCTACACGGCTTTGATCGTAGCGGCCTATAATGGCGTCCTGCCCGCGACGGCGCTGCTTCTTGAACGCGGCGCCAACCCTGACATGCAGGATGCAAAAGGTGCGACAGCCCTGTCGGGGGTCGCCTTCAAGGGGCATCTTGCCGTGGCCGAATTGCTCGTCAGCGCAGGCGCCAGTCTCGATATACCCAGCCATCTGGGCCGCACGCCGCTCATGTTTGCCGTCATGTTCGGACGTCAGGATATGGTGCGGTTTCTGCTCTCGAAGGGTGCCAATCCTGCCCATCGTGATGCAGAAGGCCTGTCCGTGCTCGATATCGCGGAATCGCATGGGCAGAGCCATCTTTTCACCTCAAGCGAAGCGGATTTCTCATGAGCCGGTTCTGGAACCCGCTGGTTGCGGATCTGCACCCCTATATCCCGGGCGAGCAGCCGCATTTCACTGATATCCTCAAGCTCAACACCAACGAGCTTCCCTATGGACCGAGCCCGGCCGCGCTGAGCGTCATGCAGGAAGGCTGCAACGATAGCCTGCGGCTCTATCCGGACCCCACAGCCCGTGATCTGCGCCAGAGCATCGCGTCGGTCTATGACACGGTGCCGGAGCGCGTTTTTGTCGGTAACGGGTCTGACGAAGTGCTGGCCCATGCCTTTCGGGCGCTGATCGCACCGGAAGCGCCCATGCTCTTTGCCGATGTGAGCTACGGGTTCTATCCCGTCTATTGCGGTCTGTTCGGTCAACCCTATCAGGAAATACCGCTCAACGAACGCTTCGAGATCGACATCGAGGATTATGCCATCCCGTGCGGCGGCATCGCAATTGCCAATCCTAACGCCAATACCGGGCACGCCCTGTCACTCGGGGCGATCTCGCGCCTTGCAACGCTGCAGCCTGACCGCACCATCATCATCGACGAAGCCTATGTCGATTTTGGCGCCGAGTCCGCTGTGTCCCTCACCCGGGAGCATGACAATCTGCTGGTCGTGCAAACCCTTTCGAAGTCGCGCGCCCTAGCCGGATTGCGGGTTGGTTACGCCATAGGCCACCCGGACCTGATTGAGGGACTGATCCGGGTCAAGGACAGTTTCAACTCCTATCCGCTCAGCCGCCTCGCCCAGGCCGGGGCCTCTGCCGCCATTGCCGATACGGCCTGGCTGATTTCGACCACCGGGCGGGTTATGGCGAGCCGCGACAGGTTTGTGCAGGCCATGAGCGGGTTGGGCTTTGACATTCTGCCCTCCTGTGCCAATTTCGTTCTGGTGCACCATCCCGCGCACAAAGCTGGCGATCTGCTGGCCGGGCTTCGGGAGCGCCACATCATCGTCCGGCAGCTGAGTGCCCCTCGCATACGCGACTGGCTTCGCATCACGATCGGCACGGATGATGAGATGAGCCGCCTGATCGAG
This sequence comes from Asaia bogorensis NBRC 16594, assembly GCF_001547995.1. Lineage (NCBI taxonomy): Bacteria > Pseudomonadati > Pseudomonadota > Alphaproteobacteria > Acetobacterales > Acetobacteraceae > Asaia > Asaia bogorensis. The sequence continues at coordinate 2,141,420 of NZ_AP014690.1, forward strand.
GCGCTTGCTTCAATGGGTCTGACCGCGCGCTGAGTGTCAGCGCAGTCACCCTTCTGACCTTCACATGACGGGGCTGGCCCGGCGCGATGAGTCGTCGGTCTGGTTCCATGCCGAAAAACGAGTCCCGGGCTGACCGGGCAGATAAAGAGATTTTACGATGCGTTCGTACACAGGACAGCTTTCAGACAACCAGCCCATCCGGCGCAACTTGGCCGAGAAGCAGAAGCAGCTGCGTGACCTCAAGGAAACGCTCGCGACAATGAAGCCGCATACATCGCCTTCGCTGAAGGAAAGTGTGCAACGTCGTATCCGCGAACTCGAGGTCGAGATCCGTACCGCGCCACGCAATGACAAACCCGCGACGCAGGACAAGGCACAGCGCAACGAGCGTCAGCGCCGTGCGCCGCGCCGCGCCCATCATGCCGAGACATTTGGCGAGTAATCTCGTTCGATCAGGCGCCCCTCACCCGAGGTGAGCAGGGCGCCGACCCGGAGTCGAACAAAGGCTTGCCCCGCAGGAGAAACGTGATGTCTGAAGCCACCCTCTCATTCACCGAGCGTCTCGACAGACTCGGCGAAGTTGCCGTTCGTATCGGGCTGAATCTCCAGCCCGGCCAGGAACTGGTGATTTCAGCGCCGCTTGAGGCCGTCTCGCTGGTGCGCCGCATCACCGAGCACGCCTATCGCGCCGGCGCGAGCCTCGTCACCACGCAATATGCCGATGATGAGGCAACGCTGGCACGCTACCGCTTTGCTTCCGATGAGAGCCTCGACAAGAGCGCCCAGTGGATGGCGGATGGCATTGCACGGGCCTATCGGGAAGGTGCCGCGCGTCTGGCCATTACCGGCAGTAACCCGACCCTGCTCAACGGGCAGGATCCGGCCCGTGTGTCGCGCGCAAGCCGCGCTGCATCGCGTGCCAGCCGTGAGGCCATGGAGATCATCACGCGCTTTGACACCAACTGGACGATTGTTGCCTATGCAACAGCCAGCTGGGCGGCGCAGGTCTTTCCCGATCTGCCGACACAGGAAGCGCAGGATCGACTCTGGAACGCCATATTTGCCTCGTCCCGACTGGATGCTGCTGATCCTGTCATCGCCTGGAAACAGCATAATGCAACCCTGCATGCCAAGGCGGCGATGCTGAATGAGCGCCGCTTTCATGCCCTGCACTTCACCGGCCCCGGCACGGATCTGACTGTGGGTCTTGCAGATGGTCATGCCTGGGCGGGCGGTGCCGAGCGCACGACAAACGGGATCGATTGCAACCCGAATATCCCGACCGAAGAGGTCTTTACGACTCCTCACAGCCATCGGGTGAGCGGGCACGTTTCAAGCACCAAGCCGCTCTTCCATCAGGGCACGCTGATCGACGAAATCCGCGTGACCTTTGCTGAGGGGCGTATCATCGAGGCCCACGCTGGCAAGGGAGAAGATGCGCTGCGCCGGATTCTGGAAACAGATGAAGGCGCCGCCCGCCTTGGCGAAGTGGCTCTGGTGCCCCATGCTTCGCCCATCTCGGACACCGGCATCCTGTTCCGCAACACGCTGTTCGATGAAAATGCCTCGAGCCATATTGCGCTTGGTCAGGCCTACACCAAATGCCTGTTCGACACCGAAGGGGCCTCGGCTGAAATGCTCGCTGCCCGCGGTGCCAATACAAGCATGATCCATATCGACTGGATGATCGGCTCGGACAAGATCGACCTCGATGGTCTGGCTGACGACGGCACAGCGACACCGCTGATGCGCAAGGGAGCGTGGGTATGATGAGAATGCACCTGACAAAACTCGCTGCGCTAGGCTTTGCGCTTGGCGCCTCACCTTCTCTGGTAGCAACCAACGCCTTGGCGCAGAACGCGCCTGGTGGTGCGCAGAGCCAGCAGAGCATCCCGCCCGAAATGAGGCAGGATATCGAGGCAGGGCTGGGTTATCCCCTGCCTGCCGACTTCATGCCGCGTGCAGCCCAGACCGTGCAGGCGCTTCAGGCGGCCAATATCCGACCGCCCAACTCCACCCAGATATCGCTGCGGGCGACAATCGCCCAGATGCAATCCATCCCGGGTTTGCCTGCCATCCTGAGCGCACACGGCTTCACGCCAGAGACATTCGTGATGGGCATGACCGCCTTCGGGATGACAGTTGCTGCGACAAATGGTCAGCCTCTGCCCGCTGGTCTGCCTGCACCGAACCCGGCCAATATTGCCCTCTTTCACGCCCATCCGGATCAGGTGACTACACTGATGCAGGCTATGGGAACACCACCGGGGCAGATGCAGGGTCAGGATAACTGAACCGGGCATCCTGAAGGTCATATCCGGGCCACGCCAGGTCCGGATATCCTTGAAGCAGAAAGTAGCAGACATGAAGGAATTTGCCCTCGACCCGGCAACCCTGCCCGAGGCCGATATCCTCGGCCTGGCGCAAACGGGACAGCTTTTACGGGCGGAGCGTCAGACACCTGAGAATGGTATTCCGGCGTTCATCTCCCGCGAAGACTGGGATCGTACGCGGGCGCGTTTTGGTGCGTGTGGCAGGGACAGCGGTGATCTTCTTACCGCCCTCGAGAAGGCCGTGCAGCGCCTTATGGGTCATGCCGCCGAAACCCTTGCAACGCGTGAAGCCGGTGTGGTCAGCGCCATCCTGAGCGCCCGCACCGACCTGTTCGACGATGGTGGACCAACCTATCTCTCTTTCCTCCGCGACGCCACCCACCCGGTTGCGTGCGTCATCATTGGCAGTCGCCCGTGGCTCACGACTGACGCGGCCTGAAAACGCACTGCCTCAGCATTATCGGATTGCGTCAGCGACACCCCGAGACGTTCAGCCTCTAGACATAGGCCCAACCGGCCTGCAAGGCGCTTATGCTTTGGGGGCATCGCTCAAAGCTTCAGCCTCTCCCTGCCCCGTCCCCTCAGTCGTGCTTCCTGTTTGCGAGCGTTTGATAGCGGCGCGCGCCTGTATGAATGCCTGATACGCCACGGCAACATCAATGGCGACCTCGCGCTCCGCGAGTCTCGCCCGTTCAATCGACGCACGGGCTTCTGGAAGCCAGTTGACGAACCCTTCAACGGCGCTGTCCTCATCGTTGGAAGCCAGCACATTGCGCTCGGCACTGACGATTTCGGCCTCGGCATTACGCCTGGCGCGCCGTACGCCGGTCTCTCGTCGCAGGACCGCAGTCAGGGCCTGCGCCCGATCCATCATCTCATGCCATCTTTGCAGCCGGGTGCTCTTTCTGATTCGCACGGCACTCACTTCTCATTACCGGCCCGTCGACGCGCGTGACTTGCCAAAATACATGACGAAATCATCAACATCGCCATCGTTGAGCAGCCGAGGTTAGTTAATTTCACGATCAAAGGCACATGCCGTTGGAGTGATCAATGAAGAATAGGCGCTTGAAAATACAACCTGTGCGCGCATCCCGTGTGTCGCGGCGCTCTCTACAAGACGAGCTTAGGTCGAGGCTCGTTAACGGCCGTTAAATAATCTATATGTTAGTGTAATCAAAACTATAAAACACTCCGACAAACCTCAGATACAGCTTCGATTTACCCGAGGATTCGAAAGCCTGTTTCAGAGAAATTGTAAGATTAATCCGTTAAAGACTCGTTACCTACACCAAGAAATGTTTTGCCGTTAAACAAGTATTTTTCTTGCCGACAGCAACCTTAGGTAGTAACTACGACTCATCAACCCTGGAGATTGATGAGATGCGCCTCCTTCTTGTGGAAAGCGACCAAGCTACAGCTCAAGCGCTGATCAAAACACTCAAACAGGGCGGTATTACTGTTGATCATGCCCAGACCGGGCATGAAGCAATCGATATGCTGCGCCATTATGATTATGATCTTGCCCTTACAGAACTGACACTCGAAGATCTGGAAGGATATGAAGTCATCCGACGGGTCCGTAAAACCCAAATCCAGACCCCGATTATTGTCCTGAGCGGAATGACGCGCCCCCAGGCCAAGATAAAGGCACTTCATGCCGGAGCCGATGACTACATCACCAAGCCGTTCGATACTGACGAATTGCTGGCGCGACTTCAGGCTGTACTGCGCAGGTCAAGAGGGTTCAGCACAACGGTCATGACGGTAGGACCGCTTTCGCTCGACCTCAACGCAAAGAGTGCATCGGTCAATGGCAATCCTGTGCAGTTGACCGGCAAGGAATACGCCATACTGGAGCTATTGGTGCTACGGCGTGGGAATGTTTTGACGAAGGACGCCTTCCTCAACCACCTTTATGGTGGCATCGACGAGCCTGAAATGAAGATCATCGACGTGTTCATCTGCAAGCTACGGCGCAAATTGCAGCAATTTGGCGCGGGCCAGATGATTGGCACAGTCTGGGGTCGGGGTTACGTTCTGCGTGACGAAAACAAGCCTGTCTCTGTGGTCCCGGTTACGGAGCCATCCCAGCATTCTCTTGGAGCGCTACAGCCCGCGCTCTGACGAAGGAAGATGGTTCATCGGGCGGGCAGTTCCCTTTCCATAGGAGGGTGCCTGCAAGATGGCCTGCCGGACATAATGACGCGCCCGCGTCACCGCCGCCGGAGCATCCAGCCCCTGCGCAAGACCGGTAGCGATCGCGCTGGCTAGAGTGCACCCTGTGCCGTGAGTGTGAAGCGTCTCGATCCGTTCATCGGTGTAAAAGCGTGTGGTTTCCCTATGCACAAGGATATCCGTCAAATGTGGCCCTGTAAGATGGCCACCCTTTGCCAGAACCCATTCGATCCCCTGTGACCGAGCCAGCCCCCGCGCGGCCTCAAGCATGTCATCCCTGCAGGACAGGGCATCACCATGAAGCACCTCAAGTTCCGGCAGGTTGGGCGTTAGCATGAAACAGCGCTTATAGAGCCGCGCCAAGGCGACCTCACCATCCGGGGCCATCAATTTCGCGCCGCTCGTGGCGACCATCACAGGGTCAATCACACAGGGGATGGAGGGGTATTTGGCCAGAACCTGGCCCACAGCCTCCATGATGCCCGCATTGCCGAGCATCCCGAGCTTGATGACGTCAGCGCCGATATCCTCGAGCACCATCGTCATCTGCTCTGCCACCATATCGGGCGCCATATACTCGATCCGGCTCACGCCTGACGTATTTTGCGCGGTCACGGCGGTCAGGGCCGTCATGGCAAAGCCGCCCAGTGCGGTGACCGTCTTGATATCGGCCTGTATTCCGGCGCCTCCACCGGAATCGCTGCCTGCTACAATGAGGACCCGGCCTTGCATCAGGCAGCGACGGCTCGCTGAACGGCATCACAGATCAAAGCGACAATTTCCTCGACAAGAGCGGGGTCTTCGGCCTCGGCCATGACACGGATGAGCGGCTCCGTTCCACTCTTGCGCAGTACCAGACGACCAGTGCTTCCAAGACGCGTTTCCGCCGCCTTCCTCGCCTGTGCCAGCACATCAGTCGAGAGCGGATCGCCTCCCTGATAACGCACATTGCGCAACAGCTGGGGATACGGCTCGAATACACGAAGGATCTCGCTGGCTGGCCTCCCTTCCTCAACCAGCACTGCGAGGACCTGCAACGCAGCAATCAGTCCGTCACCGGTGGTTGCGAAATCGGACAGGATCATATGGCCTGACTGCTCGCCACCAAGCTTGATCCCCTGCTCGCGCATCTTCTCAACCACGTAGCGATCACCGACCGCTGTGCGATGTAGCGTGATCCCATGCCCGGCGAGTTTCTTTTCCAGACCGAGATTGGACATGATCGTTGCGACAGCGTCATTGCTGCCAAGACGCTCGTTCTTCTGGAGGAACAACACGATCAGACCAAGGATCTGATCCCCATCCACAATCTGGCCTTTCTCGTCGACGACGATCAGGCGGTCGGCATCTCCATCGAGCGCAATCCCGAGATGGGCACCATGCTCCAGCACGGCACGCTGCAAGGTCTCCGGGTGGGTTGATCCGCAAGCCGCGTTGATATTCACCCCGTTGGGCTCGCACCCGATCTTGATGACTTCGGCACCCAACTCCCATAGGGCTGCCGGGGCTACGCGATACGCCGCTCCATTGGCGCAGTCGAGCACGATACGCAGGCCGTCGAGTCGTGATCCCTTGGGAAAGGCTGCCTTGGCCGACTCGATATAGCGCCCGGCTGCATCGTTGAGGCGCGACGCACGACCCACTTCTTCAGGAGAGGCCATTTGATTCGTCAGATCCTGGGCCATCATGGACTCGATCTCTGCCTCGACCTCATCCGAGAGCTTGAAGCCATCAGGACCGAACAGCTTGATCCCGTTATCCCCGAACGGGTTGTGCGAGGCCGAAATCATGACCCCCAGATCGGCGCGCAAGGAGCGTGCGAGCATCGCAATGGCCGGTGTGGGCAGAGGCCCAACAAGGATGACGTCCATACCAGCCGACAGGAAGCCTGATACGAGGGCGCTCTCAATCATGTAACCCGAGAGGCGGGTGTCCTTGCCAAGTACAACGCTGTGACGATGGGCACCACGACGGAAATAGAGACCGGCTGCCTGCCCAAGGCGGAGGGCAACGTCCACGGTCATGGGAAAAGTATTGGCCTCGCCTCGGATACCGTCAGTGCCAAACAGCTTGCGGCCTGTACTGGATTGCTTGCTCATGATCGCCCTTCCTGTCGCTTGCTTCTGCGCGAGACATGAGGTTCTTCAAGCACACCGCGCCATACGAAAAAAGGGGGCTTGCGCCCCCTCTCCTCAATAGTTGCGAGCCTCAGCCTGCTTGCGGCGACGGATCCAGTGCTTCGGTTGACCCTCCCGTCTTGGCTTTGACTGTAGGCACTGATGAGCGCCGGTTTTCGGGGGCCGAATCATCCACCTCAATACGGGTAATTTTCTCACCGCGCAGCACACGTGCGACCTCATCACCAGACAGCGTTTCATATTCCAGAAGCGCCTTGGCGACCCGGTGCAGCGCATCGATATGCTCCAGCAAGAGCGCGTGAGCCTGACGATACGCCGTATCGATCAAAACCCGAATCTCGCGATCGATTTCCATCGCAGTCTGCTCGGACACGTTCTTGTTCTGCGTCACGGAGTGTCCCAGGAATACCTCCTGACCATTATCCCCGTAAGCGACCATGCCGAGCTTCTCGCTCATGCCCCACTCAGTGACCATGCGGCGCGCGTAATTCGTCGCCATCTTGATGTCACCAGAGGCACCGGTCTCGACATTCTCGGCGCCGAAGATGATCTCTTCAGCAGCACGGCCACCCATGGCCAGCACGAGCTGCGCCTTGAGCTGGGTCCGGCTCATGTTCAGACGATCACCTTCCGGAAGGATCTGAACCATGCCAAGCGCACGGCCACGCGGAATGATGGTCGCCTTGTGGATAGGATCGGAACCGGCAGTCAGTAGCGCACAGATGGCATGCCCCCCTTCATGGTACGCTGTCTTCTTCTTCTCGTCCTCGGTCATGGCCAGTGAGCGACGTTCGGCGCCCATCAGAACCTTGTCCTTGGCATTGTCGAATTCGAGCATTGCCACGGTGCGCTTGCCCAAACGGGCAGCGAGCAGAGCGGCCTCGTTGACCAGATTGGCAAGGTCGGCACCGGAGAATCCCGGCGTACCACGGGCGATCACCTTGGGATCAACATCCGACGCCAGCGGTACCTTGCGCATATGGACGCGCAGGATCTTCTCACGCCCTGCAACATCCGGGTTCGGCACCACGACCTGACGATCGAAACGACCGGGGCGGAGCAAGGCAGGGTCGAGCACGTCAGGACGGTTTGTCGCCGCGATGAGGATCACACCCTCATTGCTCTCGAAGCCGTCCATCTCCACCAGCATCTGGTTGAGGGTCTGTTCGCGTTCGTCATTGCCGCCACCCAGACCTGCGCCGCGATGGCGTCCAACGGCATCGATTTCGTCAATGAAGATGATGCACGGTGCCGATTTCTTCCCCTGCTCGAACATGTCGCGCACACGTGAAGCGCCGACACCCACGAACATCTCGACGAAGTCCGAACCGGAGATCGTGAAGAACGGCACGTTGGCTTCACCCGCGATAGCACGCGCAAGCAGGGTCTTACCCGTACCCGGCGGTCCAACAAGCAGCGCGCCTTTAGGAATTTTGCCGCCCAGGCGGGTGAATTTCTGCGGATCCTTCAGAAACTCGACAATTTCCTCAAGCTCGGCTTTCGCCTCGTCAATGCCGGCCACATCGTCAAATGTGACGCGTCCCTGCTTCTCGGTCAGAAGGCGGGCACGCGACTTTCCAAAGCCCATGGCCCGGCCACTGCCAGACTGCATCTGCCGGAAGAACAGGATACCGATACCCAGGAGGAAGATCATCGGCAGCCAGCTCGTGACCGCGCGCAGGATGGGGCTGCCATCCGCGTCAAGCGGCTTCGCAACAACCTCCACGCCCTTGCCCGTCATCCGTGGCACGAGGCCAGGGTCGACCGGCGCATAGGTCTCGAATGACGTGCCGTCCTTCAAGGTGCCTGTGATGTTCTGGTTTTGCACAACGACAGAGCGCACCTTGCCTTCATCGATATCGGTTACGAAATCGGAATAGGCGAGTTGCTGCGCCGCGTGCTGGCTTCCCGTGGGCTGAAACGCCAGGAAGAGCAACAACGCCAGAACGATGATGATCACCCAGAGTGCCAGATTGCGGCCAAAATTGTTCATCACGGTCTCTATTGTTTCCAAATAACAGGTGCCAGGCCATGCGGCCGGCGTGCCTCCAGAGGAGAGACGTCGGCGTCGGTAGCCCCGTCTGCTGCCCTGAACCGACAACAGCGCTGATCTTTTTCATAACATAAGCATTTGAGGGGACGTTCCCACCCCCTGACGATCAAGTTTTCACGGTTTCCCGGTAATCTGGCCATCTTGACCGGTCACTCAGGCTCACGGCAGGCTCGAACGCGACTTCGAAGCCGGGCCAGTCCCGTGAAATGCCCTCACCCAGCGTCGGTACACCCACGACGCTGCCGCCTCGCCATAAGGCCGGAACAGCGGCCAACACCCGAGAGGGCAATGGATGGTGACGATAGCGGCGTGATTCCGGCCCCAGGGCGCCGACACTCAGCCCGGGCTGCATCGGCGCACCCCGCACCTTGAATCGCCGGTCCCACCAGAGCCCCTGATACAAGGCTGACTGCGCGCGGATCGCCGCTGCCTCGCGTGCCAGGATCCACCCCTCGCCATACCGCCCTGCCTTAAACAGGATACCCCCTGAATGCGTCATAGCACGCGGCGACGCGATCAATCCGGCTAGGTCCGATGGAGAGGGAGGATAAGTCGCGCCGGATATCATCTGCCAGAGCTGCCCCAGGAGGGCCGGGTCATCGGGTAAAGCCGCCATCACGGCATATCCGGCAGGATCAAGACGGATCGAGGCGAGCCAACGTGCAGCGGCCTCCGATCGCCTGTTGCGTAGCGCTCCGTAAATACCTGCCTCAACCAGCGTTTCGCACCGCGTTGCGGCGTTCATATACTGCCGTATACGGACACGCTCGAAGCATCGTTTCTGGTTACTGGGGTCCTCCACCCATTCTATATCCTGCGCCTGCAGTGTGGCACGAAGCCGCTCCGGCGCAATCGACAGCAGAGGGCGAAGATAGCGCAGATGCGGCGTCTCACGACTGAGCGCCATGGAAGCAAGACCATAGGGTGTGCTGCCACGCGCTTTGCGCATGAGGAAGGTCTCCGCCTGATCGCCGGCATGATGCCCCAATGCAAGATCGAGAATACCATGGGCGGCGCAGGCCTCGGCAAGGATCTGATAACGGGCCGCCCTCGCGGTCTCCTGCAATCGTCGCGTGCCATCGAGCGCCTGAATGCACAGAACGCTCACGGGGATATCGAGCGCCTCAAGTCTGGACGCTGTCAGCGCAGCCTCGGCTGCGGAGCCTTCCCGCAACCCATGATCGACGACAAACGCCCTGAGGGAACGGCGCCAGCGTCGCAGCAACCAGGCGAGACAGAGACTATCTGCACCACCCGAAACTGCGACACCGAGTGGAAAGCGGGGCTCATCACATGGAAAAGCCCCGAAGCCCTGCATGAGGGCCGCGAACTCCCCCGCCGCGATGGCCCCTGCACCCGGATGGGAGGGCCGGTCCACAATTTCATCTTCAGGCATCAGCCCGTTCAGTGACAGTTGGCACGGCCCTTGAAGCTTGTGACGGCAGCCTTCACGCGCGGTGTGGGCGAAGGAAACTCGGAATCGAGCTTCTGCAGGGCCTGACAGGCCGAGTTCTTGTCGCCCATTGCCAGCATGGAGGCGGAGACGCCAAGCAGGGCTTCCTGCGCGCGCGTGGACTTGGGGGAGCGATTATACGCGTCGTAATAGGCAACCGCGGAGTCGCGATACTGCTTCTGCCCCGCGAGAGACTGGGCGAGCAGAAATTGGGATTCGAGCTTCCCATTGGCCGTCTTGGCCAGTTTCAGCGCCTGCTCGGCGTTGCTCTGTGCCGTGGCATAGTCACGGCTCTTAAGGGCAGCCTGACCGGATTTGAGCAAATCCAGCGCGGTCGCCGGTTTATCCGCGGGCGCTGCGGGTGGCGCAGTGGAAGTGGCTGGCGCAGTCACGGCACCGGCACTGGATGCAGCGCCTGCGGCAGCGCCACCGGCTCCATTCTGCGCGGCAAACTGCATATCGCCAATCTGCTTGGTCAGCGTCGCATTCTGCGTCTGCACCTGGTTGGTCAGCTGATCGAGCTCTCCGCGCATCTCCCGGTTCTCGTTCTCGAGCGTCGAGACGCGCTGCAGAAGCTGGGAAACGAGATCGCCGTTGCCTGAACTGACGGCAGGTGCGGCATTGCCACTCACCGGCACGGAGGATGCACTGGACTGCACCTGCTGAAGCTGCTGCGAGAGCTGCTGGATCTGGTTTTGCAGCGCGATACCCTCGCGGCTCGTGACCTGAGCCTGTGCAGACGAGAGCCCCAACCCTGTTGCAGCGGCGACGGTTGAGAGAATGAGGAAGCGGGAAACTCGGGCACCGCGCATGGCGCATCCTTCGGTCAGATCGTGATGGCTGGCATCATGCCGCGCATGATCCCTCGCCGTATAGCTCAAAAGAACTTGTAAATCAGACGTTCCATAAAACAAAACCGGCCGATGCCGAAGCACCAGCCGGTTTCGTCAGATCCGAATTCGTCCCCTGCAGGAAACAGAGGAGAATCAATCGTCAGAGTTGGCAGGTTGTCGAGGCGCTGACGTGAAAAATCAGGTCAGAACCACGAACAACCCGGCAGCCTCGAACCGATTACTTGACCGAGGTGATCGCGTTACGGTTCTGAGCCCATGCCTGCTCGTCGTCACCATCAGCGGTCGGACGGTCCTTGCCGTAGGAGATCGTAGTGATGCGCGAAGGAGCAACGCCCTTGGCAACCAGATAGTCACGAGCCGCATTTGCACGACGCTGGCCAAGCGCAATGTTGTACTCTTCCGTGCCACGGTCATCGCAGTTACCAGCGATTTCGACGCTGACCTGCGGGTAGCGGGCGAGCCATGCTGCCTGCTTGTCCAGAGTTGCCTGCGCGTCGCTGGAGAGCGTGTTGCGGTTCAGGTCAAAGAAGACGCGATCGCCGACATTGGCGACCAGATCGGCTTCGCTACCGGGCGCAGCGCCGGTTTCCTGAGCCGTTGCGCCTGCACCGGTCGATGCACCCTTGTTTGATTCGTCCGAGCATGCAGCCAGAACGACTGCAAGGCCAAGCGCACCGAGAAGCTTGAAATTCATTTTTGCCAACCCTGAATATAGTCCCCATCCGGGACCAGGAAGCGTGACGACAACTAATTACGAAGGTCGGAGTTCCCGTTTTGCTTGCTGGTTACCATAACCATTGGGCCTTACCGATCCCGACGACCAAGATCGGCCATACTCATTCCCGCGAAGCGCGGTCAAGCGGCATGACTACCATCGCGCACCAAGTCGCGTGGATTTCATTAGAAATTCAGAATTAGTGTCTCCGACGCCACAAAAAGCGGCGTCAGAGACACAGCCTCACGGCTTAATTCAGCCCTGAAGCGGCGACCAGGCCGGATCAGAAGCGCCCGTGCTGGTGCGTACGGGACGCTCATGGAATCCTGTGATATCGATCGTGCCGATTCCGCTAGAGAATCCGGCGCCCCCCGCCCCTGCTGCCGACTGGCGGCAGAAGGCGATAACGCGACCATTCGGACAGAAGGTCGGGCTCTCGACCGTAAAGCCCTCGGTCAGGATGCGCTCTCCCGTTCCGTCCGGCCCCATCACGCCCAGCGAGAAGCGACCATTGGCAATACGGGTGAAGGCAATCACATCACCACGGGGCGACCAGACCGGCGACCCGTACGTGCCATGACCGTAGGAGATACGACGCGCGCCGCCGCCCGAAGGGCTCATGATGTAGAGCTGCGGCGATCCACCACGGTCAGAGTTGAACACGATCTGGCTGCCGTCAGGGCTGAAGCACGGGCTCGTATCGATCGCACCGGAATTAGTAATCTGGCGCTTGGAGCCCGAACCCAGATCGACAACGAAAATGTCCGACCCGCCACCACGCGTTGCAGAGAGCACAACCTGGCTGCCATTGGGGGAGAAACGGGGCGCAAAGGAGATGCCCTCGAATTCACCCAACATACGCTGGCTGCCCGAGCCGAGATCAAACGTATAAACGCGCGGACGGTTATTGGCGTAGGACATGAACGCAATCTGGTCGCGCACCGGGTTGAAACGCGGTGTGAGCGTCAGCCATTGACCCGAGGTCAGCATGTGGCTGTTGGCGCCGTCCTGATCCATCACCGCAAGACGCGTGATCTGGTGATGGCGCGGGCCAGTACGGGCGATATACGCAATGCGCGTATCGAAATAGCCCTTCTCACCCAGCATGCGCTCATAGATCACGTCAGCAATCGTATGGGCGATGCGACGCCAGTTGCCAGCTGAAGCCGTATAGGCCGTGCCCTGGATCTGCTCACCTGTCAGAACGTTCCACAGACGCATCTCGACGCGCGTGCTGCTCGAACCCGCAGCACTCCCCGTGACAGCGGCACGTGCACCCTGCGCCTTGAGCGCGGCAAAATCCGGCGTGCCAGAGGAGCCGGGCAGGATCGTAAACAGGCCGGTACTGTCGAGATCGGCAGAGACCACACTGGTGATCTGCTCGCCCAGTCCGGGACCGAAAGACGGGATGGAGATGGGAATAGGAGCGGTACGGGCCTGATCAACAGTGATCTCCGCCTCGCCGGGCGCATTGCCAGCGGCATTCTGCGCGAAGGCGCCAATCGGCGTGGCCAACAGACCACCAGCAGCAAGGGACGCGCCGAGAACCGAGCGTCGTGAGAACAAGGAGGAGAGGCTCTGCGCCTGGTCGTCGGTCAGCAGGGGCCTGTCGAAACTGAACGTATCGCGTGACATGAATGCGGGTCTCTTGCGGTCTGGGAGGATCATGAACCTGAAAACCTCAGGGGCGGAACACGAATTTGAGCTCGTGCGTCTTGCCCAGAAGGTTCGAGGGGATGGGAAGTTTCGAGCAGGTCGGGCTGAGCACGGCATCGCGTGCACGCTCGGCCAGCGCCCGATAGGACGGGTCGGAAGCTGCCTTCGCCTGGGTGTCGGGAGCAAAACGCGCCATTCTCGCCTCTCCGGTCGCATCGATCGTCACGATCAGATGCGCGCTAAATGAGGCATAATTACGCGCTTCGGTATCTTCCGAATAACAACGGCGCACCGAGCCACCAATCGCCTTCTGCTGGGCAGAACTCAGCGCGTTGGTGATGTCGCCATTCGGCGCACCACCCCCGTTGGGCGCCCCGCCCTGCTGCGGGTTGGCGCGCGCCTTCGGCGGATGCGTCTGCTTCTGGTCAGCGCGCAACGCATCGAGTGTCGCGAGCAGCGAGTGCGAATCCGCCTGGGTCTTCTTCGCCGCATTGGGTTGCGTGATATGCGAGAAGGTCGGCGTTTCAGGCAGCTTATCCACTGGCTGTGTCTGGGGCGAAGGCGGCGCAACCTGCTTCGAAGCGGAAGGGGGAGACGGCTTGGGCGGCGAGGCCTTGATAGGCTCGGCCGAGTCGTCAACCATCTTCTGCGGTGTCTTCACGTCAGGCAGAGGCGGCGTCTTGCTTTCCGCCGGAGGCGGAACGGGCGGCGGCGGCGGCGCAGGTGGTGGCGGCTCCTCCACAGGCTGAGGAGTCGGCGGCGTCGGAGCGGGCGGCGCGTCTGTCGGCGTAGGGGCTGGCGCCGGCGCTGGCTTGGGTGCTGGCGTATCGGCCTTGTGCGGCGTGGCAGGAGGACCGGAATCCTCGAAAGCCATCTCGATTGGCGGCGGTTCGGGGGGCTCGGGGGGCTTGCTCATGGGCAGCCGCACGAGAAGGAAGCCGATGAACAGCGCATGCGCTGCAACCGACGCTCCCAGCGCATAGCGGAAGCGCCGGACATCGGACCGACGGGGACGCAGCAAGGCTGCTTCTCCTCTGGTTACTGGCCCGCGGCGGGCTGCTGGGCGAGCAGCGCCACGTGCGTGAAGCCACCTGAGGTAATCTTCCCCATGATGTCCATCACCTGTCCGTAATTGATATGAGCATCAGCGCGGACGAAGATGCGATGCTCCCTGTCGTTCTGTGCGGCCTGCTGAAGCTGGGCGACGAGCTGGTCGGCCGAAACCGGGTCATCTCCCAGATAGGTCCCACCATCGGCCTTGATCGAGACCGTTATGGGTTTGGTATCAGCATTGAGCGGGCTGGCATCGGTCTTGGGGAGATCCACATTCACGCCGCTCGTCATCATGGGGGCTGTCACCATGAAGATGATGAGCAGCACAAGCATGACGTCCACCAGCGGTGTGACGTTGATTTCCGACGCCGGGCGTCGCCTGCGGCCGCGTGCGGGGCCGCCCCCTGCAGACATGCCCATGGGTCTTAGCTCCGCTCTTCCGACTGTCGCGACAGGATCGCGGCAAATTCGGTACCGAACGCATCCATGCGCTCAGCGAAATGATCAAGGGCAGAGCTGGTCACGTTATAAGCCACATAGGCCGGAATTGCTGTGACGAGGCCAATTGCCGTTGCGAAAAGGGCTTCGGAAATACCGGGAGCCACAACAGCGAGGTTCGTGTTGTGCATGGCCGCGATCGAGCCGAAGGCATGCATGATGCCCCACACCGTGCCGAATAGACCGACAAACGGGGCAACGGGACCAATCGTGGCGAGAGCCACCACGCGACGGCTCAGCCGATCCATTTCACGGGCGACCGTGATGTTGATCGCGCGATCCACGCGATCACGCACACCACCGCGCGCCAGATCGATCCCCGTGATGCGGGCGGAGCGGCGCCATTCGCCCATGGCCGCACCAAAGACGGCAGCCATCGGGTGGAGCGGCTTAGCCCCGTCGGAATCGTAAAGATCCTCCAGGCTGCCGCCAGACCAGAAACGATCCTCGAATTCCGTCGCTTCGCGATTGACGCGGCGAATCAGGATGATCTTCTCGATGATCACGGCCCAGACGAAGGCGCTGCACAAGATCAGCCCCACCATGACCAGCTGCACCACGATGGATGCATGCAGGAACAAGTCCAACGGTGACAAACCAGAAGCGGCGGCCCCAAGGTCAGCCGCATTTACCGCTCGATCCAAAAAAACCTCCTGAGGCTTCGTTCTGCGTCACGCCTATACAGTGCATGCCTCATACGCGCCTATCCCGAATCGTCACGCATCATCACATGCCGCCTGTCCTCAGGTCTGGCTCGACAATGCCTCCAAGGATGCACGCCATCGCGGCGGAATTCGGGCAGGCCGCCCGGAATTCTGCATGATGCATGCCAGCTCGACTGTCAGCGTGGCGGCGTGCATGTCGCCACACGACACGATCTGACGCAACTGGCAACGTGCAGAGCCAACAGATTCAATCGTGGTTGTGATCTCTGCCCAGTCATCCAGGCGTAATGGGCGTAGATACTCCACCGTAAGCTTCGTTACGACAAAGACGAGACCCGTTTCTTCCTGCAACATCGAAACGGGTGTGCCTGACATACGCAGGGCCTCGGTTCGTGCCCGCTCGGCAAAGGCCAGATAGCGGGCGTGGTAAACAATTCCGCCCGCATCCGTATCTTCGTAATAGACACGATAACCGATCTTATGAACCTTCATCGCTCTCCCTCAACAGATCGAACTGTGCCTCACTGGCCGAGGCCGGCGCCGCAAGGCCGAGATGGGTCCAGCCACGCTCTCCAAGCATGCGCCCCCGCGAGGTGCGCAGCACAAGCCCTTCCTGAATCAGATAGGGCTCGATCACATCTTCTAGCGTGTCACGCGCCTCAGCCAGCGCCGCAGCCAGGGTCTCGACTCCGACAGGGCCACCATGATGATGCTCGGCAATGCGCTTGAGATAGCGCCTGTCCATGGCATCCAGCCCGACCGAATCGACTTCAAGCCTCGTGAGCGCGGCATCAGCCATCACGCGCGTGATCGCCCGGTCATGCGGCGCCCCCACAGCAGCGAAATCACGCACACGACGCAGGAGCCTGCCCGCAATACGCGGTGTCCCACGCGAGCGCCTCGCGATTTCCTCTGCCCCTTCCTCGGTCAGGTTCATGCCCAGCTTGGCGGCGCCACGGGACACGATCAGCCGCAGTTCCTCAGGCGTATAGAACACGAGCCTCAGCGGGATACCGAAACGGTCGCGCAGAGGTGTCGCAAGCAGGCCTGCCCTCGTTGTGGCCGCAACAAGGGTAAAAGGCGCCAGATCGATACGCACCGAGCGAGCGGCTGGCCCCTCGCCGATAATCAGATCGAGCTGGAAATCCTCCATCGCCGGATAGAGCACTTCCTCGATGGCAGGTTGCAGACGATGGATCTCGTCAATGAACAGCACATCATTGGGCTGCAGATTGGTCAGAATGGCTGCAAGATCACCCGCGCGCTGAATCACCGGACCCGATGTGGCACGAAACCCCACGCCAAGCTCGCGCGCCACAATCTGTGCCAGCGTCGTCTTGCCGAGGCCCGGTGGCCCGTGCAGCAGGACATGGTCCAGCGCCTCGCCCCGGCTGCGGGCTGCCTGGATGAAAACGGACAGGTTTTCGCGGCTGGCCCGCTGCCCAGTGAAGTCATCGAGCGTCTGGGGACGCAAACCGTGATCGGTATCTTCCATACGACGCTCGGGGGTCAGTGGGCCTCTATCCGTGTCATTCATGCTCTCGCCCCTGTTCCCCTGCTGCTGGTCTCATTTGACCGGGCCATGCCTTGCGTCATCGCGCCAGATCCTTGAGCGCCAGACGAATGACCTTGTCCAGCGTTGCCCCCTCATGCTCGACCAGAATGCGACTGAGCACAGGCCAGGCCTCGGCGCGGCGGAAACCGAGACCGGCCAGTGCCTGCAACGCGTCACTTTCCACAGAGCCTGCATTGCCCGTGACGCTACGCCCGACCGCAGTCGCGCCGCCTGCGGGCATTTTGCCCACCTTGCTTTTGAGCTCTGTCACGATGCGCTCGGCCAGACGGACACCAACGCCCGCCGCACGGGTCAGCGCCGCCTTGTCGCCAGCGCTGATGGACAGAACCAGGTCGCCCGGTGTCGCCACAGAAAGAATGGCCAGCGCCACCTTGGCCCCGACACCCTGAACGGTGGTTAGCAGACGGAACCATTCCTGCTCATCCGAAGTCAGGAAGCCGAAAAGCTGGATTGCGTCCTCGCGCACCACGGTCTCAATGAGCAGTCGTGTCTTTTCAGGGGCCGCAGGCAGATTTGCCAGGGTCCGGCTCGACGCCGAGACGAGATAGCCCACGCCATTGACGTCGAGAATACAGCGATCCGTATCCGTGCTTACCACGATACCTGTCAGTAGCCCGATCATGCCCACCTCACTTTACGCGTCATGGCACCCCGCCCCGAGCCCTGTTGTCTTGTTATCAATCAGGCTGCGAGCCCGATCAGGCCATACGCCTGCCAGACATGACCTGCCGCGCCGTCTCCCGGTGATGGGCGTGGCAGATCGCCACCGCCAGCGCATCGGATGCATCCGCCTTGTGAATGACCGCACCCGGCAGGAGGCGCTTGACCATCATGGTCACCTGCTCCTTCGTGGCGGCCCCGGTGCCGACAACGGATTTCTTGACCATCATGGCGCCGTATTCCGCCACGGGCAGCCCTTCATAGGCCGGCGTCAGCAAGGCGACACCGCGCGCATAACCGAGCTTGAGAGTCGAAGCTCCGTTGCGGTTGACATATGTTTCCTCAACCGCCGCTTCGGCAGGCCGATAATCGCGTATCAGCTTCTGCAGGGCACCATGAAGCTCGCACAAGCGCAGCGGTACAGACTCGGCGCCATCCGTGGCAATTACGCCGGAGGCGACGTGCTGCAACCGGTTGCCTTCGACATCAATCAGCCCCCAGCCCATGAAACGCAGGCCGGGATCGATACCGAGCAGACGGATCAAGCAGCGAGTGCCTGGGCAACGTCGTCGGGAATGTCGAAATTCGCGTAGACGGCCTGGATGTCGTCATTGTCTTCCAGAACGTCGATGAGTTTGAGCACCGAGCGTGCCTTTTCCTCATCCAGTGTCACGGTGTTTTCCGGGCGCCAGTCAAGCTTGGCCGAGCTTGGCTCGCCAAAACGTGCTTCGAGCGCATCACGCACTGCAAAGAGGTTTTCCATGGCGCAGGTGATCTCGTGGCCATCAGCCATGAGCTCGGCATTATCGGCACCCGCCTCAATGGCCGCATCCAGCATGTCTTCCTCGGAAGCCGCGGCAACCGGGTAGGTAACGACCCCCAGACGCTGGAACATGAAGGACACGGAGTTGCTCTCGCCCATCGACCCGCCATGCTTGGAGAACGCAGCACGCACTTCGCTCGCGGTACGGTTGCGGTTATCCGTCAGCCCCTCGACGATCACGGCAACACCCGCCGGGCCATAGCCCTCGTAGCGGACTTCCACGTAATCCTCACCGCCACCGGCACCACTGGCCTTCTTGATGGCACGCTCGACATTGTCCTTGGGCATGTTGGCTTCACGGGCCGCAATCATGGCGGCGCGCAGGCGCGGGTTGGATGACGGATCAGGCAGGCCCGAGCGCGCAGCAACCGTGATTTCACGCAGGATCTTCGCAAACTGCTTGGCACGCTTGGCGTCCTGCGCACCTTTGCGATGCATGATGTTCTTGAATTGCGAATGACCGGCCATCAGAGCCTCCTAAACCGTATGACTGTTCGTTCTTCTTCAGGCCAGACGGCCATGACAATGCTTGAATTTCTTGCCCGACCCGCACGGGCAAGGCGCGTTGCGCGGGGTTTCCTGCGCATAGCTACCCTCGGCCTCGGGCACATTCATGCCCATGCCTGACGGGGCCTGGAACATCCCGCCCGGCTGCATGCCTACCTGCCGCGGCTCAAGCCCGGCCGATGAGGCCCCCTCATCGGAGGACGCAAAGATCTGCTGCCCCTCGAAACCGGCATGACCATCGAAACCGGGGAACGGATCGGCCTGCTGGACCACCTCGATGCGCGACATGGTCGAGGTGGCGCGGATACGCATGTCGTCCAGCATGGCGGTAAAGAGCTGGAAAGCTTCGTGCTTGTATTCGTTGAGCGGGTCACGCTGACCGTAGGCGCGCAGGCCGATGCCCTGACGCAGCTGATCAAGCGCGTGAAGATGCTCTTTCCACACCCCGTCAAACGAGGTGAGCAGCACCTGCTTTTCGATATGACGCATGATCTCAGGCCCGATATTGGCCGAGCGTGCGGCCTGCGCCTGCGTAGCAGCCTCTTCCACACGCTGGATGATCAGATCGGCATCCATGCCGTCTTCCTTCGCCCAATCGCGAATCGGCAGGGTCAGGTTGAGCAGCGACAGCAGATCGGCTTCGAGCGCCTCGCTCTCCCACTGTTCGGCAAAGGCCTTCTCGGGCACGCGGGCATGGACCATCTCTTCGATGCTCTGCTCGCGCAGTTCCTGCAGGATACCCGATACATCGTCCATCGCCATGTATTCACGGCGCTGGGCATAAACCTCCTTGCGCTGATCGTTCATGACGTCGTCGTATTTCAGGACGTTCTTGCGCATGTCGAAATTGCGCGCTTCAACCTTCTTCTGGGCACGCTCAAGCGCCTTGTTCAGCCAGGGATGAACAATGGCCTCGCCTTCCTTCATGCCCAGCTTGGTCCAGAACGCGCCCATGCGCTCGCCGCCATAGATGCGCATCAGGTCGTCTTCGAGCGACAGGAAGAAGCGTGATGCCCCCGGATCACCCTGACGGCCGGAACGGCCACGCAGCTGGTTGTCGATACGGCGGCTCTCATGGCGCTCGGTACCGATCACATACAGGCCGCCAAGCTCCTTGACCTTGCCATGATTGACCGCGATTTCCTCACGCAGACGGAGGATCTCGGCTTCATGCGCTGCCTCATCCTCGATCTTCTCGAGGCTCTGGCGGATCAGCATATCCAGATTGCCGCCGAGTTTGATGTCCGTACCACGTCCCGCCATGTTGGTGGCAATGGTGATGGCACCCGGCGCACCGGCCTGTGCCACGATCTGCGATTCCATTTCATGGAAGCGGGCGTTCAGTACGGAATGAGGGATTTTCTTGGAGCTGAGCAGGTTGGAAAGATGCTCGCTCTTTTCGATGGAGGTCGTCCCCACCAGCACCGGCTGTCCTGATTTTGCAACGTCCTGAATCAGGTTCGCTACAGCCTCGAACTTCTCGCGGGCCGTGATGTAGACCTCGTCATCCGTATCCTTGCGCGCGACGGGGAGATTGGTGGGAATCTCGACCACATCGAGCTTGTAGATCTCGGCAAACTCGTCAGCTTCGGTCATGGCCGTGCCGGTCATGCCCGAAAGCTTGGGATAGAGACGGAAATAGTTCTGGAAGGTGATCGAGGCCAGCGTCTGGTTCTCAGGCTGGATCTCGACGTGTTCCTTGGCCTCAAGTGCCTGATGCAACCCGTCGGAATAACGACGGCCATCCATCATGCGGCCGGTGAACTCGTCGATGATGACCACCTTGCCGCTACGGACGATATATTCGACATCGCGGGCGAAAAGCGTGTGGGCACGCAGGGATTGCTGGACGTGGTGCATGACGGCGATGTTGTGCACGTCATAAAGGCCGCCCTCATGCAGGACGCCGGCCTCACGCAGCATTTCCTCGACCATGTCGGAGCCCTGTTCGGTCAGGATGACCGTACGCAGCTTCTCGTCCCGCTCGAAGGCCTCGGGATGCTTGACGAGCTGAACCACCACGTCATCCACCCCGCGATACAGCTCGGAACTGTCATCAGCAGGGCCGGAGATGATGAGCGGTGTACGCGCCTCATCGATCAGGATGGAATCCACCTCATCGACGATCGCATGATAGAAAGGACGCTGGACCATTTCTTCCAGCGTGTATTTCATGTTGTCGCGCAGATAATCGAAGCCGAATTCGTTGTTCGTGCCGTAGGTGATGTCCGACCCATAGGCAGCGCGGCGCTCATCGTCCGACAGATTGGGAATGATCACGCCCGTGGTCAGGCCGAGGAAGCTGTAGAGCTTGCTCATCTCCTCGGCATCGCGCTTGGCAAGATAGTCGTTCACCGTCACGACGTGCACGCCCTTACCGGCCAGCGCACTGAGATAGACAGCAAGCGTCGCCACCAGCGTTTTGCCCTCACCCGTGCGCATCTCAGCGATACGGCCGGAATGAAGCACCATGCCGCCCACGAGCTGAACGTCGAAATGACGCATGCCGAGCACACGGCGCGATGCCTCGCGGCACACGGCGAAGGCCTCAGGCATGATCTTGTCGAGGCTCTCACCTCCGGCGATACGGCCCTTGAATTCCTCGGTCTTTGCGCGCAGTGCATCATCGTCGAGAGCCTGAATGGCAGGCTCAAGCGCGTTGATTTCAGGCAGGCGCTTCTGATAGCCCTTCAGTGAGCGATCATTGGCGGTGCCGAACATGGCGCGGGCAATACGAGCGAACATGACTGTCCTTCTGGCGAACTGGTCCGCTAGAAGCAGGACCGCGAACTGGAGTGCGGATCATCCCGACCCGCCTGCACCGATGAATTCGCCCGGTTGAGAGGCGGCGATCGGTCAAGGCGGTCACGCGAAACATCCGCCGAAGCCGGATCGGGATTGTCCACGCGGGAAATGAGATAAGGCGCGCCCTTGCCCCGGTCAACCGAGCAGCATGGCGTTCAGCGTTGCTCAAAGCCCCGCAACGCACGTTTTCTTCATGCAGAGCGCTATCAAAACCCGATATCGCGCCCCTGTCGGCCTTGCCGAGCGCCCAAGCCTGCGCCATGCTGGACAAAGTTCCACGAGTTTTTCGAGGTTATTTCTCCATGCGGCTTACCCGCCCGGCCCTTTTCTGCGCCGCTCTCATCTCCGGCACGACTCTGGCGGCTCCGGCTTTCGCAGCCCCTGCCCCTGCCGCCCCGGCGAATGCGGCTCCGGCCGCTGCCCCGGCTGCCCCTGCCGATGCCAACCCGCTGATTGCCTCTGTCAATGGACAGAAGATCTATCTGGATGACGTCAAGCACGCTGCTGCCAGCCTGCCCCCGCAGGCGCGCCAGCTGCCGCCGAACACGCTGGTCAACATTCTGCTGAACCAGCTGGTCAGCCAGAAGGCCATTCAGATCGACGCACTCAAGGAAGGCCTCGACAAGAAGCCGGACGTGAAGGCCCAGATGCAGGATGCCGCCGACAACGCGCTGCAGAATGCCTATCTGCAGGAAAAGGTTGCGCCGCTGGTGACGGAAGACGCCATCAAGCAGGCCTATCAGGCGAATTACGCCTCCAAGAAGGGTGAGCAGGAAATCCATGCCCGCCATATTCTTGTGGCCGATGAAGCAACCGCGAAGGACGTGATCAAACAGCTCGACAAGGGCGCAAAGTTCGAGGATCTCGCCAAGAAGCTCTCGACCGACAAGGGATCGGGCGCAAGCGGCGGTGATCTTGGCTGGTTCAAGAAAGACGACATGCTGCCGGAATTCTCGAAGGCCGCTTTCGCCATGAAGCCCGGCACGATCAGCCAGACCCCGGTCAAGACCCAGTATGGCTGGCACGTCATTCAGGTTCTGGCCTCACGCGAAGCTCCTGTGCCGCCGCTGGACCAGGTGCATGACGAAATCCGTCAGCAGCTGATCCGTGACAACGTGCGCAAGATCGTCGATGACGCGCAGAAGAAGGTCAAGATCGTGCGCTACGACGCCCAGGGCAAGCCCATCAGCGATGCCCCGGTTGCAGCCCCGGCGAAGAAGTAATCGCCACATGGAGGTGAGCATCTAACGCTCACTTTTCACTCAGAATTCCGGTCTTTTCGCCCCATTGCGGGGCGGGGGGCTGGACCTGAGCCCCAAGCCGTGCATCCTCTTTCCGACGTTTAAAGCTCGGAGACAGATCATGGCAAAAGCCCTCCCCCGCTCCCCCCTCGCCCAACCCCTGCCGCGCCTTCTGCCGGTGGCTGGTGTCAGGCTGGGCGCTGTTGCCGCGCAGATCCGCTACAAGGATCGCACTGACCTCATGATGATGGAGTTCGTGCCTGGCACAACGGCGGCGGGCGTGTTCACGCGCAGCAAATGCCCTGGCGCTCCCATCGACTGGAGCCGTGCAGCTCTGGCGCAGGGCAAGGCGCGTGCGCTGGTGGTGAATTCGGGCAATGCCAATGTCTTTACCGGCCGCGCGGGCGTGATCGCCACGCAAATCTCGGCGGCCGCCGCTGCGCGTGTCGTGCATTGTCCAGCAACAGAGGTATTTCTTGCTTCGACCGGCGTCATTGGCGAGCCACTCGACGCCGAGCGCATCAGTGATGCGATGCCTCAGCTCTATGAGGCGCTTTCGCCCGAAGGCTGGGAAGACGCCGCCCGCGCCATCATGACCACCGACACCTTCCCCAAGGCTGCCACGAGGCAGGTCGAGATCGGGGGCAAGACCGTCACCCTGCAGGGCATTGCCAAAGGCAGCGGCATGATCGCACCCGACATGGCCACCATGCTGGGCTTTGTGGTGACCGATGCCGCGATTTCCCATGATGTGCTGCAATCGCTCCTGCGCGAGGGCACAGAACGCAGCTTCAATGCCATTACGGTCGATTCCGACACATCAACGTCCGACATGGTGCTGGTTTTCGCCACGGCGCAGGCCGGCCATGACGAGATCACGTCCCTGACCGATCCAGCACTGGCGGCTTTTCGTGAAGCCCTCGATTCTCTGCTGCTCGAACTGGCCCTGATGGTCGTTCGTGACGGTGAAGGGGCAACGAAGATGTTCACGGTGCGTGTCAGCGGCGCCGTCTCGGACGAATCGGCCAAGAAGATCGCGCTCGCCGTTGGCAACTCCCCGCTGGTCAAGACGGCTATTGCCGGTGAGGACGCGAACTGGGGCCGCGTCGTCATGGCTGTTGGCAAGAGCGGTGAGCCAGCCAATCGCGATACGCTCTCGGTCGCCATCGGCAATGTCTGGATCGCCCGACAGGGAACGGTTGTCGAAGGCTATGATGAAACCCCCGTGGTGGCCCATATGAAGGGTCAGGACATCGATATCCAGATTGATCTCGGGCTGGCCAATGGCCACGCACAGATCTGGAGCTGTGATCTTACCCACGGTTATATCGACATCAACGGCTCCTACCGGAGCTGAACCACGACCGCTGGGCCCGCCAACCGGGCCCAGCATGGCGGCCTTCGCTCTAGCGATCCTCTTCTGCGTGACCGCTGGAGCCCGAGCGCTTAGGCGCTCCCCTCCCTTTCCCGAATCCAGCGGGCAGACTTCTCTTCAACAGCGTCTGCGTCCGTTCTCTGTGCCTTCGTGCGGCATTGCGCCTCATCCTTTTCTGATTTAGTACCGTAGTCGTCCTTTTTTGATCGCTGCGACGCATCTCGCGTCTGGACGACCGCGTTGATTGCTCCCACATTATGAGTTGAGAGCGAGACGCGCTCACAACAAGAGCAATCATATCAGTGTCGTAATTCCTGCCCGGACGACACTGCGGAGGAAACTTCATGGCTAATGGATTTCGCGTGGTCATCATCGGCGGCGGTGTTGCCGGGATGGAAACAGCGATGACCCTCGGTCGCGGCCGCCATCGCAACATCGAAACCACGCTGATCGACAAGGGCGCCGTCCATTACTGGAAACCCATGCTGCACGAATTTGCAGCGGGTACGGGTGAGGAAACGCGGGATTGTACGACCTTTGTGGAGGCCAGCCGCCGTTTCGGCTTCCGCTTCATCCAGAGTTCGCTGAGCAGCGTTGATCGAGAGAAGCACGAGATACGCCTCGCGAATGACGAGATCGTACCCTACGACATGCTGGTGGTCTCACTTGGCTCGCGCTCGAATGATTTCGGCATTACGGGCGTTATGGCCAATTGCACCTTTATCGATTCACTGCCGGATGCAAGCTCGTTCCATGAGAAATTCCGGGCAGCTTTCCGTGATGCAGCGGCTAGCAACCGCAAGCTTGAAGTCGGTATTGTCGGCGGTGGCGCAACCGGCACGCAGCTCGCCGCCGAATTGTGCAGCGCCATCGATCTCGCTCCCGGTTATGGCAAGGATGCAAGACGCAACGTGCTGCGCCTCTCCCTGATCGAGACGGGCAAGCGTATTCTCCCCGCCTTCCCCGAGCGCGTTTCGAACGATGCGCGCAAGCAGCTCGAGGCTCTGGGCGTGTCCGTTCTGACCGAGGCCATGGTGACTTCAGTGGATGAGGAAGGGTTTCACCTCAAGGACGGGCGCGTCATCCCGGCCTCGCTGCGTGTATGGGCTGCCGGTGTGCGCGCCAGTGCTGCAACCGAACTGTTCGAGGGGCTGGAAATCGCCCGTGGCGGCCAGCTTGTCGTGAACCATCACATGCAGTCCACGAGCGATACGTCGATTTTTGCCCTGGGCGACTGCGCGCGTATCAACGACGCACCGCTTCCCGCCACAGCCCAGGTTGCGCGCCAGCAGGGCATCTATCTTGGCCGCGCCATACCGGTCATCGCTCAGGGACGCGAGCCCTCGACATTTGTTTACCGCGACCGTGGTGCGGTCGTGTCTCTGGGAGACTATAACGGGTGGGGCATGGTTGGTGCCTCGACGAGTTTCGGTGGCGGCTTCCTGCGTGGCCTCGCCCCGAGATGGCTTCATGATCTGATCTTCCGTCAGCATCAGATTGGCGTCATGGGGCTGGCCCGCGGAACGGCTGCCTTCCTCAAGGCTCATCTGAACCCGACCCGCCCACGTCTGGACCAATAACACCCGATCAACGGTAGTCTCAATTCATGCCCCTGCAACGGTCACAGCCCCTCCCCCCCGCCGAGGCACAACGCCTTGATGATATGGTCGCCACGCTGCAGGCGCGTGGCTTTGCCTTCGAGCGTGGGCCCGACATGCGCTCCTTCCTCAAGTCTTTCGGTTTCGAGGACTGGGAGCGCTTTGCCGAAAGCTGGAACCGGCTGGGGCTCGACCGGTACATGGCGGATGGCGGGCGCTATCGCAAACGGCGTTACGCCACCTATGCCTTGGCAGGTGGGCGTATCGACCGCAAGCGTCATCAGCCCCACTATCAGAGCCGCGATTACAATCTGCTCAATGGTGGGATCGAGCGCTGGTTTGGCCCGATCGAGGACGCCATCGCCTCGCATCCGGTCATGCTTTCCATTCTCAATGCCGCCCATCTTCTGGCATTGCGTATGACGCCGGCCTCGACCCAACCCGATAGCTGGCATGCGGAAGTGCATCAGTTCCGTATCGAGGCTCAGGCTGGCAGCCAGGGCCGCCCCACGCCGGAGGGGATGCATCGTGATGGTGTGGACTGGGTTTTCGTTCTGATGGTCAGTCGCGAAAATGTCGCCTCCGGCGTTACGACGATCCACGACGATCATCGTCAGGAAGTCGGTTCGTTCACGCTCGAGTCCCCCCTCGACACGGCTCTGGTCGATGACCATCGTGTGTACCACGGGGTCACCCCCGTCGAGCCAATCGACCCCGCCCGCCCGGCCTATCGCGATGTACTGGTCGTTACGCTCAGACATGCGTAATAAACCGGCGTGAAAGAACGGCCCCTGCGATTCGTGCGGGCAAAATGAAAGACAATCCGATGCGTTTTCGTGTGGTATTGGCGGGTATTGCCATCACAGGCCTTATGGCAGCACCTGCCCTGGCCCGGACGCATCAGAAGTCGGCCCCATCAGGCAATGGGCCGCGTCCAGTCATTCTCACGGCGCAGCCTGGTACCAATCTCGATCAGGAGGCCCGTCAACTGAGCGCGGGCGATCTGGCCGATGCCGCCAAACATGATGATCAGCCTGTCGTTCTGGTTGCCTCGGCCCCGCTCTCGACAGACCGGGGCGATATGGCACTTTTCGTGCAACTGCAATCCGCCCGCCTTTGCGGTTCGGCGGGCTGTTCCACTTCGGTCTATCTGCGTCACAAGGGTGGCTGGAAGCTTGTGCTCGACTCGGTAAGCGGGGCCATATCTGTCTTGTCGAGCCGTCACAACGGCATGCATGATCTGCTGATCGACAAGAACGATCGCTGGACCTGGAATGGAACAGCCTATCAGGACGGTGCGCCCGTCACGGCGCCGGCACCGCAAAAGGCGAACAAAGACAGCAAGGACAAGGGTGAGGAGACCCCGAAGAAAAAGCTTCTTCGCGGGTAGTCTCAGCACCGAATTTTTCGGGAACTTGGAGCGGGTGAAGGGAATCGAACCCTCGTATGCAGCTTGGGAAGCTGCCGTTCTACCATTGAACTACACCCGCAACGGTGCCCCTTCTATCCCAGTCGCCTGCGCGATGCAATCATCCCACTGCCAGTTGACGACCGACACAGCCTTTGCGCATAGTCGCAACCGTGGTGCCGCACGCGGCAGAACCCTCGCGATTTGAACGGCCGGATTGCGGCGAGGCTAAACAACAGCGCTAAAGAGGCCCGGAACCAGTTTGGCTCCAGGTTTTCCACGGCCAGAATCGCACCCCAAGGATTACGGTGCATTTTGGAGCGTTTCCGTCCCATGACTCAAAATAATTTCGGCCCCTCGACACGTCTGTTGCATGAGGATGTCAGCCGTACCGAACATGGCGAAACCAGCGAAGCCATCTTCCTCACCTCGGGGTTTGTCTATGACAGCGCCGAGCAGGCAGCCGCCACATTCACCGGCGACGTCACCCATTACCAGTATTCCCGCTTCGGTAATCCCACGACCGATGCCCTTCAGTCACGCCTTGCCCTGCTGGAAGGAGCCGAGGCCTGCATCGTGACAGCCAGTGGCATGGGGGCGGTCTCATCCGCCCTGCTGTCCCATCTGAAACAGGGCGACCGTGTGGTTGCGTCCCGCGCCCTGTTCGGCTCGTGCTACTGGATCGTGACCAATCTGCTGCCGCGCTACGGCATCGAGACTTTTCTCGTCGATGGTGATGACTGGGCCGGGTGGGAGGCAGCGCTTTCACAGCCAACCGGTGCCGTGCTGATCGAAAGCCCCTCGAACCCGATGCTCGACGTGCTGGACATCGAACGCATTGCCGACCTCGCCCACAAGGCAGGCGCGTTGCTGATGGTCGATAACGTGTTTGCCTCACCGGTCGGGCAGAAGCCTCTGGCCCTCGGGGCTGACGTGGTTCTGTATTCCTGCACGAAGCATATCGATGGGCAGGGCCGCGTTCTTGGTGGCGCTGTTCTGGGCCGCAAGCAGTGGATTGAGGAAGTTCTCCAGCCCTTTACCCGCAATACAGGCAACGCCCTCTCCCCGTTCAATGCGTGGGTGCTGCTCAAGGGGCTCGAAACACTCCCGCTGCGGGTTAACGCCATGGCTCACAATGCCAGCGAAGTGGCAAAATTCCTTGAGAACCAGCCGGGTATTGCCCGTGTTGCCTATCCGGGCCTTGCCTCTCATCCACAGCGCGTCCTGGTTGAAAAGCAAATGCTCAATGGTGGCTCACTGGTCGCTTTTGAAGTTGAAGGCGGCCGTGAGGCAGCGTTCCGCTTCCTCAATGCGTTCAGGCTGATTGCGATCTCCAACAATCTAGGCGATGCCCGGTCTCTCGCCACCCACCCCGCTACGACGACTCATTCCAAGGTCGATGCAGCCGAGCGTGCCAAACTCGGGATTACGGATGGCGCCATCCGTCTCTCGGTGGGGCTGGAAGACGCCAGCGACCTGATTGCAGATCTTCAGCGAGGGCTTGCTGCGCTCAAAGGCTGATTGCTTTCCGGCGCTTCATCGGCCTACAAGGCGGGCATGTCGCAAAAGCCTGCCCCTCCCCGCCTCGTGGCCGACCCTGAAGCGAGCCTTGCCGAAGCCATGGAAGCTGCGCCTCGCTACGAGGCCACAACCCAGGGGGTGACGGTCTCTGTGCGCACTTTCTGGCTTGAGGACCAATCCCAGCCGGAAGACCACCATTTTGCCTGGGCCTACCATATCCGGATCGAGAATGGCGGTAACGAGACGATCCAGCTCCTGACCAGATTCTGGGAAATCACAGACGGGCGCGGCAAGACCGACCATATTCATGGCGATGGCGTGATTGGCGAGCAGCCCATTCTCATCGCACAGGAAGTCTTCGAATATACATCCGGCGTGGCCCTACCCACAGCGTGTGGCTTCATGCGCGGAATGTACCACATGATCGTGCCGGCCACCGGTGAGCGCTTCGAGGTCACCATCCCGGCTTTCAGCCTGGATAGCCCTCATCGTCTTGGTCTTGTTCACTGACGACAAGACGCCCGCGGCCTTCCAGCTTCGCACGATAAAGCGCCTGATCAGCCCTTTCGAGGGCTTCCATCCATACCTCTCGAGGTGACTCGATCTCCGGCACACTGCGCGCAAGGCCGGCACTGCACCCGATTGTCAGAGCACCAACCTTTGTCTCGAAAGGATGGTCACTCAAGGCGGCCAGTAACAGCTCTACGCGACGATGCGTGGAGGCAAAATCCCCCTGTATGACGATCAGGAATTCCTCACCGCCATAGCGACCAATGATTTCCTCTGGCAGCTTGTCTCGCAACAGACGTGCGCCGATTTCCGCCAGGATTTCATCGCCGATCATATGGCCGAAGGTGTCGTTGATCGATTTAAAATAATCCACGTCGAAAAGGGCAAGCGTTACCGAGCGATGAGATCCTTCATAATCGGGCCGTCCCTTGCGTTCGAGCAGTCGCAGCACACTGGCTTCGGCCGTGCGGCGATTCATCAGTCGTGTCAGCCCGTCCTGGCGAGCCTGCTGTTCAAGGGCTGCCTGCGCCGCACGCATCTCCCCGGTTCGTTCATCGACGAGCGCTTCGAGGCGCTTTTGTCTCTTGAGAAGATAGCGAAAGCGAACCCGATTGAGCGTGTAGGGCAGAACCACGACAGAGACGACGTAAAGGGCAATGAGTGGCCAAGCCATCCACCAGGGCCGCTCC
Source organism: Asaia bogorensis NBRC 16594 (assembly GCF_001547995.1). Lineage (NCBI taxonomy): Bacteria > Pseudomonadati > Pseudomonadota > Alphaproteobacteria > Acetobacterales > Acetobacteraceae > Asaia > Asaia bogorensis. The sequence goes on from NZ_AP014690.1 coordinate 2,171,729, forward strand.
ATCCTGATTTCAAGAACGATGGGACGGGAGATGATATTTCGGCTGTCATTGATTGCCTGAACGATCAGCCTTGAATGACCGGGTGGAACGAAATTGTAACGTATGTCACCCGTGGTTGTGGTGACCCAGTCCTGATCGACCCCCTCGAGGCGATAACGAAAATAGGTCGTCGAGGCGAGCGCAGTATTGAGCGTCCCGAGCGTCACGATCAACGGGTCGCGGGTGAAAGGGATGGCGTGTTCCGGCAATACGCCCTCACCAAGACGTGCCTCGATAAAGACAGGCTTGAGGTCCGTTGGTTCGAAAAGATGCTCCGGATGCAGGAGGTGTGAGACGCCTCTCGTCGTGGTGATCCAGATGGACCCGTCAGGATCTTCAGTCAGACCCTGCTGATTGATATTTGCGGAAATCAACCCATCATCCCGCGTCACCCTGATCCATTGCCGCCCATCGTAAGCCGCAAGCCCGTTTTCGGTGCCAACCCATAGTCGTCTGTGGTGGTCCCAAAGCAGGCTGAAGATGATCTGTGAGCCGGTGCACTCCACCCCGATCTGACGGGTACTACCGATGCGGTTGCCATCCAGATGGATATGTACGAGCCCAGTGCGCGCACGCACGCCCCCGACCCAGAGATCGTCATGGGACGAAAAAACCATGGTCAACGGGGAAAAATCATGCCCGTTGGCCCAATGTGTGAGTACCGGCTGCCATCGGCCGTTCGCCCCCCTTCTGTAAAGGGCATTACCTATGATTGCCCAAGGGGTGCCATCGTCACGGAGCGCTATGGCGCTCGCTGGCTTGCTGAGCGGCTGACCATTCTCGTCTTCAACAAGGCTTGGCTGGGCCGTACCGTCCCCGGGCATAGCCAGCATCCCGTCATCGGATGCGATCCAGAGCGTATGATCCCTGGAAGACAGGGCCAGCCCAAGAATTCGCTGCACTGGCATTTTCCGGTCACACGCGAAGTGTCCCGACTGGAAAAGACAATGCAGCAGATCGCGATCGTCCACGGGCATCCAGTATCCCGACCCGCCATCAGACAGCCCAAAGAAGAAATTTCCCTCCCTCAGGCGTTCGCCGAGCTCATTCCGGTCGAGCTGGTACAGTCCCTGATCTGTCAGAAGCAGTGTTCTCTCGGGCCCGGACAATACAGACCAGACAGACCGTATGCTCTGTGGTTCAAGGTTTTCCCAACTCCCCCAACCGACGAGCTTGACCAGTTCGACAGAGTCCTGAACAGTCCAGAGCTGCCTGTTGCGGTCAGCATACGCAAAATGAATATCCTGCTCCCTGCCGAGGTCATGATTAGGCAGGGTCCAGTATTGCCCATTGAACGATCGCAGGCGATTGCCGTCAAAGAACACCGTCGCATCCGGCGTCTCCACGACAAAACTCGGGCGCTCACCGAGATTTCCCTGATCAAGCACCCAATCTGTCGGCAGTCTGGCGAAGGTGCCATCGACATTTGGCACGAGCAACGCGTAGCGCTCGAACGCGTAAAAGCTGCGATCGGCATGGCTGCTCGGTGAACCGGATATCTCGGCATCCCAGGGAAGCCTGAAGACCCGAAGCCCCGTCAGGTCGCGCATCTGGTTTCCGCCGGGTTCGCGATAGAAAACACGATCGCCAATCTGGTAGACAAGCGCTCGCGCGCTGCCAGCCATCGGCGCCTGACAGGAGAGGATGTTGTCCTCCGGCGTTTCGCACAGATGCACACCATGAGGATCGACAACGGTCAGTCGTCCGGCATCGAGAAAGACATTCTCGATACGTCCCAGGCCGGGGGCCTTCAAGCGCCTGAAACGCAGCAATAAGGGCGATACCCGACTACTTGTCGCGCGTTGGGATATCCTGAGCCCTCCGCGCTGGAGAACCACAACCCGGCCATCGGGGAGGAAACGAACACTATCGGCAAAATTAGGCTGATTGGGTGTTTCCTGAACCTTGACCTGATAAAAGCGCTGCCCGGAGAAAAAATAGAGCGATCTCTGGGTCAGAAGGTACAGATAGCCCTCGTGGTCTTGAGCCAGGCCAAAGATATAGGAACTATCCACCCCGTCACGCTGCGTGAAACTCTGCATGGGCAGGTCGGCGTCGCGCGCAAGGGCCATCTTCGCGAAACTGCAGAGCAGCAGGAACACGATCACAGCCCAACGCAGAGCCGCGCTCAGGGCATGATAAAAGGAGGCCAGCACCATCGGCACTGAGCCTCCCCCACCTTGATCGATGCTCGAAACGAGTTTCAGGTCTTTTTCCTCAACGCAGGGATGTGCCCCTCTGAAAGCACACTAATATAACAGCTGCGTTTCGTCGTTAAAAACTCGCAACCTCAGACCTTGCGGACCACACACGCGCCTTGCATCTCACACGGATCCCACTTCTGACCGGCAGGCGGACGCGGACCAGCATAGGCAAGGCTATCGCTGCTGTCGGCAACGCACGCACCCTGCATCTCACACGGATCCCACTTCTGGCCGGCAGGCGGGCGCGGGCCAGCATAGGCAAGGCTATCGCTGCTGTCGGCAACGCACGCACCCTGCATCTCACACGGATCCCACTTCTGGCCGGCAGGCGGGCGCGGGCCGGCATAGGCAAGGCTGTCGCTGCTGTCGGCAACGCACGCACCCTGCATCTCACACGGATCCCACTTCTGGCCGGCAGGCGGGCGCGGGCCGGCATAGGCAAGGCTGTCGCTGCTCTCGGCAACGCACGCACCCTGCATCTCACACGGATCCCACTTCTGGCCGGCAGGCGGGCGCGGGCCAGCATAAGCGAGGCTGTCGCTGCTCTCGGCAACGCACGCACCCTGCATCTCACACGGATCCCACTTCTGGCCGGCAGGCGGGCGCGGGCCAGCATAGGCAAGGCTCGAGGTGGAAGTTACCCCATCGCGCAGCTCATGCCCCGTGGAGGCAGAAGCCAGCGAGACCAGACCAAAGACAGCGCCTGAAAAGGCAAGTGCCGAAAAAGTTTTTGCAGCGTGAATGCGAATAGACATGAGAAGAATCCATTTACATGCGAAAGCTTTATTGCTTGAGCAATGTATGGACTCGTTTCATTGACAAGTCTCGACTAGTTATGGAATGACTCTAAGGTAGAGTTATATCAGATAAGAATAATTTGTATTTATCTCTACTTATCTTGTATTTATGTTATCTTTTTATTTACGATATAGCGACAAGATTCCGGAAAGGGGTAATCTCTTACAATGGGTTATATTCCCATCAATCCCGGTTACTTCCTTTTTTTGGATGTGAACTAAGTCGCTATTTGAGCCCGCGCCCACTTACGACGCATCCCTGACCGGCCCCGCTTGGGCCGGGCTCCAGACCCAGCCGGTGACCCATTATATGGATCACAACGATTTTGGTTTGAATTAACGTGACAAACCCTTAAAGATCACACGGACTTTGGGATTTCTTGTGTGACAACAGCGATTCCTCTGCAGGCCCGGCCCCCCGGCTTTCTCGACTAAGGTCTTCTCATATGAGTAACGTTACCTCGTCCAACCCAGTAGAAACGAAGCTTCCGTTGGTTGGAAAAATGATGCTTGCTGCAATTCTCGCGGCAGTCGCAGGATTGATGTTCGGTCTCGATATCGGCGTCATCTCCGGCGCCCTTGGCTTTATTGCCAAGGAATTTCAGGCCAGTGATACCGCTCAGGAGTGGATCGTTTCTTCCATGATGTTCGGCGCGGCCCTTGGGGCACTCATTGCCGGGCGTCTTTCCTATAGCCTCGGCCGCAAGAAGGCGCTTGTCTTCAGTGCTGCCCTTTTCGTGATTGGCGCCATCTGCTGTGTCGTGGCCCATTCGGTCACTCTACTGATCGTCGCGCGTGCGATTCTCGGGCTCGCCATTGGTATCGCCAGCTTCGTGGCGCCGCTTTACATTTCGGAAGTGGCTGACGAACAGCATCGCGGCAGCCTGATTTCGGTGTATCAGCTCATGATCACCATCGGGATTTTGCTCGCCTTCATCTCGGACGCCATGTTCGCCTATTCGGGGTCATGGCGCTGGATGCTCGGTATCGTCGCCGTTCCGGGTGCTGTGTTTCTTGTAGGCTCACTTTTCCTACCTGACAGCCCGCGCTGGCTGATGCTGCGTGGCCGTCATGCCGAGGCGCTCGAAACGCTTGCCTCGCTGCGCGCCTCGCGTGCCGAAGCAGAGAGCGAAATCCGCGATATCCAGGAAGGCCTGCAACAGAAGCAGCGCGGCTTTTCGATGTTCCTCGAAAACCCGAACTTCCGTCGCTCCGTCATGCTTGGCATTGGTCTGCAGATCGTCCAGCAGCTCACCGGCATCAACATCGTCATGTATTACGCGCCGCGTATCTTCGAAGTGGCCGGCTTCGGTCAGGACGGGCAGATGTGGGGCACGGCCATCGTCGGTCTGGTCAACATGCTGGCCACTTTCATCGCCATCGGTTTCGTCGATCGCTGGGGTCGTCGTCCGATGCTCGTCGCCGGCTTCGTCATCATGGCCATTGGCATGGGGGCACTCGCGATCTTGCTTTCCTTCGGTCAGGATTCGAGCACGATGATGCATTACCTCTCGGTCGGGGTTCTGCTGCTCTTCATCACCGGCTTCGCTTTCTCTGCCGGCCCGCTCATCTGGGTGCTTTGCGCCGAGGTGCAGCCGCTCCAGGGTCGTGATTTCGGTATTGCCTGCTCGACCTTCACTAACTGGATTGCGAACATGGTCGTAGGCGCCACGTTCCTGACGCTGCTTGGCACACTGGGCGCCTCACACACCTTCTGGCTGTATGCAGCGCTCAATGCAGTGTTCATTCTCGTTACTCTTGCCTTCGTGCCTGAGACACGTGGCGTGTCGCTGGAGTCTCTCGAGCACAAGCTGAACAAGGGTATCCGCCTGCGCGACATCGGTCGCTGAAACACACTCTACGTGTGACGCACAGGTCATGGGCTCCGCAGTCACTGCGGGGCCCTTTTTTCTTGGCTTGACGCGGCAGGGACAAATCCCCATTCCCTGAACATCATGCGTATTGCTGCCATCCTCCTCGCCGCCGGTTCCGGTCGCCGCTTCGCTGATGCCAGCGCTGCGCCGGCCACCGGCCTGTCTGCCATGCCAAAGCAGTACCTGCTGCTTGGTGGCAAAACCGTCATTCGCCACGCGGCCGAAGCGCTGCGCGACCACGTGACCCTTATCCAGCCGGTCGGTGATGACCCGCTGCTGCTGCAGGCCCTCGACGGGATCGAGACATTGCCGCCTGTCGCAGGTGGGCGTGAGCGTCAGGACAGCGTGCGCGCCGGGCTCGAAGCCCTTGCCCGCCTGCCTGAGCCGCCCGATCTTGTTCTGGTCCATGATGGCGCACGCCCCTACGTGCCAGCCGAGGTGGTACGGAACGTGCTCAAGGCGCTCGAAAAGCACCCAGGCGCCATACCAGCTGTTGCCGTGGCGGATACGCTCAAGCGCGGTCGCGACGGCCTGGTCGACACAACCGTTTGCCGCGACTCCCTGTGGCGTGCCCAGACCCCGCAAGGCTTCCATTTCCCGCTTCTGCTCGACCTGCACCGCACACATCAGGGGCCCGTTACTGATGACGCTGCCCTGCTCGAAGCCGCGGGTCATCCGGTCGCCCTCGTCCAGGGCGCTGAAGATAATATCAAACTGACCCTACCGGAGGATCTCGTGCGTCTCGAAAGACTGCTCGGCTCGACCCCACTCCCGCGCACGGGGCTGGGCTATGACGTTCATGCCTTCGAGGCCGGCCGTCCCCTGATCCTCTGCGGCATCACCATCCCCCATGATCGCGGGCTGGCGGGCCATTCCGACGCCGATGTCGGTATCCACACCCTGTGCGACGCCATTTACGGTGCGCTCGCCGAGGGAGATATCGGCCGCCATTTCCCACCCACGGATAATGAGTGGAAGGATATGGATTCCGCACGTTTCCTAATTCATGCGGGCGAGCGTATTCGCCAGCGCGGCGGCATGCTGATCAATGCCGATGTAACGCTCATCTGCGAGCGTCCCAAGATCGGCCCTCACGCTCAGGCTATGCGCGAACGCCTTGCTTCGCTGCTTCAGGTCGATGTTGACCGCATCTCGGTCAAGGCAACCACCTCCGAGCGCCTTGGCTTCACGGGCCGCGAAGAGGGCATTGCCGCCACGGCTGTCGCCACAGTACTCGTTCCCTGAGCGAAATACAGAGCGTATAAAAGCAGAAAGCCCGGCCATTGCGTCGGGCTTTTTCGTTGCTGTGCAGCAAGGGCGGCAAGAGCTGCGCCGTTGGACGGCTCATACCGTGCGATCTTGCCTCCCGGCGAAGGCCGGATGAGCGAAACTCAGCCTTTGATGGCGCAGATCACAACAATGACCGGGGTTGCCGCAAGGAGCAGCCAGACATTCTGGACGCAACGTGCCACGAAATGGGCAGAGCGCACCTTGAACGGAATACGACGGATGAGATTTGCAGCAGCGGCGTTCTCATCCAGTACGGCCTGAATACGAGAAGACATACCTGATCCTTGCACAAATTCTTCTGATTACCTGACAACCCTCTAATAAATCGCGAAGAGCGGGTCGAGTAACCAATGGTCACCGAGTGTGATGACCACTGAAGGCAAGGGTTAAAGGCCGATCATGGCAAAATCATGCCTGATTCGTCTCAGCTCCGTAAGAAAGCTCCAGATACCGTAACGCAATTTCCACATCTGCCGCGTTGCGATCAATCTCCTGCATCAGCGCATCATCCTCGCCCCATTGCGCCATCTGGTGCCGCTCCTCGACACTGGCCATCAGCCGTGCCGAAGCAGCGTCCACCCATCCCTCGACCAGACCAATCGCCAGAATCAGGCTTCCCGTTGCAGGTGCGCAGATTGCGGCACAAGTCAGGGCTGCGTCATCCATACGCTCAAGGGCGGCCCCATAAGCCTTCTGAAGCTCAGGAGCGATGGAGAGCGGCAGAAGACTGCGCGTGACCTGAGGCACAACACCATGCCTACTGCCAAACAGGGCCAGAACCGGATCAAACAGAGCGTCCTGCTCCCGGCCAAGAGACCCGACAGCCCGGTAACAAAGCAGATCGTTTTCACCATAGGCGCTAAGGCCACCAATGATCTGCTCGCGGTCAGGCCGGACACGCTCGATTTCCGTACCAGCCATCTGCGTCATAGGCAGATCTGCGGTTCGAAAGGCCTCCCCTTCAGGGATGGCCCGCCACTCGGCAGCAATAGCATCAGCCAGCCTTGCAGAGGATGTGGTCAGCGAATTTCCACCGGGCAGTCTGAAAGGACGCCCGTCAAGCATGACGGCGTAATGCCCATCGGGCCCATACGCTGCGACCTCGACGGCCTTCCAGAAACGTTTGATCGTCTGACTCAATGCAATATCCCCAAACCATGCAGCAATTCAGAGGCCTGCGAATGCTTCTTGCGCTCAGGTGCTGCTTCACCTGACATATTCTCACGCGCGGCGGAGAGGATATCGGGACAGGTATCGGGCTGGCTGCCGCCGATTGTCAGCTGGAACCGCCCCCCTACGTTTGCCTCCTGGCTTGCCTTGGGTGCATCGAGCGTTCCCTTGACCAGTACCGGAGTTGAGGCCCCGGTGCCGCCAAAGCCGATACGCGGCACCAGATGCAAATCAAGCATTTCGTCAGCGAGACCGTAAACACCGTGGCCAGACAGGGTAAGCGCACCAGCCTCCATACCGATCGTATCGAGCTGGGCCTGCCCTCCCTCGAACCGGGCGTGAAGCCCAAGGCAGCGCACCGGCAGTTCACGATGCGAGAGCAGCGAGCGCGCCGCATCGCCCAGATAGGCCCCAAGCCTGCTGGTATCGATCGTGCCACCCACCATGGAAAGGCCCAGATGCCCCCGCAGGGTGTCGCGCATCGCTGCGCGTGTCTCACCCCGTGCATCGAGTTCACCCACCAGCATCAACGGCCCATGAAACACGTCCGGCATGGACAGCAGGGTCTGCGCCAGCGTGGCCGGGAAGAGTACCGGAGAGAAAACGACACTGACAGAGGCAGGAGACACACTCCGGTCGTAAACGGCACGCCCGGCAAGCGTCATGCCATTGCCCGCCCCTTTGATCGACTCGATGGCCAGCTTGGCGCTGTTCAAGGCGATATGCCCGGAGACGTCGCTATAATCTGCACCATTGAAGCGCAGTTTTGCGGCAGAAACATCGATCGATGCCTGCCCCTGGTCAATGAAGCGCTGCAAGCCGGTCGTGCTGTCGGTATCGCCCACAGTGCTGGTAGGCGAGCCTTTCTTGGCTGCAGGCTGAGGCGCTGCAGCACTGTTGCCGGCTACGCCGATTAGACCCGCAATTGGCGTCTGTGCAGGCGAGGTCGCTGTGGACGCGGAAGACGAATTTCCCGGGGCCCCTGGGCCGGCTGGCACAGGGGCTTGCGCTGCTGTCCCGGCTCCCTCATCGCGTCGACCCAGCCACAGCCCCTTGAGGGCGTCGAGATCAAGCGCTGAAAACTGGAGCTTTCCGTCGATGGCAGATGGCAGAGGCGCCTTCACCAAGGCATCCATCACGCCCGTCGCCTCATGGCTTGTGAAGCTCAGCCCCTTGATCTGAATGGATCCGGACGTGTCGCGCTGCACCTCCCCCTTGAACGCCACATCGTGCAGTGCCGCCTGCATGACATTGAGCGTGCGTGCCTGCCCTTCCAGAGCGAGCGTGGAGTCATCCGCGCCGATCTGACCGGAAAGATGGGCCGTAAGCCCGGAACCAGTCCCAATCTTGGACACATCCCGCAGATCCACCGCCACCGGGAGCGGCGTTGCGAGTCCGGACTGCCAGGCCGAACCAGCCTGCGCCAGGGTGCCCAAACGTCCCTGCAGGGCGAGGCCCGGTGCCAGTTCGCTGATCAGCGCACCATTGACGACGCCACTCACCGTCAGGGCCGAGGAGAGCGTGTCGGCATCGGCATGAACCGCGCTGGAAGTCAGCCCATGCCATGACGGTATGGAATCGGCATGCAGATGCACATGGTTCACACCCAGCCGCGAGAAGTCGAGCCCGCTGTCTTCGGCTTGTGGATCTGCATCGAACACCCCGATCTCGCCCCCCAGCCCTTTCACATCGGGCAGATTGGCGTTCGGGAAGAGGGATTCGACATCTTTGAGCGAGGCCAGTTCACCACGCAATACGCCCGAAAAACCGTGGAGATGGCGCATATCAGTGATCTGACCATCGAAATTCAGCCAGTCCTGCTGTTTGCCGTCCCTGCCCAGTGTCGCGCCCAGACTGACCGCCCAGGGAGGGTTACCCCCCTGAAACAGCGAGAGCGGGCCGATATGGCCATTGACGCGAAACGGGACATCTCCACGACGCCCGTGAATATCGAGATAGGGAGCCGAGGAAGAAAGACCGTCGAATTCGGCGCGCTCTACAGTCATGGCACCGCTGTGGTGACCCTGTCTGTCATCGAGGGAGATCGCCATATTGTCGAGTTTGGCAGAGCCAATCTGCAGCTTCCATCGGGCTTGCGGGTGAGACACGTGTCCCGACGGGGAACCGGTTTTGGCCGTCAGTGGGTGAAAGACCCAGTTTGCCTGCCCGGATTCGTTGCGATGCAGGATTGCCGCACCGCGCATCACCGTCAGGTTTTCGAGACGGATCTCACGCCAAAGCAACGGAATGAGCGCGATCGACGCGCGGATGTCGCGTGCGCGCAGCATCGGCGTCACGCCGTCGCCCCCCTCGTCAGACAGCGTCACCTGATAGGCGCTGAAGGAAGGCCAGGGCAGAACCCCCACCGAGAAACGCGCCATTGCGAGATCACGGCCGGTCTGTCGCTTGACCGCGGCAATCACATCCTCCTTCAGCGATGAACGATCGATCAGGATATGGGCCGTCACGGCCAGGCCTGCCGCCACCACCAGAATGACGATGAGCGCCGCAGTCAGACGTTTCATTTGACGAGTTCCTTGGTCATTTCCTGCCGGTCTTGCCCCCGATCCGTTCGGGGCGCGGCGTCTCACCGGCGGTAAAGCCGAGATCCTTGAATGTGTCACGCATATGGGGCGGCAATGGGGCCGCTACGCGCAGGCGCCCACCGGCAGGATGCGGAAACTCCAGCGCACGCGCATGAAGATGCAACCTGTCGATAAAACCCTCCATATGCGCGGCCTTGCCACCATATTTCGGGTCGCCAAGAATAGGCGTGCCGAGGGTTTCGCAATGCACACGTAGCTGATGGGTGCGGCCTGTGAGGGGCTTGAGCGCAAGCCATGAAAGGCGTTTGCCCGCCGCATCGACCACCTCATAATCGGTCTTGGCCACCACAGCGTCTTCGTCATCACGCGTAGCGGCAATCATGAGGGCTCCGTTTCCGGCCCCAAGTTTTGCGAGCGGCTGATCGATCACGCCTGAGCCGGGCATGGGGCGCCCGACGACAATCGCCCAGTAGGTCTTGTCCACATCGCGCCCGCGAAAGGCTGCGGCCAGCTTGGCGGCAACACCCGGTGTCCGGGCAACCAGCAACAGGCCGGACGTATCGCGGTCGATGCGATGCACAAGGCGCGGCCGGTCGGGCAGATCACCACGCAAACCATCGAGCATCATGTCGATATGCTTGGTAATACCGGGTCCACCCTGCGTGGGCAGGCCGGATGGCTTGTCGAGCACGATCACCTGATCGTCACGATAGACCACCATGCGCTCGATCTCGCGGGCAAGCTGCGGGTCGAGCGGGGCGGGGCGGTCGGGCTGCGCCGCCATTGGAGCAGGCAAAGGCGGTATGCGCAGGCTCTGGCCGGGGGCAAGACGGCTTGCACCAGTCACGCGCTTGCCATCAAGACGCACCTGCCCTGTGCGGCACAGCTTTTGCAGTGCCCCCTGGGTGAGGTCGGGATAATGGCGGCGGAACCAGCGATCGAGGCGCATATCGGCCTCATCTTCACTGACAATACGGGTCGTAACACTCATGGGCGACGGCTTGCCCGTATTGCGGCCTGCCTGTCCAGATTTTTTCTGATTTCGCTTTCCCGACCACGATCGGTGGGCTGATAGAGTGACACGCGTGCCATTTCATCGGGGAAGTAGTTCTGACCCGAAAATCCTTCCTCCGTATCATGGTCATATTCATAGCCCTTGCCGTAGCCGATCGACTGCATCAGCTTGGTAGGGGCGTTGCGTATATGGTGTGGCGGTCCGAGGCTGCCCGTTTCACGGGCCAATTTGCGGGCCTGGTTATAAGCACGATAGACGGCGTTCGATTTTGGTGCCGTAGCCAGATGCACGACCAGTTGCGCTAAAGCCAGTTCGCCCTCGGGGCTGCCGAGACGCTCATATGTTTCCCACGCTGCCACGGCCAGCGGAAGCGCTGTGGGATCAGCCATGCCCACATCCTCTGCGGCAAAGCGCGTCAGGCGGCGGGCGATATAGCGAGGGTCTTCTCCGCCTTCGAGCATCCGGGCAAACCAGTAGAGTCCCGCATCGGGGTCTGATCCGCGCAGCGATTTATGCAGCGCCGAAATCAGGTTGTAATGTTCCTCGCGATCCTTGTCGTAAAGCACCGCCCGACGGGCCACCACACCGGCCAGCCCCGCCGTATCAAGCAGCTCCCCGGCCGGCAGGGCCTGTATCTGTTCGACCAGATTAAGCAGATAGCGCCCATCGCCATCTGCCATGGCACGCAAGGCAGCACGTGCCTCTGCGGTGAGTGGCAGCGCTGTGTCGGACAGGGCTTCGGCACGCTGGAGCAGCTTCTCGAGCCCGTTATCGTCCAGCCGGTTGAGCACCATCACCTGACAGCGCGACAGAAGCGCGCCGTTGAGGGCGAATGACGGATTTTCCGTTGTCGCACCGATCAGAATGACGGTCCCACGCTCGACATAAGGCAAAAAGCCATCCTGCTGGGCGCGGTTGAAGCGATGGATCTCGTCAACGAAGAGTAACGTCCCTCGCCCTGTCTCCTGCTGGAAGCGCGAGGCGGTTTCGAAAGCCTTCTTGAGATCAGCCACGCCCGAGAAAACGGCTGATATCTGCTCGAATCTGAGCTTGGCCTCACGGGCAAGCAGCCGCGCAATCGTGGTCTTGCCGCATCCCGGTCCGCCCCACAGGATGAGGCTTGGCAGCGTGTTGCGGCTAAGCATCTGGCTGATCAGCCCTTTGGGGCCCAGAAGATGATCCTGACCGACGACCTCCGCCAGCGTGGAGGGGCGCAGCCTGTCCGCCAGCGGCTGCGTCTGTCGCGACGTCGGCATGGACGTGGACGAGGTGCCCGTTTGCGAAGCTGGAGGCATCATCGGTGCAGAATGTGCCGCAGGGCGCCCGTAGCGCGCGGCTTCCTTGCGAGGGGAAGGCGTGCCGAACAGATCTGCATTTCCATCATCCTGCATCGCGCTGGCCTCTTCTTTCCTGCAATCCTGCTCTATTCGACTTACCACGTATCTTATCGCGCCACCGCCAGCCTATGCAGGAACGTGCACAAGCGGCCGAACGTCGCACAGAACAGATGCTTCAGATCCATCATGCGTCGGAACGATTACGGGCTATTCTCTACGCAAGGCCAATCACCGGGGCAAATATACCCTTGGTCAGGCCGGTACAGGGTGCCCTATTTGGCGAGTTGACGCATGACGCCGGGTAAAAGCATGGCGAATGGATTGATCGACAGATCCGGATTTCCCGCCGTCCCCTTGACCGTAAAGGTCGCGGCAAGAAAGCCACCCCCTTTTTCCGGCGAGAACAACTTGCCCACATTCGGCAGCCGCCCCGGTGCCGCGTTAAGACCAAAAATAGGCACGACTGTCCCGCGCAGATCGAGCCCGCCCTTGTCGAGATCGATCTTGCCTTCCAGCGTGGCCCCGAGCGCCGGGTTGCCAAGATGCCCCTCATGAATGGTCATGACGTCATCCCGCACCCTGATCGGCAGATGAAGATGCTGAACCTCAAACCGGTCATGGCTGGCCTGAGACCAGTTGAAAACAGAAAGATGGGTAGCCGCTGTCAGTGCCGCTGGTGGCTGCCTGAACGCAAAGGGTGAGACAGAAATCATCCCTTTGAAAGGCGGAACGCGCCCCGTATCGCCGTCTCCAACCTGACCGGAAATCTGCGCACGCCCGCCCTCAAGACGATCCGTCATACCGGTTTCGTTCAGAAGCCGACCGAGATTATCAATACGGAGCATGAGCTGACGCCCGGCCTCATGCGGGGCAAGATCGAACGCCACGCCAACGGGCCTGACCGCTGTGAACCGGGCACGGTCCAGCCGATCATGGCGATGCTCCAGATGCGCGGTCACACCTCCCAGAAATTTCTGCGCGTTGTAGAACAGGCGGTCGGTTGCAATATCGACAGTCCAGTCCTGACCTGCTGGCGCCGTACTTTTGCCTGACGCGCTCTCAGCAGGGCCGCTCGATGCGCTGCCGGTCACCGCACTGCCGCCCTGCCCCTCCCCGGGCTTTGCATCGTCGCGGTGCAGCAAAGTCGCGATATCGAGGTCCTGCGCATGGATACGCACGGCAATCGCTGCATCGGCCTGTGCCGGCAGTTCGATCACTGCATCCCCGTTGGAGCGGCCAATCATGAATCCGTTCAGATTGATGGCCTGGACCTGCCCCTCAACCAGTCGGCTGTCGCCCTCGACATGCAGGTCTGGCCCCTCGGCACTGATGCGATCGAGTGCAACCATCTTGCCATCGCGCAGGCCGATATGGGCAGAAGCCGTGGTCGCGATACCAGCCGCTTTGCTCCAGACGGGAATCGTCAGGGCTGCCTGGGTGAGATCAAGTGCAAGGTCCAGATTGGCATGGCCATCGAATGCCGCATGATAGTCAGAGACGAGCTGCGCCGTGCCCTGAAACAGGCCGTTATTGGCTATATGCGCCTTGTTCAGGGCCTGTTCATCGAAAATCGATACGGCATGAACAGTCTCGCGCAGCCCGCCTGAGCGACTCAGGAAATTCTCGTTCAGCGTGGCATCGGTCGGCACACCATCGAGCAAACCGTGCCCCTGAAGCGCGAGCTTCTTTTCAGTCGCCTCCAGATTGCCCGACGCCTCGGTAAGCTCCCGCCCCAGAACAACATTGCCAAGGGTGACGTGGTCAAACCGCGCCCGTGCATTGACGTGGATCTGGTCATTCTCGATATGCGACGAAAGCGGCAGCGTGATGGTTTCGCTCACTTTCACCGCACCTGCTGGATGCGTAAACGGCAGTGGATGCCGCGAGAGCAGATGCAGCCTTGGATGGGCAAGCAGGGTGGCACAGGCCCCCAGATCGCAGGAGAGATCGAGCGCTATCGTGCCGGTCTGATCATGGGCAAAAAGATCGCTGATCAACATCGACCCACCATCGAGATGGATGAGACCGGCATGGGCCGCATCGGATGCGGGCTGGGTGCCATGCAGAAAGTCGATGCGAAGGACATCCGGGGCAGCAAAGCTGAAACGCGCGGCGACATCACGTGCGGGCGGCACGGGCCGAAGCCAGTTCACGGTTGCATGCTCGATGGTCAGGGACGCATCGGTTTTACGGGGGCGTAGCTGGTCCCAGCCCGCGTCACTGCCGAGAACGGCATCGAGATGCAGCGAATCTGTCGTACCGGCGCTCAGATTATTGGTGACCCAGCGGCGCGCGCCCTTCATCAGGAAGCGTGGCCAGATGGAACCCAGATGGGGCACATCGAGCGGCGTCGCCGTGAGGGAAACTCCCCCTGAAATCTGCCGGGCAGAGCGAAGCGAGTCTGCCTCAAGATGGCCCTGCGCCTGGAATGTGTCGGTTCTGCCTGCATCATCGACGAGCGCGATAGCGGCCTCGCTCCTGTCGACGACAAGGCGCCCCGCAGGCAGGGCGATATGGGCGGAGACATGACCCGACTCCACGTTCAGAGGGTCGCCTCCTGACTGATCGACTTTGCCCTTGCCGAGAGAGAGGGCGACCTGCCCTTGCGTGACCGGGATATCCTGAAGTGGCCCAGCGCCAGAAAGGTGTGGCGTTCCTGTGCTGCCCCTGACCAGAAAAAAGGCCTGCAATCCGACCGGCACATGCCAATCACCGGCATAGGGAACGAAACCGCGCAGCACATCGGGGGTGAAAGGGGTGACTGTCACGCGCCACGAAAGCCCCTCCGCCACGGGTGCACTCGCGGCGCTTAAGCTGATCGGCGGTTCATGACCCGGGCCCACCTTGCCCTCGACCAACCCGGTCCATGCATAATCGGCTGTCCGTGGATCGTGATGCAGCGCGACCTTTTCAAGAAGCAGCGTGGCATCGGCACGATCGGCATAGGCTCCCATACCATTGGGTGACAGCGCGTGGCGAAGCTGCACCGCAACAGCAGTCAGGTCGAGTGCCGCAAAATGGTCGAGTGAAAGTGGATTAGCGGCGTTTTTGCGATGTCGCGCGTCAGGCCAATCCAGATCGATCGATCCGTCTTCATGACGGTCGAGGATAATCCGTCCCGATTGTGCGGCAAGACGTGTGGGCTCGACACGCCCGCGTAGCAAAGGCCTCATGCGCAAGGCCAGGTCGACCTGCGACAGGGCCAGCGTTGCGCTGCCATCCTTGCGCAGAATACGCAGATCCTGCGCCTTGAGCACAAGTTCAGGATGAACATGACGCAGGCCGGGCTGCCAGCTCAGGAACAGACGCCCCCAGCTCAACCTGCCGGCGGGGTGGCCCGTCTCATTACTGGCCTGGATTGCTACGGGCGCAAAGCGTGAGGCGACGGCTGTGACATCCAGCGGGCCAAGCGACAAACGCCACAGAAGTGCCAGCCCAGCCACCGCAATGATGGCGACCGGCGTTACAACAATGAGCGTCCCGAGACGGAACGCCCGCCAGGACGCACGATGGAAGGGATCGTGCGGCACTATATCCGAAAAACGCTACAGTTCAGCGGCGGCTTCAGTCACCAGCGCCACATGCTCTGCTGGCTTGACCTTGCGCCAGAGGGCCCGGATGACACCCTCGGCATCGACCAGGAACGAGCTGCGTTCCATGCCGAAATAGGTCTTGCCATACATGGTTTTCTCAACCCACGTGCCGTACTCGTCGGCAAGCTTGTGGTCCGCATCGCTGACCAGCGTGAAATCCAGCCCGTATTTCCGGGCGAAGCGTTCAAGCTTTTCAACCGGATCGGGGCTGACCCCGATCACACGAAGACCAAGCGAACTGAGCGTCTGCTTTTGATCGCGCAGGTCGCAAGCCTGGGTCGTGCAACCGGGTGTATCGGCCTTCGGATAGAAATACAGCAGATAAGGCTGCCCATTCAGGGCTTCGCTTTCGACAACCTGACCAGTTGCATCAGGCAAGGAGAAAGCGGGGGCCCTGTCACCAATGGAGACCATGATGGATGCTTAGCCTTTGAACTCAGTATGCCGGATAGGCGGGATAAGACGGATAAACTGCAACCGGCGGCGGGTAAACCACCCGCGGAGGCGGCTGATACACAACCGGCGGCGGGGGCGGCGCATAGACCACCGGGGGTGGCGGCGGTGCCACATAGGGCCGTGCAATCGCGCCGATTACGGCACCACCGACAAGACCGCCAACGAGGCCGCCAACGAAGGCATTACCGCCGCGATGCCAGCCGCGATCACCGCGCCAGCCGCCACCGCGCCAGCCACCGCCGCCGTGCCAGCCGGGACCACCCCAGCCTGGGCCGGGATGAGCCTGTGCCAGTGGAGCGCCTCCCATGAGGCCGATCAGGGGCAGAGCCGCAAGGCCAATTTTCAGGATTTGACGCATGAAGAAACCTCCTCGTCAGATCGGCCTGAAACGAGTGGCCGATCCGATATCCAGTTTATACCATCCATATGGTGTCGATTTTGGGACCAAACAGGACCAAAACCGGGCTAGAATGTAACATAATCGCGCAGACGCATTGATGGATCCCGTGGCGGGCATGGCCGTAACAAAAAAGGGGCTTGCCTACGAGGCTGCCCCTTTTTTGCGCTTTATCTGCCGGTCAGAGCGGCGGATGACCAGCCCGTTTGGGTATCGCCATCGCTGGTGATCTGATTGGGCCCACCCGGAGGCCGGAGCCTCTGAAACCCAGCGGCATCCTGGGGCACGCAGGCAGGTCGTCCCGTAACAAGAGGTACAGTTCGCTTCCCCCTACTGATGATCAACCTGTATGGGTTTGGCCTCATGGAAGCCTTCCGGCTCCCTGAAGATTTCTGGCCCTTGGGCAGTCATCGCGTAGGAAAGCGCCTTGATCACCTCCAGACCGTTATGGCTCGCGGATAACAGGACGCCGTTGTCATCGTAGCAGAAATCGCCGACCTGACCATCTGTGTCCGTGGTGGTCCAGTGTGTGCATCCCTGCCCCGCGACACGATCCTGCGTCCCGCGCTGCCAGTGACCGGCAGCCGGAGTGCCTGGCGGCGCGAACTGCGCATCCGGTGCACCGGAGACCGTGTAGGTTTTCGTACGCGTATCGATCACGGAAAGACGATGTGCCTTGTAATCCGTCAGCATGATGAGCCCGGTCGTCTCCATATCGAGACGCTGCTGCCAATGGGCAGCGTTCCAGCGCATGCGCTGGCGATAGGCCTGACCATCGGGCCCCGTGGCTTCGTAGGTGACGTCCACATCCACACGAGGTGTGACATAAGGCGTTGCCTGCACGTCTTGAGCGTGCGCCATGCCGAAATGGCCGCTCAGACCGAGCGCACCAGCAGAGAGGGTAGCCAGCACCGCCCTGCGTAGCGCGGCGGGTGCTCTATCACGCAGGCTGACCTTGAGCGATTGTTGGCTCATCTGGGCGCCGCAGAGCTCTGCGGGCCAGCGCCATGCGGAATGGGCATCTGCGCCGTGATCTGCTGATAATCGGCAGGCGGCTGGAACTGGGTATCGGCAACCGGGCCGTAAGTCACCTTCTGGGCTTCAAGCTTGCCATGCAGCCCGTCTGCATCCACGCCTTCCTCGCTCAGGATAACGCCGTCCTCGGTCACGCAGGCTGCCGCTTTGCCGTGGGTCGTCGTGATGGTCCACTTGTTGCAGACAAGCCCGGCCACCGTTGCGGTACCATCCGGCGCATATTGCATGGACATGTCGAGCATGAACGGGTTGCGCAGGCCATGCTTGGGGGCAAAACTCGTATAGACGCGCTGCTTATGCATGATCAGCGTCACGCGCTGGGCGGGACGATCGAGAATGGTCGAACCTGCATGGTCGGGCGAATCGATGCGAAGCTTGTCGCCCTCAGCCTTGAACTGCACGATGGCCTGTACCGGCTGGGGCATTTTCTCGGGCTGGACGGAATAGACCACCGTCACGTCACGCGCTGGCGAAAGCCGGGGGTGGGCGCCCGTGCCTTCCTGCGCCAGCGCCGTGGCGGCACCGGCCGTCATTGACAGGGCCAGCGACAGTAACGCCGCATTTCTTACATCGAATACCGACATGGTGTTCCCTCCTTCATGCCTCAGCGAGCCTCTATACCATCGCGCAGACGGATGACTTCATCTCGAAGTCTGCCCAGTGAAACATCCTTGTTCCACGATGCCTCAATCCCGAGGGCATGGTCCAGTAGCAAGCGATAGGCGTGGTCTGGAACGGTCAGGCAGCCGAATGTTTCCAGATGCCGTGTGGGAAACTGGGTATCGAGCAGGGCGAAACCCGCAAGGCGCAGTGTAGCGACGAGATGCACTAGCGCGATCTTGGACGCATCCGAGCAGAGCGAGAACATGCTCTCACCAAAGTAAGCCCCGCCGATCTGAATCCCGTATAGCCCGCCAACCAACACATCGTCGCGCCATGTCTCGATGGAATGGGCATAACCAAGCTGGTGCAGCAGGGTATATCTGGCCTGGATACGCCCGCTGATCCACGTCTCGTCACGGCAGGGGGTTTCAGCACAGAGGCGAATGACATCATCGAAACAACGATCGGTCGTCACCTCAAATCCGCCCTGCAACGCCGTGCGCGCCAGACGGCGCGAAAGGTGGAACCGGCAATCCAGCGGCAGAACGCCACGCTCATGCGGACGATGCCAGCTGATCTCACTTGCGTCGCGCCCGTCCGACATAGGAAAAATGCCGTTGCGGTACGCCTCGATGAGAAGCTCCGGTGTGATCGGATCCGTCATCCCCTGTCCTGCTTTACAGTTTCAACGCAGCCTGAAGCGTCTCCGGCAAGCCTCATGTCAGCCATCTCCGGCAACTCTTCTGCAAGCCGGGATTTGTCATGGCCAGACAATGCAGCACCATGATAGGCGATCTGTCATCGCATCCTGCCGGGAGGTTCACCATGCCACTGACTTTTGTCTATCTCATCGGCATCGCGCTCAGCGCCGTGCTCGCGCTCGTAGCCCCACATTATCGCGGCCTCTGCTTCGTCATGACCGCCATCTTCTCATTGCAGATCGTTCCGGTCGGGTTGCTGGAGACCTTTACCTCCCCTCGTGAGCGCTGACCTCACGCGAGGCACGAAGGCCCCGTTCTCGTCAGTCTGACCCGGGAGTGAGAAACGCGCCATGGCACGACGTGGCGTTCTCTCACCTTACAACCGTTAGGCCGATGCGGCGTCAGCGCCTGTCTGGCGCATATGCTGGGCGGTATCGCGCACGATAGGACCATGCTGACGCTCAAGGCGTCGGATGGTGAAATGCGCCCGGGCGAGCGCCCTATAATGCGAGAGGAAAGCCGCGTTGAGCGACGCGCCGCAAAGCGCACCGGCAACCGGCACCATCTGCAGGGCAAACTTGCGCGAAAGCCCGATGCCGTAATGTGAAGCGACCTCCGCAATAAGGAGGACAATCGGCTTGCCTCGCATCAGGGCACGGGCAGAGAAGAAGCCCAGCTCGCTCTCATCGGCGTTCTGACCCGCAAGAAATCCCTTCAGGGCAAACACTTCGAGACAGGCGCGGCGGGTTTCGTCATCGCTCAGATCCTCACCCTCTTCACGGGCGATGCGGGCAATCTCGCGCATGATGGTGAGTGTGGTGAAACCGATATCGGGCATCAGCCCGACCACGCCACCGAAACCACCCAGTGCCCCTGAAACAGCAACCGCCGCCTGAGCCGCCGGGTCACGCCATTTCGGGGCCTTGGTCACCGATTCCTGCGTCATGCCGAGCACTGCAATATCGAAAGCACGGGCAATCGAGGCTTCAGCCAGACCCTGAAGCTTTGTCTGGATCGCCGGGGCCATGCCCAGCCCCTGCATGCCGATACGGGTCGCCTGCCCCACAGCGCCACCCATCAGATCCGCTAGGCGCACGAGCACGCCGCGCCCATGTTCGACCTTGGCCAGAGCCGCCTGGAGCTGGGCGAGCGACTCGCTATCGAGGTTCATCGGGGCGATCTCACCGATTCCGGGGATCGTCGATCCGTTTGCTGTAGCCATGGGTCATGTTCTCCCTGCACTGGCGTTCGGGCCTCGGGCTCCTGCTTTCGCGGGTCGCCTGCACAGCCTGCGCCGAATTCGTTTCATGACGGGCAACGCCCGACAGGTGCGGCAGTCACCAATAATTGTGACAAAGCCTGTTTTTTTACATCTTACAGGTTCATAGAAAAACGAAACAGACGCGCCCCTGTTAGCACCCTACAGAGGCAGGCAGGAGCACGGACATGCCCGGATCACGTTTCACCACCCCACTTACTCGCATTTTCACCGCGTTACTTTTCATGGTGCCATTCGGTACCGGCATGGCGCTGGCCGATCCGGCCTCGCAGCTCAAGGCGATGGAACACCCCCTCACCCCGGTTGAAAAAGTAGCCCTGCCCGATGGCGGTGCCCCGCCGCCGCCGCACGGCTATGTCGTGACCGAGGATTTCGACAACTCGCTGCGGGATTATTCCTACAAGGTCCGTGCCCATCCGGCACTGGGTCTGCCAAATTCGGAGGCTCATCAGAGCACCCAGATTCCCAATGATGCCCCGTCCCATTTCTCGTTTCTGGGCTGGCCGGTGAAATTCAATGCGCCTGTGCGGCCGCCTTATACCAACGGGGTCTATCACAACTATGCCGGCTCACCCGGCAACGGTCAGACCGATGTCGTGGCCCAGTCCGATGCGGCAGGCACGGCAATGTGGCACAACAACCAGAGGTAAAGATCATGACCCATCCTGCGTCAGGCGATTGCGTATTCACGGTCAACCCGGCCACCGGAGAAACGCTGGGGCGCTACCCGTTTCTGTCGGAGCAGGCGGTCGATGACATGCTGGCCCGTGCCCAGGAGGGGTTTATGTCATGGCGCGCCAAAACCTTGGGCGCACGGCTTGATCTGCTCCACCGTCTTGCAGCAGGGCTTCGTGCGCGCAAGGAGGAGCTGGCCCGCCTTGCCGTGAGTGAAATGGGCAAAACCATAACTTCAGCGCGTGCCGAAGTCGAAAAATGCGCCTCGGTTATCGACTGGTATGGCGAACACGCACCGGCCTTGCTGAGGGACAAACCCATGCCCGTACCGATGGGCAAGGCCCATCTGAGCTACGCGCCTACCGGCATTGTGCTGGCGGTTATGCCGTGGAATTTCCCGTACTGGCAGATCATTCGCGCTGCCGTGCCCATTCTGGCCGGAGGCAATGGTTTTATCGTGAAGCCTGCCGAAAACACGCTGGGCTGCGGCGCATTGCTGAATGAGATCGCGCAGGATTGCGATCTTGGCGATGTGTTCATCTCCGCCAATCTCGCTCGTGAGCAGACCGCACGCGTCATTGCCGATGAGCGGATTTCAGGCGTGACGGTTACGGGCAGTGTCAGGGTCGGGCGTCTCCTCGCTGGGATGGCCGGTGAGAACGGCAAGAAGACCGTTCTGGAACTGGGTGGGTCTGACCCGTTCATCGTGCTGGCTGATGCCGATCTGGACAAGGCCGTCGATGCCGCCGTGACGGCGCGCTTCGCAAATTGCGGGCAGGTCTGCATTGCCGCCAAGCGGATCATCCTCGAAGCGCCGATTGCCGAGGCCTTCACGGAACGTTTTCTCGATAAGGTAAGAGCGCTTCGTCTCGAAGATCCTATGAGTGATGGCGCCTTTATCGGCCCGATGGCACGCACTGACCTGCGCGATGGCCTGCACAAGCAGGTGCAGCAGAGCATCGCGGAAGGTGCGCGGGTTGTGGTCGGCGGCGAGGCTGTGAACCGTCCCGGTGCGTGGTACGAGCCGACCGTGCTACTGGACGTCACCCCCGGCATGACCGCCTTCAGCGAAGAGCTTTTCGGGCCTGTCGCCTGCCTGATCACGGCACAGGATATCGATCATGCCATTACGCTGGCCAATGACAGTGCCTATGGCCTTGGCGCGAGCCTGTGGACACAGGATGAGCGCCTTGGTCTTGCTCTGTCACAGCGCATCGAATCGGGTGGCGTATTCATCAACCGTATCACCGCCTCGGACCCCGCTTTGCCGATCGGTGGCGTTAAGGCGAGTGGCTACGGGCGCGAATTGACCGAACTCGGCCTGCATGAGTTCATGAACATCAAGACGGTCTGGGCCTGCTGAACCAGTCAGTTTCTCTTTCCGGTCCTGACGCCATCACCATTTCTACGGCGCGCCCCCCAGTCTCATTGACCGGGATCAGGACCGGAACCGGCAAGAACCCTCGCTCTCCCCCCGTTGCATCCGGCAATCCGAGCGCACGCATAACGACACGCCTCGTTGCTTCCCCCTCCAAGCACAAGGCGAATCAGTCTTACGAAAGTTCTTGCGTTATATCTTAAGATAGAACAGTCTAAAGATATAACGGAGGATACAAATGTTTTTTCGCCATCATCTACGTCATGCCCTCAATCGCCATGACGGTTTCGGTCACGGGTCGGACCATCGCTTTGGCGGTGGCATGGGCGGGGGTTTCGGAGGCCGCTTCGGCCGCCGCCGGGGCGGTGACATTCCGGGCGGTCGCAAGCTGAGCGCCGAAGAACTGCAACTGGTCATTCTCGCCCTGCTGGCCGAGAGTCCGGCGCACGGTTACGAAATCATCCGCCGCCTCGAGGAGCGGACAAACGGTTTCTACAAGCCGAGCCCCGGCATGGTGTACCCTGCCATGACCTATCTGGAAGAGATCGGCCAGGCCGAGGTCACTCAGGAAGGAACCCGCAAACTCTACACCCTGACAGATCAGGGGCAGGCTTATCTTGCGGAAAACCGCGCAGAAGCCGATCGTATTCTTGAAATCCTGACACGCATTGGCAGCCGCATGAGCGAAGTTCGCGAAGCGTTTGCCGGGCTGCATGATGTCGATCCCGAGGCCGCAGACGGGCTGCACAAGGCGCGTCATCACCTCAAGGCAGCGCTCTACAAGCATCGTGGGTGCAGCCCTGTCGAAGCCAGACGGATCGCTGCCATCCTGATGCGCGCTGCCGCTGAAATCATGGGCAAGGAATCGTCATGACCAGCAATTTGCCCCCTCTGCCCCCCACCAAGATCCGCCATCCGCTTCGGCTGAGGCAGATCGAGGTGGCACGAATCATCCCGCTATCCGACACCATGCGGCGCGTCGTCTTTAAGGGTGCCGACCTGCATGATTTCGTCACCGCCGGGACCGATGATCATGTTAAGCTGTTCTTTCCCCAGCCCGGCGAGACCCATCCTGTCCTGCCTGACATGAATGCCGACCGTACGGCACCGCGTGATCCACGTATCATTGCCCGCGACTATACGCCGCGGCGCTTTGACGAAGAAAACGGCGAACTCACCATCGATTTCGTGCTGCACGACTCAGGCCCGGCCACCCAATGGGCTGCTCAGGCCAGACCGGGGCAGCGTCTTGGGATGGGTGGTCCCAAAGCCTCGAATATCCCGCATGAGCGCCTCACCTCGCATCTGCTGATCGCCGATGACACGGGCCTGCCCGCCATCGCCCGTACGCTGGAAGAATTATCGCCCGAACACAGCGCTGTGGTGGTTCTTGATACGCAGGAAAGCGACAAGACCTACCCGTTGACGAGCCGCGCCTGGGTCGATCTCTTCCGCTGTGACAGGGCCGCTGGACAAAGCCTCGCCGATCTTCTGCGCCTGGTCGTTCTGCCTGCCACAGAGACGCTCAATGTCTGGATCGCGGCCGAGATCGATACCGTGCGTGCCCTGCGCGACCATCTGGTGAATGAGGAAGCCATCCCACGCAGCCGGATCAGGGCAGCCGGATACTGGCGCCGCAACACCGAGGCGGGCGGTGCACGGGTGGATGACTGACCATCCGGAAAACCCAGGCCCTGAGCAGTGAACTCATCCTTTACCGGGAAACCGGTGTTCAGGACCTAGGGTATCATGAATGTTCGCCTCGTTCAGTCATCAGATGATGCAGAGCTAACTGGCGCCCGCTCAGGTTTGGGTGCAGCGCACACGTTCATCGAGTGCCGCTTCAAAACGCGACGGCTCCCAGTTTTCCTGCAAGGCCTGAGTCATGAGAGCCTGCTGACTTTGGGGCGCCAAACCATTGATGGGTGGATCACGGTCGAGATTGGTCGGGAAGGCATAACCCTCAGCACAAGCTGCAACAGCGTGCATTACGGCACCGCGCCCAAGCGCCCGCTCGGTCTGGAGACGCTTGAGCACAGGGTAGAGAGCCTTGGCCATTCGCGCGCGATCCATGTTTTCCATTGCACGGCCGAAGGGGGAGGAAACCTGAAGCAGATTGGCCATACGCCGTATGGACCGGGAATGATTTCTCCCGGCAGCATGAAAGAGCGCCGGATTAAAAAACACGGCGTCACCCTTTTCCAGAGGGAGCTGCACATGGGTGTTCTGGAACCACTCCCTGATCTCGGCACTCTGGGTTGCCAAGTAACCGGGGCCGTATTGCTGAGTGAATGGCTTGTAGAGCGTCGGCCCGCTCTCGAGCGGCATGTCACAATGGGCGACCGCCCCCTGCAGAGTCAGGAAAGGTGAGACGGCGTGCACATGCACCGGATAGCGGGTGACCTGCTCGGTGGACTGGAATCCGAGATGATAGTCGCGATGGACCGTCTGCGCCTCACCGCCGGGATTAACCACATTAACCTGTGACGTGATCTGGTAAGCCGGGCCAAGCCAGGCCTCACTTACGAGCGCGACCATTTCATTGCTGTAGTAACGGGCGAACCCTTCCGGATCGAAAAGGCAGAGCTTTTCCAGTGCGTTCCAGACGCGATCATTGGCTCCGGCCTTGGCGAAGTGATCGCCCGACTGCACCCCATCGCGTTTTTGCAGAGTGATCAACGCGTCGAACCGATGCGTCACGCGGTCAAGTGCGGCCATATCGTCAAAGGCCTTCTTGAGCACCACAATGCCCGGGCCGTCACGCAGCGCCTGCGCCCATTCGGCCATCACCAGCTCACGTCCCTCCTGGGTCAGGGTAAGGCGCCGGATATCACCGCAATCGTAAAGGGGAACCTGCCCGGCACCGATAGAGGCAGCCAGAGGATAATCGCGCAGCGTGATCTGCCGCTCGGTCAGCGTTTGCAGCTCTTCCAGCGTGGCATGATCCGGGGAGTACCAGTTGCGGCTTGCCCGCAATACAGAGAGATTGTCCGCTTTCACTTGTCGATCTCCATCTTTCGATCCCTGCCTGAAACCGGGCGGCTTTCCGTCAGGCTATCGCAGGCAACGTCAGAAGATTACAATCGTGTAATCGCACGCCCCATACGGTAAACACCTCAGAAACACCTCAGGACAGTTTCAACGCTTCTCATGGGAACTGGAGGAGACGCAGCATGGCCATCGCCCATTCGCTTAAGGACATATCCCGTCAGGCCGGGGTTAGTCTCGCCACCGTTGATCGGGTGCTGCATGATCGCAAGGGCGTGCGTGACAGCATGCGACGCCGCGTGCTTCAGGCCATGGACGAACTCTCCCGCCAGACCCTCGAACTTTCCCTGCATGGGAGCCGGCTGACAATCGTTCTGGTCATGGAAGCGCCCGATCGCTTCTCCTCAGCCGTAAGGTTGGCGCTCGAAGCCCAGCTTGCTGCGCACCTCCCGGTATTGATGCGCGTACGCTCTCATCTGGGCGAGACAGCGACCGGTGAGGAAATTGCCGCCATCATGGCGCGTATCAGGAAGCGCGGGTCCAACGGCATCCTGCTGAAGGCACCCGATCACCCCTCCATACGTGCAGAGATACTGGCCTGCGCAAAGGCACGTATCCCGGTCGTCACTCTGGTAACCGACCTGCCGCACTCCGCCAGACAGGCCTATGTCGGCATGGACAATCATGCTGCGGGAGGTATGGCCGCATGGCTGGCTTCGGGCTGGATGCCCCCCGAGACCCATGCGGGGCGATCCATTCTCGTCGTGGTCTCAAGCAACCGCTTCGTTGGCGAGGAAGAGCGCGCCCGCGGGTTTCGCGAATGGCTGCAGCAATATGCGCCGCATCTTGCCATCGTCTCGCTTGGTGAAGGGCGCGGCCTGGACTGGCAAACCTACGATCTCGTTGCCAACACCCTGCGGGACCGTCCCGATATCGCCGGTATATACTCGATCGGTGGCGGCAATCACGCCATTGCCAGAGCCTTGCGGGACTGTCTAATCGAGCCGCGCCTGTTCATCGCGCATGATCTCGACCGCGATAACAGGGCGCTTCTCTCCGACGGAACCATCACAGCGATACTGCATCACGATCTGACAGCTGACATGCTTCTGGCTTGCCGGATTTTCACAAGCGCCAATCAGTTGCGTCCGCCAATTCAGAATATCTGCCCGAGCCCGGCCCAGCTGATCACACGCTTCAATCTGCCTCCGATGGGGCAGCAACTAACTGATAGTCTCTCGAATATATCTACCCATCGGCATGCACGACCGGGTGAGTGACAACTCGCGCGGTCGCGACTCCGGTAACGGACAACACTGCGCTTTTAGGCCAGAAATTTTGCCTGTGCCTTGCGTAGCGACGCGGGGGGCAGCGTGCCTTCCGGGGTATGGCCGTCCTGCAGGCCTGTCCCGAGAGCGGTCACAACCGGCACCACGCCGCCCCACTGCGTGGAAGGCAGATCGGCATCATCCTCGACCGGGCCGCCTGTTCTGATCTTTGCGCTGGCTGCCTCGATGTCGAGGGCCATGACGCCTGTAGCCTTGCGTTCCTGCGCCGTCATGGCCCGCACCTCACCCGAACGGCCCGGCAGAAGATGATCGGTTATGGCGTCGAGCGCCAGCTGATGCTCCTCCGCCAGAACCTTCCTCGCAGTGCCATGCACAACCGCACTGCGGTAATTGACCGAGTGGTGAAATGAAGAGCGGGCCACGACGATCCCCGTCAGTTGGGTCACGGTCAGGCAGAGCTTCTGGCCATCCAGCGCCATGATCCGTGTTTTGGAAGCGCCATGCAGATAGAGCGTGCTGCCGATACGGGCATAGGCCATCGGTATAACCATTGGACGCTCATCAACCACAAACCCGACATGCCCGACCAACCCCGTATCGAGAATGGCGTGGAGGGTCGCTTCATCATAATGCGCGCGCCGTGCCTGCCTCGCTCTGGCGTAATCGGGAATCATGGTTTTCTGCTCCTCGCTCGGCATGTGGCCCCTGACGTGGCGCCTGTCGTAAAGACGTTAACGCGGAAACTGGACTGATCCGAGAGCCGGTTTTATGGTTTTTTGCCATGCCAGTTTACCTGCCCGCCCTGTTCAGCGTCGATCCACACGCATCTGACCCCTTGCCGGTCCAGCTCTTCGCAGCTCTGGGTCGCGCCATAAAATTGGGCAAACTGGCGCATGGCGAAGCCTTGCCCTCGACTCGACAGGCTGCCGCCATGCTCGGCCTTTCGCGCAGTTCAGTCGCCACGGCCTATGACCTGCTGCGGGCGGAAGGTATTCTCGATATGCGGGCCGGACGACGCCCGGTTGTGCATTGCACGAACCTCCCCTCACCCCGGACGGTTCAGGGCGGCACGACCACCCCGTCGGACAGAGGCAGGATTTTGGCCCAGGACCCGCGGGCTGCAAGCTACCAACGCAATACAGGCCGCTTATCCCCCGGCGTCCCGGACGAGGCACAGTTTCCCGCCGATCTGTGGGCCCAGACGTTGCGTCGTGTTGCGCGCCAGAATCACGGCGATGAAGCCGCCTATGGCGGGTATCACGGGGCTCATGCCCTGCGTGAGGCAATCAGCACCCGCCTTGCGAGCGATCGCGGGTTGCGTGTCAGCCCCGGGCAGATCATCATCACTCCAGGCACTCAGGCATCGCTCACGCTCATCGCGCAGGTCATGACCGACCCCGGTGATGTAATTGCCATAGAGGATCCCGGCTATCTGGGTGCCCGCGCGAGCTTCATGGCATCGGGCGCACGCCTCGTCCCCGTGCCGGTTGATGATCACGGGATGCAGGTCAGCCAACTGCCCCCCGAAGCGCGTCTCGTCTATATCACGCCATCGAACCAGTTCCCTCTGGGCGGTCGCATGGGGCTGGACAGACGTCTCGCCCTTCTTGAGCGCGCCAGAGCCCAGAATGCGCTTATACTCGAGGACGATTACGACAGCGAGTTCCTGTGGCATGGTCGCGAAATTGCCGCGCTTGCCGCGCATGGCACGGGGTGTGAATGGCTCTATCTTGGCTCCGCCTCGAAAGCCTTGCTGCCGGGATTAAGGCTGGGCTGGATGGCTGTGCCCGAGCCACTGGTTGCACACTTGCGGGCAGCACACCGCACAATGGGCCTCGCCGCCAATCTGCACGCCCAGCTTGCCCTCGCGGCCCTCATGGAAACAGGACAATACCGGGCGCATTTGCGCCGTATCGCGCGTCTTTACCAGCAGCGGGGCATGGCCCTTTATCATGCGCTTTCAACCGTGGAAGGGCTGCATGTCACGCCGCCGCATGGCGGGGTCCAAATCGGCGCGATCCTTGAACATGCGGGTTTCGAGACAGCCTGCCTGACAGCGCTCAGTGCAGCGGGGTATCGCATGGGGCGTCTGTCAGCCCTTTGCCAGCAGACAAAGCTGGACGGGCTCATCATGGGCTTTGCATCGTTGCGAGAAGACGACCCGGCCAGACTTGCCGCCCTTTTGCGAGCCGTGTTTGAAGGTGCGCCGGGCATTTGAGCCCGTTGCGGCAGGCTCAGCCCTTTGGCTTGTTCCACCCTCCCATATGGCAAAGATGGTGCCATTCACCTTCGGTGACAGGCGCTACCGAGAGACGTGACTGACGCAGAAGCGCCATGTCAGCCAGAGCCGGATCAGCCTTTATGGTCGCGAGAGAAACCGGGTTTTCGAAGGCCCCACAGGCCTGAACATCCACGCAAACCCATTTACCGCCTTCGGCGCTCGGATCGGGATAGGATTCACGGACAACCCGGACCACACCCACGATCTCCTTGTCCGAAACCGAATGATAGAAAAATGCCAAATCGCCACAACGCATGGCGGCGAGATTGTTGCGCGCCTGATAATTGCGCACACCGGTCCAGGGCTCGATGTCGTTGCGCACCTGCTGCTGCCATGAGAAGGCCTCGGGTTCGGATTTGATCAACCAGTACTGCATTATCGTCCCTCTCTTATCGGCCTGACCTGTTTGGGTTATCGGAAGAAACTGCACCTTATGGCCTCCCTCCCCCGCCATGAATCCCGTATCAGGACGGCTTTCCGTCAAAACCTGCATTGGATGGTGGCTGAAGCGGGCTATATCATGACCGCAATCGAGGGGGAGAGAAGCACGAAGTGACAGGAACTGCGCAAGATACCAAGGGAGGCAAAAGCGTGGAACGGCCCGTACGGGGAACGTTCCTGCATCGTTACGCCAATCCGGGGCGCTTCCTGAAGCTGGCGCAATGGCTGTTGCCGCTCCTGACCCTTCTGTCATGCCTGACTCTTGGTGTCGGTCTGGTCTGGGCGCTGATCTGGTCGCCAGCAGACTGGCAGCAGGGGGATGCCGTACGGATCATGTATATCCATGTTCCCATGGCGATACTGGCCTCGGGTGGCTATGCCGCTCTTGCCATATGCGGGGTTCTGTCCCTCGTCTGGAAGCATCCTCTGGCCGACCTTGCCGCCATCGAGATCGGGCCATTAGGCGCTGCCATTACCGCACTGTGTCTGATTACCGGTTCGCTCTGGGGCAAGCCCATGTGGGGGACATGGTGGGTGTGGGATGCGCGGCTGACATCGGTTCTCGTGCTGTTTTTTCTGTATCTTGGTCATATTGCGCTGATTCAGGCCTTCGACGACCCGCAGCGCGGTTATCGTGCCGCAGCTGTTCTGGCCATTGCCGGTGTCATCGATCTGCCCATCATCAAGTTCAGCGTCAGCTGGTGGAATACCCTGCATCAGCCCGACAGCATCACGCTTACCCATGCCCCAGCCATGCCGCCATCCATGCTGCTGCCGCTTTCATGCTGCATGGTCGGCTTTGCCTTCGGCTTCGCCGCCCTTGTGACAGGCCGCCTCAAGGCCGCCATTCTTGAAGCCCGGGCCCGACAGATCATGACCCGATCGCTCATGCATGAGGGACCGGCCGCGTGACCCATCTGCCCTATATCGTTGCCTCCTATGCCGCGACGCTTGTGATGATCGGTGCCTTTACCCTGCCTCTTGTGATGCGGCTGCGCCGCGCCAGAGCCCGCCTTGCGCTGCTCGAACAGCGTCAGGAAGCCAGACAACGCAGCACCGGTAGCCCCGAAACCGGATCGCTCCCCGATCAGGGGGCGACTTCATGAGCGATGCGCTGTTTCAGGCACGTCCCAGACGTCGCATGACCCGAAAATCCCGCCGGTTGTGGCTCGTAATAAGTTGCCTCGCCTGCTTCGCTGTTGCCACGGCGCTGGTGCTGAATGCGTTTTCGTCCAGCATTGTCTTCTTCATGGCGCCCTCACAGCTTGTGCAAAAGCCACCCGCGCCTGACCGGGTGATTCGCCTTGGCGGCATGGTCGTGGCGGGGTCGCTCCGACGCGAAACGGATGGCAAGACACCGGTCAATTTCTTCAGGGTCACGGATGGGCAAGCCGCCGTCGAAGTACGTTTCGAGGGCATCCTGCCGGATCTGTTCCGGGAAGGGCAAAGTGTGGTCGCCCTTGGCAGCTATCATGTCGGCGCCCCCTTTGCAGCCTCTGAAGTGTTGGCCAAGCATGACGAGACCTATATGCCGAAAGAGGTGGCCGAAGCCTTGCAACGCAGCGGCAAATGGGACCCGCGCTTTGGCAAACCGCCCAGTTCCGAAAGCTGGACGAGCATGATCCGTGACGATGCCAAGGGTCACACAACACCATGATGTCTGTCGCATGATTTCTGTCCTGGGGGCCGAACAGGGCCATTATGCACTGGCTCTGGCCTGCGTGATCGCACTGGCCCAGTTCATCCTGCCGCTCTGGGGGGCCGCACGCGCCAGAGTTGCGCTGCTCGATCTGGCCCCGGCGCTGGCTGTAGCCCAGCTTCTGGCGCTGGGCTTTTCCTTCGCAAGCCTGATTGCCTGCGCGGTAAGTGATGATTTCTCGGTTCAGAACGTGGCCGCGAATTCTGCCCTGAGCAAGCCATTGCTTTACAAGATCACGGGCGTCTGGGGTAATCACGAGGGGTCGGTTTTGCTCTGGGCGCTTATCCTTGCCCTGTGCGGAGGCGCCGTGGCCCTGTTTGGCCGCAACCTGCCGCTTGTGCTCAAGGCCCGCGTGCTGGCCATTCTGGGTGGCGTATCGACCGGGTTCCAGCTTTTCTGTCTGCTCACCTCCGACCCGTTCGACCGCATTTGGCCAGCACCCGATGACGGGCAGGGCATGAACCCGCTTCTGCAGGACCCCGGCCTCGCCTTCCACCCGCCCATTCTCTACACTGGCTATGTCGGGTTTGCCGTGCCCTTCGCCTTTGCAGTCGCTGCCCTGATCGAGGGTCGTGTGGATGCGGCCTGGGGCCGCTGGGTACGCCCCTGGGCCGTGGCGGCCTGGGCGTTTCTCACATGCGGCATCGCGATGGGCTCGTGGTGGTCCTATTATGTGCTGGGCTGGGGCGGCTACTGGTTCTGGGACCCGGTGGAAAACGCCTCGCTTATTCCCTGGCTGACCGGAACGGCCCTCGTTCATTCGGCCGTCGTGGTCGAAAAACGCGATGCCTTGCGTATCTGGACCGTCCTGCTGGCCATAGCGAGCTTCTCGTTCTCGCTTTCGGGCACATTTCTCGTACGCTCGGGTATTCTGAATTCGGTTCATGCCTTCGCGAATGACCCAGCCCGCGGCATCTTCATTCTGGGTCTGCTGGCGCTCGTCATAGGCGGGTCGCTTGTGCTTTTTGCCTGGCGCGCGCCCTCACTCACCTCGGGGGGCGTCTTTGCACCGTTTTCACGCGAAGGCGGCCTTGTGCTCAATAACATCCTGCTTTGCGCCCTGTGCGCGGTGGTGGTGACCGGCACCATGTACCCCCCCTTCATGCAGATCCTGACGGGGCGGACCCTCTCGGTCGGCAAGCCGTTTTTCGATGCCACCACCATTCCCTTGTCACTGCCCCTCCTGCTTGCGATGGGTATCGGCCCTCTGCTGCCCTGGAAGCGTGCACGCCTCTCACCGGTGCTGGGGCGCCTTTATCCGGCGGCCTGTTTTGCTGTGGTTGGGCTTGCAACCGCGCTCATTCTGCTCGACGGCCTTCTGCCTGCGCTCTGTGCGGCGGCAGGGCTCTGGGTCATTGCGGCCAGTCTTTCCGATCTGGCCATCCGTCTTGGCGTCACCACAACCCGGTGGAGTGCGATACCCCGGACCATGCGCCAGCGCGTGGCAGGACTCCCCCGCGCCGTATGGGGCGGGGCTCTGGCCCATATCGGCGTGGGTGTGACGGTGCTGGGTCTCACTGGCATGTCACAGGCGAGCCATTCTGTGGTGGAACTCGGCGTGGGGGAGACAATCCAGCAGGGTGCGCTGGTCTGGCGGCTTGATGGCGCCAGACAGGAGGACGGCCCGAATTACCGCGCGCTCGTGGCCGACCTGACCGTCATGCGCGGCGGGCATGTTGTTGCCCATCTGCACCCGTCGCGTCGTGATTTCACAAGCCAGCATCAGGTGACGACCGATGTCGCCATAAGAACCAACCTGCTGCGTGACCTCTACGCGGCGCTGGGTGAGAGTCATGGCACAGGTGCGCAGACCCGCTATGTGCTGCGCCTTCATAATAATCCGCTTGCCCCCTGGATCTGGCTTGGCGGTGTGATCATGGCTCTCGGAGGGGCGCTTTCGCTGTCGGATCGGCGCCATCGCCTCGGTGCGCCCGGCAGAGGCCGCACAGCCTCTACCTTGCCGGGCGCGAAGGAGATACACCCATGACACGCCTGACAAGACGCCAGATGTTCATGGCGCTTCCCGTAGCCGGGGCGACGCTTGCGGGGCTGGGATGCTGGAAGATGCTGGCAGCGATGCAGGACGGTTCCTTCGACCCTCATGCCATCCGCAACGATCAGGCGAGCGAGACAATTCCGGATTTTTCGCTGCCCGGTCTCACCGGGCAAAGTGACGGTTTCTCAACCGCTGAGCTCAGAGCCAGCCCTGTGCCTGTGCTCGTGAATTTCTTTGCCTCCTGGTGTATCCCCTGCGTCGCAGAAATGGCCGCCCTGCGGGTGATCAGCCGCGACATCGCTCTTTGGGGTATTGCCTATAAGGACAAGCCACAGGACGCCCGTCGTTTCATCGAGCGCGATGGCTCGCCTTATGCACGCACCGGCCTGGATGAAAGCGGTATGACCGCCATCGACTGGGGCGTGACCGGCGTGCCCGAAAGTTTTCTTGTCATGCCGGGTGGGCATATTGCATGGCATGGCGCGGCCGCGCTTGATGACGCCCTGTTTCATCAAACAATCCTGCCTCTCGCCACGCAGGCATCCGCCCCATCTACAGGTGGTGGCAGGTCACCATGAGCCCGTCAGGATTGGCCTTACGTTCTCTCGTTCCGGCGTGGCTTGGTGTTGTTCTGCTGACAGCGCTGCTAGCCCTCACACCCCTGATATCCGGTCGGGCTCTGGCGCTGGACGATCCGTCCGAGATGCTGCACGACCCCGCACAGGAAAAGCGGGCGGCTGCCATAGGGGCCCAATTGCGCTGTCTGGTGTGCCAGAACGAATCCATCGAGGACAGCAGCGCAGGGCTGGCGCGCGACTTGCGCCATGTCGTGCGCGAGCATGTGGCAAAAGGCGAGAGCGACGCCCAGATCATGGCATGGATGACCCATCGCTATGGCGAGTTCATCCGGTTGAAGCCGCAATTCTCGATGGCCACATTGCTGCTCTGGACCATGCCGGCTCTGGCGGTTGCCGTCGGTATTGGCGCGGCCCTTGTGATGATGCGCCGCAAGCAGGAAGAACCTCCCTTGACTGAAGCCGAAGCCACGCGTCTGGCCAGTCTGCTGCGTGAGGAGAGCAAGCCATGAGCTGGCCCGGTTTCCTGCTTGTCACGCTTCTGGCCCTCTCGCCGCTGCTTTGGCTGATATTCCTCCAGTCGAAGCGCCAGATCCCACCCGTCGGTCCACGCCTGTCAGCCCTCGTGCTGTATCGCGAGCAGTTACGCGAACTCGATCGGGATATGGCCTCCGGGCTGATCGACCCCACTGAGGCGGGCAAGGCACGGCTGGAGATACAGCGTCGCATTCTCGCCGCCGACGCGCTGCCCGATGACGGACTCACAGCCCGCGCCCTGCCAGCAGGGCGTGTGGATCCTGATAATCGCGAGGGCCATCGGGCGCAGGTTTCACAAGGTATGCGGCTCTGGAAATCTGTGCTCTGGCTACCCGTGCTGCCTGTCGCAGGTTTCGCGCTCTATCTGGTGAACGGTCATCCGTCGCTTCCACCCCAGCCGCATCAGGACCGCACGCGCAGTGTCTCGCCGGAACTGCAGGCGCTTTTCGGCAAGCTGGCCCGGCAGGTGGCAACACTCTCGCCTCAGGACCCGGATTTCATCCGATCGGCCCTGCTGCTGGGACAGGTGGATGAGGCCATGAATCGCCCCGATGAGGCTATCGGCCTGTATCGTCGTGTTCTGGCTGTACGCTTCATCCCCGATCTGGCCGTGCAGGTGGCAGAGCTTCAGACACGTCGTGACGGTCACATCTCACCCGATAGTCTCGCCCTGTATCGACGCGCTGTGGATGAAGCCCCGGCAGATGCTCCGTGGCGTCTGGCGGTCGAGGCCCGCATTGCGACAGGCGAGCACGAGAATACCCCCTGAAATCAGCCCAAGCCTGTCGCCACACTTCCTGCGCGAACGCAACGCCCCTCAGAGCCGACGCGCGATCGCCGTCCGAACGCGCTGCCAGGTCTTGCGCAGCCCGTAGAAACGGGTCTGCTCGAAAGCAGGCCTGACCGTGCAGCTATTGCCGAATTTCGGGGCAAAATCGACGAGGGCCCCCTCGCGCACATATCGCCGGTAGAGCGCTTGGGTCTGGTCGGTCTGCCACCCAGCTGCCTGACAGAGCACAGCCGCAAAAGCCTGCGAGCGCGGAGGAAGGAGGTCAGCCGCACGGGATGCATAGCTGACGGCAAGCCAGCGATAATGATAGCGCGCATCAGGCTTGACTGCGCTGCTGTCGAAACGGGCGATTTCCTGCGCCGTGACGAAGGTTCTTGAGGCAGGCGGCTTCTGGGCTGCTGGACCTTGCACCGAGCGAGGATCGATGTCGGCACCCCAGCCATAAGTCCCGCCCCAGATATGATAATCCGGCCCCAGCTCCGTGCCGGTCAGCTCCATACCATAGAGCTTCACGATCCGTGCCGCCAGAAACCAGGCTTCCGCGCGCCCTGCCCGGGTCCAGCGCGACTTTGCGTCCGAAAGCGCCTGCGCATAGGTCTGGATCAGTTGATCATAGGTCAGATTGAGCGGCTGGCCTTGCGCGCTCTCGAGCGCGAACCCTGCTTTGTGGTCGTGATCCGTATAATTCAGCGCTTCCGCGAAGCGGTTTTCACGGATCAGGCGTCTCACAAGGAGCGAACGCATTACATCCGGCATCGTCTCGACGGGCGGCTCACCGGCAGGTTCCGTCTGGCCGTTCTGCACCCCCGATGGTCTGGCGCCAGATGCCTTGGCCAGCGTTGAGGGTACGTTGGCATCCACGAACCGCATGAGTTCATCGACGCTTAGAACGCGCTCAGCGACATAGGCGGCATCGATTCCGACATCGCTGCCCGGTCCGGCCTGCTGCGCGGCTTTATAGAGCCAGAGAAGCGCCTGCACATATTCGCCACGCGATAGCGCCAGCACACCCTGCTCACCCTGCATACGCACTGCAATGGCAGGGTCTTGCGCAGGCGCCAGTGTCGGGAACCCTTTGGTCGCTTCGGCATAAGCAAGCGTTGCAGCTTTTGTGTCATTGGCGCGGACAGCCAGCTTGGCGCGCACCCAGGCAGCCAGAGGGGACGAATTCTGTGCCGCGAAATCCCGCGCCAGATCGAACTGACCCTGACGATAGGCCGCGGCCGCCAGCAGATCGGTTCCGTCATCCGGTTTGACGCCCTGCTCATGCACGGCAGTCGCAAGATTTTTCAGGGATGAATGGGCGAGGTCACCGTCATAGTCGAAAGACAGGGCATAGGCACTGAGCAGTTTGCGCGACAGCGGATCAGCGGCGAGCGCTCTCACCAGATCGGGATATTGCGAGACCCACGCCAGGACGTAACGCAGGGAGTCCTCACCGGCGTAGGATCCGGATTCAACCTGGTGCACATAAAGAAGGAGCGCCTTACCAATCAGATCCTTCCTCAGGCTGGTCGTGCACGGGGCACGGGTCTCCATTTCGCGCCAGCCGCACAGACCATTGGCACCGCGCAGATAGAGCTTCGCCTCTTCACCCCATGAGGCCTGAGCCAGGGCGTCAGGATCATATGCGCCTGCCTCGACCAGCGACCGCGTCAGGGCAAAGGCCCGGGCAGCTTCGGTCAGGTCATGCTCCGGATCGTTGGCTGACGCAAAAGCCGAAATACTATACGCCTTGCCCAGCATAAAGGCTGCCGCAACTTTCTCATGCGCGTTGCTGGCGTCCGGAAGCGCAAGAACCGCCTTGAATGCGTCGATCCCGTGATCGGCGCTACTGGGGTCGCGATAGGCCTGCGCGCCGCTCTGGTAGAGATCGCGCGCCCGAGCTTCAGCTGGGCTATCCTCATCCGGAGGCGACATAGCCCCTGATCCTGGCGACGGCTCTGGCGTTACCTTCTGTCCGGGATAAAGATGTCTGATTGCATAGGAGAACGAAAAAGAAGGCAGCTTCTCAAGCGTGTGTGTACGGTCATTCAGCAGCGGCTCGGGAAAGAACGGACCGCAGGCCATGACGCCGACAAGGCTTGCAGGCACCACAACCAGCACGCCAAGCAAGGCCCCCTGCCTTGCTGTCAGCCGCTTTTGGCGGGGTGCATGGCCTTCAGAAGCGTGGGGTAACGTCCTGCGCTGAGACATTGATCTGATCTTTCTTTTTCTGGCAGGTTAGCCAGCCCGCAACAATTTCCTGTCCGACCGGCAGAAGCGCCTCACCCGTTCTGACAAGAACCGGGCCCGTCCGGTCGTAATCGAGGCGATAAGGCCCCTGCGCGCCCATACCGGCGCAGTCCTTGTCAGCATGGATAATGAGCGGCAGCGTGGCGTCAATCGTGCCGTCATTTCTCAACACGATATGATACAAAGCTGCACCTTGCGGGTTCAGGCCAAGCGAGAGTGCCCTGCGCAATGGCTCGTGCCTGACCAGCGTCAGCCACGCAGGCAGGCTCCAGGCGCGTCGGTCACCCGCAACCGGCAGGCGGAACCAGATCCATCCCGCCAGACCCGCGGGCGGCGCGCGCTCGATACGCTGCATGAACCGCGCGACCTCCTCCGGAGCAACGGTCAGTTCCTGCCCCGCCCCTCTGGCAATGCCGCGTGCCATCTCGCTTTCGACCGCGACCGGCTGCCCAGCCTCCCCCCATATGATTTTCGTACCGTAGCTTGGCAGCGCAATCTGCCACGGAACGGGTGAAATCCTGCCAAAGCGGGAAGCATCGCGCTGGGCCTCATGGGCCCTGAACAGCCCGCCCGCCGGATTGCTGACGGCGTGAAGCTGCAGGACGACGCCCTCGACATGGGACAGGACCGAACCGAGCGCCGGGGCGCCGATCCAGCTTGGCAAGGCTGTAATCGTCAGACGGTAGCGCCCCGACAATCTGCGATGGAGTGCATCGAGCCATGTCGCATAATCGCCAAGCCGGGCGGTGGGGCAGTCATGATCGATCTCGACCCCCTCCGGCGTAAGGCCGAGCGACTGCCATTGAGCCAGCACCTGCTTGATATGGTAGCCTGTTTGCACAGGATCGAGCGCCTCTATCCGGCCGCTGATGCGGAACACGGCGATCACACGATGCGATGCCAGAACCTGTTTTGAGCTAAGCAACGCCGTATCACGCCACAGGCCGGTCTGGTCGAACTCGGCGGCGAGAATGTGCCAGGTCTGTATAGAGGGCGCAGCCTGCGCGATGGAGCGGACCAGTTCATCCCGCCATTGACGCTGCCAGATATAGGCATCCGATGGCAGCTGCACGGATGCGGGTCCGAGAAACCGCATCGCCGAAACCCCTGCGAGGCAGATCAGGGCAGCGAGAAGAACGAAGGCCCCGGCGAGTGCGGCGCGCCATCTGTGCACGATTCACCTCCTGCATTCAGGCGCAGCCATCGAGGCTCTGGTCCCCACGGGATCAGCCTGTCAGGACGATCTAGACGGGGATCATACAGGTTGCCAAGCGATGCGGCTGAAGGGGGGGGGCCGTGCCTGCCATATCATATTCCTCACCAAGACCCGCGGCAGCCGGCACGTTCAGGGCCTTCCCCGGACCTTCGCACAGTTGAGGGCGATGAGACGCCTGCCAGAGAGCGCAATACGATAGCGCCGCGCGGGTCCGCGGCCTGATCAGGTCAGCCGATCAAGTAGGAACCATGATGGGTCGAAACAGTCCTGAGTTGGTCTCAGCGCGCCACCTTGCCTGATTTTCATATTGCGCTGCCCCCATGCTTCGCGGCATGTGCACTTCATGGCGCGTCTCTCCCCCCTGCCCCGACAAAGATCGGTCATCACCGGCAATTATCTTCCTGTGCCTAGACCACCGGCGCAGGAAACGGTCGTTCTGTGCCCGGTCTGCCGCGGCAAGATGCAGCGCACGGATGAAGAATGCCCTACCTGCCATGCCCAGCGTCATTTCGGCCCCACTCGTCGAGAGACAATTGTCAGCACGCTGATCGGACTCATTGCGGCTCCTGCCCTGTCCCTCCTGCTGATACGTCCTTCCGGCTGGACATTCGCCTTTGCTGTGGCAGGTCTGCTGGCCGGTTTCTTTGTGGCGCATAGCCGCCACACCGGCGATCGCTGGTTGCGTGATCCGCGCTGATCCTGAACATTCGTAACAAGATGCAGCTTTCGGCACGTCCGGCGAAACGCTAAGGGCAATACTCATGTCTGCTTCGGCTTCACGCTCCAAACAACGCTCTCTCCTGCTGCTGCGAGAACGCTATATCCTGCGTCAGCTTTTCCTTGGGCTGGTGGGCATTACCAGTGGTGCCATTGCGCTCATCTGGCTTATGCAGTCGTTGCGCTTCGTATCACTTGTCGTGGATCGTGGCCTGTCGCTGCGCGTGTTCATTCAGCTCACCTCTCTGATGATCCCCTCTTTCCTCGCGGTCATCCTGCCAATCACGACCTTCCTTGTCGTGCTGTTCGGTTATCAGCGTATGTCGGGCGATCGTGAGCTCACGGTCATGCAGGCAGCGGGGCTTTCGCCTTTCCAGCTGGCGCGGCCAGCCATGGCCTGTGCCCTGATCACGACCGTTATTGGGTATATTCTCAACCTGTGGCTTGTCCCGGTCTCCTACCACGCCTTCAGGCGCTACGAATTCGAGATCCGCAATCGTATGGCGGCCTTCCTGCTTCAGGATGGTGTGTTTGCTCAGCTCTCGAAAGACATGACCGTCTATGTGCGCACGCGCGACCGTGACGGGGAAATGCACGGTGTGTTTGTGGAGGATGACCGTCAGCCTGAGGCGCGCGCAACGATCATTGCTGAACGTGGAACAATGGTGGTGGTCGATAACCAGCCGCGCGTGGTGCTCTTCAATGGCTCCCGCCAAGAGATCGATCACCATACGGGGCGGCTCAACGTCCTGACCTTCACGCGGAATTCGATCGATCTTTCCAGCAGCAAACAGGCCGATACCGAAGTGCGCGACGCTTCCGAAATGTCTCTCCCCGAGCTCTTCCACCCTGACCCGCGCTATGTCTCGCAGCGTGACTGGGGCAAGTTCGCGGTGGAAGGGTGGAGGCGTCTGACCTCCCCCCTCACCACCCTGTCTTTCAGCATGATCGCGCTCGTTGCCGTGCTGAGCGGTGCGTTCTCCCGCCACGGCAACATCAAACGCCCATTGGCCGCCATTCTCTCCGTTGTGGGGCTGATGGCCATGTCCCTCATGCTGCAAAATCTGGCAGGCCGAAATCTCGGTCTTGTCCCGCTTCTCTGGGGCGTAGCGATACTGCCTGCCATTGGCTGCGCGGTATGGCTCTTCCTGCCCAGAGGGCTGAATTCCGGCCGGAAGACATCTCATGGCGCGTAATACCCTGGCCCTGTTCCGCGGCACCTCGGCCGGGGTGTCGGTCACGCTCTCGGTCTATATCTCGCGCATTTTCACGCTGTTCTCGCTGGCAATGATCGCCGCGCTGACAGGGCTCGTCTCCCTGTTCGATTTCATCGATCTTCTGCGGCGTGTCGCCACCAAACCCGATGTCCCGACGAGCCTGGTGACCGAAATTGCCGGGCTACATGTGCCATATTTCATGATCATGATCATGCCGTTTGGTATCCTGCTGGGGGGTATCGTGTGCTTCTGGCGCCTGACGCGCTCGTCCGAGCTGATTGTTGCCCGTGCAGCGGGCATCTCGGCCTGGCAGTTTCTTGCGGCACCCCTGGCCTGCGCCATTCTGATGGGCGCTTTCGGGACGATGGCGCTCTCACCGCTTTCCTCCTCCATGTTCCGCAAGGCGGAGTTGCTGGACGAGGCCTATCTGAAGACCGGGGGGGGACCACTCTCCCTTAATGGCGGTGCGCTATGGCTGCGCCAGCTCGATGATGAGCAGGGCGGACAGGGTGTTGCTATCCTGCACGCGCGTCACGTCTTTCTGCGGGACCGCAAATTGCAGATCAACGACATCAGCATCTTCCGCCTCGACGCGCGCGATCAGCTTGTCATCCGTATCGAGGCCCCTCGCGGCGAACTGGTGGAAGGTGCGTGGAAGCTGGAAAATGCTGCGACAGTCAGGCCGAACCACTTGCCGATCCATATCGGCGATTATCTTCTGCCGACCAATCTCTCGCTGCGTCGCGTCGAGCAGAGCTTTGCGTCGCCCGATACATTGTCCGTCTGGACGCTGCCGGGTTTCATCCATCTCCTCGAGCGGTCTGGTTTTTCCTCCATCCGGCATCGACTGCACTTCCAGACTCTGTTAGCTCTTCCGATCCTGTGCGGTACAATGGCACTCGTCTCTGCCGGCTTCTCGATGCGCCCTACCCGGCGCGGCGGTGTGGCCCGGATGCTGGGCTCGGGAATCGCGGCGGGCTTCGCGCTTTTCACCATCTCGAAGGTGGCGGCGCAATTTGGTGAATCCGGTGCGTTGCCGCCTGTCATGGCGGCATGGGCACCGACTGGCGCGGGTCTCTGCTTGGCGGTAGCCTTGCTTCTGCATCTGGAGGATGGTTGATGTCGAAACGGCGCGTTGCGCATCACAGGCGCAGGTCATGGCTTGCTGCCTCCATGCTGGCGGGCACGGCGACATTCGGTGCCGTTCCTGAGGCGGATGCAACCATGCAGCGCCAGGCGGGGCCGAAAGTTGCCGTTGGCAAGCCGTCTTCACAGTCCGATCCTGTCACCTATCTTGCCGATAACGAGAGCTACACCCGCAGCGGTGTGGCAACCTGGACAGGCAATGTGCAGGTCTGGCAGGGCGAGCACGCACTTCGCGCCGACAAGATCGTGTTCGACCGTAATACCGGTGTCCTGACGGCCACAGGTCACGTTGCAATGGTCGAGCCCGATGGCAGCACCAGCTTCGCGGACTATGTCGAGCTCAGCAACGGCATGCATGATGGCATTGCACGCGGCATTTTCCTGCGCATGGAAGACAATGCCAAGCTTGCAGCCAATGGCATGAGGCGCACCAACGGCAAGATCAATGACATGGCGAAGGCCGTTTATACGGCCTGCCAGATCTGCGCCAAGGATCCCTCACGCCCGCCCTTCTGGCAGTTGCGCGCCTATAATGCGACCCAGGATGCCGAACACAAACGCATCGAATTCAGCCACGCCTATCTGGACATGTTCGGACTGCCGATCATGTACCTGCCTCTGTTTTCAATGACGGACCCCAGCGTGAAGCGTCAGAGCGGCTTCCTGATCCCGGGGATCAACCCGCATGACCGTTATCTGGGCACCTATTTTACCATCCCCTATTTCTGGGCGATTGATGACCAGCAGGATCTGACCGTCCAGGGGCTTGTCTCGACCCGCACAGGACCGCAGATTAGCGGGCAGTATCGAAACCAGCTCAATTTCGGCAAGATCAACTTCACGGGCGGCGTGGCCTACAGCACCCATAAGGAAGGCAGCTACGTCAACACGTTCGGCAATACGGTTGATGGCACGAACGACAATGGCATCCAGGGCTATGTCCGTGGCAATGCTATTTTCGATATCGACGATCACTGGCGCGCTGGCGCAAACGTCAATCTTGCCTCTTCGGCCAACTACATGCGTGACTATCGCATCACAGGCTACGGCAACGAAACACTGCAATCGACAGCCTATATCGATGGCTTCGGCGTGGGCTCCTACACGCGTCTCGACGGGCAGTTCTATCAGGGCCTGAACCAGGGCGTTATCCGCAACTCGAATCTGCCTTTCGTTCTGCCGCGCTTTACCTATGCGTTTCAAGGTGAGACGGATCCGCTGGGTGGCACATTCTCGCTCAGCACAAACGACTTCAACGTCTATCGCCCCGAGGGAACACGCGATCAGCGCGGGCAGATCCAGATGAACTGGAACCGGCCATTCCACAATGTGCTGGGCCAGATCTGGCTGCTGACAGCGCGTCTTGACGCCACAGTATATAATGCCAGCCACATGACTGAGCAGCCAACCTATTATACCGACACTGGCACGCATACGACAGGTTTCGTGCTTCCCACCGTCGCCTTGAAGATGAACTGGCCCTTCATGCGCAGCTTTGCACATGGTCACGGCTCTCAGGTGCTTGAGCCCATCGTGCAGGCGATTGCCGCACCCAATATGGGCAATAGTGCCACGCGCATGATCCCCAACGAAGATTCGCTGCAATACGAGTTCACGGACAGCACCTTGTTCGCGCTGAACCGCTATACCGGCACCGACCGTCTGGATGGCGGCCTGCGCGGCAATATCGGTGTGCATGGCAACTGGACGTGGC
This sequence comes from Asaia bogorensis NBRC 16594, assembly GCF_001547995.1. Lineage (NCBI taxonomy): Bacteria > Pseudomonadati > Pseudomonadota > Alphaproteobacteria > Acetobacterales > Acetobacteraceae > Asaia > Asaia bogorensis. The sequence continues at coordinate 2,214,959 of NZ_AP014690.1, forward strand.
GTGGCCATGTCGTGGATTTTCTGGTGGGTGAGAGCATCCAGCAGCACGTTACCCAGAACCGCATCCCCTATTCGGGCCTGTCGCATCACCTCTCGTCACCCGTGGCACGTGTGCGCGTCAGCCCCAACCGCTATCTCGATCTGACGGCCCGTGGCCGCTATGACCCCTATCGCAAGAGCTTCGATTATGGCGAGGGACTGGTCAGTGTCGGTGTGCCCATATTCCATGTGAATGCCGGGTATATCTATGAGCCTGTCACGCCCTATTACTTCTATGCGACGAACTATCGACTGAATGGTCCGACGCAGGTCTATTATACAAAGACAAACGAAGTAACAGCGGGCGTCTCGACGGCCTATAAACAATACCACGCTTCGATCTATGGTCGCCGTTCGCTGTCACGCAAGGAGTTTGTCAGCCTGGGTGGCGATATCGGCTACTCCAATGACTGCTTCGGCTTGGACATCCTTGCGATCAAGCAATATACCTCGATCGGTGGCCAGCAGCGTAATACGACGGTGCTGTTCAATCTCACCTTCAAGACAATCGGTACCTTCGGAATCAATGGCTGACGGACGCGCAATGACCCTTACCGCCCCCTTCCTCCGGGCTGCCCCGCAATCCGGCGCTGCCCGGCCCCTGCGTGCGATACTTATGGGCTTTGCCACCTGCCTCGTCCTGCCTGCTCTGACAGCAGAGGCGGCGACCCCGCATCACGCCACCCATGCCCGCCCGGGCCATGGCAGCGTCGCACCGGCGGCCAATCCGCCGGAAGATGCCATTCTGGGAACGATCAACGGTCAGGTTCTGACCGAGCGCGACGTCGATAACCGCGGCAAGCTTTTTGCACTTTCCACGGGGCTGAATATCAGCGCCGACCTGATGCAGCGCCTGCGCCCGCAGATCATTCGTCAGCTGGTCGATGAGCGCATCAAGACGCAGGAAATTCTCAAGCGTCACATCAATGTCGAACCGCAGCAGATCGCCCAGGCCATCAACAACATCGAATCCCGCAATGGCATGCCCAAGAATGCCCTGCGTGACCGACTGGCGCAGGATGGTGTATCGCTCACCACCCTGATCGACCAGATTCGCGTGCAGATCGGCTGGATGCAGGTGCTTCGCGAAGAGATTTCGGGACGCGGCCGCATCACGGCGCGTGAGATATCTCAGCGTGAGGAGGCCCTTCGTGCCGAGGAAGGCCGCGCCCAGTACAATGTGAGCGAGATCTTCATTCCGGTCGCCGATCCGCGCCATTCGGAAACCGAGCTGGAGTTCACCAAGACAATCATCACACAGCTGCGCAACGGGGCGCCTTTCCCTATCGTCGCAGCGCAGTTCTCGCAGGCCCAGACCGCGCTTGACGGCGGAACAATGGGCTGGGTGCAGGAAGACAGTCTCGACCCGCCGGTTGTCGAGATCGTGCGCCAGATGCCCATCGGGGCCATTTCGAACCCGGTGAAGGTGGCGGGCGGCTACGTGATCGTCACGGTCAACGGCAAGCGCACCATCGGCCATCAGAACGTCACGATGATCACGGTACGTCAGGCCTTCTTCCCCTTCTCCTCACCACTCAACCCACAGGCGCCGACGGATCAGCAGAAGCTGACCCTTCAGAAAGCCACGGCAGCCGCACAATCCGTGCATGGCTGTGAGTCGATGGAGGCGCTCAATCGCTCTCTGGGTGAGAAGCATCCTTCCGATCCGGGCGGTCAGCTCGTCCTTGAGCGTCTGAATCCGCAGATGCGTCAGGTACTGGCCGATCTGCCCGTCGGGCAGTCGAGCCGCCCGCTTGTCTCCTCTGATGGTATCGCGCTGCTGACAGTCTGCACCAAGGGACAGAAGAATATTGCCCAGCAGAGCCCGAGTGAGATTGCCGACAGCCTGATGAATGAGCGCGTCGAACAGGCCTCGCGTCAGCTCGAGCGTGATCTGGAGCGTCGCTCCGTCATCGAGATGCGCAAGGACGACAAGACCGCTTCGGCCAAGGCAAGCGATGACGCTGCTGCCGATGATGAGGCCCCCGCCAAGCCTGCCCATCACGGGTCGGAACAAGGCGGTGCGGCACAGGGTGGCAAGCCCCACGGCAAGCCAGTTTCGGACCAGGGATGACCCTTCCATCCCTGCGTGACGCAATCCGGATTCATGGTCTGGATGCGAAGAAATCCTTCGGTCAGCATTTTCTTCTCGATCCGGGAATCGTTGCCCGGATCGCCGCACTGGCTGGCGACATGGCTGGACGGCAAGTGGTCGAGATCGGCCCCGGTCCCGGTGGCCTGACACGCGCCCTGCTGGATACGAAAGCCGATGCGGTGCATGCGGTCGAGATCGATCAGCGTGCCTGGCCCCTGCTGGATGAACTTGTCGCCCACGCCCAAGGCAGGCTGCATCTGATCAAGGCGGATGCCACGTCTCTGGACTGCGCCACGCTATGCCCCGCGCCACGCAAGATCGTGGCCAACTTGCCCTATAATGTCGGCACGCCTCTTCTGGTCGCATGGTTACGTCAGGCAGCGTCCTGGGAGCGCATGACGCTCATGTTCCAGCTTGAGGTGGCCGAGCGTATCTGTGCCGCGCCCGATACCGGTGCGTATGGCCGACTGGGTGTGCTGGCGCAGTGGTGCGCAACCTGCAATGTCGTCATGAAAGTCCCTGCGGGTGCTTTCTCGCCCCCGCCCAAGGTAGAGTCGGCTGTGGTCGATATCGTCCCGAAGCCCATCCAGCCTTCAGCCTCGATGTTCAAGGCGATGGAGCATGTGACGCATCTCGCCTTCGGGCAGAGAAGAAAGATGCTTCGTGCCTCGTTGCGTCCCATTGGCGGCGAGGCCCTGCTTGAAAGGGCAGGAATCATCGCGACGAGGCGGGCCGAGACACTGTCGATCGACGAGTTTGCCACGCTTGCAAAACTGGTCTGCAAAGAGGGCTGAGCCGCGCTCAGTGCTTGCACTGGGCTGAGCGAACGCCCATACAGGGTAGACGCGGGTGCTTTTGGCCGGAAATGCGGGTGCATGTGGCGCCCGAAACAGATCCACGAGAGCATGTTTGCACGCATAATTCTTCTGCGTGGCCGCTATACTATCAAGGAGCCTTGCTATGGCAACAGGCACCGTCAAGTGGTTCAACTCAACAAAGGGCTATGGCTTCATCAAGCCGGATGCCGGTGGCGACGATGTGTTCGTGCACATTTCTGCCGTTGAGAAGGCCAACCTCTCCTCCCTCAACGACGGCCAGGCGCTCTCCTACGAGACCGAAGTCGGACGCAATGGCAAGACCTCGGCAGTAGCTCTCAAGCTCAGCTGAATCCAGCCGTTACAGGTGCCGGATTCCGGTAGAGGAAAGCGAACAAAACCAGTCGGGCGCGCAAGAGCCTCCTTTGGTGACCGTTCACGTCTCGCCGGATCTGCCCTGTCTCTGCACGGGGAGGACCATTTCCTCCCCCTCGGGTGGCTCGGAGCCCCCGCGTTCCCCTCAGAATGCAATCGATGTCGCGACAGCGAAGCTGCGCCCCTGCCCCCAGCTATTGCGGTAAACCGACCCTGTCGGAGCGATGACATAACCCTGGTTGAGCAGGTTGACCGCATTGAGTTGCAGGCTGATCTGACGCGCAAAGAGTTGCGTCACCGTCCATGAGGCAAAGGCATCAACCGTGCCGTAACCGGGCACCTGGAAGCTGTTATCAAGCGCTGCCGAGCGCGTCCCCACAAGATGGACACCACCACCTGCACGCATCGACACAGCGTGCCACGGCAAGACGCCATTCCACGTCAGGAACAGGCTCCCGCTGTTTTTCGGCACGCCAATCAACTGGCGCCCCTCAGTGGCAGGCGTATCACGCAGCGTCCGGGCATCGGTCCACGCATAGGCGAGCACGGTGCTCCAATGGCCAGACAGTGCCCCTGTTACACTCGCCTCCAGACCTTTGGACCCGGCCAGACCAGTAAGACGCTGTACGATATTGCCATCACGATCCTGCCCCGCAGTCTGGAGAACGTTTTTCTTGCGGATATGATAGAGGGCGAGATCGGCTGTCAGGCCGCCATGCGCATAACGTGCCCCGACTTCAAATTCCCGACCCGTCGTGGGCTTGTAGCCTCCCTGCAGCACGCTGCCGGCGGAGAGCTGATTTGCGCCGAAGGATTGCGAATAATCGCCATAGAACGAAACGCTCCTGAATGGCTGCCAGACGAGCGCAGCAAATGGCAAAGGCTTTGTGTAGGATGCATCGGTCGTCTGGATGAAGGGAATCCCGCTGCCATAGCGCAAACCGAACCACTGGTAGCGCACGCCGCCGCTTGCAATCAGGCTGCGTGTCAGGTGGATATTGTCCTTGAGATAGCCAGATGCCGTATTGATGTTCTGCTGCAGATTGCTGTTTGCCGGATTGGGGCGCCCGACGGGTGCCAGCCCCCCATAGACCGGATTGGCCGGGGTAAAGCCGCCCTGATTGGTTGACTGATAGAACACCCCCTGATTCTGATTCCGGTTTTCGTAGTCGATACCCGCCGTGATTTCATGACGCATCCCCCACAGATCGTGGTCGCCCAGATAGTCGAGGGCGACACTGCCATTGGCACGGATTGTCCCACCATTGGCACGATAGCGACGTAGCAGAATGCCGGTACGCGCCGAGTAGCTCGAAGGGTCGGCCTGTCTGTCATGATAATCGTCGCGGTTATAGCCACCGGACAGCCTGAGCCTGTCATGTATCCCGATCCGGTAGCCCAGATGACTGGCAATCAGATGACGGGCACCAAAAGACGCGGTCCAGGGTTCATCGAGACGCTTCTGAGGACCGGAAACCGGATTATTCCCGACAAAAACGGCGCCGCGATCCAGCACATTGTCGTAATCGACATATTCGTAAGACAATGTGCCTTCCCAGCGTTCGTGATGCCAGCTGAGTGTCGGTGCCACCAGGATCTGCTTATTGGCGCCAAAATTACGCCAGTAATTCTCGTTGCGGTAACTGCCAATGAGACGGAAAGCCAGCGTCTTTCCGAGCGGCCCGGTCACATCGACATGACCATTTCCACCTCCCAGAGAGCTCCACTGGGTCCCCAAAGCTGCCCCCCAGCGCCGGAAATCGGGCGCCTTGGTAATGACATTGATCACACCGCCTGGCTCCTGCATGCCGTAGAACAATGAGGCTGGTCCTTTGAGGATCTCGACGCGCTCGGCAGTATCACCCTGATAGTTGCGTCCAATGGGCATCCTCACCCCGTCGCGCAGGATGGACCCATCATCAATAGCCCCAAAGCCACGCTTGATGAGGGCATCCTGTGTACCGCCGAAATTGTTCCCGATTGCCATGCCGGGCACGTATTTCGCCATGTCTTCCATGGTCTGCGGCGAGAAATCCGCGAGCGTCTGATGGGTGACGACATTGGTGGTCTGTGTCTGTTGCAGAAACGGGGTGGCGCGCTTGTCCCCCATAGTGCTTTCGGCAGCGGCATAACCACCACGTGCCCCCATTACGGTCAGCACCTCATGGTTCCGATGGTGCCGCGCGCTCGTCTCGCCTCCCTGTCCTTCCCGGTGCGGGCGGGTGATATGGCGCTTCGGATCGTCACGCGTGACGATATCATACCCTGTCCGCCCGGGGATGACAGCGTTGTCGCCGGGTTTACCCTCCGCCAAAGCATCAGGCGGCAGGGCTATGCCAAGTGCCGCAATGAGGACGATTCCGGGGCCAGACAGGCTCACCCCACTACATGGGTTGCGAATGTTTCTCATTCGCTAATCGTTGGCATAAAGCGTTACGTAACGAAACCGTGAGTCACGGTTTCGAGAGCCTATTTTCTTAACAAAGTATGAGCTCGTACGTCTGTCGGCTGGCTAGGGGCCAGCCGTGCTGCACAAAATAGGCTTCAGCGACCAGCCATATAGTCGCGGGTCAATGGAACAGCATCGATATCGGCAGTTAGCTGAAGCTGGAAGTTCATGTGGCCCTGCAGTCGGAAAGACAGTTCGGCCCCAACGAGGTAGAACTCGAACATACGGCAGAAGCGCTCGTCATAGAGCGCCCTGATCTTCTCGCGATTGGCCGCGAAGCGCTCACGCCAAAGCCGGATCGTTTTCGCGTAATGCAAGCGCAGGATCTCGCAATCCGTCACCCAAAGGCCGGCCCGCTCGATTGCAGGAAACACTTCGCTCAAAGCCGGGGAATACCCACCGGGGAAGATATATTTGTCGATCCAGGGGTTGGTGGAACCCGGCTCATCCATACGTCCGATCGAGTGGACGAGCGCCACACCGTCAGGCCGAAGCGCCTTGCGCAGGGTGCGGAAATAGGTGTCGTAATGACCTATGCCGACATGTTCGAACATGCCGACTGAAACGATACGATCATACTGCCTGTCGAGCTTGCGGTAATCCATGAGCTTGAAGGTTACCAGCCCCTCAAGCCCTGCCGCACGGGCACGCTCGCGGGCAACCTGAAGCTGTTCCTGCGAGAGCGTGATGCCTGTCACCTTGGCGCCGTAGTCACGCGCCAGCGTCAGGGCCATGCCTCCCCAGCCGCAACCGATGTCGAGCACATCAAGGCCGGGCCGGTCGAGTTGCAGCTTGGCAGCAATATGATGCTTCTTGGCGAGCTGCGCCTCTTCCAGTGTCATGTCGTCAGAAGTGAAATAGGCGCATGAATACTGACGGTCTTCATCGAGGAAGAGGTCGTAGAGTTTTCCGTTCAGATCATAGTGATGAGCGACATTGCGACGTGAGCGCTTCTGCCCGTTCCATTGCCGGAGAAACCGCGTGACGAAACGGGCCTTTTCCTCGACGCGATTAAGCAGATGGTGACTGCCGTGGATGTTGAGCATCAGAACGCTCAGCACGTCCTCAAGCGAGCAGTCCACCGAGACGATATCGCCATCCATCCAGCCCTCACCGAAGGCGAGACCGGAATTCAGAAGGAGTGCTCTCAGCGCCTTGTCTGTCTTGACATGAATGGCTGCGCTCGGACCGGGACGCGTCCCCTTGTAGCGGCGTTTTTCACCACTGGGCAGGATGACGTCGAGTGCTCCGGCACTGATAAAGCGCTTCAGAACACGGTCCAGCAGAAATATCATGGTCAATCCCGCTCTTCTCTCATCAATTCAAGTAATTGAACGAGGAAAACCTGAGATCGTCAACTGGCCCCAATAACACAAAACCCGACTGCCTGAGGCAGCCGGGTTTTGCATTCAATCGCTAAGCGATGCGTCTTTTCAGACAGCAGCGCCTTCGACTTCACCTTCAGCCGCGGCGTCTTCACCCTCGACTTCGGTTTCGAGAACGTATTCGTCCTCTTCAGCGACGATGGCTTCGCCACGTGCCTGACGCTCGGCTTCTTCTTCCGAACGGGCCACGTTGACCGTAACCGGGATCGACACTTCCGGGTGGAGGGCAACGCGTGCCTCGACCAGACCCAGCAGCTTGATCGGCTCGGCAAGGACAACCTGGTTGCGGCTGACGCTCAGGCCAGCAGCCGTCACGGCAATCGCGATGTCGCGCGTCGTCACGGAGCCGTAGAGGCTGCCACTGTCACCAGCCTGGCGGATGATGACAACGCTCAGGCCGTGCATACGCTCGGCAAGACGCTCGGCCTCTTCACGACGCTTGAGGTTCTGGGCCTCAAGCTGTGCGCGCTCGGTTTCGAAACGCTGGCGGTTCTGGGCGTTGGCGCGGAGCGCCTTGCCCTGGGGCAGCAGGAAGTTACGGGCATAGCCGGGCTTCACGCGGACGATATCGCCCATCTGGCCCAGATGCTCAACGCGCTGCAGCAGGATGACTTCAGTCTGTGACATGCCTGTCTCCTCAGTTCATCACGTAGGGGAGCAGGGCAAGGAAGCGGGCGCGCTTGATCGCCTGCGCCAGCTCACGCTGCTTCTTGGCCGAAACCGCTGTGATGCGGCTCGGAACGATCTTGCCGCGCTCGGAGAGGAAGCGGCTCAGCAGACGCACGTCCTTATAGTCGATCTTCGGCGCGTTGGGGCCGGAGAACGGACAGGACTTGCGGCGGCGATAGAACGGACGACGGGCGCCGACGGCAATGCGACGGGCGGCCGGGTTGATTTCGTTGGTGTTCTCGTCAGACATCGCGATTACTCCGCATCCATCTCGGCACCCTCACGGGCGCGGTATTCTTCACGATCGTCGCCACGACGGCCGCCACGGCCGCTGTCGAAACGACCAGCAGGCTTGGAGTTGCCACCACGGAAATTGCCACGATCGCCGCGATCATCGCCCTTGCGGGACAGGATCGGAGACGGGTCCTGGGTGATTTCCTCAACGCGCAGCGTGAGAACGCGCAGAACGTCTTCGTTCAGGCTCAGCTGACGCTCCAGCTCGCGGATCTGGTCCGGACGGGCATTCAGGCCGAGAAGGACGTAGTGGCCCTTGCGGTTCTTCTTGATGCGGTATGCGAGCGAACGCAGACCCCAGAATTCGCGCTTCTCGATGGAACCGCCATCCTGGGTGAGGAGGGTCTCGATCTGCTCGACGAGGGTTTCGACCTGCGCCTGCGAGATATCATTACGTGCGATGAGCACGCTTTCGTACAACGGCATATGAGCTCCCTTCGGATTGCTTCAACCCAACCACCCGACCGGGACCGGTCGGATCAGCGCCTCTTCCACAAGGCTCGGGTATAGCCGGGACGATGCCTTCGTCCGGCAGGGAAAGGCGGCATAAAGCACATACGTCCCTACGGGGGCAAGAGTTTTCCTGCCTCGGAACGCTTCCATGCGAGCGATAGCCTGCTTTGCCGCCTATTTGTCTAAGTGATGCGTGTGCTCAGGGGCGGAGCAAATGGGCCGGCAGGGTGAGGCCAAGATCGTCGGGCACCGCCCAATGCTCTTCTTCGACCATGATCGGCACGAAGCCCGCAGCCTTGTAGGTGGGGAGCGCATTGGGGTGATCGGCCGTGCAGGTATTGACCCGCATGACCCGCGTAACCTTGCGCCAACCATGAGAGATAGCAGCCGCCAGCAATTTGCGGCCAAGCCCCTTGCCCTGAGCACCCGGCACGAGCCCGAGATAGGACAGATAAGGGGTTTCCGGCTTGTGCATATCAAGCTCGAAAAAACCGGCCACGCCCTGCGGCCCCATCAGACGCCAGATTTCCGTATGGCGTGAAGCGATGATGCGATGAAGGGTATCAGCAGGCATCATGTACCGCATCCACCAGCAGTGAGGGGCGCCAATCAGACGGTAGAGCGCCAGATAATCATCCACATTCGGATGCCAGCGCTCGATGTGATAGCCTTCGGGCCAGCCGATATGGGCCGAAGGTGGCGGCCTGAGACGTTCTAGGAACGTCACCTCGACCGTGACTTCGGTCGTGGGACGCTCCGGAGTCGTCTCAAGCCAGGGCTCCATGAGCCGTTCCCGCCGATCAGTTATCGTCGAGGAAGGAGCGCAGCTTGCGGCTGCGGCTCGGATGCTTGAGCTTGCGCAGCGCCTTCGCCTCGATCTGGCGGATACGCTCGCGGGTCACGTTGAACTGCTGCCCCACCTCTTCAAGCGTGTGATCGGTGTTCATGCCGATACCAAAGCGCATACGCAGCACACGCTCTTCACGCGGGGTGAGCGAGGCCAGAACGCGCGTGGTTGCTTCGCGCAGATTGGTCTGGATCGCGGCATCCAGCGGAATAACCGCCGTCTTGTCCTCGATGAAGTCACCAAGATGGCTGTCTTCCTCGTCACCGATCGGGGTTTCGAGAGAGATCGGCTCCTTGGCGATCTTGAGCACCTTGCGCACTTTCTCAAGCGGCATACCCAGCTTTTCGGCCAGTTCTTCAGGTGCGGGTTCACGTCCAATCTCGTGCAACATCTGGCGCGAGGTGCGCACGAGCTTGTTGATCGTCTCGATCATATGCACCGGAATACGAATGGTGCGTGCCTGATCGGCAATCGAGCGCGTGATAGCCTGACGGATCCACCATGTCGCATAGGTCGAGAACTTGTACCCACGACGGTACTCGAACTTGTCCACCGCCTTCATGAGGCCGATATTACCTTCCTGAATCAGATCCAGGAATTGCAGGCCACGATTGGTGTATTTCTTGGCAATGGAAATCACGAGACGCAGATTGGCCTCGATCATTTCCTTCTTGGCACGCGTGGTATCACGCTCGCCACGCGACACCACGGCATAGACGCGACGGAACTCACCGACCGGCAGACCGGTGCTATGAGCCAGATCGGCCACCTGGTTACGCAGATCGATAATCTGCTCGGCATAGCGCGTGGTGAAGTTCTTCCACGACTTGCCGGGCAGCGCCGAAACGGAGGCCAGCCAGTTGGGATCGAGTTCGTAGCCGCGATATTTCTGCAGGAAGTCATCGCGCGAGACGCGGCAACCCTCGGCCATACGCAGCATGCGGCCTTCGAGGTTATTGAGGCGCTGGAACTGAACCTTGAGCTGGGTCACCAGCTCCTCGATACGGTTGTTATGCAGATGGACCTGCTCGACCATCTTCACGAGTTCCATACGAAGCGTTTCGTATTCATGCTCGGAAGAGCCGCTGGTCTCGGAGCCGCTGGTCAGCGTTTCGATGCGACGCACCTGAAGCGCGCGCAGCGTGTCGTAAAGCGGCTCGATGGCCTCGAAATGCGCGAGTATCTCGGGTTTCAGCTTCTCTTCGAGGGCAGAAAGCGACAGGCCGGAGCTCTCCGGGTCGCCACCTTCCTCGTTTGCGGGCTCCTCGTCGAGATTGTCCTCGTTCTCCTCGGCGTTCTCGCTCTCGGCGGTTTCCTCTTCAGAGGGACCACCCTGCATGGCTTCAAGATCGACGATGTCGCGCAGCAACATCTCGCCTTCCTTGAGCTTGTCGTGCCAGGAGATAATGGCGCGGAAGGTCAACGGGCTTTCGCACAGCCCGCCAATCATCTCATCGCGGCCCGCCTCGATCCGCTTGGCAATGGCGATTTCGCCCTCGCGTGACAGCAGCTCGACCGAGCCCATCTCGCGTAGATACATGCGCACCGGATCATCTGTACGACCGGCGCTTTCGCTCACATTACCAGTAGGAGATTCTTCGGACTCCTCGGCCTCTTCCTTTTCCTCGGTTTTCTCCTCGGCTTCGTCAGAGTCCTCGTTTTCCTCATTCTCGACGACCTGGATCCCCATCTCGGAGAAGATCGCCATGATGTCCTCGATCTGCTCGGAGGACATCTGATCCTGCGGCAGGACAGCGTTCAGCTCGTCAAACGTGATGTGACCGCGCTCGCGTCCCTTGGCGATGAGCCGCTTGACGGCACCGGACTGCGTGTCGAGGACATTGGTATCGCCGTCCTGGTCCTGCGCGTTCCGCTCCGTTCCCGTGGCCGCTTTCGTCGCCATACCCTACTCCCTGCTCCCGCACGCCCTATCGAACGCCGCACTTAAAACCAGCCATGAAAGAAACGCGCTTGGCCAGCGCTCTGCAATCACAGAACGCCGCCCCACCCGTCAGCCTGAGGCCGACCTGTCTTTCATTTGCGATCCACCAGCGCGAGCGCCAGCAATTTCGGCATCGTGCAGGTGGGCGATACGGGCCACGAAGTCAAGGGCCGGGGGCGCTCTTTTCGCGTTACGAAACCTGCATCGTCAATCTGCGTCATCGCCCTCTTCGCCGCGGCGCAGGCGCTCGAGTGTGCGCAGCCGCACCATCAGCGCCTCGGGCAGTCCTTCCAGCGCGGGATTGGCCAGCGCCGCCTGCATGTCCTGCTCGACCTCACGCATGAAGGCCGGGAAATTGACCAGTCCGAAAAAATGCCACCATTGCTGAAGCGGGGCCTGATTGAAAAGTCCGCCCGTTTCGGCTTGCGCAGAGGGCACAACGCCCCGCGCAATCAGTTGCCGGGCCTCATCGCCCAACCCCTCATGATCGAGCGCCACGAGAGCATTCTGTTCTGTCAGGAGGTCCGGCGAACCGATTTCGGCAAACCAGTCGAGAATCGTGTCGCGGATCTCATCGAGCGGATGGGGCAGATCGAGGCGGCCATAAGGATCCTCGATCTGCGGTAGGATAGACGGGTGGCGCAGCACCAGAACCGTCAGCACCCGCAGACGCTCTCCAGCCCCGTCCCCTACAGCAATATTGCGCACCCGACTCTTGCCGGAATCCGGCCGTGAAGGCCCACCCCGCCCCTTGCCCCGACGTGACGATGCGAAAAACCGCTCCATCAATGCACGCCGGTACTCAGCGGCAAGGTCCTTGTCCGCCACCAGTGCGGCAGAGGCCTCCAGCCGCTTTTTCAGCGCTGCACGCTGCTCGGGCACATCCTGCCTCACACCGGCCTGCATAAGCTGGAACAGCTCGTCCGCCAGAGAAGTTGCTCCATCGAGCACCTGACGCATGGCCTGAGGGCCATCGCGTCTGATCAGACTGTCCGGGTCATCCTTGGGGTCGAGGCGGCAGAATTGCAGACTGCGCTCCGGTGTCAGAAGAGGCAGGGCCAACTCAGCCACACGAAGCGCCGCCCGCGCCCCGGCAGCATCGCCATCAAGGCACAGAATGGGATGCGAGGCCTCGCGCCACAGGAGCTCGAGTTGTTCAACACCCATCGCCGTGCCGAGCGGCGCAACCGCCGCCTCGAACCCGGCCTGTGCGAGGGCGATCACATCCATATAGCCTTCTGCCACAACCAGCTTCTGTGCCGGATCGCGCAAGGCGTTGCGGGCCTGATCGAGATTGTAGAGCGCGCGCCGCTTCGAGAACAACGCGGTCTCGGGGCCATTCACATATTTAGGCTGAGCATCGCCAAGAGTGCGTCCACCGAATGAGATCAGCCTGCCCCGCCGGTCGCGGATAGGGAACATGACACGCGAAAAGAACAACTCGCCTCGCGGTGCGCCATGCTCGTCCACACGCATCAACCCGGCCTGCAAAAGCTGCTCGGCCGTAATATCCTGCCCGCGCAATGCCTGAAGCAGCGCCCCCCGTCCCTCGCCCGCCCAGCCAAGGCCGAAGCGCTCGATCGTTGCCTCGGTCAGGCCGCGTCGCCTGAGATAGGACAGTGCCTGACGCCCTTCAGGCGCATAGAGCGCCTGGCGATAGACGTTCTGCACAGCCTCGAGCACATCGCCGAGAGATCGCGCCTCGCGCGATCGGGCCTCCTGCCGCGGGTCCTGCCGGGGCATGTCGAGCCCGGCTTCATTCGCCAGTTGCTCAACAGCCTCCGGAAAGCTGCGTCCCTCGCTTTGCATGACGAAGGAGATCACATCGCCATGCACGCCGCAGCCAAAGCAATGGAAGTGATCGTCATAAACATAGAAGGATGGCGTCTTTTCCCCATGGAAGGGGCAGCATGCCTTCCAGTTGCGGCCTGAACGGCTGAGCTTGGTGCGGCGCCCGATGACGGCTGCAATCGGGGTGCGGGCACGCAGCTCGTCCAGAAAACCGGGATCGAACGCCATCGTTCAGCCTGCCTTCAGGACAGACGGGCTTTGACGACAGGATTGACGCGACCCATATCGAGGGCGCTGCCAAACTTGGCCTTGAGCACGCCCATGACCTTGCCCATCTCCTTCATGCTGGTCGCACCCGCCTCGGCAATCGCCGCATCGATTTCGGCATTGAGGGTTGCCTCGTCCATCTCGGGCGGGAGATAGGTCTTGATCGTCTCGATCTCGGCTTCTTCCTTTTCCGCCAGTTCGGGACGACCGCCTTCGCGATACATCGTGGCGGACTCGGTGCGTGACTTGATCATGCTGCGCAGCATCGGAAGGATATCCTCATCACCGACTTCCTTGCCATTGGCGCGCGCCGCAACATCCAGATCCTTGATACGGGCAGTGATGCCACGAATCTGGGCTACGCGATCCATCTCCTTGGCCTTCATGGCGGTCTTGAGATCGGCGGAGATCTGTTCTCTCAGGGACATTGTCTCATTCCTTTTTCGGATCACGCCACATGATTTCGGGAATATTTTTCCCACATATCAGGCAACGCATGTGAGTGGGAAAAAACTTCCCAATCTCGTCTCAAGGGCTTATCTAGCACCAACCACGCGAGCGTCCGAGTGGAAAAGGACGCAAGGGAGACGGGTATGGATATCGACGAGATCATCGAGAAGGCCGGTGGCGCCGAGGCGCTGGCGAGCCTGACCGGCGTTGGCACCGAAGCCATTCGCAAGTGGCGCCAGTCGCGCGCCATCCCCGGCAAGCACTGGGCCGCATTGCTGCGCCTGCCCGGCATTTCCCTTTCGGACCTCGATCCGCAGACGCCTCAGGAGGAAACCCCGACAATGACAGAGACCTGCCCTGACGGCGCGAATGCCGCCCTCGTTCTCGCTGATGGCACCGTTTTGTGGGGCGTCGGCTTTGGCGCCCATACGGATGGCGCAGCCATTGGCGAGCTCTGCTTCAATACCGGCATGACCGGCTATCAGGAAACGCTCACCGACCCGTCCTTCGCCGGGCAGATCGTGACCTTCACCTTTCCCCATATCGGCAATGTCGGCACGAACGCCGAGGATGACGAGGCCCAGCGCGTGGCCGCGCGTGGCGTGGTGGTGAAAGAGGACGTTACCCTGCCCGCCAACTGGCGCTCGACCCAGAAGCTCGCGCAGTGGATGATCGGCCAGAACCTGCCTGGCATTGCCGGCATCGACACGCGCCTGATCACCCGCCGCCTGCGCGATGGCGGCCCGCAGACTGCCGTGCTCGCCTTCCCGAAGAATGGCCAGTTCGACCTCGCCGCCCTGCGCGCCCAGGCCGTTTCATGGCCGGGGCTGGAAGGGATGGATCTGGCAAAGGACGTCACCTGCGCCCAGAGCTATCGCTGGGATTTGGGCGTGTGGCAGAAGCCTGCCGCAGAGCGCAGCGCGCGCCGCCGTGTGGTCGCTGTCGATTACGGCGCCAAGCGCAACATCCTGCGCTGCCTCGTGACCGCAGGCTGTGATGTGACGGTGGTGCCTGCCACCGCAACGGCCGAGGAAATCCTGCGCCACAATCCTGAAGGCGTGTTTCTCTCCAACGGCCCCGGCGACCCGGCTGCAACTGGCGTTTATGCGGTGCCCGCCATCAAGGGCGTGCTGGATGCCAATATCCCGGTCTTTGGAATCTGCCTTGGTCACCAGCTTCTGGCACAGGCACTTGGAGCGAAGACCTTCAAGCTGGAGCGCGGCCATCGCGGCGCGAACCAGCCGGTCAAGGACCTTGCGTCGGGCCGCGTGGAGATCACGAGCCAGAATCACGGCTTTGCTGTGGATGACAAATCCCTGCCCGAGGACGTGATCATTACCCATACCAGCCTGTTCGATGGCTCGAATGAGGGTATCCGCAGCACGAAGCTCGATGCCTTCTCGGTTCAGTATCACCCCGAGGCCAGCCCCGGCCCGTCGGATTCATTCTATCTCTTCGAGCGTTTCGTCGCGCTCATGGACAAGAAGGCAGCCTGATCCATGCCGAAACGTACAGATATCTCGTCGATCCTCATCATCGGCGCTGGCCCTATCGTGATCGGTCAGGCCTGTGAATTCGATTACTCCGGCACGCAGGCCTGCAAGGCGCTGAAGGAGGAAGGCTATCGCGTCATCCTCATCAACTCCAACCCGGCCACCATCATGACCGATCCGGGTCTGGCCGATGCCACCTATGTCGAGCCGATCACCCCGGAATTCGTCGAGCGCATCATTCTTAAGGAAAAGCCCGACGCGGTTCTGCCGACAATGGGCGGTCAGACGGCGCTCAACGCCGCCATGGCGCTCGACAAGTCGGGCTTCCTCAAGAAGCATAATGTCGAGCTGATCGGCGCCAATGCCGAAGTCATCGACCGCGCCGAGGACCGTCAGAAATTCCGAGAGGCCATGGACGAAATCGGCGTGGAATCCCCGCGCAGCACCATCGCCCACACGCTGGAAGAAGCCCGTGCGGCACTGGAATCGGTCGGCCTACCCGCCATCATTCGCCCTTCCTTCACGATGGGTGGCGCCGGTGGCGGCATTGCCTATAACCGTGAGGAATTCGACCAGATCGTCGCTGGCGGTCTCGATGCCTCCCCCACCACCGAGGTTCTGATTGAGGAATCCGTGCTGGGCTGGAAGGAATTCGAGATGGAGGTCGTCCGCGACAAGGCGGATAACTGCATCATCGTCTGCTCCATCGAGAACATCGACCCGATGGGCGTGCATACGGGTGACTCCATCACCGTTGCCCCGGCCCTGACCCTGACCGACAAGGAGTATCAGAAGCTCCGCGACATCTCGATCGCCTGTCTGCGCAAGATCGGTGTCGAAACCGGCGGGTCGAACGTGCAGTTCGGCATCAACCCCGATGATGGCCGTATTGTCGTCATCGAGATGAATCCGCGCGTGTCACGCTCTTCCGCGCTGGCCTCCAAGGCGACGGGTTTCCCCATTGCCAAGATCGCGGCCAAGCTGGCCGTAGGCTACACGCTGGACGAACTCGCCAACGATATTACCGGCACGACGCCTGCCAGCTTCGAGCCGACCATCGACTACGTTGTTGTGAAGATTCCCCGCTTCACCTTCGAGAAATTCCCTGGTGCCCCCGCCCTGCTCTCGACCTCGATGAAGTCGGTGGGTGAAGCCATGTCGGTTGGCCGTTCCTTCGCCGAGGCCCTGCAGAAGGGTCTGCGCTCGATGGAAACCGGGCTGACGGGACTCGATCCTGTCGAAGCGCCGGGCGATGGCTCGCTCGATGCCTATCGCGCCGCGCTTTCCGAGCCGCGCCCCGAGCGTATTCTCATGGCCGCACAGGCCATGCGCGCCGGGCTATCGCTTGAGGACATCAACGCCGCCTGCCGTTTCGAGCCGTGGTTCCTGCGCCAGCTCCACGACATCGTGGTGTCGGAAAACGAGATTGCCGCCAATGGCCTGCCGCAGGATGCCCGCAATCTGCGCCGCATCAAGGCGCAGGGCTTCTCCGACCGCCAGCTTGCCCGCCTGACGGGACAGAGCGTCGAGGAGGTGACGGCATTCCGCCTCAAACTCGCTGTGACGCCCGCCTATAAGCGCATTGATACCTGCGCGGGCGAGTTCGCTTCTGACACGCCTTACCTCTACTCGACCTATGAAGGCGGGTTCGGTGTGCCGGAATGCGAAAGCCGTCCGACGGACCGCAAGAAGATTGTCATCCTTGGTGGTGGTCCCAACCGTATCGGTCAGGGTATCGAATTCGATTATTGCTGCGTTCATGCTGCCTATGCGCTGCGTGAGGCCGGGTTCGAGACCATCATGGTCAACTGCAACCCCGAGACCGTCTCGACCGATTACGACACTTCCGATCGTCTCTATTTCGAGCCGCTGACCGATGAGGATGTGATCTCTCTCATCCGCACCGAGCAGGCTGGTGGCGAGATTCTGGGCTGCATCGTGCAATATGGTGGCCAGACCCCGCTGAAGCTGTCCCGTGCGCTGGAAGCCGCCGGCATCCCGCTGCTCGGCACCCCGGCTGACGCCATTGACCGTGCGGAAGACCGCGAGCGCTTCCAGGCCCTCCTGCGCAAGCTTGGCCTGCGCCAGCCCGAGAACGGCATTGCACGCACCCCGGGTGAGGCCGAGGCCGTGGCTGAAAAGGTCGGCTACCCCGTGGTGGTTCGTCCGTCCTATGTGCTGGGCGGCCGCGCGATGGAGATCGTTTACGACCCGGCAGGGCTGCAGCGTTACCTGCGCTCCACCCTTCTTCTGGCGGGTGCCGAAGTCGCCAATGGCCCGATCCTGCTCGATCGCTATCTGAACGACGCCATCGAAGCCGATGTGGACTGCATCTGCGACGGTCAGGATGTCTATGTTGCAGGCGTGATGGAGCATATCGAGGAAGCCGGGATCCATTCCGGTGACTCTGCCTGCTCGCTGCCGCCTTACACCCTCTCACCGGCTATCGTGACCGAGCTGAAAGCCCAGACCGAAGCCATGGCCCGTGAGCTTGGCATTGTCGGCCTGATGAACGTGCAATACGCCATCAAGGATCAGGAAGTCTTCGTGCTCGAGGTGAACCCGCGCGCCTCGCGTACGGTGCCCTTCGTTGCCAAGGCGACCGGCGTGCCGGTGGCCAAGATCGGGGCCTGCGTGATGGCAGGGGCCAAACTCTCGAGCTTCAAGCTCGATGGCGACGCCATTTCCCCGCACGTGGCTGTAAAGGAAGCTGTCTTCCCGTTCCATCGCTTTGCCGATACCGACACCATTCTCGGTCCGGAAATGCGCTCCACGGGTGAGGTTATCGGTCTCGACAGCAGCTTCGAGCGCGCCTTTGCGAAGTCGCAGCTTGGCGCCGGTGTGGTGCTGCCCCAGTCGGGTGCGGTGCTTCTTTCGGTGCGCGACGGTCACAAGACACAGGTTCAGGCCCTTGGCCGCAAGCTGATCGAAATGGGTTTCAGCATTCTCGCCACACGCGGCACGGCTGCCCGCCTTGAAGAGGCCGGTATTCCCGTCAAGCGCGTGAACAAGGTGCTGGAAGGCCGCCCGAACTGCGTGGACGCCATCCGCTCGGGTGACGTGCAGCTGGTCATCAACACGGCGCAGGGCGCCCAGGCCGTGCGCGACAGCTTCGATATCCGTCGCTCCTCGCTGCTTGGCGGTGTGCCGCATTTCACCACCCTCGCCGGGGCACGTGCGGCGATCTATGCCATTTCGGCCATCAAGGATGGCGGGCTGGATGTGGCGCCCCTTCAATCCTACTTCAAACGCGCTTTCTGAGACCACGGGGCTTTGTCCTTTTCCCCTACCCGGCTGTTTCAAGCCGGGTAGGGTGACGAGGCTTTGCCTCGCGCTCCGGAAAGGGGCTTGCCCCTTTCCCCCCCACTTTGAGGCCTTCAAGGCGGAATGCGACATCCTCAAGTCGCGGATTTTCAGAGGTCGGCCGCCTTTTGGCACATTTCAGGGCAGAGCCCTGCTTCCTCCCCGAGATGATCAACTCTGTGCAAAACAGGCCCTCATTTCGAGGCTCGCCTTGAATTTACCCCCCGGAAGACCTAATTTATCTGATCAAATTGCGGGCGGGGATTGTCTCATGCCCATCCATGCCCCGTGCAGGGCCCTGGAACACTGTTGTTCCTAGGCGCTACGCGAGGGCTGAACTCGTTTTGGGGAATGCGCTGTGCAGAAGATTCCGATGACCGGTGAAGGTTTGACCCGTCTAGAAGATGAACTGCGTCGGCTGAAAAGCGAAGATCGTCCGGCCGTCATCCGCGCCATTGCCGAAGCACGCGCTCATGGCGATCTTTCGGAAAACGCCGAATATCATGCAGCACGCGATCGTCAGTCCTTCATCGAGGGGCGCGTTCTCGAACTCGAGGAACTGATTTCAACGGCTGAAGTCATCGACCCCTCGCAGCTCTCGGGTGACACCGTGAAATTCGGTGCTCATATCGAACTGGTCGATGAGGAAACGGACAAGGAGAGCAGCTATCAGATCGTGGGCGTCCACGAGGCTGATATCAAGCTGGGCCGCCTTTCTGTCTCCTCGCCGCTCGCCAAGGCGCTTATCGGCAAGTCAGTCGGTGACAGCGTGACCGTACCGACCCCGGGTGGCGACAAGAGCTACGAGATTCTGGCCGTCACTTTCAAATAAACGGATCAGTATCAGCACGGGCTGGCGTCTGGCGGTTTCGGACGGCCAGCCCCAAAGCAAGAAAAGAAGACCGTGTCCGAAAGCCTCACCCTCACCTTCGCCGATATCCTTGCCGCTCATGAGCGGATTGCCCCCCATATTGTGCGCACGCCCAGCGTTCGCTGCGCGGCCCTGTGCAAGATGACGGGAGCCGATATCTGGCTGAAGCTCGAGAATCTGCAGGCTGTCGCCTCGTTCAAGGAACGCGGTGCCGCCAACAAGCTGGCACTGCTGAGCGACGAGGAAAAGAAACGCGGCGTGATTGCGGTCTCGGCGGGCAATCATTCTCAGGGCGTGGCCCGTCATGCCAGCCTGCTTGGCATTGACGCCACCATCGTCATGCCGCGCCATACGCCTTCGGCCAAGGTCGAGCGCACACGTGGCTGGGGCGCTCATGTCGTGACCGAGGGCGAGGATTTTGCCGAAGCCTCGATGGTGGCTGAGAGAATTCGCAAGGAGAACGGCCTCGTTCTGGTTCACCCGTTCAATGATGTAGCCGTCATGGCGGGTCAGGGCACCTTCGCCATCGAGTTGATCGAGGATAGCCCTGAGCTCGATTTTCTGGTTCTGCCGATTGGCGGTGGCGGGTTGATCAGCGGTTCAGCCATCGCTTCGGCAGCGCTAAGCCCTAACACGAAGATCATTGGCGTACAGGTCGAAAGTCACGCCTCGCTTTCCGCCTTCCCCGAGGCGGCCGTGCAGGCACGTGGTGGCTCTACCATTGCCGAAGGCATTGCGGTCATGCAGATCGGCAATACCTGCCTCGAGACGGTCAGCCCGCTTCTCGACCGTGTTCTGGTCGTTACCGAGCTTCAGGTGGAATCAGCCATTGCCCATTTGGCCGAACAAGCCAAGCAGGTCTCCGAGGGCGCTGGCGCGGCAGCTCTGGCGGCAGTGATGGCCTATCCCGAGCTCTTCAAGGACAAGCGGGTGGCCTTGCCGATTACGGGTGGCAATATCGGCACACGCATTTTTGCCAACACGCTACTTCGCGCCCTGCGCCGTGATGGCCGCCTGCTGTCGCTTACCCTTCAGATCCCTGATCGTCCCGGTGTGCTGGCTGATATCTCCACGCGCATCGGCAATGCTGGCGGCAATATCATCGAGGTCTCCCATCAGCGCCTCTTCGCCGCTCCTTCTGTGCAGACGGCGGAGCTGGAGATCATGATCGAAGCGCGCGATGGGGCTCACGCTGACCAGATCGAGGCCGATCTGCGCAGCCATTATCATCTGACGCGCGGCTGACGCTGCTGCGCGATCAGTGCGAGCGGGCCTCAGGCGAGAAATGACTGGCCATCCAGTTCAGGCCATCTGACTGGTCGTAGTCGTCCGGGAGGGCATAAAGCGTTGCCAGAACGGCCCTGTCATAGGGAAGCATCTCCCCTGTCGGTCCCTCGAGGATCTCGGTCTGCGTGTATCTGAGTAGACTCCGGTCGTCGTAACCGTCGCGGAGATGCGGCGCCGCAAATGCAACGAGCGAGAGCAGATCACCCAGCATGCCCCAGGATTCATTTCTGAGGCGGTTGATATCGATGATGATCAGAACAATCGTCAGGTCCCGCCGGGTTGTCACATTCCCCAGAGCGCTATCCCCTACCGGCGCAGCATATCGAACGGGAAAGCCCGATGGCATGATGATCGGCGGCATATCGCTCTTGTTGCGCATTGACGACGATGCAAGCCACCTGACGGCGCGTGGCTTGAGAAACTGTCTGACCTCATCGCGGGTCGCTTCGACCTTGCTCTCCTGATATTCCTGCGCATTATCCAGACCGACGAACAGATCGGGGTTCAGTTTGTGTATTCCGGCAGCCAGCGCATCGGACTGATCGGTAAAGAAGACAAAAAGCTGCTTCGCCCTGCAATCACGCGACACAGACAGCCCCAGACTACTCCCTGTATTCTTGAGGTGAGAGAACAGCATTTTATCGTACTGCTCCTGCACGCCATGAATATCGACGCATACCTGCTGATGCCATCGTGGCAGCGTGTCGAACTGACGTTCCCCCAGCTCGAAAATCAGATGATCCTCAAGAGCGTCATGGGTCATGCCATGCACGGTCAGATGCTCCTGACAAAAAGCAGGATTTCCGGCCGACAGCCCTGTCAACCCTACGGCAGCCAGGATAGCAAAGCGACGTAACAGGATAGCAGTACGCATGACTTCTCCCGAAGAACGAACGTGACAAACTGTATCATCCGTTTCGAGGAAGAAAAGACGCCGGCATACTGCAATGCGATCACATATCGATTAGTTTGACAGAGCGAGCGGGCGTCTCTCATCGTGCCATCCGACCTGCTTCAATACGAACAGGCCGGATCGATCACCCGCCATTGCGCAGGACTTCAGCCCTGCACGAAGCCCTCACGCTTCAGGACCGCAATGGCCGCGCGGATACGATGGCCATAAGTATGTTCCTCCATCGTACGCGCCTGAGCACGGCGCGCCATCTCGATGCAGAGCGGCGTGTCGTTGATATAGCGGGCCACCAGACGATCAAAGTCAATCTTGTTCGAGAAGGTCGGAATCTCATCGGCCGTGAAGTAGCGGCGCAGTTCGTAGGTATCCTCATGGAATACCTGGAAAGCACCCGCAGCAGCGGCCTCGAAGGTACGCGGACCGGGCGTCGAGGGTGAGATCATGAAGCGCTTGTTTTCGAAATGGAGCGAGCGGCCCAGATTGAGAACAAGCTTGGAGCGACGATACAGCTCGATAAGCTGTGCCTTCTCGATGCGCGCATCCGAGAAACCGATACCGAACTCACCCCAGCCGGGACCGATGATCTTGATGTTCAGGTTGCGGAGCGTGGGCATCAGGTTGCGCACGATATCCTTGCGGCTCGTGAAGGCCACACCGCAGAAAAGGACATCGATCGATTTTTCCACATCGGCCTCGATCGGCGCGTAGTGCAGCTTGCGGCTGGCTGCGAGCGGCAGATGATAGACACGCTCGCGCTGATAGAAATTATGACCCCAGCGGTCGCAGGAGAAGATGACATCGAAGTCATCCGTGATGCGATAATTGGCGTCCTGCTCGTAGGGGTCTTCTGTTGCCCAGAAAACGGTCGTCGCCCCGATCTTCTTGGCCTCGCGACAGACCTCACCGAAATAGGTGCTCTCGGGGAGATAGGAGCCGATAGCAAAGACGATAGTCGGCTGAATACGCTCCACTGCTGCTGCAGCACCGCTGATATGCACGGCGACAACATTTTCCTCGCCAAAGCACTCGGCCCAACCATCCATGATGGATTCACGGATCTGCGCATTGGCCTGTGACTCATAGCGTCCGCCACTGCAAACGAGCACGCGCTGCGTCTTGCCAGCAGCCTTGGATCCCGCGTTTTTCTTCTCTGCTGACATGGTCTTACCGTCCATTCCTCGTTTCGGGCCGGGGGGCGTCCCCCGCACCCATTATCAGACGCGGCAGCCTCAGGGCGCCACACTTGCTTCGATAATCGTCTCCAACGCGTGACTGAATCGCGCCGGGCTGCAATCACGTTCCACGGCCCGCAGAGCCCCGGAGCGGATCATTTTCCATTTTTCGCCATTCTCGTAGAGCTCTGCGAGGGCAAAGGCGAAGGCGATCGGATCCTCACTCGAGGCACTGATCAGCTCGGCGCCGTCGGCCCAGCCCATCTGGCTGGCAAGCAGACGCGTAGCCATGACAGGCAGGCCATACGAGGCTGCTTCATGCACCTTGTACGGAAGGCCGCCAGCATATCGGGTTGGCGCCACGAAAACCCTGTGCGATGCGTAGAGGGCCCTCAGGTCATCCACGGGGCCAAGCCAGTTCACCCGCTTCGCACAACGCAGTGCCGACACATCAAGCGCCGGATTGACGAAACCGGCGACCGTGAGCCGCACATCATCGGGGAGATGTTCGTCCATTTCGGGCAGCACATCATTGATCAGCCAGAAAAGGCTGTCGAAATTGGGCGCATCCTCATCATGCAGAGCCCCGACGAACAGAATGTCACGCCGGTCCTCAAAACCGCGTGGATCCGGGCGCGTCGGCAAGGCATGGCCTAAAATCGACACGTTCTCATATCCAGCGTCCCGCACCAGGGCCGCATCATGCTCCGAAACGACCACAATGCGTTGGCAGTAATGCGCTGCCTCAAGCTCGCGCGACACCATCTCGCCCAGAGGCAGAAGCTTTTCCTTTGGCGGATGGAAGCGCGCTTTGGCAATCGTTCTCGCTGCCGCAATCACCTCGGTATCGAGCACGACGCTGTCAACGGGCAGATGGCGGCTCTGTTCGGTAAGCACGGGAAGAAGACGTGTCAGGTTATGGGTGCGCCCAATCCAGACAACATCATAATAGCCTGCTCGTTCCTCGATGAATGCATTGAGATCGCCAAGATCACTATGCGCCATGAGTTCCACATCATCCGGGAAATTGGTCGCCAGATCGAGATGACTCGCAGGTCTCGGCAACACCGGGAATACCGTGACCTGCAAGCCAAGACGGCTCATGGCCCAGACCAGATCATTGGAGCGGACATATCCCGAGCCCAGCGAACGCAGGGGGATACGATCCTCAATGAACAGGACGCGACACCGGGCACCACGATGGGAACGGGCCAGAACGGCATTACGCACATGGGCAGGAAGCTGCTGCCTCAGATATTCCTGATGCTGCTTGCCGAAGATGCGATGATTGATCTGGATCTGCGCATGCGAGCCCGCATTGCCAGCGCTGCCGAATTCGAGATGCTCGACCACGACACCGGGATCGTAGACGATGCGCTTGCCAGAGCGCACGATGCGCAGGCAGAAGTCGGTGTCCTCGAAATAGGCGGGACGATAGATCGTGTCATAGCCGTTGAGGGCACGGGCGATTGCGCTGCGGACCATAAGAAAGGCCGCCGAGCAGTAATCGACGTCGCGAACGAAATTCGCCTCAGGGATCGTGGGATTGTCCTGGCGGCGGTAGCCATAGGTCGCACCGTCGCGCCAGATGATCGACCCGGCCTCCTGGAGCCACATATTGCTGCGGATCAACTTGGCACCGACAGCCGCAATGTCCTCTGACGCATGCAGCCGCGAAAGCGCATTGCTGATCGCGTGGGGATACAGGCGCAGATCGTTGTTGAGATAGAGCAGAACCGGCGCACGCACCTCAGCCAGTGCTGCGTTGCACCCGTCGAGATACCCGATGTTGTAGCGATAGCGCATGATTTTGGCACCACGCACGACGTGCTCGATCCGGGTCGTCTCGTCGCTCGATGCCGAATCAACCAGAATAAGCTGGATTGCGCCGGGATAATTCGCCCGCAGCGATGCCAGCGCCTGCATGGTCAGCGCATATTTATCGTGCAGCACCATGATGACAGAGAGCTCGGGCTCGCCCTCAAAATGGAAATCCGGGGCGTGACGGGTGATGATACGCTGCTGCAATGCGGCTTCGGCTTCGAAGAGCCTGCGTGTCTGCTCCTCGGTCGGCGGCGCAACGTCACTCTGCTCACCATATCTCAGGCGCTGGGCCACCCAGCATGAGTAGACGCTGTCATAAAGCCCGGCATCGAGTAATGCCCGTATCTCAGGCTTTTCGCCAAAGACACGCAGGTTGATACCCTCGGCCGGGCGGCGGCCTTCCCTCGCCCCGAACCTGACAAAATGCTCATAGCCATTACGAAACGAGCCGTTATCGATGCTCGGCGCCACATCGGCATGGACCCGCAGATAATACAGGTCGTCGAAGAAAGCCTGGGGGTTGAACTGTCGCGGCGTCTGATTGGTCAGATAGTGATGCAGGGCCGATACATAACGTCCGGCGCTGATCTCCCGATCAACCTCAGGATAACGCTCACGATACCAGACCGGGTCGAAATACCAGGACACGCGATGATGGTCTGCAATAGCGGGTGTGTCGAAAGCGAGAGCCGCGAACAGGCCACGCGTTGCGCCCGTCTCAACCGGGGCCTCGACAGCAAGCCGCGCTACAGCCTCCGGATCGACAAACCAGTGGCCGGCAAGCCCGTCCACGTCGCCGATCTCAAGGAAATGATCATATCCGTTGATATAGAAACCACTCGACAGGGATGCGTCGAGCAGGCTGCCATTGCGTGCCCGGTAATAGGTCTCGGAAAACAGCCAATGCGGCGCATGGGTTGCAAAACCCTCCGCGCAATAATGGTCAAAGCCAGAGGCCAGCTCACCGCGACAGATTTCGGCATAGATCTCGGGATAGGCCTGACGATACCAGCCCTCATCGAAATAGCGATTGGGAGAAAACCCGAAGGATTTCCCGATCGTTTCGTAATGCTCGGTCGCGTCACGCAAGCCGTTGGTGGCGATTTCCTCAGCCGCCTCGGGATGAAGACCGAGATACCAGTCTTCATCAACCTGACGCCATTTGGGGATGCGCTCATGCTGCATGAGAAGATCTTCCCCGCGTGTCAGAGAGCAGGCTCGGACGCGTGGCGTGCCTCGATGCTGTCATTGACCTGGGCTACAACAGCCTCGGTGACATCCCTGTGCTCGACGGAGGTGACAATACCATCGGCCACATTGACCACCACATCCAGCGGCTTCACCCCCACCATTTCACCGATCGTATTCACCAGACACAGACGATAGCTGCCAGCCAGTTCCGCAGCATAGCCCGAGGCGACCGAGAGCCAGCCCTCGAAGCCGACGCAGAGCGGTGCATCGGCAAAGATCGTCTTCACGTCGTGACGCAGGAAGCGGTTGAGCGCGAAGAAGAACACGTCATTCTCTGCTTCACCAACAAGAGCGACCGACATGGTCCCGGCGCGCTCCACCTGGCGCAAGAAGCCCCAGCCACGGATGAACAGATTGCCATCTTCGGTCAGCAGAGGCGCCGGGTCACCAATGAGGCCGCTCAGTGAATCGATATAGTGCTGGAAATCGTTCGGCGCACGATGCGTGGTCATCTCACGATTGAGGCGGCTCAGCTTGATGCCGCGCAGATGCCCATCCGCATGAGAAACGCGTGTGAAATCAGCCATGATCTGGTCGTTGGACGGGCGCTCGACCTGGATCTCGTTGATCTTGCCATCCTTGACCGCAATCTCGACCGAGGTGACCATGAAAGCGCCGGACCCGTTGACGATATTGACCAGCGCCACACGGAAGCGTCCTTCACACCATTTGCCGCGCAGGGCAGCCTGACCGGCGAAACCCGAGCGACGCGGTGCGTTGGGGTAGATCGACACAACATCCCCACGCGCCTCGCGAGAGCAGGGCAGGAAGATCATCGGGGTGTCATCATCACCAATCAGGACGGCATACATCGACCCTGCGGAGCTGACGCCCGGCAGAACATGCCAGCCGCGAATATGGAATTCATACGAACCGGCAAAATCCTCCGGCTCGTTATCGGCCAGAACGAAATGGCAGACATCGTCGATGTAATATTCAGCGCCCTGGATCGAGTACCAGTCCGTAACGGTCTCGGGCAGTTCCACTGACAGATCGCGAATGGTTGGCGGATCGAAGATGTGACGCGGCGGGGCCTGATGACGCCACGACGCATGGGGCAGCAGATGAACCTGCCCGGCATCGATCTGCATCTCAGCCGTGCCAAGCTCGCGAACCGGGGCCGCTTCACGATAGACGTCACGCATGTCGTCAGCATAGGTTTCGGCCTGGGTCCAGAGCGCGGGCGAGATATTGCCCATGATCTTGCGGCGGATACCCTCGCAGGAGCGGAGCAGTTCGAGGCGCTCGAGCACCATGTTGGCGCGACCGATCGGCACCTTGAATCCGTTGACGCCATCCTTCACGCGGTCGCCCAGAGCACCGACATCGGTGACGATAGGAATGAGACCGTTCTGCCAGGCCTCCGAGAGCGAGATGCAATAGGTTTCGGGCCAGATCGACAGGTTGAGCGCAACATCGGCCACCTGCAATGCGGCAATATCGCCCGCCGTATAGCGACCATACACCTTCACATTCGGCCGCGGCTTGCCGTTGATTACCGCGTCATATTCCGGATGGATATAACCGAAGATATGGAACTCGAAATGATCGGGATGGGCAATCTCGATCAGATTGAGAATGGTATCCGCGCCCTTGGTGCGCAGGAAGTTGCCGACAATCGCAACCCTGAGCGGGCGCTCACCCAGCGGTTCATACGCCTTGGGCACGATGGGGATCGTGTTCTCGGGGGAAGGGATACCGAGGATCAGGCTGCTCTTCTGGTTCAGGATCGGATAGATCTCATGCGTCAGGTTACGCGAGTGTTCGGTTCCGAACAGGATGAGATCGACCGAGTGAAGCATCTTGGCGATAAAGGCCCGACGGGTCTGCTCACCGCCATATTCAATGTTCTCGGCCACCTTCAGAATGATGTCGCTGGCTACAACCGACTTCACCTCATCCTCGACGTAGCGAAGATCCTGGTTCAGCAGGTTATAACGCGACGAGATCAGCCAGAAATCATGAGCCGAGAATACCACGCCCGCGCCGCAGGCCTTGGCGATGATCGGCAGCGACAGGGCGTGATGGCCCAAATGCTGGAAATGCACGATATCGAAATTATACTGACTGATGGCATTGGAAAACGCCATTTCTTCCGGACCGTCGCACATGGCGTCCATCCAGCCTACTTCCGGCACGTCGTAACGCTCGACTTCCTGCCCGTTTGCGGTGGTCAGGCGGCAATGCGTGCCGCGACGGAGCCAGTAGAAGAACTCGATTTCACGACCCAGCATCGAGCACAGGGTCTGCTGATAGACCTCGACGCCGCCCCAGGCTGCTTCATGGATAGTGGAGTGCGTGCACATCAGAACGCGCAGACGGCGACGGCGCGGGGCAATCTCGCTGCCCGGCTTTGTCCGCCCGAAATTCGCCTTCGTGACCTCAGCCATGAAGCGGAGGCGATGTTCGTAGAGATGCCCCTCCTGCACGGAGGTCTGGGCTGCCACCGCAGCCTTGCGGCGCAGTTCGCGATCATTCAGCAACGCTGCGACCGCGCTCACCACGCCATCGACATCGCGTGCAAGGAACGTACCCTCGACCTCAGCAAAGTACTTGGTGTCCATGCTCTCGGGCGCTTCGACAACCTGCGCAGCACCGGCAAGACCAAGCTCATAAAAACGCGGTCCCGGAGCCGTTGCCTGGCTTACGTCACCGTGGCTGGCATAGTCACGGAACATGGTCAGCGTCACGGCGCTGGCATTGGCGAAGTCGATGAAAGCCTCGTGGCTCACCGGGCGCTGAATGGCCAGTTCCGCCAGATCGGCAGGGAGCGGCGGCAGATACTCATTGCCGGGGCAGATCAGCTTGAGGCGGGCCTGCGGAAAGGCTGCGATGATCCGGCGCAGCGTCTCGACGCGGTTGGGCCACATCGTACCTGCAAAGAAGATATCGTAATCGAGCGCCTCGGCATCCTTGACGTCGCGATGATGGATCGTGCGGCTGGCACCGAGCGGCAGATAGAACCCCTTGCCACGATAATGCTCGGCACAGGACGGATCGTTGGTGAAGACGTAATCGAAAAGATGGGAGTTCTCGACATTGAAATCCCGCATGAAGGGGTCTTCAAATGTCCAGAGGATCATCGTTTTGAAAGCAGGACGGATGCGCCGCATGAGCTGCGTATTGATACGCTGGCCGTCAATACAGATGAGCGTGTCATGCTCGCCTGACGCAGCCGCAGCGGCCAGGGTCATGTTATCAGCAAGCAAGATCTGGTCATGGCCGAACAATGCCCGTGCAGCACGCTCGACCGCGAGGGTCAGGTACGAATTCGGGTTATGGGTGTAGTTCGTATTGTAGATAACAGCCATGAAATCCCCACCTGCACATCTCGTCAATAAACGGGGCAATCCCCGTCCATCCATTGATCTGCCTTTAACCTAATCGCCGGTCGGGAAAAAGTGTTCGCGGGTGAATTTATAATTAAGTTGAGTGTCAGTTTAACAAGAAAAAATAAAAGGGCTGCCGAAGCAGCCCTTTCATAGTGTTTCTGCGTTTTGACGACAGATTACACTTCGGTATTACGACGACGAATAGCAGCGCCGAGGATGTCACCGAGCGATGCACCGCTATCGGACGAACCGTATTCGTTGATCGCAGCCTTGTCTTCCTCGACCTCACGGCCGCGGATGGTCAGGGCCAGCTTGCGCGAAGCGCGATCGACGGACACAACCTTCGCATCGACCTTCTCGCCAACCGCGAAGCGCTCGGGGCGCTGCTCGGCCTTGTCACGAGCCAGTTCGGCGCGACGGATGAAGCCGGTCAGGACGTCGTCCACCTTCACTTCGATGCCGTTGGTCTGAACCGACGTCACGAGGCAGGTCACGATGTCGCCCTTGTGGACGCGCGACAGGGTATCGGCTGCAGGGTCTTCCTGAAGCTGCTTGATACCGAGCGAGATGCGCTCCTTCTCAGGATCCACATCGAGCACCTTGGCCTGAACGACCTGACCCTTCTCGAACTTCGCCATGGCTGCTTCGCCGGCTTCGTCCCAGGAAAGATCGGACATGTGCACCATGCCGTCGATATCGGCAGAGAGACCCACGAACAGACCGAATTCGGTGATGTTGCGGATTTCGCCTTCGATGGTCGAACCAACCTTGTGCTCTTCGGCGAACTGCTCCCACGGGTTGCGCTGAACCTGCTTCAGGCCGAGCGAGATACGACGCTTGGCGCTGTCCACGTCGAGAACCATGACGTCGACTTCCTGCGAGGTCGCGACAAGCTTGCCCGGATGGACGTTCTTCTTCGTCCAGGACATCTCGGAAACGTGTACCAGACCTTCAACGCCGGGCTCGAGTTCAACGAATGCACCGTAGTCGGTGATGTTCGTGACGCGACCGGAGTAGCGGGCACCCGGCGGATACTTGATCGCCACGTTCTCCCACGGATCAGCCTCAAGCTGCTTCATACCCAGCGAGATACGCTGCGTGTCGGAGTTGAAGCGGATGACCTGAACGCGAACCGGCATGCCGATCTGCAGGGCTTCGGACGGGTGGTTGATACGCTTCCAGGCGATGTCGGTGACATGCAGGAGGCCATCGACGCCGCCGAGGTCAACGAACGCACCGTAATCGGTGATGTTCTTGACGACGCCATCAAGGATCATGCCTTCCTTCAGGCCCTGGATCAGCTCGGAGCGCTGCTCTGCACGGGTCTCTTCAAGAACGGCACGACGCGAGACAACGATGTTGCCACGAGCGCGATCCATCTTGAGGATCTGGAAAGGCTGGGGCTGGCCCATGAGCGGAGCAACATCGCGCACGGGGCGGATATCGACCTGGCTGCCCGGAAGGAACGCCATGGCGCCGCCGAGATCAACCGTGAAGCCGCCCTTGACGCGACCATAGATCGTGCCGTTGACGCGCTGGTTGTTCGCGAATGCACGCTCGAGCGAGGTCCATGCCTCTTCACGACGAGCCTTCTCGCGCGACAGCACGATGGAGCCGTCACGGTCTTCGTAGCGCTCGACATAAAGCTCGATCACGTCGCCCGGACGCACGTCAGGCGCGGTGCCCGGCGGTCCGAATTCCTTGAGCGAGACGCGACCTTCGCTCTTGAGGCCGACATCGACAATCGCATACTCGTCCGTCAGACGGATAACGCGACCGGTGACAACCGAGCCGTCAAAGCCCGTGTCCTGGCCGAGGGTCTCGTCGAGAAGAGCAGCAAAGTCTTCGACGGTGTTGGTGGCTGAAGCCATGTGTTTTCGTAATCCTGGGCCGATCGTGAAGACCGGGCCAATGTCTGCGCCCGACATCTTGGCCGGACGGCTTGCTCGATGATCCTGGGCCACCCATGAGCCTTCAGGGAAA
The DNA here is from genome assembly GCF_001547995.1 of Asaia bogorensis NBRC 16594. NCBI lineage: Bacteria > Pseudomonadati > Pseudomonadota > Alphaproteobacteria > Acetobacterales > Acetobacteraceae > Asaia > Asaia bogorensis. Next base: position 2,246,258 of record NZ_AP014690.1, read on the forward strand.
GATCGCCCGCAAGGCGCGGGAGAACGGATAGCGCAGGTGGCGTTACGCTGCCCGTGGTCAGACACCCGCAGCGGGGTGCTTGTCAACAAAAACCTGTATTTTCGGGCCTAAATCGGCTGCCTGGCCTCGACTCCGGGGCAAGTCGCAAGTGCCGCCGATCATGCAGTTCAGTGATGCGGCGCGTATGAAGTCGAACACCTGTAGGCGCAGGGGGGGCTTCCGCGCTGCAGGACGCCCCGGCGATGGTATGAGTGCGATGACGGTGTCGGAAAGCAACCCGTGTGCAGTAGGCGCCTGATGCGCCACCAGCCATCACTCATCTGCCGGGAGCTGGGTCGAAGGATAAAGCCCCCTACCCGCCCCGGCCAGATTGCAGGCTTCCGACTCAGGCCGGAAAACGAGACCTGACGATCGACAGGGCGTGGGCCAGAACAGCCCCGGCATCCATGTCATCTGTTTCAATCAGAACGGCATCATCAGCCTGACGGAGCGGCGAAACCGGGCGCTCCGCATCCTTCTGGTCGCGTGCGCTGATTTCTGCCGTCAGGGCAGACAGCGCGCTTTCATCACGGGCACCTGTCCCATGAAGCTGCTGGTAGCGACGCAGGGCGCGGACCCCGGCGCTGGCAGTGACAAAAAACTTGAGGTCGGCATCGGGGAAAACCACCGTGCCAATATCGCGCCCATCAATCACCGCACCGCTGGCTGTCGCAAACTCGCGCTGACGCCGAAGCAGGGCGGAGCGTACAGGGGGCTGCGTGGCTACCGAGCTCGCGCCGCGATCGATTTCCGGCACACGCAGGTCATCACGCAGCAGATCCTCGGGCTGGAGCGCCTGCGCCGTCTGCTCGCCGCTATCAGCAGCCGGGTCCAGACCCTTGAGGATCATCTGACGGGCGACAGCGCGATAGAGCAGCCCCGTATCCAGATGAGGCAGCCCCAGCGCCGCAGCGAGCGATTTGGCCAACGTCCCCTTGCCCGCCGCAGCCGGGCCATCAACAGCAATGATAAGGCGCATCAGAGCGCAGCCCCCAGGGCCGTCATCAGCGACACAAAGCCGGGGAAACTCGTGTTGATGAAGCCGGTGTCATCCACCATCACGGGCTTCTCCGCAGCCAGGCCGAACACGATGGCACTCATGGCCAGACGATGGTCCATACGTGTCTCCACCAGACCGCCCCCAAGCCCTTCAGCGCCACCGCGTCCCTCGATGATCATGTCATCACCCTCGACACGTACCGTTGCGCCATTGGCCTTGAGCAGCGCCACAGTGGCAGAAAGGCGGTCGCTCTCCTTCACGCGCAGTTCTTCAAGACCGCGCAGGCGCGATGTGCCGTTGGCAAACGCACAGGCCACAGCCAGCACGGGATATTCATCGATCATGGAGGGCGCGCGATTGGCCGGCACGTCGACACCCTGCAGGGCAGAGGCACGCACCACGAGATCACCGACGGGCTCTCCACCCTCGATGCGCTCATTTTCGATCTCGAGCGATGCGCCCATCTCACGCAATGTGGTGAACAGGCCCGTACGCAAGGGGTTCAGCCCGATACCGGGCAGTCGGACTTCCGAGCCGGGAACGAGGCAGGCCGCCACGATGGGGAACGCCGCAGATGACGGATCAGCCGGCACGACAACATCGCGGGCCGCAAGACGTGCAGGTCCCTGCAGGGTGATGATACGACCACCTGTCGGGGTCAGCCCGACCTCAACCTCGACGCCGAAATGGCGCAGCATGTTTTCGGTGTGATCGCGCGTCGCTACAGGCTCCTCCACCTTGGTCCTGCCCGTCGCATTGAGCCCGGCCAGCAGAATGGCGGATTTCACCTGCGCCGAGGCAACCGGCAGGCGATAGGCAATCGGTGCAGCCTCACCCGTGCCGATGATGGCCATCGGAAGCTTTTCGCCATGTCTGGTGGCAAAACAGGCCCCGTTAGCCGAGAGCGGCTGCGTGACGCGGCGCATGGGACGACTGCGCAGGCTGGCATCGCCCGTCATGAAGCTGGTGATGGCGTGGCTAGACAGGATACCCGACAAAAGCCGGGCGGCCGTGCCGGAATTGCCCATATCCAACACATCGTCGGGTTCGTTCAGCGCACCGACACCCTTGCCCTCGATAACCCAGCGATCCGTCTCTCGGGTGATCGTGGCACCGAGGGCGCGCATGGCATCGGCCGTGCGCAGCACATCCTCACCTTCCAGCAGGCCGGTTACGACAGTACGCCCACTGGCAAGAGACGCCAGCATCAGGGCGCGATGGCTGATCGACTTGTCGCCGGGCACACGAATCGAACCCCGAAGCGGGCCAGGATTGCGCGCTACGGAAAGAGGAATGACGGGGGCGGAGGGATGATGTTCCATGATAGCGTTCATTCCGATGCGAGCCCCCTGCCTGTCAATTGCCGAGACCGGATTCACGTCAGGTTTTGACATCAAAATCCCCGCTGGCATTTGACATTGCGGGCACAAGCTGGCATGGCCCCGTGCTTCGCGGCACAAGCCGTTTCCCTTTTCAACCGGTTCAGGATCGACAGGTAGTCATCATGGCAAAACCAGAACTCGGTCTGAAACGCGTCTGCGTCTCCTGCGGCACACGTTTCTACGACCTGAATCGCGCTCCCGCGATTTGCCCCAAATGCGGCGCAGAACAGCCCAGCGATCTGCCCCAGCCCAAGCGCGGTGGCGACATCCCCGCGGATCAGACCAAGAATGATCCCAAGAGCGACGAGGATGACATTGATGTCGATCTCGACGCCGATGAAGATGGCGATGACGATGTGATGGAAGACGCATCGGATCTCGATGATGACGATGACGATCTCGGTTCCGAGATCGAAGTCACCACCGACAACGACGATAACGAAAATTGATCTCCCTGGGAAAAGCCGGTCTGACCGGCTTTTTTCTTTTGTGCATGGCCCCTTCCTTCTCCCACGCCGAGACGGCCGATCAACTGGGCCGCGCCCTTCGTGCCGAGCCCAGCGCCACAAAAGTGCTGCAAGACTATTGCAGGCGTCTCGCGCCTGGCGTGGCAATCACGGCCATTCCGCTACCTACTGACAATCTGCCGCCGCCCGAGCCCTTCACGGCCCATTTTTCGCTGGGTGCGGATGAGCATATCCGGCTGCGTCATGTCAGCCTGCGCTGCGGGACCCATGTGCTCTCTGATGCCTGGAACTGGTATGTGCCTGAGCGCATTGAACCCGCCATGAACACGCTGCTCGACACCACCACCCTGCCTTTTGGCCATGTGGTGGCAGCGTTGCGTTTCAAACGGGAGGCGTTGCAGAGCGAGCGCGACAACCTCCCGCCGGATATCCTGCTGCGCAACACCGCCATGCTCACACGGGGGGCTGACGGCCTCCCCTTCTCACTGGTGGTGGAGAACTATCTAGCCTCGGGTTTTGCAGGGCTTGCGTCGCCTGCTCGCCAGTCCCACCCCTGAGCCGTGCCCGGTCGCGGTCTGGCCCGTCGCGGTCTGGCCCGTCGCTTCCCTTACGAAACGCCGCGCATATCGCGCCACTGGGCAACCAGAGCGCACCATCGCTCCCGTGTTTCGGCATCGATACGATCATCTTCCTTCATGATGGCCGCACTCTGCTCCACATAGTCCCGTGATTGCTCTGCAAAGCGTCTTTCAATCTCCTCGTGGGCTTTGGCGACGCCAGGCAGACGGGAGAGACGCCGGATACCCCTGCGCACATCCTCGGCGAGAGGCAGAGCCGGCTTTGGGCCGCCAGCGTCGAAACGTGTGGTGAAGAGGTTGAAGATACCAGGATTATTGTAGCGGAAGTGCTTGATCTTGAGCACACCATTACCGTCGTTCTCACCGCGGGCGAATTTCCACACATATTCCTCGAGCGAGCGAACATGATAATGGCAGATCATCGCATTGACGGTGGGGCGAACGGCAAAATTGATATCGTGTTCGCCTAGATCACCATCACGATGACGCTCCCCGTCAATGGTCAGGAACGGGATGACGCGCCTGTTCTGTCCATCCGGGTGGTGAGCCGAGGCGCCGCAGAATAGACCGGTGCGGAATACCGATTTGATAAGCGGATGGCGTTCGGTCTCAACAAAACGCTCAGAAGAGAGGCCGGGTGCCCAGGTCAGGTGACCGTTGGAATTGAAAACGCGCCATGAGATGGCAACCGCCTCGGCGCCCTCATGCTCACGGGCCTCGAGAAGCGGCGGCAGGCTGTAATCCACATGGGCACCGGGCAGCACCATTTCATCGAGGTCAAGCACAAGGCACCAGCGATAATCGAGCAATTCCGGCACGATGGTCAGGGCGTGATAATAGGCTTTATCCTGCATGTTGATCCGCGCAGGAGCGGCCCCGGTATTGTCAATCCAGACGATCTCACCCGCATCGGCCAGGCGCTGCAACATCGCCTCTGAACCGTCGGTTAGATCATTCGTGTAGATGAAGAACTGCTCGACACCGATGCGACGATGATGGGCAATCCATTCCAGCAGATAAAGCCCTTCATCACGCGCCGTCGCCAGAACAGCCAGCTTGTGGTTCGGGACGACCGCGCGACGTGCTTCACCCAGCAGCCTAGAGCCGAGGTGATAGGCACTGCCCGGACCGCGCTGGTCATGCAGGCCCAGAAAATCATAGCTCTCATCGGCCTTCAGACAGGCGCGGATGCGACCGTTTTTCCATTCGTGCAAATCCTGCAGGGCGCTGGCGATCCATTGTCCGCCTGGCAAGGCAGCCAGAAGGCGCAAGGCATCACGTGTGGCAGGGTCAACGGCCCGGGCAAGATCGGTGGTGAATAACGCCACAAAAGCCTTCAGGACATCTGGCCGCAAAATGGTCAGCAGGATATCGAAAAGGGCAGGCAGGAAGCACACGGGAGCCGAAAGCAGCGCATGCAGAGCCGCCACAGCATCGTGACGCGCATGAAGCATGACGCCGAATTGCTCTGCGAAGTCGCCCAATAATAACGGCGTCGGCTTTCTGACGGACTCGAACTCGAAAAGCTCCCAGTCCGATATGGTGGGCCGATTGTCGTGGATCAGACCCGTATTGATTTCAGCCGTGAGAAATTCGGGTCTCCCGAACTTCTTGAGCGCATGACGACCTGCCTGCATGTCGATCACGGACAGCGCCATAAAGGCGGGGCACCAAGCCTTTGCATCATCGCTGGAAAGCAACTCGGGCCAAGCCCCATCACTCGCAACCAGTAGAGCGAATTCCGGCATGAAGGACCAGGTGATCAGCAGCGTCTCGCCTGCCAGGGCGGATGGGGCCTTGTGCGACAGCCCGTGATCACGACGATTCAGGTCCAGATAGGTTTGATGATGTGTCCGGACCCGGGATACTGTGCAACCGAAGCGCTCTCCATCAGCCATACGGCAAGTCGGTGAAGTCATGGGGAGTTATGCGCCTCTTATATTCTGATGTTATGGGCGCCACTGTAAATGCTGCCCACCATCGAGCGCAATCATCTGGCCCGTGACTGAAGGCATTCGCAATAAAGCTATCGCGGCTGTGACAATTTCCTGCGGATCAGCGCCGATACCGAGAGGCGCATTCTGACACATCCTGTCGAAATGATCCTGAGACTGCCCTGCCGCCGGAAGGACTGGCCCCGGCCCAATGGCATTGACCCGTATGCGTGGCGCCAGAGCAAGCGCCATGGTCTGGGTGAGGGTCCAGAGCCCTGCCTTGGAGAGGGTGTAGCTGATGAAATGTGGTGTCAGGTTCCAGACACGTTGATCGAGCAGGTTGAGTACCATCCCCTGCGCCGTCTCAGGCAAAAGACGCGCGAATTCCTGCATCAGCACGAAAGGCGCGCGCAGATTGGTTTCCATATGCCGGTCCCACGAACTGCGCGTGACGTCGGACCACTCATCCCGCTCGAAAGCAGAGGCGTTATTGATCAGGACACCCAGAGGCCCGAGCGCTTTCGTGGCATCGCCGATCAACCGGGCCGTTTGCGCCTCATCCGTGAGATCGGCCTCCAGAACACATCCTGTTACGTCAAGCGTGGCCAGCAGGGCTCGCGCCTCATCCGCATGAGAGCGGCAGTGAATGGCAACCGAGACTCCCTCCATCGCCAGCGCCTCGACCAGCGCCCGACCGATGCGCCTTACGCCACCCGTGATCAGGGCCACCCGGGGCATACCCGATGGGAAAGATGGGGCAGAGGTCATTTTCATTGCGCGGGTCGCCGGGCAGAGAGTGCCGCAGCCAGCGTGCCGTCATCCAGCACATCAAGCGCACCACCGATTGGGACGCCATGACCGACGCGCGTGACGGTCACATCAAAGGCAGCGAGCTTGTCCTGCAGCCAGTGTGCGGTGCTCGCTCCCTCGACCGTAGCCCCCAGCGCAAGGATGACCTCACGCACCTGACCGGATTCCACACGCGCCAGCAGCGACGCCGTGTTGAGATCCTCAGGTCCGGTGCCGGATAACGCCGAGAGCACGCCACCAAGCACCTGATAGGTGCCGGGATGCAGCCTTGAGCGCTCAAGCGCCCAAAGATCGCCCACTGTTTCGACCACGCAGATCAATCCCTTGTCCCGCGCCGGATCGGCACAGATGCTGCAGGGATCGCTGCTGTCGAGCGTGCCACAAATGGAACAGCTGCGCACGGAATGGGCTGCGGCTTCCATGGCCTGGGCCAGAGGCAAAAGCCTCGTCTGCGGGGAACGCAGGAGCACAAGGGCGGCCCTGCGCGCCGATCGCGGCCCCAGTCCGGGCAGACGGGATAGAAGCTGGATCAGCCTCTCGACATCGCCACCACCCATCATAGCTGTGCGCTCCTGCTCAGTACAACCGGTAAGACGGTTTCAGGCCTTTGAGGTTCAGAAAGGAAACTTCATGCCAGCCGGAAGATCGATCCCGCCAGTGACCTTGCGCATTTCCTCGGCATTGGCTGCCTCGACCTTGCCGCGGGCATCGGCAAAAGCCGCGATGATCAGATCCTGAAGCATCTCGACTTCATTCGGGTCCGCCAGCTTCGGATCGATACGCAGGCCACGCATGTCGCCCTTGCCGCTGAGGGTTACGCTGACGAGCCCGGCGCCCGAGGAGCCCTCGACCGTGAGCGCATTGAGCGTGTTCTGCACCTCTTCCATGCGCGACTGCATCTGTGAGGCCTGCTTCATCAGTCCTGCGAGATTTTTCATGATGTCTTGTCCTTGAGGTCAGAAAGAAGAGCTGCCACCGAAATCGTGCCAGTCATCGTCATCCATCAGATCGGCATCGAGGGGCGCAAAGTCCAGATCGGGCACGGCAGGTTCTGCCGTCCAGCTCTCCGGCTCTTCAAGCTCTTCGGGGGGAAGCCCGTATTCGTCGAGCGAGAGATCCTTCGGCTCGCCAACACGGGCATCGGGAAACACGTCGAGTATGGCACGCAGCAGCGGGTGCGCATGAAGTTCCTCGCGACGCAGGGCCACGATCTCTGCACCCTGCTCATCCAGTGTCGGCTCGCCTTCTTCATCCGAGGCTTCGACTTGCCACTGCCCCGGATAGACTTTCTCAAGCAGGGCCTGCAGACGGGTTTCAATACGCGGTGGCGTTCCACGGGCCATGCGTATGGCCACACGCGGCGGCTCGAAGCGCACGAGATGCGCCGAATGGCGCAGCATGCCATGCAACATGGCTTCGGACTGGCGTGCGACAAAAGCGACCATCTCACGCCATGAACGCAGGGGCGGCAGGAGAGCATCAGCCTCCTCGCCCTGCGGCGCTGGCTGTACCGGGGTCAAAACGGGCGCTGGGACAGCCACGGCACTGGAGACAGGGTCGTAGGCTACACCTCCATTGGCCACCAGACGCAGGGCCGCCCTGGGGCGGTCATCGCCGCCATGACTGCCCGAAATTCCCTGCGAACTGCTCGCCTGTGCGGAAACCGATCCGGCGCCATGACTGGTCATACTTCCCGAGGGACCTGCCCGACTTTCCCTATCCATATCACCGGCGGGGCGATCCTCGGATTGCATCTGCATGACCATGCGTGCCACGCGATCCGGCGTCGGCAGGGTGCTGGCATAGCACAGACGTATGAGCACCATCTCCGCCGCAGCGCGTCGATCAGGGGCTTGCTCGACCTCCTGAATACCCTTGAGCAGGATCTGCCAGGCGCGACCGAGTTCGGCATTGGGCAGGCGATCGGCCAGAGAGGCCCCGCGATCGCGCTCGGCCTCCGGCAATTCGCGGCTATGACGCAGCGAGGGGATGGCCTTTAGACGCGAGATTACATGGATCAGATCGAGCAGATCGGCGAGGAGGATGCCAAGGTCAGCCCCCTGCGCATAGGCCTGACCACTTATGGCGAGCGCCTCTTCGGCCTTGCCCTGCATCAGGATCTCGAACAGGTCGAACACGAGCTGACGATCGGCCAGCCCCAGCATGGCGCTGACCATGGGGGCCTCGATGCGCTCGGCCCCCTCGCCCTCACCTTGTGCAATCGCCTGATCGAGCAGAGATAGCCCATCACGCACAGAGCCATCGGCAGCGCGTGCGATCAGGGAGAGCGCTTCTTCCGAGAACGCGACCGACTCCTTCTCCGCAATGCCCGCGAAATGCTGCATGAGCATCTCCTGCGGCACGCGGCGCAGATCGAATCGCTGGCAGCGCGACAGCACGGTCACCGGCACCTTGCGTAGTTCGGTCGTCGCAAAAATGAATGTCACCTGCTCGGGTGGTTCCTCAAGGGTTTTCAGCAACGCATTGAAGGCGTTGCGTGAAAGCATATGGACCTCATCGATGATGAAGACCTTCATGCGTCCCTGCATCGGGCGGAAACGTGTCGCCTCGATGATCTCGCGTATATCGTCCACGCCCGTCCGTGATGCGGCGTCCATCTCGAGCACATCGGGATGACGATCGGCGAGAATGGCCGTGCAATTGGCGCAGACACCGCAAGGATCAGCGGTCGGGCCACCCTGCCCATCGACGCCAATGCAGTTGAGCGCACGGGCGATGATACGCGCCGTTGTGGTCTTGCCCACGCCGCGCACGCCGGTGAGCATGAAGGCATGTGCGACGCGGCCCAGCTGGAAGGCACGGCGCAGGATACGCACTGTAGCATCCTGCCCGATCAGGTCATCGAAATGCTGGGGGCGATATTTGCGGGCGAGAACACGATAGGGTCCGCTGCGCTCGTTTTTATCCCGCGCGGGTGCCACGGACGCTGCCGGTGCAGGAGCAGCCGCTTCAACGGGACTTTCCTGCGGCGCATCAAAAAATCCGCCAGCCTCAACCGGGGGCAGCGGAATATCGTCATCGTGGGAGGGGGTATCTGAAGGCGTCATGACTCGCGAGACGAGACCGGCTGCATCAGAGGGTGGGAGGCCGAACACATGACCCGAACAAAACTCACTGCGGCTGCTTCCTTCCGGACCTGACCGGGTTCGCAAGCCGTCCGTCCAAGGCCGACCTCCCGGTGCAGGGTTAACACCATTCTGCCTCTCATGCGCAAGAGGCAGGATCAGGTTTTTTTACAATCCGCTTGCGCCGCCGCCTTCATGGCGTCGGTCCCAGCCCCCATAAAGCTTGCCGCTTGCAGGTGCCGCAACCGATGGACGCCCGAACAGAATTCCCTCGGCCACGCCCCAGGGGCGATGCGGCGAGAGCGCGTATCCCTCGATCTGAAGCTGCTGCATCACATCGGGGCTGAGTGCCCGCGGTTCCAGTTCGATCGCCGAGGGCTTCCACTGTTCATGAATACGCGGCAGATCCACGGCCTGCTGAATGTCCAGCCCGCCATCGATCACCCCGAGCACGACAGACAGGATGATGGTGGGGATGCGTGAACCGCCGGGGCTGCCGATCACCATGAAAGGCTTGCCCTCATGCGTGATGATCGTGGGGGCCATGGATGAGAGAGGGGTCTTGCCCGGCGCGATGGCATTGGCCTCGGACCCGACAATGCCAAACATGTTGGCACTGCCCGGCTTGGCGGCAAAATCATCCATCTCGTCATTGAGGAAGAAGCCGGTATCCCCACCGATAACACCCGCGCCGAACCAGCCATTAAGCGTGTAGGTGGCAGAAATGGCGAAGCCTGAGCGGTCAGCTACAGAGAACTGCGTTGTCTCATGCTTTTCGTGATCTTCGGCAGGCTGGGCCTGCATGACACCCGGCAGGGGGGCGCCCGCGACCAGCGCATCGGAATTCAGGGCGTGATCGAGCGGGATTCCCTGACGGATGGCGGCCGCATAGGCCGGGTCGATCAGATGGGCAACGGGGTTCTTCACGAAGTCCGGATCGCCCAGATCGCGGCGATCGGAATAGGCATGGCGCATGGCCTCTACCTGACGCTGAACGCCAGCCACCGTGCGCAGACCAAGCTGTTTCATGTCATAACCAGACAGAATGTCGAGCATTTCGCAAAGGGCCACACCACCACCGCTCGGAGGCGGGGCTGTATCGATATCATAGCCACGGTAGCTGCAATGGATCGGTTGAAGCTCGCGCGTGTGATAGGCCGCAAAATCGGCGAGGCTCAAAATCCCACCATTCTGCTTGCTGGCAGCTACGACGCGCTGGGCAATATCGCCCTTGTAGAAGACATCCGGGCCCTGGCTCGCGATGCTCCGCAACGTGCGGGCAAGCTCTGTCTGCACCAGACGATCGCCCGGCTGGAGCGGCGTGCCGTCGGGACGAAGAAAGATCTTCGATGCATGCGGATCCTTCTGGAAGGCCGCGGTGCTGGTGTGCAGCAGATCGGCATCGCCCTGCCCGATCACGAAACCCCTCTCCGCCAGCTCGATGGCCGGCGCCATGACCTGAGCACGGCTGAGCTTGCCCCAGCGGCGCTGGATCTCATCCAGTCCGGCAACTGTGCCCGGCACGCCGATTGCCCGCCATCCTTCGATGGAGGCCTTGGGGTCCACCTTGCCCTGTGCATCCTGATACATCGTGGCCGTGGCAGCGAGCGGCGCGTGCTCACGGAAGTCGATGAATGTCGTCTTGCCGTCTGGCAGGCGCAGGGTCATGAAGCCACCGCCGCCGATATTGCCGGCAGCCGGATAGACAACGGCGAGCGCATACCCCACCGCGACGGCAGCATCAGCCGCATTGCCACCCGACGCCAGAATACGACGCCCGGCCTCCGACGCCAGATGCTGGGCCGATACGACCATGCCACGCGTTCCGACAACCGGCTTTGCGGGCTTGAGTGCCGGGTTGACCGTGCCGAAGGCCAGCGGGTCATAGGGCATGGCCGCTGGCGCAGCCTGGGCGAGACTCGAGACAGAAATGCTGGCGAGGAGGAGCGGCAAGGCCGCAACCCGGGTGCAGACACGCTTCACGTAAATCGTTCCTTGCAGATCAGACAGAAGCCTTCGGCTTCAGACGTAAGGCGGCTTGGTAAAGCCGGCAGGCGAGAGCGTGAAAATCTCGCATCCCTCACTCGTTACGGCAAGCATATGTTCGAACTGTGCGGAAAGGGAACGATCACGGGTCACGGCTGTCCAGCCGTCTTCAAGCGTCTTGGTGCCTTCCTTGCCCAGATTGAGCATGGGCTCGATCGTGAACACCATGCCTTCTCTCAGCTTCAGCCCCTTGCCCGGCTTGCCGTAATGCACGACTTGCGGCTCGGCATGGAATTCACGCCCGATGCCATGTCCGCAGAAATCACGCACGACCGAAAGCCGCTGACCCTCGGCAAAGCTCTGGATGGCGTGCCCGATGTCACCCAGCGTCTTACCCGGCGCAACTTCTGCAATGCCCAGCATCAGGGCCTTGTAGGTTGCATCAACCAGATTGACGGCTTTGCGGGGCACGTTCCCCACCAGATACATGCGCGACGTATCACCATACCAGCCATCGATGATGGAGGTGACGTCGATATTGACGATATCGCCATCCTTGAGGCAGCGCTCGCCAGGGATGCCATGACAGACGACATGGTTGATCGAAATGCAACAGGATTTAGGGAAACCACGGTAGTTCAGTGGTGCAGGAACTGCCCCATGATCGAGCGTGTATTCGTGGATCAGACGATTGAGATCATCGGTCTTGGCGCCGGGCACGACATAGGGCGTGATCATGTCGAGTGTGGCGGCAGCGAGTTGACCCGCTTTTCTCAGGCCAACAAAATCGTCCTCAGTGTAAATCGTGATCCCGTGGTCGTGCGCCATACTGTCCATACCCTGCTGTTGCTCCCGCTCATGTTGTCTACTTCACGGATGATGCAGAGAAAATGCGCTGCCAGGGCATGAGGAGCAAGGCCGGATCGTCTTTTTTATCGCCTGACTGGATCAACCCTTCTGGTGGCGGTTCGTCTTCCGGGTCGAGACAACATGACGCGACGTAGCCATACGCAGCTTTGCAGACGCGACTGTGTGGTGCTTGGCACCATGCGCAAGAGGCTGATAGCGGCGCGGGCCAGTCGGCGCCTCGGCCACTTCGAGAACAGCAGTGGACCCGGCAGAGAGATGCCCGTGACGGCGCGTGTTGCGTGCCAGGACAACCGGGGGATGCAGCGGGGCCATGGGGGCCACACCTTCCGCCGCAAAACCCTGATCGAGGATGTTCGCCATCATCGCGTTGCGCTGGGGATTGGAGCGCGCGCCCAGCACCACGCCCACAAGACGTACATTGCTGCGCTGAGCGGAGGTGATCAGATTATGCCCTGCCAGATCAGTATAGCCGGTCTTCATCCCGTCCGCACCCGCATAGGTCTTGAGCATCGGGTTATGGTTCGGAATCATGCGCCCATGGAAAGCAAACATGGGCGTTGAGAAGTAGTGGTAATATTCAGGAAAATCCTGAACCAGATGCTGTGCCAGCATGGACAGGTCGCGTGCCGTCGTCACCTGATCGGGGTCAGGCAGGCCCGAGGCATTGCGGAACGTCGTGTTCGACATACCCAGTGCGCGTGCCTGCTGCGTCATCATATTCGCAAAACGGACTTCGTCGCCCCCGCCCAGCAATTCACCGAGCGCGCAGGCAGCGTCGTTGGCTGATTTGGTGACGAGGCCGAGAATCGCCTGCTGCACGACGAAATGCGTGCCGGGAACCAGGCCGAGCTTCGAAGGCGCCTGAATGGAAGCGTGGATAGAGACCGGAACCGGGGTATCAGCCGTGATCTCGCCCGCACGCATGGCGCGAAACGCCATATACAGGGTCATGAGCTTGGTCAGAGAGGCCGGATAACGCTGGAGGTCGGGATCGACCTGCGAGAGCACAGCGCCGCTATTCACGTCCACAACATAGGAACTGACATGGCCCGCATACTGAGCATGTGCCGGCACCGAGACCGCTACAGTGCCCAGTCCCAGTCCTGTGCCGAGCAGCGCACGGGTAAACACCGACCATTTGCGCGCCTTGCCCGCCCGGGTGACCTTGATAAGGTTCGTCTTGGTAGCGGACTGCATGCAGTAGGTCACTCGTGCCCCCGGGAATCTTGCGTTAATTCGTATCATAGACTGACACATTTCAAACCGTCCACGACGATCTGCCACAATTGAGGGAAAAATAAGGTAAACGGCGCTTAATAACCCCGATTGACGCCCGAGAGCGTGTTTCAACCCTCATTCGAGCATCAGGAGCTCGGTTGTCATCGCGTCGATGCGCCCGCGAAGAGCCGGTAAAACACACGATTGATCTTTGCGAACGCCCTTTCGATCCCATATGGTCTGGATCATGCCGTACCGCACAGAAGTTTCAGGAACCCGGTTAGCCGACGCCTCGGTGACCCCCGCCCCTACCCTGCCTCATCTGGCGGGCGAGGACGATCCACCGCGCAAGGATGGCAATAACGACGAGTCGCATATCAGCGTCGTCATTCAGGCGCGCCCTGAAACGCGGCGTCCGGCGATGTACAAGGTCCTCATGCTGAATGACGACTACACGCCGATGGAATTTGTCGTGCATGTTCTGGAACGCTTTTTCTCCAAGTCACGCGAGGAGGCGACCAACATCATGCTCAATGTCCATAAAAAAGGCGTGGGCGTCTGCGGGGTCTTCACCTTTGAGGTGGCAGAGAGCAAGGTAACCCAGGTGATGGATCTGGCACGACAGAACCAGCACCCACTGCAATGCATGATTGAGAAAGCCTGAATCGAAATTATTCGACCTTGCCGGGGAAACGGCAGGAGAGACCCTTTTACAAACCCATTATTTGCCTACATCCTGTCATGCTGACCCGTCACGCCTGACCTCAAGGAGCGCCCCCATGTTGTCTCGTATGCTCGAACAGACGCTCCATCGCGCCCTCACCCTCGCCGGTGAGCGACGCCACGAATACGCAACCCTCGAACATCTGCTGCTGGCTCTGACCGAAGACACGGACTCGGTGACGGTCTTCAAGGCCTGCGGAATCGACCTTGAGAAGCTCCGTGCCGATCTGACCGAGTTTCTCGACAAGGATCTGGCGGGCCTTGCTTCTGACCGCCCCACCGAGCCCAAGCCAACGGCGGCTTTCCAGCGTGTCATTCAGCGCGCGGCCATCCATGTGCAGTCGACGGGCCGCGATGAAGTGACGGGCGCCAATGTGCTGGTTGCGCTCTTTGCCGAACGCGAGAGCCATGCCGTCTATTTCCTGCAATTGCAGGACATGACCCGGCTCGATGCTGTCAATTTCATCTCTCACGGCATTGCCAAGGCACCCGACAAATCCAGCCGTCGCACGCCGACCGGTTCGCGCGACAAGGATGAAGGGGAACGTGAGGAGAAGCAGGGCAAGGCAGCCAAACCGCAGGAAGCGCTCGCCGCCTATTGCGTCGATCTCAACAAGCGTGCCGAAGAAGGCAAGATTGACCCGCTGATCGGACGCGACGGTGAGGTTGAGCGGACGATCCAGATCCTGTGCCGCCGGACCAAGAACAACCCTCTCTATGTGGGTGATCCGGGCGTGGGCAAGACCGCTATTGCCGAAGGGCTTGCCAAGCGCATCGTCGAAGGTGATGTGCCGGAGGTGCTGCTCGACGCGACGATCTTCTCGCTCGATATGGGCGCGCTACTTGCTGGCACCCGCTATCGCGGTGATTTCGAGGAGCGCCTCAAGGCGGTAGTGACAGAGCTGGACCAGACGCCAGGCGCCATCCTCTTCATCGATGAAATCCACACCGTGATTGGCGCTGGTGCGACCTCGGGTGGGGCAATGGATGCGTCCAACCTGCTCAAGCCCGCACTGGCAGCCGGTACACTGCGTTGCATTGGCTCGACCACGTACAAGGAATACCGCCAGCACTTCGAAAAAGACCGTGCGCTGGTGCGCCGGTTCCAGAAAATCGACGTGCCCGAGCCCTCGATCAGCGATACAATCAAGATCCTGCGCGGGCTCAAAGGCAATTACGAGCGCCATCACAAGGTCCGTTACACCGATGACGCCCTGAAGGCGGCGGTCGAGCTCTCGGCCAAATACATGCACGACCGCAAGCTGCCGGATAAGGCAATCGACATCATCGATGAAGCCGGTGCGTCGCGTATGCTCCTGCCCGAAAGCAAGCGCCGCAAAACGGTCACGCTCAAGGATATCGAAGAGATCGTGGCCAAGATCGCGCGTATTCCGCCCAAATCGGTCTCAACCGATGACCGCGAAACGCTTCGCCTCCTGTCCCGTGATCTGAAGAACATGGTGTTCGGTCAGGATACGGCGATCGAAGCCCTCAGCTCTGCCATAAAGCTGGCTCGTGCCGGTTTGCGTGATCCTGAGAAGCCTATCGGAAACTACCTGTTTTCCGGACCGACTGGCGTGGGCAAGACCGAAGTGGCGAAGCAGCTTGCCGCCTCGCTGGGGGTCGAACTGATCCGCTTCGACATGTCGGAATATATGGAGCGTCACTCCATTTCACGCCTGATCGGTGCGCCGCCGGGTTATGTGGGTTTCGATCAGGGCGGTTTGCTGACCGATGCAATCGACCAGCATCCGCATGCGGTGCTTTTGCTCGATGAAATCGAGAAGGCGCATCCCGAACTCTATAATATCCTGCTTCAGGTCATGGATCATGGCCGTCTGACCGACCATAACGGCAAGACCATCGACTTCCGTAATGTCATCCTGATCATGACGACCAATGCGGGCGCGGCCGATCTGAGCAAGGAAGCTGTCGGGTTTGGCCGAACGGATCGTGTGGGTGAGGATGAAGACGCCATCAAGCGCCTGTTCACCCCGGAATTCCGCAACCGCCTAGATGCGATCATTCCGTTCGCCAATCTCACACCCGAGACTGTCGGCCGAGTGGTTGAGAAGTTCGTGCTGCAGCTTGAAGCCCAACTGGCGGATCGTCATGTGACGATCGAGATCAGTTCCGCGGCCAAGGAATGGCTGGCTGAACGCGGCTATGACCGCCATTACGGCGCACGTCCGTTGGGGCGCGTCATTCAGGACACGATCAAGAAGCCCCTCGCGGAGGAGCTATTGTTCGGTGCCTTGGCGAATGGCGGTGCGGTGCGCATCGGTCTCAAGGACAACGCACTGCACTTCGACTTCCTTGAGGCTACTCCAGCTACACCGAAGAATGGCGAAGAAGATTCCGACGAGAAGTCGGAAGCGACCAGCGATAACTGACCGCAGCCCCCTTACCTCGGTATCCCGCCGGACAAGGGGCAACGAAACAACAGGCTCACATGAGCCCAAAAGAAAAAGCGGTGGGAAAACCCCACCGCTTTTTTTATTCGTAGCGTGTACCGTTCACGACGACATAGCCGGGCGTCGCCCAGTGTCTGCCTGTGCCATGATGCGTCCAGTCAATGCCCTGACTGCGCGCAGAGTCGAAATAATACCGGCCTACGACCTCAACCTGATCGCCCGGCTTGACCCATGGCCATGCCGGGGCGTTCATACGGTCGAGATCAGACACGATACGAATGGCCTGCCCAGGCGCCAGCTGCATGATGAAGTAGCCATGGACACCGCTGCGCGTATGACGCGAACGCGTGGTGACCGACATGACCTTTCCGCAGACGTGTTCAGGCAGATCGAAACGCGTCGGACCTGTTTGCAGAAAACCAGACTGATCTGCCTGGAATTTCGCGTTATCACACTGGCCGTCTGCTGCCTGCGCAATCGCGGGAGCCACAGCGAAAGCCAGAGCGGCAAGCGCGGTGCCTCTCCAGCGCCGAAACGATTGAACCTGCATCTGCGTCACTTTTTGTGCAGTGTGTCTGGCTTGTGCGCGGCCTTCGCGCCAGTCTTGTCACTCTCCACCACAATTTTGGGATTGTCCTTGGACGCTTTCACCTCGTTGCTTTTGATCTTCATCGGCTTTGTAACCGTCTTGACCACATGCCCCTCGGTTTCGCCGTTGCTCGTCTTCCAGGTGACGTCATCACCCTTCTTGAAGTCCTTTGCTGACATGATGCCTGTCCTTACTTGGCCCGGCGGGCGGTTGGAAAGGAAAATCCCGTGCAAGCCGAACGCAGGGCGAGGCACGAATGTTGCCTGCCTCACTAACTGCGCAGACATTAAAAAAGCCGCCCCGAGGGACGGCTTTTTTACGGGTGAACGATCACCAAGCCTTAGGCAGCTATCGCCTTTGCGCCAGACTGCACATCCAGAATCTGCTTGAGGATCAGCGGAAATTCAGAAAGATGCCCGATGCGAAGCAGGCCAGGCCAGCTGGGAGCAGGCTTGCTGAGGTCGCGCAGCAGCACACAGGCCATGCCAGCGCGACGAGCGGCTTCAGCACCCGTGTCTGAATCCTCAAGCACGATGCAATTCTCAGGATGCACGCCTTCCATTTCAGCTGCGTGCAGATAGAGATCGGGGCGCGGCTTCGGCATGTCGAGATCACGACCCGAATGGATGCGCTCATCTTCAAGCAGCTCATCAAGCCCTGTGCTTGAGAACTTTGCTTCCATTTCAGCACCGGAAGAGTTTGAGCCAATACGGATGGGGAGGCCCAGATCATGCACGCTCTGCAGCATGTCATGGGCGCCATCGATGGTTTCTGCTTCGGTTTCCATCATTTTGACGATGCGGTCCTGCATCATCATATCCCAATTCTCGGGCATTTCGGTGCCGGTTTCACGGCCGATGCGCTCACCGATCTTCACAAGTTCACCACCCGTGAAAATCTTGTGGGCCTCATCATTGGAAATGTTCCAGCCATAATGGCGGGCTTCCTCGGCCATCTTGGCTGTCGACAGATGTTCGCCATCGACCAGCACGCCATCACAATCGAATATAACGAGTTTCAGTGAGCCATCTTCGCGGAGGGCTGCGGGAATATCGGTAGCATTAGCGGAAGCTACGGTCATGATATTGTCCTCTCTCGGTTTGTGCGGGCACCGACCGGCGCTCTCTGCACACAGGGTTTGGGCAATCACGAAATCGTGTGTATGACCCTAAAATAGGCATGGAAACGAGAAATGCAAGGAAAAACGTCAAAATATGTCTTGTTGAGCAGTGAAATTCTGACTTCCGCCAATGCAGCGTACATAACCAGAGCAATGTCATTCTTCACATATTTAACGTTACGCGCGCTATTTCCGGCTATCCTATTGAAGACATGACAAAAACATGACAGGCACCATACATACAAAACATATTATGAATATTTTCTTATTCAATACTATGTAAGCCTGATTTCCATTTGAGGAGATGGCGGGTGAGATTGTAAAACCCTGCGGGTGTTCACCCGCCTCCAGTAATCGCGGGCATGTGATGAACAGCGCTGAACAGGCTCACCGGTTTTCTGATTACAGTATGAAGTTTTTGTAGCCTGAGCGTTATCTTGAAGGCTGCGTTATTGTTGCTCCGCCTGACACGCGGTTCTGAACCCTATCGGGCGTAGCGCATGAGATAATCCCGAGCGACATCGAGGCTTTCTACAATGGCGAGAGCGTTGGCCCGTGCGAAGTCGTCCGGTTCGGCCAGATCCGGCACCATGATAACGCGCATACCCGCTGCAACCGCAGCCCTGACGCCAACTGTTGAATCCTCGAGCGCGAGACAAAGCTCGGCGGTCACGCCAATACGGGCGGCAGCAAGCGTGTAGGGTTCGGGGTCCGGCTTGCCGTGACTTACATCGTCACGCGTCACAATGGCGTCGAAACGCTCTGGCATGGCAAGAGCAGCGAGATGAGATGTGGTGCGCGCATGACTTGAAGACGTGGCAATCGCTCGCGGAATATTTCTGGCGTCGAGCAGATCGAGAAGACTGAGGGCGCCCGGCTTTAACTGCAAGAGCCCCTCACCGACCATTTCCGACAGGCACGTCTCCTGCAGAGCGAAGAACTTCTCCGCTTGCCCTGCCACGCCACATTGCTCCGTAACAAGCTCAAAACACTTGTCTTCTGAAAGGCCGATCATGGCTCGTGCGAGGGAGATCGGCAGAGATAATCCGCATTGTCGCGCCGCCCTCATGGAAGCCTCTATGCCCAGGGATTCACTGTCGAGCAAAAGGCCGTCCATGTCGAAAATCACTCCGCGCACCGACATCTGCGGGCTGGCGATCAGGATTTCAGGCAGGACTTTGATGACCATCTCGCGTCTCTTTCGCAGCAGATCCAATGCCGCGCCCCCCAGAGAATTTTCTCTTCGACGAGAGACTGGCCAGAAGCAACGACGTCCCCCTGCCCTCAGGCAGACGGATGAGCAGATTGTATGAACCTGTCGATACAACCCGTTTGAGGCTTAACGGTGTCGCACACTCGCTGTTTGCATGGTGCGCCCAACGCCTCGTTCACAACCGCGCTACCACGCTGACGTGTTTCAGAACCTCGAGGATTCGACGTCTCGCCAGCCCTGGTGAAACCGCCGCTCCCCGTCATCGGCTGCGCGAACTACGCGCTCAATGATGCGCCGCGCGGTAGAGCACCCATTCCTCAACCACGCGTCCATAAGCCAGATGGCAATAACCCACCTCGCCGTCTTTCTCGTGGCGGATCTCGAGCTTACCGCCCTGTTCCTTGCAATAAACCGAAGCGGGATTGGCCATATAGGCGCCTCTCGCCGGTCTCTGATCCTGCGAACATCCTGCAAGCGAGGGTGTCAGGCACACTGAGGACAATGCGATGACGCAGGAGAAGCACCGGCTCTTCAGTTTATGCAATCTGATCATGAAATGTGTCCTCTCACACAACTATCTATACGCAGCCTCTAGTGATGAACCATGTCAGGAGAGAGGTCGAGTGCGGCACATGTTATGCACCTATGCCTCCTCGTGAGACCGGAGTCCCACATCGACCCAGGATCGAAACAGAATACCGCAAACCGCTCGACGCGATTTGGTGCGCCAAGAGGATAACGAGCGGAATTCCGGTCGCAGCGTTCACGGCCAAGCACCGTCACCTGCACCGTTGCCACCGAGTGCGCCTGACCTTACCCACTGATCAGATGAACAAACCCGCTCGGAGGTGTCGCACCATATTGTACCACATACTGATGCATGGCCTATCTGGTCGAACCCAGTCCTACGCAAAGCACGCGCTCGGCAGCAATATCCGCCTCCGACACCTGACATGACGAGCAAGAGAAAATGCCGGAGCGGCTGAAAATCAGAGTGCAATCCATTGCCCTGCCCCCCCCCCTTCCTCCAGCACACGAGCGAGAGCGAGCGCCTTAAGAAAAATGCAGGCTCAGGTTTGGTTTTGGTTTTGGTTTTGGTTTTGGTTCTCAGCGCAATTCGGCTGGCCTGCTTCCCATACCAAATTTTCGTCTTTTTGCATCGTCAGCACTACGATTGTTATACCGAAGATCAGTAGCGTAAGGTCGATCCCGGGGTATATTTTTTGTCGTCGAAAGGCGTAATTGCTCTGATGAAACTGCCGGGTACAGGCGAAAACCCTGGTAGATTTGCGATCACCTGGAATGCGTGAGGCGCAGGATACCGTGGAGGAAACTTTATCGACTGGCCCGGCGGAAGAGCGAGCATGAATGCATGTCGCCCGCTCGGATCGTAGCACGCTCAGTCTCATGCCCCTTATAGTCACCCGGCGCACGTCATAAGCGCTTTTAAACCGGGCGCTGGCCGGTGATCGCATTACCCGGCGGCCAGCCTCACCGTAGTGTGTTCGATGTCACCCAAACTTGTGCGCCGTTCCCTCTTCCTCCCGTTTCTGATCCCTCGTTCAGTGTGCCGCCTATGGGTCGCCTCATAGGGAGGTGACTCAGGAACTCACAAGGACGACCGGAATGGATCTGGGTCTTAAGGATAAAGTTGCCGTCATCACAGGCGGTAGTGTCGGTATAGGCCTTGCTGTGGCAGAAGGTCTGGCCCGCGAAGGGGCTCACATCGTCATGGTGGCACGCGACAAGGAGCGACTGACAGAAGCAGCATCGAAGCTTGCGGCGAGCTTTGGTGTGCGCTGCCTGCCTGTTGCTGCCGATGTAGCCACGAGCGAGGGTATCGAAAGCATCGTTCGTGAAACTGAAGCTGCTTTTGGTGGTGCGGATATCCTCATCAACAATGCCGGGACGGGCTCGAACGAGACCATTATGGAAGCCTCTGACGAGAAGTGGCAGTTCTACTGGGATCTGCACGTCATGGCGGCCATTCGCCTCGCGCGCGGCCTTGTGCCTGGCATGAAGAAGCGTGGCGGTGGCGCAATCATTCACAATGCCTCCATCTGTGCAGCCCAGCCGCTGTGGTACGAGCCGATCTACAACGTCACCAAAGCAGCCTTGATGATGTTCTCGAAAACCCTCTCGACAGAGGTGATCAAGGACAACATCCGCGTGAACTGCGTCAATCCAGGCCTGATCCTGACGCCTGACTGGATCAAGACCGCCAAGCAGCTGACCAGCGAGAGCGGTGGCGACTGGGAAGCCTATCTGCAGGGCGTTGCCGACGAACATGCCCCCATCAAGCGCTTTGGATCACCCGAGGAACTGGCCAATTTCTTTGTGTTCCTGTGCTCCGACAAGGCTTCCTACAGCGTGGGGTCATCCTATTTCGTCGACGGCGGAATGCTTAAAACCCTTTGATGCATAGCAATGCGAAAGCGCTGCTATACTGCTAGTTATGAGGAACCGACCCGCGCCTATGCCGCTGAAGGCAAGGCAGGGTCTTTCGGCGTATCCCGGTCGAAAGGCCGGGATACGACCATGAAGGATGACAACCAATGAGTGAGACGAAACGTTTCGCTGGCAAGACAGCTCTCGTGACCGGTGCCACTGGCAATATCGGCCTCGCTGTAGCGCGCCGACTGGCGAAAGAAGGCAGCCACGTCGTGCTGCTCGATCTCGATCAAGGCAAACTCGACGAAGCGGCAAAGCAGTTCGCCGAGCATGGCGTGAAGGTCAAGACGGTAGTTTGTGACGTCACGAACTACGCCAGCGTCGAGGAAGCCGTCGCCTACGCCGAGAAGAACGTCGGCCCGATCGACCTGCTGTTCAATAATGCCGGGTATCAGGGCGCCTTCGCTCCGATTCATGAGTACCCCGTTGAAGACTTCCAACGCGTCGTCGATATCGATCTGGTTGGGGCATTTCATGTGCTGCGTGCCGTATCGCGCCGCATGGTCGCTCGCCGTTCCGGCAGCATTGTGAATACAGCCAGCATGGCAGGCCTGCAGGGCCCTCCAAACATGGGCGCCTATGGCTCATCGAAATTCGGCGTAGTTGGCCTGACCCAGGTCGCCTCAAAGGATCTCGCGCCTCATAACATCCGGGTCAATGGCATTGCCCCAGCGCTGATGGGGCCGGGCTTCATGTGGGACCGCCAGACTGAGCTGCAAGCGGCCACGAATACGCAGTATTTTTCGACCGATCCGGAGACAGTCAAGAAGGAGATGGTTGCTGGTGTTCCCATGCGTCGTCTTGGCGATATCGAGGAGATCCCTGGCACCGTGGCTTTCCTGCTGAGTGAGGATGCAAGTTACATCACAGGCGTCACCATGCCGATCTCCGGCGGTATCCTTTAACGTCTAGCCGCTTGGTCAGGGTGCACGGCGCGTAGCGTTATTGCCCCCTGATTTGGCACGGTTCACGCTTCAGGCGCAGTTTGCCCAGCGTTCGCGAAGATGTTCAGACGTTGCAAGGCTTGATGGGCGCGGCACCGAGGGTGGTGGATCCAACACCCCTTCGGACAAGTAACGCAATGCGTTCACCACGCCAGCGTGAGAAAACGGCTTGGCGATCACACCATGCGCCCCTGAAAAATCCTCGGGGATTTTTGAGACGTTTGCGGTCAGGAAAACGATCAGGGCTTCCGGCCATCTCTCGCGGATATACGCACAGACCTCGAACCCGTTCGATCCTCCTGCGAGATGAAGATCAACTAATGCGAGTTGTGGACTGACCTGATCCGGCAGCGCTTCGACCTCCTGCAGCGACGCAACAGCTCCCACCACCTCGTGACCACTGTCACGAATCAGCGCTTCCATATCCATAGCAATGATCATCTCGTCCTCAACAATGAGAACGTCCATGGGAGTTGCCATCAGAATGTATCGCTTTTTGGGAAGGTGATCGTGACGCAAGTCCCAGGACCGTTGTCACTCCATGTGGCCTGAGCTTGGGCCTGACGTGAAAGACGGGTGATCAGGGCCGCACCTATGCTCTTGGTTCGCTTGACTGAGGGCATGCCCGGACCGTCATCACAGATACGGATTGTGCCGAGCCTGTTTTCCTCCCCGGCGAACAGACTGAGCACGCCTGCCCGACCATCCGCAAAACCGTGCTTGATGGCATTTGTCAGGATCTCGTTGAGGATGAGACCAAGGGCGGAGGCATGGGCTGAATCGACCATCAGCGGCCGCACCTTCAACAGTAGACGTATATTTGCGCGGCCACTCGACCCGACGACGTCGCGTGCAAGGTTTTCAACAAAAGCGCCAATGTCGAACGCGGCGATATCCTCTGACTGATAAAGCTGACGATGGACCACAGCAAGCGCATCGACACGTTCGAGCATGCTATCGAGTTTGGCAACGATCGCCGGATCATCAATCGTGCGCGCTTGCAGGCGCAAAAGCGACCCGATCATGGTCAGGTTGTTCTTCACACGATGGTCGACTTCGTGAAGGAGGATGGTCTTCGCCTCAAGGGCATCTCGCAAATCCGCCGTTCGGCGCTCAACTTCACGCTCGACCAGTATTTTCTGCTGGTTGATGATGTGCTGCGCTTGCACACGCTCTGTCACATCGAGTTGGGAAGCGAAGAAAAAGCGGATATCACCTTTTGCGTCACGTACGGGAGAGAGATAGAGCGCATTCCAAAAGGTTGACCCGTCCTTCCGATAATTCAGCAAGTCAACATCGATATCATGCCCTTCCTCAATGGCCGCCCGAACCCGGGCGACGGCCTCGGGATCAGTATCGGGCCCCTGCAGAAAGCGGCAGTTCCTGCCCATGATCTCGGAACGGTCATATCCCGTCAGTTCCTGGAAAGCGACATTGCAGAAAACGATCGGATTGTCGGCCTGACCCGGGTCCGTAATCACCATCGGCATGCGGGTGGCTCGTACAGCAGCGGCAAAAGGATCACCACGCCCCTGTTCGTAATCAAGCTCGTCCGTCAAATGCCAGTCGTCGCGCTGCTTCACACTTTCTCCCCCTGGTGAATGCGCGAGAGGCATCACCTCGGGCTCAAACGAAACCTTGCGAAGAGGGTTTCACAAACTGCCGTGTTCCTCAGGCGGGTGGGGAGCAAGCCAAACGTGCTCGTTCGTGACCAGGCTGAGACCAGACTATCGCTCAGGAACGAGAATTCTATTTCGCCAATGCGCCAGCAGGCAATAATGGCTTCCATACTTGGAAACCAAAGATCCCATCATTCCCATGAATTGGGCTCATTGAAAATATACTGAATAACTTCGTAGATTTATATTAGAGCGCAAATTCGTAATATTCATTTTTTCCATAAAATATGATATTGATACATCCATACTTAGGGTATCCGTGGTTCAGATCATAATCGCGTTTCCTTAACCCTCAGAGCTCGACAGCGCAGATGCTTGAGCACGACAAGACAGCCCGGAAACACGCACTATCTTCGTTCCTACCAAGTGCGGAAGGACGCCGAGAGCGTGTCCTGAAGCGATCAGCATGAGCCGAACAGCTCCACGCAGATTCGGCGGAAAGCAGATTTCTGGCAGGGACGAAACCAGCAGATAAACCTTCTGGAAAAGGCCTAGACCTCGGCACGTGGCTCACTGTCGTCACGCCTCAGTTGTCGATGAATCGCAAAAAAAGAGAATAGATGATGGATGATTCAATCAGGATCGCCACGGCGCTTTTGCGTCGGGACGATTTCGAGGGGCTGCGCCTTGCGCCCTATCTTTGCCCTGCGGGTTACTGGACGATTGGTATTGGCAACCGGTTTCTCGCTGATGGCAGTCCGGTCACAGCAAGAACACCCCCGCTGACAGAAAACGACGCACTGACCCTACTGCAGAGCACTTTGACTGACCTGCGTAAGGAACTGCGTGACGCCATTTCCGTCCCTCTAACGCCATATCAGGAAGGAGCGCTCCTGTCCTGGCAATTCAATATTGGTAGCGCGGCGATGTATCACTCGACTTTGCGCCGCCTGCTCAATCAGGGTCAATACAGCGCCGCGGGTGAGCAACTGCTCCGCTGGGACAAAGCCTGCGTGAAGGGCGAGATGGTTGCCCTACCCGGGCTCAGAAAGCGCCGCCAACTCGAGCGTGCCGTCTATTTCGGACGAGCTGTAACAGGCATCTCACACAATATCTGATTATTTTCCGACAACGTTCTCCAGGACAATCAGAGCATGAATATCGATTGGCAACAATTCTACACTGCAATCATGCCAATAATTCCCGCCAGCCTGGCGTCAGACCTCACAGTGCTTGGCACCTTCATCGTGGCATCCTGCGCGGTCGCGGCCCGCTTCTGGCCACGACCGGCTGAGGGCTCAAGATGGCTGGGTCTGTATAATATCGTCAATCGTCTTGCCATGAACAGCAGGCATGCAGCCAATGCCGACGACACGAATTCTACAAAACCCTGAATCGACAGGCTGCGCAGCAATTCCACGTACCATAAATTGTGCAGCCTACATGGCTGGCCCCAAGCCTAGCGCGCAATCGCAAGAACCAAATCATTGCGTCAGTCTTATGACCGCGCCGTTAGGCAGACGAGTAGAAGAAAGCGACAAACTATCTGGTCCTGTCATCATAAGCACGATCTGCAGGGGGCCGACGGCAAAGATCGGTCGGTGGCCTGGCCAACTGGCAGTATCGCGCGAGATCCGGATCATATCGAAGAACGGGCAGATACTAAAACGGAGCAGACCGGGATACTTGAAGCTTGCGTGTGACGCTCGCCAGGCGTTCGTCAGTGAAGAAGTCGCGCACCGCAAAAACGCGATGCCGTCGACTTAACGAACACTATATCTCGCCCTCAGCGAGCACATACGCCTTAGGCATAGTGTCAGAATTTCGAGGGAAATCATGGTGCTGCTAGCGAGGATTGAACTCGCGACCTCTCCCTTACCAAGGGAGTGCTCTACCACTGAGCTACAGCAGCAACTGGAGCGCTTCGTAGCTTCTCAGCCTGAAAGCTGCAAGCCCCGAAAGCGCTTTTTTGTAAAAAGAATCAGTCGTCGCGATGAATTTTTTCCATACGCTCGTGGCGCTCCTGCGCTTCGATCGACATCGTGGCGATGGGGCGGGCCTCAAGGCGACGAAGGCCGATAGGCTCGCCCGTTTCCTCGCAAAAGCCATACGAGCCGTTTTCGACACGCTGCAGGGCAAGGTTGATCTTGCCAATCAGCTTGCGGGCGCGGTCACGCGTTCTCAACTCAAGGGCCCTGTCTGTCTCGACGCTTGCACGATCAGTGACATCGGCCTCGTGGATTCCGCCTTCGGACAGGCTGGCGAGCGTCAGATTGGCTTCCTTGAGAAGGTCATTGCGCCAACGCAGCAATTTCTGCCGGAAGAACTCCACCTGAAGCGGATTCATGAACTCTTCGTCGTCGGAGGGCCGATAATCCGGTGGGAGCGTGATCATGCACGTCTGTCCTTAACGCAAGTCGCTTGAGGCCCGCCGTTCCGTCTTGTGCATTGCAGGAAAGGAGGGCCCAAACCCGTATCCTGAGCAAAACGGCATGGCTGGTTTGGCGCGGCTTATACCCGGCCCGGCCAGGATCGCCAAGCCCGAACTGTCAAAAACTCGCAACGGTGCAATGAACAAGCGATATAACAGCCAGAATCCATCATTCGTAATAAAAGATACATATAGATATGGCTTATCTTTTATTTAAACAGCGACATCTACTACCGCAGACCGACATTTAAGCACCCTATTACAACAGGTAATGAACAAGATCACTGGCGTCGGAATAGAGAAAATCTCGAACTTTTCCGTAACGACCAATGGGTCGCCACATCAGCGATACCAAGCGTCCTCACGACGGTTTCTATTGCAATACCACCACCAACTATACGCGGCTGCGACACGCGGAGTCAGGCGAGTGATTCGTAACGCTCAAGCTGCCAGGAAACGGGTTCCAACGCGGCGAGATGCGCCCATTCCCGCATGAGGGGATGATCGAGTACAGCGAGCCGATAAGCTTCACCAACAGCCGAAAGCGTTACCCCATAGGAAGTGAAACGTGAGACCACCGGTGCGAACATGATATCAGCAGCGCAGAAATCAGCGCCGAAAAGATAGGGGCCGGTTGCACCGAAGCGCTCGCGTGTCTCGCACCATATCCGATCGATTCTGGCGATGTCCGCCAGCACGTCATCGCCTGTTTCGAGCAAAGGGCGGTTTGTCCGACCAAGATTCATGGGCATAGCGATACGCAAGGCACGAAAGCCTGCATGCATCTCACTGGCCACGCTGCGGGCCACCGCGCGCGCCACGCGATCCGCCGGCCACAATACGGGCGCGACCTCAGCGCAGTATTCGCAGATCGCAAGGCTTTCCCATATCCGGGCACCCTGATGCACCAGATAGGGCACCATCCCATTGGGGGATATCTCGTGGATTTCGCTCGTCTGTCCGCCCCCGCGCAGCGCGATAACCTCATCCGGCACGTTCAGCCCGGCGCAGCGCACGGCGAGCCACCCTCTCAGAGACCAGGAGGAGTAGCGGCGCGTTCCGATGACGAGGCAATCCATGACAATGGTCCTGTTCAGGCGAGAATGAAGCCCCCGCCGAGAACCCTGCTGTCCCGATAAAGAACGCAGGCCTGTCCGGGCGCAGGCATGGCTGCCTCATCCAGCACGACACGTGCGCCACCCGCAAGAGGATAGACCCAGGCATCACGCGTCACCTCGCGGGCCCGGATCTGCACCTGGCAGCGAACGCCGGCTTCTGGCGCATCGATCAGCCAGTTCATGTCGCGCAGCGCAAATTCGCTCCGACCGGCATTTTCCTTGGGACCCACGATGATACGGCGCGTCGTGGCGTCAATGCGTTTGACAATCTGGCGGCGGCCATCCTTCGTGTGGATGTCACCCAGGCGTTTGCTCTGCCCTACCGTGTAGCGCGCGATGCCCTCATGCTGGCCCAGGATACGCCCTGTCTCATCGACAATCTCGCCAGTCCCGCTGGTTTCGGGGCGCAGCTTCTCAACCACTTCGGCATAGGTGCCGGTGGGGACGAAGCAGATATCCTGACTATCGGGCTTGGCGGCGATTGCGAGTCCGAATTCCTCGGCTTTCTGACGCACTGCATCCTTGTTCGGCATATCGCCAAGCGGAAAGCGCAGATAGTCGAGCTGGTCCTGCGTGGTCGCGAACAGGAACCATGACTGATCGCGCGAGCTGTCGGACGGGCGATGGAGTTCCGACCGCTCCTCGCCCTCGATACGCCGCACATAATGACCGGTCGCCATCGCCTCGCAGCCCAGATCACGGGCCATGCTCAGCAGATCGGTGAATTTAACGCCCTGATTGCACGCCACACAGGGCACCGGCGTTTCACCACGTGCATAGCTGTCAGCAAAACTGGCCATCACGCTGCTGCGAAAACGATCTTCAGCATTGATGACGTAGTGCGGGATATCGAGCCGATCAGCCACGGCACGCGCATCAAGAATGTCACGGCCCGCGCAGCAGGCACCGGGCTTGGACACGGCCTGACCATGATCATAAAGCTGCAACGTGGCGCCGATGACCTCATGCCCTTCCTGTTTCAGGAGCGCGGCCACTACGGAACTGTCCACGCCTCCCGACATGGCAACTAGGATACGCATGAGATCTCTCTACTTTTCAAAAAACGGAATTTCAGGCTTCAGGAAGCCTTGGGCAGACGCACAACCAGACCGTCCAGCGCATCGGTCATAACGATCTGACAGCCGAGACGGGAAGTCTTTTCGAGCCCGAAGGCGAGATCGAGCATGTCTTCCTCGTCGTCTGTCGGCGCCGAAAGCTTGTCGGCCCATTCAGGATCGACAATCACATGACAGGTGGCGCAGGCCAGCGAGCCCTCACAGGCGCCTTCGAGTTCGATATCGTGCTTGTGGGCAACTTCGAGTACGGAGAGGCCGACCGGCGCATCGACTTCCCTGCGGGTGCCGTCCTGCTCGACGAAAATCATGTGTGGCATAGTGTCTCTACCCTGCTTCTTCGTTACGAGGTGCGATAGACCTCGCAGGCTGCCTGACGGAAATATCCCAGCGCCTGCACGATCTCGGGCGTGGAGGTAAAGCGTCCGACCGACAGACGCAAGCATCGTGCCGCGTCTTTCGCATCAAGCCCCATTGCTGTCAGAACATAGGAAGGCGTGACATCAGCCGAGGTACAGGCTGATCCGGTGGACAAGGCCACATCAGGGAGCGCCGCCATCAGAGCCCTTGCCTCGCCCCCTTCGGGGAAGATGAGGTTGAGAGCGCTACTGACCCGAGGCGACGAAGCACCGTTGATGCGCACCCCGGGAAAGATCTCCTCAAGCTCCGCCAGAAGCTGATCGCGCAGACCGGCAAGGCGCTGCTGCTCCTGCGGCATCAGCGCCTTCGCGAGCGTTGCCGCCTTTCCAAATCCGGCGATCAGTGGTGTCGGCAAGGTGCCCGAGCGCAATCCCCTCTCCTGCCCGCCCCCGGAGAACAGGGGAAGAAGGCGCGCCCTCGGACGATGGCGCACATAAAGCGCCCCGATGCCTTTGGGCCCATAGAACTTATGGGCCGAAAGCGACATCAGGTCGACCAGACCGCAATCAAGCGCCATCTTGCCAGCGGCCTGTGCGGCATCGGTGTGGAACAGCGCGCCTGCCTCACGGGCTATGGCAGACAGGCGTGGGATATCCTGAATGATGCCTGTCTCGTTATTGACCGTCATGACACTTACCAGAGCCGTCGGTTGCGACAGCGCAGCGGCCAAAGTTTCAGGCGCCAGCAAGCCGTCGGGTCCGACAGGCAAGATGACGGGCTCGAACCCTTCCGCAGCCAGATCGCGCACCGACTCCAGAACGCATTTATGCTCTGTCGCAACAGTAATGATGCGACGCTTCGGACTGTTCTGGCGGGCCAGAAACCGGGCTGCGCCCTTGATTGCCAGATTATTTGCCTCGGTGGCACCTGAGGTAAAGATAATCTCGCGTGACTGCGCCCCGATCAGCGCCGCAATTGCAGCACGTGCCTCTTCAACGGCATAGGCTGCCGCCTCACCTGCTGCATGGCCTTCGCTATGTGGATTGCCATAATGCTCGCTGAACCAGGGCAGCATGGCCGCCACGACCTCGGGATCACAACGCGTCGTTGCCTGATTATCGAGATAGATCACGCTGCCTTGGCCCCCAGACGAAGCGCCATGGACGTATAGGCCTCGATAAAACGGTCAATCTGCTCCTCGGTGATGTTCCAGGGCAATGAGACTCGGATGGCATTGGCAGCCGCCTCACCCAGCCCCATGGCCTGAAGGACATGCGAGGCCGATACCTTGCCGGAGGAGCAGGCCGACCCTGTTGAAACGGCAAAGCCCTGCAGGTCCAGCATCATGAGTTGCGTCTGAGCCGGCACACCCCACAGGATCAGCGAGGTCGTATTAGGCAGGCGCGGTGCCTTGCGATCTCCGGTTACACGTGCACCGCAGGCGACCGCCGCCTCATCCACCTTGTCACGAAGCCTCGCAATCTCGCGCCAGTCCTGTTGGCGGGATGCTTCAAGCGCGGCCATCATGCCGAGGATTGCGGGGAGTGGCGGCGTGCCTCCGCGCCTGCCACGCTCCTGGCCGCCGCCACGGATGAGCGGAGTGATGTGTCCCTCTGCCCCCAGAATCAAGGCGCCCGCCCCCATGATGCCACCCGCCTTGTGCCCGGACAGTGCGAGGCTTGTGACCGAACCACGGGGTAACGCCATACGCCCCGCCACCTGCACCGCATCGACATGAAGCAGAGCCCCGTGGCGTGCGCAAAGCGCAGCGATTTCCTGCATCGGATGAATAATTCCTGTCTCGTTATTGGCGGCCATGCAGCAGACGAGCGCCGGTACGCCATCAGCAAGCGCCTTTTCCAGCGCGTCGAGGCAGAGTGTCCCATCTGCCAGCACGGGCAGGATCACGGCATCGGGACGCGCCATTCTTACGGCGTCATGCTCCGTCGCACCAATCAGCGGCCGTCGCGTCGTCCCGCCGGGCAGGCCATCTCCCTGCGTCAGGGCGTGTATGGCCAACATGTTCGCCTCGGTTCCGCCCGAGGTGAAAACGACCTGCTCCGGCCCTACGCCGCAATAGCGACCCATGCGGTCACGCGCCTCCTCTAGCGCCCGGCGCGCAACGCGTCCCGGCCCATGCACCGAGGAGGGATTGCCCCCAAGCGACAGTGCCTCAAGCATCGCCAATCTGGCTTCGTCACGCAAAACGTCAGTAGCATTGGCATCAAGATAAACGGTCATCTTCCTATAGATCGGCTTGCGCTCGCCGAGTGCAAGTCAAAAGCGCAGGAAAGGGAAATGGCGTGTTATGACGATTTCTGTGGAATTTTACCTGTCAGCGTCGTTATACACTGCGCCAATGATGGCGTGGTGATCTGCCCCTGAGAGAGAAATCCCTCCCACGGGGCCCGCGCCGCTTCAGGGAATATCCGCTTGATATTCCCTTACCGTTGAGGAGCTAGTCCATGCGCGTTTCAACGCCTGCCGAATCCCTACATGGTTTTCATGCCCGACCAGCCTTCCCTTCGGTACGTGTTACCACGGTGCCGCTTCGCTGAGAGATCCGCGTCAGTCATCATGACCTGTCCCTGAACAGGTCTGGAGCAACAAGCCTCCGGGTCTTCAGGCATAGCCTCATCTCCTATAAAAAACACATATCCCCTGCAGGGCACGCCCTCAGACAGGGGCATAATTCGGAAGCATTTTGATGCCAGAAGTCATGTTCGCCGGCCCTGATGGCCGGTTGGAGGGTCGTTACCACCATTCTGACGAGCCTAACGCGCCGCTCGCTCTGGTTCTGCATCCGCACCCGCTTCATGGCGGGACCATGAACAACCGCATTACCTACACAATGTACCGGTCGTTCGAGAAAATGGGTTTTTCCGTCATGCGCTACAATTCGCGTGGCGTGGGGCGTTCTCAAGGCCGCTATGATGGCGGTATCGGAGAAATTTCAGACGCCGCAGCCGCGCTGGACTGGATGCAGATGGTCAACCCGAACTCAAGCGAGTTGTGGATTGCCGGCTACTCCTTTGGTGCGTTCGTGGGCATGCAGCTTCTGATGCGCCGCCCTGAAATCAGCGGCTGGATCAGCGTGGCACCACCCGCCAATGACTATGATTTCGGCTTTCTGGCCCCCTGCCCCTGCGGTGGCCTGATGATCGCTGGCGACAAGGACGACATGGCCCCGGAGCCGGGCATCCGCAAGCTGGTTGACAAGCTGAACACGCAGAAGAATGTCGAGGTTGATTACCGCGTATTCGAGGGCGCCAACCACATCTTTGCCAGCGAGGCCGACAAGGTCGCCCACGCGCTGGAAGACCATGTGACTGTCATGCGCAACCGTCGCGTTCTGGCTATCGCCGCCGACTGACGCCTGAAAAGCATCGGATCTGTTAAAAAGGCGGGACATACCCCGCCTTTTTTATTGGCGCTTTACTTTTTCGGGGGGCAGATCGACGTGCCCGGTCGGCTTCCGGGCAGTTTCATGCTAGGACCCCCAGCCTTGACCCTATTCTGATGGATGACCCGATATGGCAGAGCACGCGCTGAAAAGTCCTTTCCTGAAAGAGGCTCAGGCTCGGGGCTATATTTTCCAGTGCACCGACCTTGCCGCGCTTGATGAAGCGATGAGCAAGGGCCCGGTGGCAGGCTATATCGGCTTCGACCCAACAGCGGACTCGCTGCATGTGGGCAATGCCCTCTCCATCATGATGCTGCGCCTGATGCAGAAACACGGCCATCGCCCGATTGCCCTCATGGGTGGCGGCACAGCCAAGATCGGCGATCCCTCGTTTCGAGACGAGGCAAGAGCGCTGATGAGCCCGGAAAAACTGGCGCATAATCTGTCCGGTATCGAGATCAGCCTGCGCCAGTTCCTGAATTTCGGCACCGGATCGAGCGACGCCATGCTGGTCAATAATGCCGACTGGCTCGATCGCCTGTCCTATATTGAATTGCTGCAGGATGTCGGCGTGCATTTCTCGATCAGCCGCATGCTGTCATTCGAGAGCGTCAAGCAGCGCCTGGACCGCGAGCAGGGCCTGACATTCCTCGAATTCAACTATTCCATCCTGCAATCCTATGACTTCCGCGAACTGAACCGGCGCTTTGGCGCCGTGCTCCAGATGGGCGGCTCCGACCAGTGGGGCAATATCGTTGCCGGCATCGATCTGGCGCGTCGCACGGATGGCAAGCAGGTCTTTGGCCTGACGACACCGCTGGTGACGACATCATCCGGTGTGAAAATGGGCAAATCGGCCAAGGGTGCCACCTGGGTGAGCGCTGAAAAATTGCCGGTCTTTGAATACTGGCAGTTCTGGCGCAACACGGAAGATGCCGATGTTGGTCGCTTCCTGAAGTTCTTCACGGATCTCCCCGTTGAGGAATGCGATCGTCTCGGCGCGCTTGAAGGGGCCGAGATCAACGAGGCGAAGAAAATCCTTGCCACCGAAGCCACGGCCATCTGCCACGGCCGCGACGCTGCGCAAGCTGCCGCCGAGACCGCACGGCAGACTTTCGAGGCCGGTGCCGTTGCCGCCGATCTTCCCTCGCGCGACCTGCCGCGCGCAGAACTCGAGGCTGGTATTCCGGCGTTCCGTCTGTTTGGCGAGTCGGGGCTGGTAGCGACAAACAGCGAAGCACGCCGCCTGATCAGGGGAGGCGGCGCAAGGCTGAACGATCAGCCCATTCAGGACGAGAACCGGATAATCGGTCCGGATGATCTTGCAGAAGGGGTGCTCAAGCTCTCCTCTGGCAAGAAGCGTCATCTGCTGCTGCGTATCGTCTGACCATTGCTCTCAGGACGTCCATGCGTCCTGAGGAGTTTTCCTGCCGCAGCGTTTCAATCTTTATGTTCGCCCATAGCCGCTCGGGGTAAGCACTGCTCCTTGCGTTCACCTGCGTTAGGCAGCCCCCCAAAGAACGTGGTTTCCTGTCAGCAGACAGTCAGACCGTGACCACAGAAAACGTCTCATAGGATAGCTGGTGGGCGGACCACGCCATTTCACGGTCGCCCACGACGGTCAGATAACGTTCTTCGTGGTTTCTGATGCCGCAGGTTGTTCCCCGGCACTGAGCGTGAATACGCCCCGGCGATGCAGACGCCCGTATATCATGGCCATCGAGATCGAGAAAAAAACGCCTGCCGAAAAGCGAAATGCTGGGGTAGGCGACCCTGTTGAGGTGGGTAAGGCTGACGGGAATCGCATCGCCTTCCATCCAGACTATGTTGGAGCTCGTAAAACGCCGTTCGCGTGATGAGTACCCCAATGTCCGGCCACGATGATCGAGCATGACGGGCATCCCTGCAATGACGTGGTCATTGCCACCAGGTGAGAATTCACCTGATGCATAGTAATCGATCAACCCCCGCAATAGAGCACGTGACTGGGGCACATAGCCTTTCTCATTCAGCGCAGCACAAACCCTGAATAGAAGCGTCTCGTCGCGCAGGATATCATCATACCGGAAATCGCGGCAGAACCTTTCGCTGGATAATATATCATAGACGAGCTTTGGAAATTTCCGGTATCCGCTCTGGATCTTGTTATACAGGTTCGTTGTGTTGGATCGGCGAAACCGGGATGTTGCGATCCTCAGATTCCGGGCACAGGACATGGTCGCATCCTGCTCGTTCAACATAGCGATCAACGCAACCAGGTTGGCGCTGCCCTTCAGGCTCTCATAGACGATATGCCCGGCGCTCGGCACGTTGATCGGAACGATCTCGGCTTGGGCGCCCTGATCCACGTAATCAAGAAGATGCTGTACGGTCGCGTTATCATCGACGTGACGGCGATCGAATAGCGTGAAGATCGTACCGTGCAGATCCTGCGGTTTGATGCCCATACCTCTCATGGATGGCGCGCATAGCGCCGCCCATTCAGGCAGAACATTCCCCTCTCGATCATCGATCGTCAATTGCGGCCCCAAAGCCAAAGTGCGTCTGGCACCAAGAATTCGTGAATATTTTATAGCGGCATAGGCCCCGGCTGAAAGACCGATCGTAATGACGCTGCGGTATCTCTCCTTGATTAGACTACAGATAAGACGCAGAGCCGTATGCATATTCTGCGAAGTGTACCAGTTTCTGACCTTAGTTGTGATACCAATACAGGAAAAATTGTCGCGCTCAACGATCGGCTTACCAAAATAAGATGCCGTGGCATTGGCCTCATGTCCAATGCCCATGAACGTTACAAGAACGTAATCGGAACGACCCTCGTTGAAATGAACGACGATATCATCACTATCGAAGAGAATTCTGGACGTCACTTCTGAACCCCGAAAAATATTTATTTAGTCGACAATATCTATTCTGGTTTTATGTTAAGTTTTTACTTGTATATCAACATATTATTTATGAAATCGGACATCATCGCCCCGACACGCAATCAGCCCACCGCTCGCACCACCCGATTGTTGGGAGTTGACCCCTCCTGACCCACATGAAGCCGTTGTCATCTCAGGTCATCTCTCTCGCATGACGCTGCACACTGTCGCACAGGTCAGAGCCTTGCGATCCTCAGGTTCGATATCCCGACAGTGAGAGAATGCATCATGCCCACCACTCCCGCTCAAAGACCTTGGCGTTACGCCCTGACCGATCTCACCGGACTGCTGTTTGCCGCGCTCTGGAGTATGAGAGGTCTTGCCGCCCTTGGAATTACCCCGTCTCATGGACTGATCATCACAGTCTCAATCTCCCTGCCGCTGGCTTGGGGGTTCCTCAGAAGAGACATCACACAGCATGACCCTGAGATCGTTCACGATCATCAACTGGCTCGCCGCACGCGCCGGGCGCGAGTCGCTCTTCTCGTTGCGGCAGGTGTGGTTTTATCGGCCGTCCATCGGCCTGACCTGATGCTTGTTGCCGCAGGCCTCGTTATCGGCGCCTCCTACCTGCCTCTGGGACGTGCCATGCGTGAGCCTGTGCATATCTACACAGGTGTTGGCATTCTCTTCGTGACTGCGGCCTCTCTCTTCCTGAATCAGCCGCTTCACAGTGTCGTCGCCGGGCTAGGGACAGCCAGTGCCTGCTGGGTGGGGGCGTTATGTCGGCTTATG
This sequence comes from Asaia bogorensis NBRC 16594, assembly GCF_001547995.1. Taxonomy (NCBI): domain Bacteria; kingdom Pseudomonadati; phylum Pseudomonadota; class Alphaproteobacteria; order Acetobacterales; family Acetobacteraceae; genus Asaia; species Asaia bogorensis. The sequence continues at coordinate 2,282,751 of NZ_AP014690.1, forward strand.
CGCAGCAGGCTGATAGGCTCCCGTGAAGCCGAGGCCCCAATCCGTACCATCGCCTGATTCCATATCTTCCCTCCCAGCGTCAGACCAAGGCCCTGTCATGCCTATCACCCTCGGCCCCCGTTCCCGCACCGCCTTTCGCCGCAGTATCTCGGGCATCTACCTGCTTCTCTTTCCCCTTCCCTGGCTCACGCGTGGCGGAAGTTTGGCAGGAATCGTCGCCTTCATCGCGGGGGCGGCCGTATTTCTGGCGCTACCTTTTCTGCCAGGTCGACTTGCCGTGCCGATTGCAGTCAGGGCCCTGATCTATGCCTTCATAGGTATCCTGCTCATACCGTTCCACGGCTATTGGGGGGTATTCTTCATCTCGGCCGCAGCGACATGCGGTGCCATCACGAACCGGCGCCTCGGTCTCACGATGCTCGCCGTCATACTATGCATCTGTGCATCGCTGACATGGCTCGCCTATGAGGATCTCATTGGATGCCTGATCACGATTATTGTCGCCATCGGTACTTTCGCCACCATGGTGCTGTCGATGGATCTGCATCAGAGAAACGAGGCGCTTGCCGCGGCGCAGGAGGAGATACGCTCCCTCACCCTCATCGCAGAGCGAGAACGTCTCGCGCGTGACCTCCACGATACGCTCGGTCAATCTCTGACGATCATTGCGCTGAAATCCGAACTTGCCCATCGTCATCTGCCGCACGACACCAGCAAGGCGCAGGACGAACTGGACGAGATTGGTCAGCGAGCGCGCAACGCTCTGGCTGAAACGCGTCAGGTCGTATCGGATATGCGCGTGACCTCTCTGCGGGATGAACTCGCTTCTGGTGTCGTCGCATTGAATGACGCAGGAATATCCACGGAGACATCAGGCGAACCGGGGCTGATGCCCGCATACGCCGAGGCGGTCCTCGCCTTTGCCCTGCGTGAGGCGCTGACCAATATCCTGCGCCACGCCAACGCCGCGACCTGTCATATCGCATTCCGGCAACGCGCGACGGCGGTGTTCGAGCTTATGGTTCGTGATCAGACCGGGCTCCACCATGACAGCAATATTTTGTTATCATTCCGAGAAGGGAATGGTATAAGCGGAATGCGTCGCCGCCTGGCCGAGATCGATGGACGACTTGATTTGACCCCACGACCAGACGGCCTGACCCTCATCATCACGCTTGGAGACCTGTCATGAGGCAGAAGCTGCGCCTCGTTCTTGCCGAAGATCAGGTCATGCTGCGCGATGCCTTCGCGGCGCTTTTGTCGATGGAATCCGATTTCGAAATCGTGGGCAAGGCAGCTAATGGGCTTGAAGCCCTGACCCTGTCGCGGTCGGAGCGCCCCGATATCCTCCTCACCGACATTGAAATGCCGGGAATGAGCGGCATCGAACTGGCGGAAACCCTTCAGGCTGAGAAAGCCCGAACCGTGGTGGTGATTGTTACGACCTTCGCCCGCGCTGGCTATATGAAGCGTGCACTCAATGCAGGGGTCCGGGGTTATCTGCTCAAGGATGCGCCGTTGAGCGAGCTGGCTGGCGCTTTGCGTAACGTCGGGCGGGGAGGACGCGCCATCGATCCTGGTCTCGCGCAGCAGGTTTGGGACGCTGCTCATGATCCCCTGAATTCCCGCGACCGCGCGATATTGCGCCTGGTGGAGTCCGGACGCTCCAGCGAACAGATCGCAACATTCTTCGAGCTCTCGCCCGGCACGTTGCGCAACTGCTTTTCAGATATCATTCAGAAGATAGGTGCCCGTAACCGTGTCGAGGCGAGCCGTATTGCAAGGCAGAATGGCTGGCTCTGATCAACTCAGCAGCGTCACCACACGGCTCAGAACCTTCTTCTCGTCATAAAGCTGCGTGGCTCGATCCCGCCCGGCCTGCCCCATGGCGGTCCGCAAGGCCGGATTCCGCACGAGCTGGTTCAGTGCATCGGCAAGGGGCGCCGCCAGACCCGGCGGTACCAGAAATCCGGTTTCACCATGCACAACCTGCTCATTGGGTCCGCGGATATCGGTTGCTACCACTGGCAGACCACTCAGCATGGCCTCGATGACCGACATGGGGAGACCTTCAAAATGGCTCGGCAGTGCAAAAATATCCGCTGCAGCCAGCAGCCTTGACGTATCCTCGCGGTAACCCAGCAGGCGCAAACGATCTCCAAGAGCTGACGCGGCAGCAGCGAACTCGGTCGTCATGCTGTCGCCATGATCAGAGGCAAGACGCTCTCCCACGATCACAAGTATAGCGTCTGGCACGGCCTCCATCGCTCGCAATAATTCTGGATACCCCTTGTGGCGCACGATGCGTGATACTGCGATAACCACGATTGACGTGTCATCCAGACCAAGCGCCTCGCGATACGCGCGCCGGATTGTCTGATCAGGCCGGTAGAGCTGCGGATCACGACCATTTCCAACGGCTTTTGGCCAGGGGTGGATACGTAACCTCCGGGCATCGCGCGCTTCGGCATGCGATACGGTCATGTAGCGGTCGGTCACTTGTCCCGCCAGCCACTCCATCACGAAGGACAGAACCCGACGCCGCCAGGACCCCGGCTGGTTGAACAGATAACCGTGGCAGGTATAGGCGATGAGCGGCACATCGCACCACCAGGCGGCAATACGCGCCAGAAAACCGCTGATCGGCATATGGCCATGCACAAGATCAGGTCGGGTGTGCCTGATGAGCCGGATGATCGCTCTGAGCGCGCGCCATTGCGCAACCGGTGAGTAGGACCGCGCCATGGGGAGGGCATGCACGACAAAACCATCATCCCGAACGGGGACGAGATGATCCCCCTCGGCACAGCCACCCTCGACCTCATGTCCGGCTTCACGCAAGGCCCGCATCAGCGGGTGGATGAACTGCCGCATGGCGAAATCGACATTGGTGATTTCGAGAATACGCAATGCCGTTCCGCTGCCTGGCGGAATGTTGGCTTTCGAGCGCCTCTTTTTCATTCCGGTACACGCTCCATGACCCACTGAAGCACCTGACGGGAAGGTAGCGCCTCGACGACCGGCACGGCACGCTCGGGGGGGGCGTTGTTTCCGTCAGGGTCCGCGTCACCAGAGAGGTGTTCACAAGAAGAAGAGTCGGGCGCCGTCTGTGCATCGGGGGCGTCTTGCCCTTGCTCGACTGGTAACGCCTGCCTTGTCGATGCGAGACCATCGAGCTGCGCATCCGCCTGAAGAGCCTGATCCTGTGGAACCTGGTCCGGTTGAGCGACGGGTCTCACGACAATCTGGAAGGCCGAAACCGGTTTCTCGCCACCGGCATAAACGCTCTTCTCCAGCGACAGGGCCCCGCCTTCCTGGCGGAAACGCCAGATCATGCCACCTGCATGCATCAACACCTCATCACCATCAGGCGCGAGTTCAGCCGTTACGGAAGGATGCAGGTGAAAGCGCAGGGCGAAGGCAACGCGACGTTCGCCATCTACACATTCCTCGCCCCGCAGATCCTCCCCTGTCGGGCCAAGATAGAGGCGCCGGCGCCAATGCACACCAAAACCGGGATACCAGCCATCATGCTGGGCATCGACCCAATGGGCGCCGTCCTGACTTTGATGAGCCAGGGTGACATGGGCAGGACGGCGAATGATCGCGCCATCAGCCCCAATATCACAGCATGAGGTATTCTCGACCACGAGAGATGAATGAGCCGCGGTTTGACGCAGCGCATGCTTCCACGAGCCCCCGGCAGCGCCACCGCAATTCACAAAAAGGCGCTGGCGACCGAACGAAAACTCGAGAGACAGCGGGGCTGCGTGGGCATTGCGGTCATAGTTGACCGAAGGGGGCGCACCACCATCGACAAAAAGGAGGGCCTTGCCCGCCGCAATGCGCCAGAACCCGCCATCCGGCATGGCCGAGGCCAGAAGCCTCTGACGCGCACCATACTGGATGATCCTGTCTATCTGGCGATCATCCTGCTCCTTGCTACCATGAAACAGGGCCAATCCACCATCACCGTGCCTGAGCGCACGCAAAACGGGGCAGAGCCGTGCGAGGGCGTTCTGAACGGACTCCGACGGAGAGAGCTGCGCCATGCGCATGAACACACTGATCTCGGCCAGTTCCCGCGTCGCTTCCATTTGCGCCAGCGGACTACGCTCGCGCAGCGTACCATCAGGCAGGATCTGCCGCTCGATTTCCTGATCCAGAAAGCGATGAAAACGCTGCAGAAACCCGGTTTGCGAGGGTATGGCCACTGCGACGGAAAGCAGCCCCTTAAGCGCCGTGAAATTGCGCCACCCCTGTTCTGCGAGAGGCAGCATGATGGAAACCAACCGCCCCTCTACAAGGAGGCGATCCATCAATCGCTGCCTGAACCCCTCACTGGCTGACGCCGCGAAGAAATCAAAATGGCCAAGCCAGGAGGCCAGACGGGCACCTGTCGCCGTAGCATTGAGCACGAGGGGATCAATTGGCGGCTGATCGAGCCAGCTGCTGACGATCGAACGGGCATAGAGCCGGGCTTCGTCGCTCCCAAGTGCGCGCAGATCGCGCAGCCAGGTAAAGCCTTGCAGCCAGTCACGTGTTGCCGGGGAAACATCGGCATATTCCCAATCTGTCACACGCAGGGGTATGGACCGCCCCTCGAATCGGGCCGCGCCGCTAACGAGCAGGGCTCCATGGTCCGGGTTGCCGGGCCAGATATCCCTTATGGCATGGACAGGCCGGTCTGGCGCACGCGCAAGCCCCGGCACACTTGATGGAAGCCGGGCAAATGAAAGACGAGCTTCACGCGCCCAGCGTCCGAGCATGCCGGTATGTTCCCCCAGATCAGGTTATCAGGACAGGCTGCCAACCTGTCTCAAAGAGTTGATTGCTGCAGCATAATCATCCTGTCCATAGATGGAAGTCCCTGCGACCATCATATCCGCACCGGCACCCGTCGCGAGAGGCGCGGTAGCCAGATCAATGCCGCCATCGACGCCAATGCGGATGTCGCGCCCCGTCGCATCGGCCATCTGGCGCAGCTTGCGGATCTTGGGCACCTGGCTCTCGAGGAATTTCTGCCCCCCGAAACCGGGATTGACAGTCATGACCAGAATGATGTCGACGAGGTCGAGCAGATATTCGAGCGCTTCGGGCGGCGTGCCGGGGCAGATGGCAATGCCGGGCTTCTTGCCGAGGGCGCGAATATGCTGGAGCGTACGATGCACGTGCGGATTGTTCTCTACATGCACATGAATATGGTCCGCACCGGCCTTGGCGAAAGCCTCGATGAAGGCATCGGCCGGCTCGATCATCAGATGCACGTCAAAGGGCTTGTCGGTACGATTGCGCAGTGCTGCCACCATGCCAGGGCCGAATGTCATGTTGGGCACAAAATGCCCGTCCATCACATCCAGATGCAGCCAGTCGGCCCCATCGCGCACCACGGCTTCGACTTCCTCGCCCATGCGCGCAAAATCGGCGCTGAGAATGCTCGGTGCAATCAGGGGCGTTTTCAACTGGGGCATCGTTCTACCTTCTCTCTGTGTCGATCGTTCCGTATCGGGGCGCTCATCAGGCACAGCCCGATCGGGCGGCGCTCTCTGAACAATCCTTCTCAGGCCGTCTTGCGCAGCCTTGCAGCGAAAAAGCCATCCATACCGCCCTGCTCGGCCCACATGCCGGGATGAGTGCGGAATGTTCCCTGTTTTGTGAGCGTCTCTGGCATGGCCGCGAGCTCTTCAGCCGTAAAAGGCTCAAGCACCCAGCCGCGTTTGACTGCTGCTGCCACGCGCTGAGGACCTTCCTCATCCTGAAGGGAGCACACGGCGTAAAGCAGGATGCCGCCCGGCTTGAGCATGGCGCCAGCGGCATCGATCAGGCGATCCTGATCCTTCGCAAGCGCCAGCACGTCACGCGGGCGCTTGACCCACAGGACGTCCGGATGACGACGCAATGTTCCCGTCGCAGAGCACGGCGCATCGAGCAGAACCGCGTCAACTTTTTCTTCTGGCTGCCATTGCAGGGCATCGGCGATAATCACCTCGGCATCGAGCCTGAGGCGCTCAAGATTCTGCTTGAGGCGCCTGGCGCGCGTTTCCTCGCGCTCGACTGCATAGACCTTTGCCCCGGCCACAGCCAGCTGGGCTGTCTTGCCACCCGGCGCCGCGCAAAGATCGACAACGCTCTGTCCCGGCGAGATATTCAGCAGCCGCGCTGGCATGGTGGCCGCCGCATCCTGAACCCAGAACGCGCCTTCCTCGAAGCCTTCAAGCTCCGTCACCCGCGTCCCCGGTGCGAAACGCACACTGCCATTGGGCATCATCTCCCCGCCTTCCGGCGCCACAGCGCCCGGTTTCAGGGTCAGATCGATCGGCGCCTCGCGATGCAGCCCGGCCGCGATATCGCGAGCCCGGTGCCCCCAGGCCGTCCAGAGCCAGGCCGGAACATCAAGCCGGTCGGCATCAAGGCCCTCGGCCAGTTCGTCACCATCGCGCGCCACACGCCGCAGCACGGCGTTGGCAAGCCCGGCAAAGGGCGCCAGCCCACGACGACGCAGCAGGGAGACAATCGTGCCCACCGCAGCATGGGGTGGTGTCTCCAGATGACGCAGCTGTGCGACACCCATCAGCAAAGCGCAGCGCACGGGCGCAGGCGGCTCGCGCCGCAGGAGCGGTTGCAGCAATTCGGTCATGCTGCCCATATGCCGCAGCACGGTCGCCGCAAGCCGGTGAGCGCTTGCACGATCCCTTGGGTCGGTCAGCGGGCTGCGGTCGAGCGTCGTCTCCAGCATACGTCGATGCTCGACGACACCGCAGACAATATCGAAGGCCAGATCGCGTGTCGGATCGGCGGGAATCTGAGAAGGTGCTTTGGACATTGCCTTGCCAATGGCATTTCGCGAAGCGCCGCGCTACCCCTTCGTGCATCTTAACAGCAACAACTTGCGGATATGGCCATGACAAACGACACGCTCTCCTCCCGTCTCGACCGGATTCGTGCGCGTATCGATGCCGCCTGCCTGACAGCCCAGCGCCAGAGGGAGAGCGTACAGCTCGTTGCCGTCAGCAAGTTTCATCCGGCTGCCGCCATCGAGCAGGCCCTTGAGGCCGGGCAACGCCTGTTCGGCGAAAACCGCGTTCAGGAAGCCAGGGAGAAGTTCCCCGCCCTGCGCGAAACCTGGCCTGATTTGCGCCTGCATATCATCGGTGGCCTGCAAACCAACAAGGCGCTGGACGCATGTCGCGTGGCCGATTGCATTGAATCCCTCGATCGACCTGGCCTGGCGGATGCCATCGCCCGTGCCGGCGACCGCCTTGGCCGCCTGCCTGACCTGTTCGTTCAGGTCAACACAGGTGATGAGCCTCAGAAATCGGGTATCCCGCGCGAGGAGGCCGATGCATTCATCACGCTGTGCCGGACGCGTTTCGACAACGCTGTGAAGGGACTGATGTGCATCCCTCCCGAGGATGAGGAACCAGCCCCCCACTTCGCATACCTTGCACAGCTGGCGCAGGCTCATGGTCTGGCAGAGTGCTCCATGGGCATGTCAGCCGATTTCGAAACCGCGATCGCCCATGGCGCAACACTCGTGCGCGTAGGCACCGCAATCTTCGGCAGTCGTCCCACCATCTGATTTCGGCCACGCCATGCTTGCGGCGACAGGACGAATGATCGTATGGCAGGCTTTATGTCAGTGATCGCTCACATCTATGTGTATCACGCATCGTATTTGCCCCCGTGCTTGCCTCGCGCTTGCCATGAGATGGAACAGAAATGACAGACAGGCCTGCCGGACAGCCAGGTTCCACCACCGCAGAACCAGGGTCCGTTGTCAGAAACGCAACCGACGGGCAGGGCTCCATCCGCGAGTTCGGCGCGAATGACGGCCTGCACAAGAAAGCCCCTGTCGGTCTGGCCGGTCTTCTGGGCGTTCTGGGAGTGGTTTATGGCGATATCGGCACCAGCCCGCTCTACGCCTTTCAGGCCTCTGTCCAGATCGTCGGCTCCATCCGTCACCCAGCGGAAAGCTGGGAGATCATGGGCATCGAGAGCCTGATTTTCTGGGCACTCATGCTGGTCGTCACCATTAAGTACGTCATGCTTGTCATGCGCGCCGACCATGATGGCGAAGGCGGTATCATCGCGCTGATGTCTCTGGCACAGCGCGTGTGCAAATCGCCCAAATATCGCTGGTTCTTCGGCATTGTAGGTATTGGCGGGGCCTGCCTCTTCTTTGGTGATGGCATCATTACCCCAGCGGTTTCCGTTCTCTCGGCCATCGAAGGTATCGAGGTCTCGGTGCCGTCAGCCTCCCACATCATCATACCAGTGGCGATCATCATCCTGATTGCCCTGTTCAGCGCGCAAGCACTCGGCACTGGCAAGATCGGTCGTGCCTTTGGCCCGATCATGATGATCTGGTTTCTGACGCTGGCCGTCATGGGTATCCATTCCATTGCCCAGACGCCGCATATCCTGATGGCGCTTTCGCCTTATTACGCCGCGCAGTTCGTGCTCTATCATGGATGGCTGGCCTTCATCGCCCTGGGCTCTGTCGTTCTTTCCGTGACAGGCGCCGAGGCGCTTTATGCCGATATGGGGCATTTCGGTCGGACGCCCATCCGCTATGCGTGGCTGTTTTTCGTTCTGCCGTCCCTGACGCTGAATTATCTGGGTCAGGGTGCCCTTCTTCTCCGCAACCCGGCAGCGTTGCAAAATCCGTTTTACCATCTGGCCCCCGGCTGGGCCCAGATTCCGCTTCTGCTGCTTGCCACCATGGCAACCGTGATTGCCAGCCAGGCCGGCATTTCGGGTGGCTTCTCGCTCTGCCGTCAGCTTATCCAGCTGGGCTATCTGCCCCGTATGCGCATCACCCATACCAATGCGGAGGAAGAGGCACAGATCTATCTTCCCGTGTTCAACTGGGTGCTTGCCCTGGGTTCGATCCTGCTCGTTCTCTCCTTCCGCTCCTCCTCGGCTCTGGCAGCGGCTTACGGCATTGCCGTGACAGGCACCTTCATGTGCACGGCCGTTCTGGCCATGGTGGTGTTCCGTCGCGTGTTCAACTGGAGCGCTCCTCTGGCAGGTCTCGTCTTCGGGTTCTTCCTGCTCAGCGATGGAACCTTCTTTGCAGCGAATGTGCTTAAGATCCCCGATGGCGGCTGGGTGCCTCTGGCGATCGGTGTTTCTGCCACCATTCTCATGACCACGTGGGCGCGCGGTCGCAGCCTGATCCGCACCCGCCAGATGGCAGATTCACTGCCCATGGCGTCCTTTCTGGCGCGTCTGCCGCAATCACGCACCGTCAGGGTGCCCGGCATGGCCGTGTTCCTGACGGCCAATCCCGATACCGTCCCCACCTGTCTCCTGCACAATCTCAAGCATAACAAGGTGCTGCACGACCACGTTCTGTTCGTGACGGTGCAGAACCTCGATCAGCCCGAGGCAGAGCGCGGCCATCGTGCGATGGTGCAGGAGCTGGCGCCGAATATTCACCGTGTGATTGTTCGCTACGGCTTCATGGAAATGCCCAATCTGCCCAAGGCCCTAGAGGAACTGAATGCGACCGGGGTTGAGTTCGATGCCATCCAGGCCTCGTATTTCGTCTCACGTGAGCTCGTCGTGCGCTCCACCCTGCCCAAGCTTTCAATCTGGCGCATGTGGCTGTTCCTGCTCATGGTACGCAATGCTGTCCCCAGCACCGAATTCTTCCGTATCCCGCCTGATCGTGTGGTCGAGCTTGGTGTGAGGATCGCAATCTGAGCGTAGCACCGCCGCTCTCGCTCTATGTGCACTGGCCCTTCTGTCTGGCCAAATGCCCCTATTGCGACTTCAACTCGCATGTGCGCGACGTCATCCCGCATGAGCGCTTCACAGCGGCGCTGCGTCAGGAGCTCGCCCATGATGCTGCCCGCACGGGGCGGCGCAGCCTGCGCTCGATCTTTTTCGGTGGCGGCACACCGTCGCTCATGCGCCCTGAAACCGTCGCCCTGATCATTCAGGATGCCCTGCACCATTTCGACGCCGCGCCTGATCTAGAAATCACACTCGAAGCCAATCCAACCAGTGTGGAGCGCGAGAAACTTGCCGGTTTTGCTCAGGCGGGGGTCAATCGGATATCGCTCGGCATCCAGAGCCTGAACGAGGATTCCCTGCGGTTTCTGGGCCGCGAACATTCGGCCGGACAGGCCGTGCAGGCTTTGGAGACAGCGCGCACCCTCTTCCCGCGGCTTTCTTTCGACCTGATTTATGCCCGCCCCGGCCAGAGTCTGAGCGCCTGGGAGACAGAGCTGCGCGAGGCGCTTGCCCTCGCCTCCGATCACCTGTCCCTCTATCAGCTCACCATCGAACAGGGCACGAAGTTCGAGGCGCTCTATCGACAGGGGCGGTTCACCCTGCCTGAGGGAGATGAGGCCGCTCGCCTGTATGAAAAGACTGCCGAAATCGCAGGCCTTTTCGGAATGCGGGATTACGAAATCTCGAATTATGCCCGCCCCGGTGCCGAGAGCCGTCACAACCTCACCTACTGGCGCTATCAGGATTATATCGGCATCGGGCCGGGAGCGCATGGCAGGCTGACGCTGGACGACACACTTCTGGCCACACGGCGGCATCGTGCTCCGGAAATCTGGGCAGACCGTGTCGAACAGCGAGGAAGCGGGTCGACCGAGGAAACGCCTCTGTCGTCCGAAGAACGCGGGCGTGAGGCGCTCCTGATGGGGTTACGCCTGCGCGAAGGGATTGATCTGGACTGGTTCGCAACACGTACAGGACGCCAACTGGCCGAGTGTGTGGACCCGACGATTTTCGAGGCGGCGCAGGAAGAGAATTATCTCAGCCTTCAGGACAACCGGCTCATTGCCACGGACGAAGGTCGTGTGAGGCTCGAAGCCCTGCTGGGTGCTCTGGTCCTCTGATCAACCGCGAATCACCGCCCTTCAGCCTTGTGATTATTCAGATTGCATGAACACCCGGCACGCCACGAGATGACGTTCATCACCCCTTCCCTTAAGACTTTATTGCTCACAGTATGAGACATAGGGAACCGTCCCGCTTTTCCGGAGTCAAACCAGCTTATGCGTTGTTTCCTTGCCAGTCTGGCGCTTGCCGCCCTCACCATCGGCACAGCCTCCGCCGAAACCCGGAACGGTCCGGAGCTTGTGATTGCCGATAATGACTATCTGGGGCCGGGCGGCTCGAACATCCAATCCGTCATCCCCCTGCTGAACAACCCGAAACTGAAAGTTCTCGGCCTGACGGTCGTGGCTGGCGATGACTGGGAAAATGCCGAAAGCGCACGTATCCGTCGCTTTCTGGAAATTTCGGGGCATCGTGATGTGCCGGTTTATGACGGGGCAACCCAACCCCTGATCAACACAGTGGCGCTCACGCGCCTGCGCGAGCAGCAATATGGCAGCCTGCCCTGGAAAGGGGCGTGGGGTGGCATGGGGTCTATGGACAAGACCCCTGACACGCAGCCCGCTGTTGCCCCGACCCCCGATGGCAAGCCCGAGCTTCAGCCTCAGGGCATCCCTGCGGCGCTGTTCATGATCCAGCAGGTCCATGCTCACCCGCATGAGGTGACGATCATCGAAGCTGGCCCCATGACCAATCTGGCTTTGGCCATTCGTCTGGACCCGAGCTTTGCGAGCACGGCGAAACAGCTTGTCTTTATGGGCGGCTATCTTGACCTGGCGATGATGTCTGTCACCGGCAATGCGGATAACGGATCGGATTTCAATCTGATTTTCGATCCCGAGGCCGCCCATATTACCCTGACCGCACCCTGGGCCCATATCACCTCTGTCGCCAATGTCTCCAATGACGTGGTACTCAGCAAGGCTGAGGTCGAGGCCATTGCGAGAGATCATCGCTCGGCCGCCACCGATTATCTCGTGCGCTACTATGTCCCGCTGGCCATGTGGGATGAAGTCACGAGCGCCATCGTGGCCGATCCCTCCCTGGTTACCAAGAAACAGGACGCCTATATGGATGTCGAGATCGGAAAGGGCATTGGCTATGGCCACGCCTATGTCTGGCCGGATGCCCTGGCACCCAAGGCAATGGGCGTTCGGAAGGTCAGCATCGTGCAGGCCATCGATGTCGATCGCTTCAAGAAGCTCTATGCTGGCTGGGCGCAGGGCTTCATGGGAAAGCACTGATCCTTGTTGCACATGATCAAACTGGTCGTCGGTTGCACGACCCTCGATGAACTCGCCGCCTGGATGCAGCGCGGCGAGCGTGTCGAGGGGTACGGCGTCATACGCACACGCACAATGCCCAAACAGGCCGATGAGATCAGTGGGCAGGGCTCGCTTTTTCGGGTGATGGGCGGGCTGGTGCTCTGCCGTCAGCCAATTATAGGGTTCCGACCCTTTACCCGCCCTGATGGCCAGCTAGGCACCCATATCCTCGTTACCGACGAGATCATCCCGGTTCAGCCGCGCGCCATGCGGCCTTTTCAGGGCTGGCGCTATCTGAAGCCCGAGGATGCGCCCATCGATCTGGGCTCGTCACCCGCAGCGACGGGGATCGAGAACCTCCCCCCAGCGCTCAGACGCAGCCTGTCCGAACTCTGCCTGATCTGATTTCTCGCTGCTCTGATTTCCGGGCAAGTGGGGACGGCCTCAAGTCACGGCATCTCCTGCCGCCCTGCTCTGAAGCCCGGCCTTCTGCCCCAGCCGCATCAAAGCCGTCTCGTCATTGAGCCAGGTGAGTACTTCCTGCATGGCGGGAGGGCCCGGCCTTTCGGCATCTTGCGGCACGATCTTCACACCACGGGACTTTCCCTCAGACGCGATCGCCTGCGCCCACCGCTCGAAGCGTTCCGCCTCCTGCAGGTCAGGGCTTCGCAGCCCGTTCTGCATATCGAAGCGATAGAGGGTCAGTTCGCCGCTCAGGCGACGCAGCGCCCGCAGGACGGCCTGCACATCCCGTGACTTCCCATCGCGCAGTTGCGTCACCAGCCCGCCGAACAAAGGCAGTCCCCCACGAGAGAACTCTGCAGCAATCGTTGTCATCCCGGCCTCACGCTGCACCTTGTCGGTCTGGCCCTGATCCGTATCGCCCGAAAGAACAAGGCTGGCATAACGGCAATGGGCCAGTATCGCACGCCTGACCAGCGTTTCCCGATCGGAATCGCCGCGCTGGGGCCAGAGCAGCAGGACGCAAAGCAGAGCGATCCCGCTGCCGATCAGATTGTCCAGCACACGCGCCCACACGATGCCGCCCCCCGGCATCAGCGCCTCGGCAATAACGACCACCAGTCCGGTCAGGAAGAACACCAGCATGGTGTAATTGACGGCCCGGGTCGCAATCGCAGCGAGAGAGAGAAAAACCGCTGCGATCAGGAGGGGGATTTTACCCGGCAGTACCAGAGCGCAAAGCGCCGCGAGCAGACTGCCCCCGATACTGCCCACAACGCGCTCAATGCTGCGCACGATGGTCAGGTTGCCAGCTGGTTGCATGACCAGCAGTGCCGCGATCAGCGCCCAGTAGGAAAACCCTTCGCCGCCATACAGACAGACGATCTGGGTCAGGGTAAGCGCCAGAGAGAGACGCAGTGCATGGCGCCATATCAACGGGGTCAGGGCGCGCCCGGGCCCGGATTGCCCCTCGCCTTCCTCACGATGGCGGCGCGAAAACGCGGCGATCATCTGCTGGAAAGCCGCGGCGCAGGCGATGACAGGCATGGCGTTGACCACACCACCGATGCGTGACTCCCTGTCGAGGCGCTGTGCAAGTTGCCCAAGAATACGAAAATCGGGCTCAGGCCGCGCGACCTGTCGCATGCACTCGTGGCAGGCCATGCCGAGCCGCCCGAGGAGGACGCGCAGCTCAGGCGATAAAGGCCCATTGTGCGAAAGATGCTCCAGCGCCAGCAAAGCGGTAAAGACGCGCTCGGCTGCCATGAGTGTCGCTTCCATACGCCGACGCAGGCGCATATTGCCATGACGCGCATCGAGCATCAGCAGCAAGGTTCGGGCACGTTCGATTGCGTTTCGCGCCGCCTGACGATGCACGGCCTCACGCAAGCGGCCGGCTGACAACTCGCGCGCCATCAGATCGAGAATATAGAACGTTGCCGAGAGGCTACGGCGCGCCGGGGCGTAAGGCTGCTGCCGCCAAAGCACCAGACAGAACAGCGTCGCCAGGGCACCCCCAGCGAAGAACAGGCCCGCAATCTCAGCCGCCTGACGCGGAGGTGATGGAAAACCGGTGGCGGCAACGGCGGCACAACCAGCCAGAGCCCAAAGCTGCATGACTGCCGGAGAAAACACCCGCGCCAGACCGCAACCCAGCCCGATAAGTGCCACGAGCGGCACGGTGGCCCAGGGACCGAACAGGCTCAGGCTGGAAACCCCGAACACAAGAAGGGTACCGGCCAGAGTGAACCCGCCCAGGACCTGAAAGCGCTCGCGATTGGGGCCACCCGGATCAATCAGACAGGCCCAGAAACAGGCGAAGGCAATCCAGGCGAGAACGGGTTGGTCGAAGAAGAGCGAGGGGGTCAGGGCGAGCGCCGTGACGAGGCCTGCTCGCGCGCCTTCGTACAGGCTCAGCTGCTCGGGCGTGAGCGTGATCGCGTAACGCGCGAGATGGTTTGTGGAGGTCGTTAGAAAGGCAGCCAGAGGGCGAGAGGCAGAAAGCCGGGTCTTGCCCTTCATCATGCCGTTTCGCACCTCCGCTGTTTGAGCGCGTTCAGCGCCCCGTCATGATCTGTTCAACAAGCTGACCGACTGTCGGCGTGAAGCCATCAGCATAGAACGGATCGGAACCGAAACGCCATGCGTTCGTCCCACCAAACATCAGGTTATGATCAACCAGCTGGTCGGCAGCCTCGATCCCCATGCTGTCATCGGCATGCGCAATGTCCTGCAGGCTCTTCTGGATGCAGAAGGAACGCGGATCGGACTTGGCCCCGTTGGTATAGTTCGGGCCGCGCTGGCTCCAGTTGGAGAAGCGACATTCCGAAAGACAGCCCATGCAGGCCACCTGATCGGCCACAATCACGCGGCTTTCCTCAGGCGTAACGAAAACGAGCGTCGAATCCGGCGTGCGCATGGCCTCGGTATAGCCCGCAGCCTCCCACGCCAGAACATGCTCACGATCCGTCGCGGTCATCCAGACCTCGCGCTTGCGCGCGCCGATCCCATGAGCCGTATCATGCTCGCCCACAGGTTCGCTGCTATAGGCCACCTGA
Organism: Asaia bogorensis NBRC 16594; assembly: GCF_001547995.1. Taxonomy (NCBI): domain Bacteria; kingdom Pseudomonadati; phylum Pseudomonadota; class Alphaproteobacteria; order Acetobacterales; family Acetobacteraceae; genus Asaia; species Asaia bogorensis. The sequence continues at coordinate 2,297,899 of NZ_AP014690.1, forward strand.
CGCTCGGAACGCCCGCGCAGGTTCTGCATGAAGCTGTTGTTCACAGCCGATGAATAGAAGCCGGTGGGCGAGAAGCGATTAAGATACACATCGCCTTCATGCAGTCGGCGCAGGCGGCGCTTCCATGCATCAGGGATAGGGCTCTCCTGAGTCAGCAACGGGCGTGTGCCGAACTGGAACACGATCGGGCCGATCTCGGGATTATTTAACCAGTGCGCCCATTCCTCGAGCCACCAGACACCGCCAGCCATGATGATCGGTACGGTCTCGAGACCGAACTGGTTCATGGACTTGCGCAGCGCGGCAACGCGGGGATAGGGGTCTTCCGGCTTGAGCGGGTTCTCGGTGTTCGACAGCCCGTTATGGCCGCCCGCCCGCCAGGGATCCTCATAAACCACGCCGCCCAGCAATTCGGATGTCTTGCTGTACGAACGCTTCCACAGCGCGTTGAAAGCGCGCGCCGAGGAGACGATCGGATAATAATGCACCTTATGACGTGCGGCGATTTCCGACAGACGATACGGCATGCCTGCGCCGCAGGTCAGCCCGTCGATCATCCCGGGGGCACCCTCGAGGATACCTTCGATCACCTGCTCGGCACCGCCCATCTCCCACAGGAGATTGGCGTTGATCATGCCCTTGCTGCCTGCAATTTCGCGGGCAATGCGAACCTGGGTGATACCGCCCTCGATCGCGTAGCGGATCAGTTCCTCATGACGCTCACGGCGCGTACGGCCCGAATAGATCTGGGGGATACGGTTGCCATCTGCATCATAGCTGTCGGCATTGACGGCAGAGACAGTGCCCACGCCACCAGCAGCAGCCCAGTGGCCTGCTGATATACCGGTCGAAACCGAGACGCCCTTGCCACCCTCAACGAGGGGGAGAACTTCCCGGCCAGCCATGCGGACGGTATCAATCGACATCATAATCTGTGTTGTACTCCGAGGGAGGAGGCCCTTTCATGGCCCTCCTCCTGAAACGGGAGATCAGTCAGCGTCACGCTGCCTGGTCGGACGAGCGGCCTTTGCACCGACGCTCTCCGAGATATCGGCGCCGGTCTGCTGATCGACAACGCGCATCGACAGCTTGACCTTGCCGCGGTCGTCGAAACCGACAACCTTCACCTTCACAGCGTCGCCCTGCTTCACGACATCGGTGGTCTTGGCAACGCGACCATCGGTCAGCTCGGAAATATGCACCAGACCGTCGCGCGGCCCGAGGAAGTTCACGAACGCACCGAAATCGGCGGTCTTGACAACCTTGCCATCGTAGATACGGCCGATTTCCGGCTCAGCCACGATGCCTTCGATGCGCGAGATGGCCTTCTGGGCCTGCTCGTCATTCGATGCAGCGATAGTGATGACACCTTCGTCGTTGATATCAACCTTAGCGCCCGAGAACTCGACGATCTCGCGAATGACCTTGCCACCCGAGCCGATCACATCGCGGATCTTCTCCTTGGCGATGTTCATGGTGGTGATCTTCGGCGCATTGCGCGAGACCCCCTCACGACCTTCATCGATCGCCTTGGCCATCTCGCCGAGGATGTGGATACGACCGTCACGGGCCTGCTCGAGCGCCACCTTCATGATTTCCGGCGTGATCGAGGTGATCTTGATATCCATCTGCAGCGCAGTGATACCGGATTCGGTACCGGCCACCTTGAAGTCCATGTCACCAAGATGATCTTCGTCACCCAGGATGTCAGACAGCACGGCGTAGCCACGATCTTCCTTGATCAGACCCATGGCGATACCGGCGACGGGGCGCGGCAGCGGCACGCCGGCATCCATCAGCGCCAGCGAGGAGCCGCAAACGGTGGCCATCGAGGACGACCCGTTGCTCTCGGTGATCTCGGAAACGATACGCACCGTGTAGGGGAAGCGGTCCTTGCCCGGCAGCAGCGGATGCAGGGCACGCCATGCCAGCTTGCCATGGCCGATCTCGCGACGGCCCGGGCTTCCCATGCGGCCGCACTCACCAACCGAATAGGGTGGGAAGTTGTAATGCAGCATGAAGTTCGAGCGGTACTCGCCTTCAAGGGCGTCGATGATCTGCTCGTCCTGGGTGGTGCCCAGCGTGGCAACAACCAGAGCCTGCGTCTCACCACGCGTAAAGAGCGAGGAGCCATGGGCGCGCGGCAGGATGCCGACTTCGGACACGATCGGGCGCACCGTCTTGGTGTCGCGACCGTCGATACGGATGCCGGTCTTCAGGATGGCGCCGCGAACGACCTGGGCCTCAAGCTCCTTGAGCATCGGCTTGGCCATGTCGACGTCCAGACCTTCCTCGGTCAGGCCTTCGATAATGCGCGCCTTGGCGGTCGCGATCTTCTCGTAGCGTGCCTGCTTGGCCTTTTCCTTATAGGCGTCGGCCATCAGCTTGGTGCCAATCTTCTCCACGCGCTTGCGCAGGGCGATCTGCTCCTTGGTGGGGCCTTCGAGGTCCCAGGGCTGCTTGGCGGCGTGCTCGGCCAGATCGATGATCGCATCGATCACGGGCTGGAAGGCTGCATGGCCAGCGGTCACGGCTTCGAGCATGATCTCTTCCGAAAGCTCGGAAGCTTCGGATTCAACCATCAGCACGCCTTCGCTCGTCCCGGCGACGACGAGATCGAGCGCGCTCTCCTTCATCTCCGCAATGGTCGGGTTGATGACGAGCTGGTCATTGATGCGGGCTACGCGCGCCACGCCAACCGGACCATAGAAGGGAATACCCGAAAGGGTGAGCGCGGCTGAGCAGCCGATCAGCGCAACCAGTGCGGGGTCGTTTTCCATGTCATGGCTGAGAACGGTCGCCGTGACCTGCACTTCATTGCGGAAGTTCTCAGGGAAGAGCGGGCGGATCGGACGGTCGATCAGACGCGAGATCAGGGTCTCGCTCTCGGACGGACGGCCCTCACGCTTGAAGAAGCCACCAGGAATACGGCCAGCTGCATAGGCCTTTTCCTGATAGTTGACGGTCATCGGGAAGAAGTCCTGGCCCGGCTTGACCGACTTGGCGCCAACGGCGGTGCAGAGCACGACCGTATCGCCATAGGTGGCGACAACCGCACCATCAGCCTGACGGGCAATCTTGCCGGTTTCCAGAACGAGCGGGCGTCCGGCCCAGTCGATTTCCTTGCGGAAGTAGTTGAACATCATTCTGTCCTGATTAGGGGGCTTTGACACCGGTTACGGTGATCTGAAGGGAACGGGCCCTGACTGGCTGGCAGCGTTTCGGACGGCATGGCAAGAAAGGCCGGGATCGGACCGGCATGTCACCATGTGGCCTGAAACGCCGAAGGCCGGTTCTGTCTCCAGCTTCAACGTTCAGTGACGAAGCCTGGTATCCCGTCGCCAGAATGACGACGGGAGGCGGCGGAGGCATGACCCTCCGCCGAGCATGTTAGCGGCGCAGGCCGAGACGCTCGATAAGGGTCTGGTAACGGCCCTGATCCTTGCGCTTGAGATAGTCAAGCAGGCCACGACGCTGGCCAACGAGCATCAGGAGACCACGACGTGAGTGGAAGTCCTTCTTGTGCGTCTGCAGATGGCCCGTCAGGTTGACGATACGCTCGCTCAGCAGTGCAACCTGCACTTCCGGCGACCCGGTGTCGGTCGGGTTGGTCTTGAATTCTTCAATCAGCGCCGTGCGGCGTTCAGCTGTAATCGACATCTCTGTCTCCGTATTTAAACGACTCGAATATTCGTATCGGCTTGAGACGGCCCTCCTGGACGCGGCACAAACCGACAAGACACCCCCCCTCCTGGGCCTGCAGGACGTCACCCTCCTGCGGTGTCAGCATCAGAGCGGCGCAATCGGCCAGAGATAGGCTCTGTCCAAAGCGCAAGGCCTGTGCTTCTGCGTCGGTCATGGCCAGAGCCGGGATGTCGGCCAGCGCGGTCGAGACCGGGCGCAGAAGCGCTGAAAGTGCATCGGCCTTGTCGTCATTTTGAACCAGCTTGTCCAGTGTTATCGCATGGGTCTCGTCAAACGGGCCGCATTTGGTCCTGCGCAATACGGCAATATGCCCGACTGTCCCGCAGGCCAGGGCGATATCACGGGCAAGGCTGCGCATATACACGCCCTTGCCCGACTGAACCTCGAACACGGCATGGTCACGATCAGGACGGTCCACAAGCGTGATGGAGTCAACGCGCGCAGGCCGGGGGGGCAGATCGGGCGGCCGTCCGGCCCGCGCGAGGTCATAGGATCGCTCGCCATCCACCTTGAGCGCCGAATAGACCGGCGGCACCTGCATGATATCACCGATGAGCGCGGGAAGAGCCGCGCGCAATTCAGCATCACTGGGGCGATGCTCGCTTGTCAGCACGACCTCACCTTCACGGTCATCGGTTGTGCGCGACTCACCAAGGAACAGCGTGAAGCGATAACGCTTGGTGGCATCCATGATATAGGGGATCGTCTTGGTGGCCTGACCAAAAGCAACCGGCAGAATGCCCGTCGCCAAGGGGTCCAGCGTGCCGCCATGTCCAGCCTTTTTGGCATCGAACAGGCGGCGTGCCTTGTTCACCACATCGGTCGAACCGACTTTCAGGCTCTTGTCGACGACCAGCCAGCCGTCGATATCCTGCCCTTTTTTGCGTCCCATGACGGGTCGCTCCACTCAGTCTTCGGAATCAAGATCGCGACGGACTTCCGGTGTGCGCATCAGCGCATCCATTTCCATCGCATGTTCGAGCGCGGTATCGGGCTGGAAATGAATTTCCGGCACGATGCGCGAACGCAGGGTCTTGGAAAGTCCTGTACGCAGGAACGGCGCCACGCGCTTGAGCGCAGGCAGCACTTCCTCGATATCGCTACGTCCCAGACGGCTGACAAAAGCCGTGGCGTGGCGAAAATCGGGGGAGATACGCACTTCAGTGACCGTCACATGCACGCCCGAAAGTTCCGGATCACGGAACTCGGTGCGAGCGAAGAGATCTGAAAGAACACGACGGACCTCCTCGGACATTCTCAGCTGACGCTGTGAAGGGCCACGGGCGTCGCCGGGCCCTGAAAAGCCCGGCACCTTGGAACGCGAACCCCTCATGCAGGGATCACTTCCATCTCGTAGCACTCAACCATGTCGCCTTCGCGCAGGTCGTTATAGCCAGCGAAGGAGAGACCGCACTCATAGTTGCGAGCCACTTCCTTGACGTCATCCTTGAAGCGCTTGAGCTGGCTCAGCTCGCCTTCATGGATCACCACGTTGTCACGCAGCAGACGCACGCCACAGCCACGCTTGACCACGCCCTCGGTGACATAGCAACCCGCGACCTTGCCGACCTTCGTGATGTTGAAGACCTGACGGATCTCGGCGTAACCGAGGAACTTCTCGCGATGCTTGGGCGCAACCTTGCCCTTGACCAGCTGCTCCACATCGTCGGTCACCTGATAGATGATCGAGTAATAGCGGATATCCACATCCTCACGCTGGGCCATTTCACGAGCCTGCGTGGTGGCGCGAACATTGAATGCCACGATGATGGCGTTCGATGCCTTGGCCAGCTGGATGTCGCTCTCAGTAATCTGACCAACAGAGGCATTCAGTACGCGGATACGAACTTCCTCATGCTCGAGCTTGAGCACCGAAGCCTCAATGGCCTCGGCAGAGCCCTGCACGTCTGCCTTGATGAGCAGAGCCACTTCCTTCTGCTCACCCGCCTGGATACGGGCCAGCATCTGGTCGAGCGTACCGCGGGCTGCGGCACGACCGGCTGCCATCTTGTCCTTCTGCTTGCGCTGACGGAACTCGCAGATCTCGCGGGCACGGTTCTCGTTCTCGACGACCACGAAAGGTTCGCCGGCACCGGGAACACCCGTGATACCCAGAAGCTCGACGGGCATGGACGGCCCAGCATCCTTGAGCTGGCGTCCCTTGTCATCCAGCATGGCGCGAACGCGACCCCACTCGGCACCAGCCACGACGATGTCGGAGCGGTTGAGTGTGCCCTTCTGCACCAGAACCGTTGCCACCGGACCGCGACCGCGATCCAGACGGCTTTCGATGACCGAGCCTTCAGCCACGCGGTTCGGATTCGCCTTCAGGTCGAGCACTTCTGCCTGCAGCAGAATGGCCTCTTCCAGCTTGTCCAGACCCGTACGCTTGAGCGCCGAAACCTCGACATCCTGAACGTCACCGCCAAGGGCTTCCACCACGATTTCGTGGCTCAGCAGGGCCTGACGCACGCGGTCGGGGTTTGCACCCGGCTTGTCGATCTTGTTGATGGCCACAATGATCGGGGCATCAGCAGCCTTGGCATGCTTGATGGCCTCAATCGTCTGCGGCATCACGCCGTCATCGGCTGCCACAACCAGCACAACCACGTCAGTGACCGAAGCACCGCGGGCACGCATCGAAGTGAACGCTTCGTGGCCAGGCGTATCGACGAAGGTGATCTTCGCGCCACTAGGCACCGTCACCTGATAGGCGCCGATATGCTGGGTGATGCCACCGGCTTCGCCAGCCGCCACATCAGTTGTGCGCAGTGCATCGAGCAGCGAGGTCTTGCCGTGGTCGACATGGCCCATGACTGTCACGACCGGAGCACGTGTTACGAGGTCTTCCTCGCGATCTTCCACACCCTCGATGCCCAGTTCCACGTCGCTCTCGGCAACGCGACGGACGCGATGGCCGAATTCGCTGATGACCAGTTCGGCCGTATCGGCGTCGATCAGCTGCGTGGCTGTGGCCATCACACCCATCTTCATGAGTGCCTTGACGACTTCAGCCTGACGCAGCGCCATACGGTTGGCCAGCTCGGCCACCGTGATGGATTCCGGCAGGATCACGTCACGCACCACGCGGACCTGATCGGCGCGGAGACGCTCAAGCTCGGCCTGACGGCGCTCGCGGTCGCGCTGGCGACGAACCGAAGCGAGCGAACGCGTCTTGTCGTCATCACCTTCGATGGCGGCGCGGACGTCGATACGGCCCGAACGACGCGAATCACCGCTCTTCTTGGGCGCAGCTGGCGCACCACGGCGCGGCGGCGCGGCCGGGGCACGGCGCGGACCAGCGCGACGATCGTCCTCGGTTTCGCCACCAGCGCCACCGCGACGCAGATGCAGGGTTTCATTGCGAGGCGCTGCAGCCGATGCACCGGCCGCGGCAGGCGCAGGCTTGGGCGTGACGGGACGCGGCGCCATGACGGCACGTTCGGCCAGCGGACGCAGACGTTCCATCGGGGCAGCAAGCTGCACGCCACCGGTACGACGGGCCGACTCAGTCGCCTCGAGCGGCGCACGACGTGCAGCTTCCTCGCGCTCGCGCTCAGCGGCACGCGCCTTGCGCTGCTCCTCGAGAGCTTCCTGCTTCGCCTGATCTTCAGCCGCGGCAGCCATCTGGCGGTCATGCTCTTCAGCTTCACGCTGGGCCTCAACCTCGCGGGCTGCTGCCTCGGCACGTGCCTCTTCCTCACGCTTGGCCTCTTCGGCTGCGGAGAGGATACGGATCTTTTCTTCTTCGAGACGCGCAGCCTCGCGAGCCGCTTCCTTGCGCTGCTCTTCAAGCACGCGCTGGCGGATGGCGAGTTCCGCAGGGGTCAGCGCACGTCCTGCACCGGCGCGGCCACCACGGCCGCCGGCAGCACCGCGGCCGTCCTTGCGCTCATTCGTCTCGCGCTTCTTGCGCACTTCGACCTGCACCACCTTGGAGCGGCCGTGGCTGAAGCTCTGTCGGACAGAGCCCGCATCTACCGTGCGCCCGAGTTCCATGCGCCCGCCCGGACGCAGGGACAGACGTCCCTTACCCTGGTCACCCTGAGCCTGGGCGCCCTGATCCTGGACATTCTGGCCATCTGTCTGACCGCCCTGAGCCTGAGTGCCCTGGTTCCGTTCGTTGCCTTCGCTCATATACCTGCCTGTTCCCGTCCGAGCCGCTCATTGCGCGGCTCAGGAACCAACCCATCGGTCAGCCCCAAAAATCGTTCATGCTCAGCCATCAGACGCTGCGCGAGCGCACCGGGCGCTATCACAACATAGACCGCATGTTCCCGCCCAAATGCCGTCGCGAGCATCTGGGCCGGTAACGTCCGCACCGGAACCTTGTTGTTTCCCGATATCAGACGCCGCAACTCATCCGGGCTTCCGCCCGATCCCTGGATCACCAAGCCGGCCTTTCCGGCAGCAATCCATTCGCGACACTTAACAAACCCACAGAGAGCCTGCCCGGCCCGACGCGCGAGCCCAAGGCCCTGCACCAGCCGCGCTTCTATTCCTGAAACCAGCACCTGCGCAATATCCTCAGGCACCTTTACCGGCTGACGCGCTGCCCGAGAAAACAGGTGACGCGTCCGCGCGGTTTCTAGCACATCCCGCTTGGCACTCAACCAGATTCCCCGCCCTGGCAGCTTAGCCGCCAGATCGGGAACGACCGTACCATCGGGCGCGACGACAAAACGCAGCATGACTTCAGGGTTCCCGCTCTCGCGAGAGACGATGCAGCGCCGCTGCGGCCCCTTCTCATCATCGAGTTCGATCAGGTCAAGCTCGATATCGGAGTCGGGACTCGGTGTCTGTGTTTGGTGGATCTCAGACGTCGGAAGCCTCCCCTTCCTCGGGGGCTGCTTCTGCCTGCTCACCATCAAACCAGTGGGCACGGGCTGCCATGATGATCTCATTGGCAGCATCTTCATCTATATTGTCACTGCCGAGCATTTCGACAAGCTCGTCACCTGCGAGATCGGCCAGATCATCGAGTGATTTCACACCCTTCTCACCCAACGTCACCAGCATGGCGTTGGTAAACACGCCCAGCTCGGCAATCGAATCCTCAACGCCAAGGCCCCGACGCTTGTCGTCCAGCTCCTGCTCCTTCTGCACGAGGAATTCCTCGGCGCGGCGCATCAGCTCCTCGGCTACGCTTTCATCGAAGCCCTCGATCGCATGCAGCTCATCCGGATCGGCGTAAGCCAGCTCTTCGATGGTGTGGAAGCCTTCGGTCACTAGCAGGCCAGCAATCACGTCATCGACATCGAGCGCATCGACAAAGAGCTGGGTACGCTTGCGGAATTCTTCCTGACGACGCTCGGATTCTTCGGCCTCGGTCAGAATGTCGATGTCCCAGCGCGTGAGCTGGCTTGCCAGACGCACGTTCTGACCACGGCGACCGATGGCAAGCGAAAGCTGCTCGTTCGGCACGACAACTTCCACGCGACCGGCTTCCTCATCCATGACCACCTTGGTCACTTCGGCGGGAGCCAGAGCATTCACCACAAAGGTTGCGGCCTGAGGGCTCCAGGGGATGATGTCGATCTTCTCGCCCTGCAACTCAGCTACAACGGCCTGAACGCGTGAGCCGCGCATACCAACGCAGGCACCAACCGGGTCGATGGATGCATCCTTGGAGACAACGGCCATCTTGGCGCGCGATCCCGGATCACGGGCCACGGCCTTGATCTCGATGATGCCGTCATAGATTTCCGGCACTTCCTGCGCAAACAGCTTGGCAAGGAACGCAGGATGGGTGCGGCTCAGGAAGATCTGCGGGCCACGCGTTTCGTCACGCACGTCATAGATGTAGGCGCGTACGCGATCGGAGTTGCGGAACGACTCGCGGGGGATCAGTTCGTCACGACGGAGCAGTGCTTCCGTATGACCGATCTCGACCATGAGATTACCGTATTCCGTGCGCTTGACCGTGCCGTTGACGATCTCGCCCACGCGATCCTTGAACTCGTTATACTGCTTCTTGCGCTCATATTCGCGAACACGCTGCACGATAACCTGCTTGGCGGTCTGGGCAGCAATACGGCCGAAATCGATGGGCGGCAGCGGGTCGACCAGATGCTCGCCCAGCTTGATCTCAGGCTGGAACTTCACCGCAATGGCGAGCGGAATCTGCGTGTCCTCGTTTTCCACGGTCTCGACCACTTCGGTCCAGCGTGACAGACGAACCTCACCAGAGCGGCGATCGATCGTCGCGCGGATATCCTTTTCGTGGCCATACTTGGCGCGCCCGGCCTTCTGGATGGCCTGCTCCATCGCCTCCAGCACTTCTTCACGATCGATGTTCTTTTCACGCGAAACAGCGTCTGCCACCAGAAGCAGCTCAGGACGGGTAACGGAGGTGTCCATCAGACGAAATCCTCAAATGCGGCGCGCCGGTGCGGCGCGGACCATCAGAAACGGGAAAGGCGATAAACCCAGTAACGCTAACTTCAGTGTGTCTTTCGTCCGGGCCGCGATCCCTTGCCCGGCTTGGCAGGATTGAGCTTCGGCGTCTTGCGACGCGGCGCTCCCTCTTCTTCTGCCCCTTCATCCTCGGATGCAATGCCCAGCATCGCGGCGCTCGCCTCGATCAGCGCATCGGTCAGCACAAGGCGAGCCTTGCGGATCGTGTCGATGGGCAGAACGGCTTCCTCGCCGTCATCCAGACGAATCACAGCCGCACCATCACGCGTTCCAGTGATGATGCCCGAAAAGCGCTTGCGACCATTGAGCGGCAGATCGAGCTCAGCCTTGACCAGATGACCCGCAAAACGGTCCCAGTCTTTCAGGCGTGTCAGCGGGCGATCGATTCCGGCAGAGGAAACCTCAAGCGTCCATGCGCCGGGGATCGGATCATCCACATCCAGCACGGCGCCAACGGCGTGGCTGATCTGCTCACAGTCCTCGATTCCGATCAGGGACCCATCGGCGCGATCAGCCATGATCTGGATGGTGGGCGTTTCGCGGCCCAGCACGCTCAGGCGCACGAGCTCGTAACCGAGATCGGTCAGGGTCGGCTCGATCTGCTGCGCGATACGCGCTTCAAGACCGTTCAGGCTGGGAATTTCATTGGCCAAGACAAAAAAGGCGGCCCGTCAAGGCCACCCCCCGATAAGACGAAAGATGAAAGGAATACGGGCTGTCTAGGCCAAGATGGCCGTTGATGCAAGACTCGTGCATGGCAGGAAGCGTGATGCGTAACTTTTGATTACACTCCCCGTGTAACAGGGCTCTTGCAGTCATGGTTTTTATCCTGCCACAGTCGCAGCGATGAACGATACGCCCGAGCCACAACTCAAGCCGCTCTCCCATGGGACAGTTGGCAGCGGCCATCACTCCCCTCGCGAGAGCGGCGGGTTGACCTCCAAGCTCGTCCTGGCGTCTGCCGTTGTCATGGCATGCATGGGGGGTGCCTACTGGCAAAACACGGCTCATGGCGGCGTGACAGCGGCTCGCGCACCGCAAGCTTCAACCTCTTCGCTAGACCGTGAACCTCAGATCCGGGCAGATGCCAGACATCTGGGTGCACAGTTTGCCCTGATTGCCCCCGGGCAGGCTCCGTCAGCTCTGGCGCATTCAGGCTTCGATACCCAGCAGAGGGCAAACATACTCGCCGCTGTGAAAAATCGCCGCATGCGGTTGGTGCGCATGCCTATCGCTCAGATAGCGGGGCTACCCGGCCAGTCTATTGCCATCACCTCGGGTGGCTTAACGCAACGACTCACTCTCAAACCCGAATTGCAGGCTGTGGTTCTACCCATCTATCTGGCTGGCGAGGTCACGATATCTCCCCTGACTCAGCCTCCAGCTGGGGGGCTGGAGACCGGCATACTTACGGCGCTTGGCGCTCAGGTTCTCCCGACCCTAGCCAGCCTTGATCAGCAGATTGTTCTGGACGTGATCGTACAATGAAAGCCCTGATGCCCGCCCTCAATCGCCTCATGCCCGTCATGATGGTGATTTTTCTGATCCTTGCGAGCATTCAGGCAGCTGTTTCGCTTCACCTTTCGGGGGGAATGCTGCTTCATTTCCTCTCCTGGGCAAGGGACGCCTATCCTCCCATTGCCGGTCTCGCCGCCCTGCTCTCGATATCCGGCCTCCTCTATGAGGTGCGCTCCACAAAACTGGCCCGCAAGGGGCTTCGCCGTCGCAAAGGTTTCGTTATGGATATTCTCGCCCGCCTGACAAACCGCGTTGCGCTCGAAGAGCTACTTGCCCAAGAGCAGAAGGAAGTCGCGATCAATGCCGAAGAATTGGCCGCCGGACTGCGCGCCAAGGTCGTCGGTCAGGATCAGGTTTGCGAGGATATTGCCCAGCAGTTGAGACGCCGTCTCGCTCTTACTATGCGTAACAAGCCGGTCGGAATCTTTCTCCTCGCCGGCCCTCCGGGCACGGGAAAAACCTATCTGGCAAAGCAGATCGCCCGGCAGATGGACCGGCCCCTGCTTCATTTCGACATGACCCAGATGTCCAGCCCTCACGCTGCAACCATGCTCTTCGGCTCGCCAAAGGGATATGTAGGATCCGATAGTTTCGGCAAGCTCACGGGCGGCCTTCAGGAGAAGCCGGATGCGATTGTGTTGCTGGATGAGATCGAGAAAGCGCATCCAGACGTTTTCAAAAAATTCCTGACAGCATGGAATGACGGTCACGTGACCGAGGCCTCAACTGGCGCTCAGGTATCTACAACGCGCGCCATCTTCATGCTCACCTCCAATATCGCCACAGAAGCACTGACCGAAATTGCCGATCGTCTTCATGACGACGCAGACAGGATGCGTGCGGAGTCGACGGAAGCCCTGCGCAAGGCCGGTTTTGCACCCGAAGTCCTGAACCGTCTGGATCGTATCTTTGTCTTCCGTCAGCTGCGCGACCTCGATCTTGCGCGGGTAGCGGCGCTGGAAATCGAGGCAATGATCAAGGGTTATGGGCTTAATGTCGAAGCTGGCGGTATCGATGCCTACCTGCTCTTCCAACTCATGCAGCGTCAGCAGAAGTTGGGTGCCGGGGCCTCGGCACGTGATCTGGTTCGCTCGATCGAAGACATGGTCAGTGAAAGCCTGATCCTGGCGCGCCAGAATAATGCGAAGCTCGTTCGTCTCGTCATGAGCAACGACGGTGTCAAAGCCGAAATAGCTGACGACTCGGTCTCGCTCAATGCGCGACTGACACCCTGAACCCCGCCGGAACGATAGTCAGTGTCAGCTTTCACCCGCTTGTGGCGCCGTGCCCCTGCATGGCGCCTCATGATCTATATCATGATCTTTTTCACGATCATGAGCCTCTTCTTCCCCTTGCCCTGGATGCTTGCCCATGCGCCGTGGCTTCAGCGGCTGCCCGGCATGCAACCCCCGAATGGCGCTGCCACCGCATCCACTGCGAGGGATCAGGCCGTCAATAACGGGCAAGGCTCTCAGGCACAAGCAGGCGCGCCGGACGAGACCAATCGCCTGATGACACCCGATATCACTGCGTCACTTACAGGAACGATACCGTTCGGTGGGCATACATTGCCCCTGCCGGCCGGAGTCTGGCATCCGGTGCTCACCGGGCAATTCGGTCCGGGCGGCCTTATGCTGATCAATATTCTAGTGCGCACCGATCGTGGTGTTGTCACAGGCGTCATGATTGCACGGACAGCCACGGAGCAATTACCTCTCGATGTCGTTCAGTCAGCGGCCTCGCACTGTCACGACGATCGTAATTATAGCGCCCATATCTATGCCGATCGGCCCGATGGTCGCAATGAATGCGCTTTTATCGCCAATGCCGTCATGGGGCCGAATGGTGCCATTTCGTCTGATGAGCTGATTCAGCTTGCGTTCAAAAGACTAAGCGCTCTGGGCTTTCCCATGCCCTCCCTTTTTGTGGTCGCCAACTGGATTCTAAGCAGTGGTGCTACCGATGCGACCAAGGGCAGCTCAGGCATCACCTATCTTCTTGCCCCCACCAAGACCGGCACGGTCCAGTTGCTGGCCCCCCTTCCCTATTGGGACAAAACGACGTTGTCGCAGGTTCCTACAGCCGACGAATTCATACGAAAGACCGATCGCTGGTTCTCTCGCTGGGTGCCGCTCCTCCGGCAGGCCATGACGCATGATGCGGGTAGCCCGACATTTTCGCCGGACCTTGCCCACGACCCATCGGCTCCCTGAGTCGTGCAGGCGGCGTGCCTTAAGAAGGACGCCGCCTAAAGCGCGTCAAAGCCATCTGAGCATTGCCTGATCGAAACTGCTTTGGATTGAAGAGCGGGAAGGCAGGCGTTCGCATCTCGGCAGTGCCACATCATTTTTCGCTTCATATTGTCGCTGCGATCGCCACATTGATCCGCGAATACGCTTCTTAATCAGCACGCACACCAACATATCGCTCTCATATCGATCATATTTAGAAAATTTATTAAAGCTCAGGGCATTAGTGCGATACAAGTACAATCTATATTTGCATAACTAGTCCAAAGACTCACTCAACACCTTGCGCGAATCCTACCTGGCGCAATGCTTGTCGGCCATGCCGCTCGGCGGCCTCATCTCCTAGTCATCATTGGCACTGGCGGGCGTCTGGATGGGTGACAAGCTACCGCTCTTCCCCGTTTTCATGGCTGCGGCCATTCCGTTTCCCTTGGCTCTATTAATCGACAAACTGCGAGGTCAGGTTGGATTGAGAGTGGCGAACCGGCACGATCCGATCACTCAACTTTTCATGCGTTTCATCACCGTCACCGGTGTTTTGGTTCCCTTTGCCATCATTGCAGCGCGCACGGCTCACGACCCGGCTATACTGTTTCTGGGAATCACCATTTTTTCTGGTATTGTCTGGGGACCTCACGGGTGGGGTGCAAATGATCCTGCTGGCTTCAGACATTTTTTACTGCGTAGCGTTCTAGCCTATCTCGCCTATCTGCTCGCGCGCGCCGCCGTGCGTGACGCGGCCATCGCAGGCGCCGCCGCTCTCAGCTATCTTTACGCAATCGCCGCCATGCGGAGACCCTATGAGGCGAACACTCGGGCCGAGATCTGATCGCATTGCGCCCACTCGCAACCGCCATGAAGGGAAGGAATGCGTCAGCTGGACAAGAACCCCGCTCTGCACAATCTTGCGGCGAACGACGCACTTACCTGTGCATCGGACTCAGAAGTTTTGTAACAGAGTTTTCAGTGGTGCCCCGAGCGTGTCAGGCTCTGCCCCAGTCGGCGTTCCACATGGCGGGCAAAACGGACAAAAGGCAGACCGAGCAGCAGATAGGCCGCACCGATCAGAAGCCCGGTACCGATATAGTCATAATAGGTCGATGAAAGCCGGATATAGGTCTTTGTCAGCTCGGTCAGCGTGATCACACTCACCAGCGAAGAATCCTTGAGCAGGGCAATGAAGTCGTTGGTCATGACCGGCAGGACCGTGCGGAAAGCCTGCGGTACGATTACCAGCCGAACAGCCTTGGCGCGCGTCATGTTGAGCGCAATTGCCGCCTCCATTTGCCCGCGCGGCACAGAGGAGAGGCCAGCCCGGTAATTTTCGGCTTCATAGGCCGCATAATTGAGGCCCAAGGCCAGCACGCCCGCGAAGAAAGGCGACAGTTTGATGCCTATGCCCGGCAGACCATAGAAGATGAAGAGAACCTGGATAAGCAGGGGCGTACCACGCACAACCTCAATGTAGAGACCGCTCAGCCATTGCAGGGGGCGTACGCCGTAGTGGCGGCACAAGGCAAGCACGAGCCCCAGACTGACGGCAAGGATCATGGAAAGGGCCGACACCACAAGGGTCAGCACCGCCGCCTTGCCGATGATGGGCAGAAATCCGAGATAACGGTGGAACAGCCCCACCCAGCCGAGCTGACTGCGCATGGCGTCACGATAGCGCAGCCACGCGACAGGAGGCACCTCACGCACCGTGTGGTCGCCCGTCATAGCTGCCATCTCGGGTGTCCAGAGATTCCAGCGCCGCAGAATGGTCTGGAGCGTCCCATCGCTCATCATGTCACCTAACACACGATCCACGGAATCATGAAGCGCGACATTGCCCGGCTTGAAGGCAATGCCATAGCGGGTCTGCCCTACCGGCTCGCCAACAATCACCAGATCATCGGTCACTCCGGCATAGAAAAGCGCGATGGGCCCGTCGAGCAGGAGCGCATCCAGACGCCCGTTGCGCAGGTCCGAAAAGGCATAGGTCTCCTCTTCGTAAGAACGCGTGGTAATGCTCGGCTCGTTCTGCAACAGCCGCTCGGCCAGCGTCTCCTTGATCGTTCCGACCACATGCCCCTTGAGAGCCGCGAAACTGGCAAGGTCCTGACGGTCGCGACGCACCACAATGCGATCGCCGGTCACATAGTAGGGCCGTGAGAAGAGCGCTGCCTTCACATGGTCGGGCGTCATCTCGATGCCGTCCACCACCATGTCATACATGCCGCGCTGGAGGCCGGGGATCAGACCGTCCCAATCATTCTGCACGAAATGCGGTGTACGCTTCAGGCGCCGGGCAATCTCCTGCACCATGTCGAACTCGAATCCCTCAAGACGATTCGTGTCCGCCGGGTCGTGAAAGACATAGGGTACATTGGCCTCACCATCCGAGGCCCAGTTCAGAACCGACGATGAGGCCACCTCGCCTATTGCTGGTGGGGGTGAAGATGTCTGGGCATGGGCAGAATGGCCACCGATCAGAAGCATCACCCCCATCAGGGCGCCGGCGAGGACCCGCCTTGGCACGGTGCAGACGTTCACAGCAGTGACCTCAGGAAGCGGCGCGTTCTGGCATCTTCGGGAGCCGCAAACACTTCTTCAGGGTCGCCGCTTTCGATGATATGCCCACCCTCGACGTACAGCACGCGGTTCGAGGCCGCACGGGCAAAGCGCATATCGTGCGTCACGACGATCTGGGTCATGCCCTCCTCATCCAGTCTGCGCATGACCTGCAAAACTTCTTCAGCCAGTTCGGGGTCCAGCGCAGAGGTCGGCTCGTCATAGAGCATGATGGCCGGTTTCATGGCCAGGGCGCGGGCAATGGCCGCACGCTGCTGCTGACCGCCAGACAGTGTCGAGGGATAACGGTCAGCCAGACCATCGAGCCCGACCTTCGCCAGCAGACCACGCGCCAGCGGCGCGATATCGCCAGTTGCCATGCCTTTAACCGCCCGTGGCGCCAGCATGACATTGTCCAGAACAGTGCGATGGGGAAACAGGTTGAACGACTGGAAAACCATGCCGACATGGGCACGCAGCTTATGGGCACGACGCTCCTGGGCGCGGTTCCAGCCCTGACCGGCGACCGTGTCGATTTCGATATCCCGTATCCGGATCGTTCCGGAATCAGGTATCTCAAGAAAATTGAGACAGCGAAGAAAAGTCGATTTCCCGCAGCCCGAAGGCCCGATGATGGAAATCAGGTCACCACGCCTAACGCGAAGCGACATGTCGTGCAGCACGACATGTCGCCCAAAGCTCTTGGTGATATTTCTGGCGTCGAGAACGGTCTCGGCGTGATCAGTCAGTTTCGGTCATCCCGCGCAGGACATAAGGGAGAATCCCTCCATGCCTGTAATAGGCGACTTCATCAAGCGTATCGATGCGGCAAAGAAGTTCGACTTGCTCGGTCTCGCCGCTGGCGCGGGTGATGGTCATGGGTACGGTCATACGCGGGGTAATGGACTCGAGCCCACCCAGTGAGATCGTCTCGGTGCCATCCAGCCCCAGCGTCTTGCGCGTCGTGCCCTCACGGAACGTCAGAGGCAGAACGCCCATGCCCACGAGATTGGAACGATGGATACGCTCGAAGCTCTCTGCAATCACGGCCTTGATGCCTAGCAGATTCGTGCCCTTGGCGGCCCAGTCACGCGAGGAGCCCATGCCGTATTCACGCCCGCCAATCACGACCAGAGGCGTGCCATCCTGCTGATAGCGATGCGCCACGTCATAGATCGACGCCACCGTGCCATCAGGCAGGTATTTCGACATGCCGCCCTCGACGCCCGGAAGCATCTCGTTGCGGATACGGATATTGGCAAAGGTGCCACGCACCATCACGCGGTCATTGCCACGGCGCGACCCGTAGGAGTTGTAATCCGCAACCGCCACCTGATGCTCGCTCAGGAACTTGCCCGCCGGAGAGGACGGCTTGATGGCCCCTGCCGGTGAGATGTGGTCAGTCGTGATGTTGTCGCCCAGCAGTGCGAGAATGCGTGCATTCTCGATGTCATGCGTCTCGCCCGGCTCCTTGGTCAGCCCCTCGAAATAGGGCGGCTTCTGGATATAGGTCGAGTTGTCCGACCACGCGAAGGTCCGCGCATCGCTGGCTACGGCCAGAGCCTGCCATTGCTTCGTGCCCTTCGAGATGCTGCCATAACGCTCGACAAAGCTCTCACGCGTGACGGAGGACTTGATGAGCGCTGCGATCTCTTCATTGCTTGGCCAGATATCGCGCAGGAAGATTTCCTTGCCATCCTTCGAGATGCCGAGGGGCTCTTTCGTGATGTCCTTGCGCAGGGTGCCAAGCAGGGCATAGGCCACCACCAGCGGCGGGCTGGCGAGGTAGTTGGCGCGCACGTTGGGCGAGATGCGCCCTTCAAAGTTACGGTTACCCGAAAGCACCGACGTCGCCACCAGACCATTGCCTTCGATCGCATTCACGATCGGCTGGGCGATGGGACCCGAATTGCCGATACAGGTCGTGCAGCCATAACCGACCGTCTCGAAGCCAAGCGCATCGAGATCCGCGCTGAGACCCGCCTTGTCGAGATAATCCGTCACCACCTGCGAGCCGGGGGCAAGCGACGTCTTGACCCAGGGCTTGGGCTTCAGGCCGAGCGCACGGGCCTTGCGCGCCACCAGACCAGCCGCCACCAGAACCGCCGGGTTGGAGGTGTTGGTGCACGAGGTAATGGCCGCAATCACCACATCACCATGACCGATGTCGTAATCCGACCCGGCCACGATGGCGCGCTTGCGCACGTCGTCGGGCTTCACGCCCAGCGTGGTCGTCAACACTTCCTCGAAAGCCGCCGTCGCATTGGTCAGGGCCACGCGATCCTGCGGACGCTTGGGACCAGCCAGTGAGGGGATGATGGTCGAGAGATCGAGCGACAGCACCTTCGAGAACACGGGCTCAGGCGTATCGGCATCGCGGAACATGCCTTGGGCGCGCAGATAAGCCTCGGTGAGACGGATGCGATGCTCGTCGCGGCCTGTCTGGTGCAGATAATCCAGCGTCAGCGCATCGACCGGGAAGAACCCGCAGGTTGCACCATATTCCGGCGCCATATTGGCGATGGTCGAACGATCGGCCACGGGCAGATGATCGAGGGCGGGGCCGAAAAATTCCACGAATTTGCCAACCACGCCTTCGGCGCGCAGCATTTCGGTAATGGTCAGCACGAGATCGGTCGCGGTCGCGCCTTCAGGCAGAACACCCTCGAGACGCACGCCGATCACATCCGGGATCAGCATGGCAATAGGCTGGCCGAGCATGGCAGCCTCGGCCTCAATGCCGCCTACACCCCAGCCCAGAACGCCCATTCCGTTCACCATAGTGGTGTGGCTGTCCGTGCCATAAAGCGTATCGGGATAGGCGTAGTCCTTGCCATCGACCTTGCCGGTCCAGACGGCCTGCGCCAGATATTCGAGATTGACCTGATGGCAGATGCCTGCACCCGGCGGCACGACGCGGAAGTTCTCGAATGCGCCTTGGCCCCAGCGCAGGAAGGCGTAACGCTCGCCATTGCGCTCGAACTCGATCTCGACATTGCGTTCCAGCGCATCGGCGCTGCCCGCGACATCCACCATGACCGAGTGATCGATCACGAGATCGACCGGCACCAGCGGGTTCACCTTCTCCGGATCGCCATCAAGGGCAATGATGCCGTCGCGCATGGCAGCGAGATCGACCACGGCCGGAACGCCGGTGAAATCCTGCATGAGGATACGCGCCGGTTTGAAGGGCACTTCCTGATCCGAATGGCCCTTCGCTGTCCAGTCGACAATGGCCTGCGCATCTTCGGTGCGATAGCTCAGCCCGTCCTCGAAACGCAGAACGTTCTCAAGAAGAACCTTGAGGCTGACTGGCAGGCGGGACAGATTGCCCAGCTTGGCCGCCGCCTCTGGCAGGGAGAAGATGTGGTACTTTCGGCCATCAACCTCCAGATCCCGCATCACGCCCAGGGAATCCCGTCCAACGGTTCTCATGGCTTGTCCTCCTGCCTTGTCAACTGGCCCTCAAGGGCTGAGCCTTCTATACAGTCTCGACCCTTATTCGCACAGAGTCGAATAAAACTCTCTCAGGAAGATGTTATTTCCGCACAATGTCAGGTTTTCCCTCGCCTCCAGCGCCCTGGCTCAGTTTGCATGACGTAACCGTGATACGCGGTGATCGTCTGGTGCTGGATGGACTCAGCCTGTCGCTCGCGCCCGGCGAGGCCATCCTGCTCACGGGTCCGAATGGTGCGGGCAAATCAACCCTGCTCCGTTTTCTGGCCGGGCTCTGCCCCGCACAGGGTGGTCAGGTCACCTGGAATGGCGAGGCAAGGTCAGCCGACAGGCCCGATCCGGAACAGGCTCTGGATATCGCGTATCTTGGCCATCAGGATGCACTCAAGCCTGCTCTTACCCTGCGTCAGAACCTGGGCCTTGAGGCCGGGTTATTTGGGGCACGAACACCAAAAGGGGACGAGAGTGCAGCGCTGGATCAGGCTCTCGACCTCCTTGGCCTGATAACACTGGCTGATCTGCCGACGCGGCTTCTTTCGGCAGGCCAGAAAAGACGCGGCGCTTTCGCCCGCCTCCTTCTGCGCCACGCGCCCCTCTGGTTGCTGGATGAACCGAGCCTCGGGCTGGATGCGCACGCCATCGAAACACTCGGGCATGTAATGGCCCGGCATCGTGCCCAGGGTGGCATGATCATCGCCACAACCCATGTTCCCCTGCCCCTGACCGATGCCATGACCCTCGCTCTCACTCCCACGGCTTTTCAGGGGCGTGACCCATGCTGGTGAGCGCTTTCCTCTCCCTCATCCGGCGCGACCTGTCTCTTGCCGTGCGCTTTGGGGCCGACACGCTCGCGGCTGTTCTTTTCTTCGTGCTCTGTGCCAGCCTCTTTCCGCTGGCGCTTGGACCATCGCCGGTTCTGCTTCACCGCATGGCCCCAGGCATTATCTGGGTCTGCGCGCTGCTGGCCAGCCTGTTGCCGCTCGACCGGCTTTTTGGTGCCGAACTTGATGATGGCGGCCTCGATCACCTCCTGCTTCTCGGCCTGCCCCCTTCGCTGGTGGCGCTTGCCAAGATCATCGCGCACTGGCTGACAACCGGCGTGCCCCTGCTCGTTGCGGCCGGCCCTCTTACACTCATGCTGGGGGGCACGCCGGGCGATATCCTGCCACTGCTGGCCGGGCTCGTGCCGGGCACGGCGCTGCTTTCGCTTCTGGGGGGAATGGCGGCGGGGCTCGTGCTGGGCGCGCGACGTGGCAGCATCCTGCTGCCGCTTCTGACTCTGCCCCTCTCCTCACCTGTGCTGATCTTTGGCGCAGCAGCCGCCGATGCGACGGCCAATGGTCAAAGCAACAGGGTGGAGCTGAGCATACTCGGCGCCTTTCTGGCGCTGGCACTGCCTCTGTGCCCCCTGGCCGCCGGAAGCGGATTACGCGCCGCTACCAGCTAAGGCCCCTCCCAATGCCGTTTCCTGCGCCGTACCGTCCCTTCTCAGCACCCGAATACAGGCCATGAGGCTTGCGTTTGAGGACACTTCACAGTTTCTATTTGCAACCCCGTCGAGGTGAGGCTTCCGCGCCACTCTCCCGCATCACAGAATTTCGTTGCTCCAGAAGGTGTTCATGCGTCTCTCCTCCCTTCTCGCCAGTACCGCTATTGCCAGCCTGACCCTGCTTGGCCTTGCCTCGCCTCCTGCCCAGGCTGCGCCCGGCTATCTGCGTGATCCCGCCCTGTCAGGCACGACCCTTGTTTTTGATGACGAGCAATCGGTGTGGAGCGCCCCCTTGCAGGGCGGCAACGCAACGCGCCTGACCGCACCAATCGGCCCGGATCCGCATCCCATTCTCTCACCGGATGGCAAGCAGGTCGCCTTTCTGGCCAATTATGACGGCCCGCAGGAAATCTATGTCATGCCGATCGAAGGGGGGACGGCCAGGCGCGTTACCTTCGAGAACCAGAATGTCATGCCCATTGGCTGGGACAGAAAGGCAGGCATTATCTACAGTTCTGCTCCCGCGACGGGCCCGGGACTGAGCCGCGTAGTAAGCGCGATCCTTCCCGTAAGCGGCACGAAGCGCACCTACCCTCTGGCCGATGCCAATGACGCTGCCCTGAGCGCTGACGGACAATGGCTCTATTTCGTCCGTTTCGGCACAGCTGTCTCCCATGATCACCTCAGGCTGTATCGCGGCGGGGCCGTGGCGCAACTCTGGCGCTATCGCCTCAAGGGCGGTGGTGAAGCTGAACGTCTGGGGCCGCAAAACGTCAATCTGCGCCGCCCGATGCTCTGGAAAGACCGGCTGATCGTCATCAGCGACCAGAGCGGCCGCGACAATCTCTGGAGCTATGCGCTGGATGGCACGGATGGCCATCCGCTCACGCAACATGATGATTTCGGCGTCAGACAGGCCAGCCTGAGCGGCCACGATGTGGTTTATCAGCGCGGGGCCGACCTCTATCACTTCGACCTCGATACCGGCGCCGAGACGCTCATTCCCGTTGATGTTGTCAGTGACAATGCGGCGCGGCGCCCTCAGTGGCTTGATAATCCTTTCCCCTATCTGACCGATATCGATCTCGCGCCCAACGGCAAGCAGGTCGCCCTGACCCTGCGTGGTCACGTGGCGCTCGCCAGCGCGGGGCCGCAAAGACGCATCACGCTGGCAACCGCAGCGAGCACACGGTTGCGTCATGCCAGCCTCTCCCCTGACGGCAAGACGCTTTATGCATTCAGCGACAAGGGCGGGGAATCCGAGCTCTGGGCTTTTCCGGCCACGGGAGGCGCCGAAGGCACGGCCCTGACCCATGCCAGCAAGAGCGAGCCTACCGGGCTCTGGGTGTCGCCCGATGGCACCCATATCGCTCATACCGATCTTGCCGGGCATCTGTATATTCTGGACGTTGCGACACGCACCGACAAACTCATCGACGATGCTCGTCTCGACGGGCAGAGCGATTATGAGTCGGTGGTCTGGTCCCATGATGGCCGGGCGCTGGCCTTTACACGGGCGCGGGGGGATAATGTCCGGCGCCAGATCGCACTTTATCCTCTTGAAACAGGGGCCACGCTTTGGGCCACGACGCCGGACTACGATTCCTACGCGCCGCGCTTCAGCCCGGATGGTCACTTCCTGTGGTTCCTGTCCGACAGGCTTTTCAAGCTGAGCAATGGCAGCCCCTGGGGGGACCGCAACCCCGCACCCGTGTTCGGGCCTCGTACGGGAATTTTCGCGCTGGCCCTGCACAAGAGCGCGCGTTTCCCCTTTGCGCCGCATAATGAGCTCGAACCGGCAGCTCCGGCCAAGCCCCCCGAGAAGCCAGCCGCGCCCTCGAACGCCAAGACCCCGGTTTTCGACCCCGACGGTCTGGCCGCACGCCTGTATCAACTGCCCGTCCCGGCGGCGGATTACAGCCAGATCGAGATCGCGCCTGACTATCTCTATCTGCTGGCAAAAAAGCCGGACGACCTGACAGCCAAAAACGACGGGATGACGCTGTATTCCGTCAAGGTGACCCGTGACGAGATCAAGCCCAAGGTCTTTGCAGCAGATCTCAGGGATTTCAGCCTGACACCGGATGGCAAGACACTCATGCTGGTCTCCGGCAAGGAAAAGCAGCGACCCAAGATTCAGCTTGTCCCGGCAGGCGCGACGCTGGGTGATGCTGGAGGGCCGGAGTCACAGGTCAGTCTCGACGGCCTGCGACTGCGCATCGACCCCGGTGCGGAATGGCAGGACATGTTCACCGATGCGTGGCGTCTGCATCGAGACCATTTTTATGACCCTGCACTGCATGGCGTGGACTGGAACAGTGTTCGCGAACGCTACCGGCCGCTTCTGGCCCGCATAGGTGACCGCTCGGATCTGGATGATCTGCTCGGCCAGATGATGGGTGAACTCAATGCCCTTCACTCGCAGCTTCGCCCTGCCGAAACCACAACCCGCGACAATGAAACCCTGATTGCCGGCCTTGGTGCCCATCTGACACGCCAGCCGGGCGGCTTTCTGATTGATCGCATTCACACAGGCAACCCGGATCTCCCGCAGGATCGTGCACCGCTGGCAGCACCTGATGTCGATGCGCAGCCGGGTGATCTGATTGTCTCCCTCAACGGGCAAAGCCTGGCCGATTTGCCAGACCTCTCTTCGCTGCTTGCCAATCAGGCAGGCAAGCAGGTGCTGCTGACCCTCAAACGCAAGGACAGGCAGTTCCAGACCATCGTCACGCCTGTGTCCGCCAAGCAGGAGGCGAGTCTGCGTCTGCGTGCCTGGGAAAGCGAGCGCGCCGCGCGTGTCGAAAAGGACAGCCACGGACGGATAGGCTACCTGCACCTGCGCGCTATGGGCCCGGATGATATTGCAGCGTTCACGCGCGACTTCTATGCCCAGACCGATAAGGACGGGCTGATTATCGATGTTCGTCGCAATCTGGGTGGCAATATCGATTCCTGGGTGCTTTCGCAGCTGTTACGCAAGGTCTGGATGTTCTGGTCCGACCACGGCAAGGCTTCGCAAGGCAATATGCAACAGGCCTTCAGGGGGCATATCGTTGTTCTGTGCGATGAATTCACCTACTCGGATGGCGAGACCTTCTCGCAAGGCGTGAAGGCGCTCGGCATCGGGCCGTTAATTGGCATGCGTACAGCTGGAGCGGGCGTATGGCTCTCAGACTCCGACCGTCTGGCCGATAACGGCCTGCCCCGGACTGCACAGCATCCCTATTTCGACATGAAGGGCCATTGGCTTGTCGAAAACCACGGTGTGGAGCCCGACATTGCTGTCGAAAACATGCCGGTCGCGACGTTTAATGGTCAGGACCAGCAACTCGACAAGGCGTTGGAAACGCTGAATGGGCTGCTGCAAAAGCAGCCCATCACCCCGATGGCAGCTGAAGGCTTTTCGGGCGCCGCGGAGGCTTTGCCTCACTGACATGATCCTTGTCTCCCTCTTTCGGTCGGAGGACAGGATACTGGCCTGTTGACGCTGGTCATGCAGACAGCCTGACCCCGGGGGCTGGCGGTATGTCTCCGCACAGCGATATCGCCCCCGGTGCACGAGGAGACCGAACAAGCCGGATCGAAGGAAGGGGCGCATTTGACCGACACCCAGTCTGTGCCCCTGGCACGTATGCTCCGATTCGAGAGGTTTGCTGGCGCAACAATCTGGCCACTCAGCCGAACGGACCCGTCACCATTGGTCTGTGCCCGGGATAGGACGACATTCCTGCCCGAGCTTCGGTCATCCGATGCGCAGGGCGCGAAGCCCGACAGCGTTGCCTTTAACGGCTGGGCGAGAAAGCCACTGGCGTCAGGATACTGCTTTGCATGGTACCCAGTAGGGGCAGGATATTTTTGGGCGGCCACACACCACTTTCCACCGCCAGCTTCCGCTTGGCAGCACGGTCAGCGAGATCGGCATAGGGCCAGATGTGAAGGAGGCGTGATGCGCCCTGGGAGGCGGTCATAACGGCGTAGGCGGGGGAGATCTCGGCCCGCGCGGGGGTCGAGGCCTCCATCAGACCGACGACCTGTGCCTCGCACCCGTCCAGAATATCATAGAGACGCCATTCATAGGCACCGCCATGGAGGCCGGGCTGCGGGGACGTTCCAGCGTGGAGCGTCCATTCCTGCTGCACAATGCCCTGCACGCCGTGATCAGAACCGGGCCACACGATGTCGTCCGGCAGCTTCTCGATCATGACGACAACCTGATTCAGGATGCCCAGTTCAGTTGTCCAGCATCCTAGGAAGCCGGCACGCCCCACAAGTGGCGCCTCAAGCGCGGCAACAACCTGAGGAACGCTGCCCGAGCGGCAGGTGAGAACAAAGGTTTCAACACATACCGACATCGGGGCCTTTCCTTGCGCTTCTTACTTCTTGAGTGAGTCGACGAATTTTTCCAGCCAGTGAATCGTGTAGTCACCCTTCTGGAACTGGGGATCCGCCAGAATCTTGCGATGCAGCGGAATGACAGTTTTCACGCCATCGACCACACATTCATCCAGCGCACGCATCATGCGGGCAATGGCTTCCGCACGGGTCGGCGCATGGACAATCAGCTTGGCGATCATGCTGTCGTAGTAAGGGGGCACGCGGTAACCCGCATAGATGGCGCTATCGATGCGCACACCCAGCCCGCCTGGTGCATGGAACACTTTGATCGTGCCCGGGTTAGGCATGAACGTCTCGGGATCTTCAGCGTTGATGCGGCACTCGATGGCATGACCGCTGAACGTGATGTCCGACTGCTCATATCCAAGGGCTTCACCAGCCGCGACACGGATCTGCTCACGCACCAGATCGACATCGCACACCATCTCGGTCACCGGATGCTCGACCTGAAGGCGCGTGTTCATCTCGATGAAGCAGAACTGGCCGTCCTGATACAGGAATTCGAGCGTACCTGCATTGCGATAGCCCATCTTCTTCAACGCTGACGTTGCGGTGGCGCCAATCGCGTCACGCTCTTCGGCGGTCAGAACGGGTGAGCCAGCCTCTTCCAGGAGCTTCTGGTGGCGACGCTGCAGCGAGCAGTCACGCTCGCCGAAATGCACGACATTGCCATGCGTGTCGGCCATGATCTGCAGCTCGATATGACGCGGCTTGTCGAGATATTTCTCGAGATAGACCTCGTCATTACCAAATGCTGCCCGTGCCTCGGTACGAGCGACCGACCAGGCTTCCTCGATCTCATCCTCGGTCTGAGCGACCTTCATGCCGCGACCACCGCCACCGGCGGCGGCCTTGATCAGCACAGGATAACCAACCTTGGCGGCAACTTCGCGCGCTGCTGCCAGATCGCGCAAGGCACCATCAGAGCCCGGCACAAGCGGCACACCAAGCTCACGCATGGTGGTCTTGGCCATGATCTTGTCACCCATCGTACGGATATGATGGGCGGTCGGGCCAATGAACACGAAGCCGTGCTCCTCGACCGTCTCGGCAAAATCTGCATTCTCGGACAGGAAGCCATAACCCGGATGAATGGCTTCTGCCCCGGTGATGGTCGCTGCGGAGAGGATGGCCGCCACGTTCAGATAGGATTCGCGCGACGAAGGCGGGCCGATGCAGACCGCCTCATCCGCCAGTCGGACATGCATAGCATCGGCATCGGCCGTGGAATGCACGGCAACCGTTGCAATGCCCAGTTCACGGCAGGCGCGCAGGATGCGAAGCGCGATTTCGCCGCGATTGGCGATCAGGATCTTGGAAAACATCAGGCCCCAGACTCAGTCAGTAATGCTTATTCTATGATGGCGAGCGCTTCGCCGAATTCAACCGGGTCACCGCTGGAAACCAGGATACGCTTCAATGTGCCGCCACGCGGCGCCTTGATCTGATTGAAGGTCTTCATGGCCTCGATCAGCATCAGGGTCTGACCGGCTGCAACGGCCTGACCTTCCTGCACGAAAGGCGGTGCCGACGGGTCGGGCGCCAGATAGGCAATGCCGACCATCGGGCTGTTGACAGCGCCAGGGTGGCTTGCTGCATCGACCGGCGCAGCAGCCGGAGCAGGCGCTGCAACCGGCGCTGCAGCGACAGGGGCAGCGCCCACGGCGTGCACAACCTGACCACCGGCATTGCGTGCCACACGAATGCGGCTGTCCTTTTCCGCGACCTCGATTTCGGTCAGTCCGGTTTCGGTCAGAATATCAGCCAATGCCCGGATGGCATCCGCGTCCACGAGCATACGGCTCATCGTTCGTCCTCGTCTTCAATCATGTCATAGAGTGCACGCAATGCCATGGCATAGCCACGCACACCAAACCCGCAGATTACGCCAATTGCGGCCTGGGAGGTATAGGTATGATGGCGAAAGGTATCGCGGCGATGGATATTGGAGATATGAACCTCCACCGTCGGCAGACCGGTGGCCAGCAACGCATCGAGCAAAGCGATGGAGGTGTGGCCATAGGCCGCCGGATTGATCACGATGCCACGCGCCCTCCCCCGGCATTCCTGGATCCAGGAAACCAGTTCGCCCTCGATATTCGTCTGACGAAAATCGATGGCAACATCGAGCTGCTCGGCAGCCTGGATGCAGACCTGTTCGAGGTCATCCAGGGTCGCATGGCCATATATTTCTGGCTGCCGCATTCCGAGCATGTTGAGGTTGGGGCCGTTAAGCACGGCAATCATCGGGCGAATCATGAGAGGAGCCCGTAGCACTTTCACAACTTGCGTAAAAGCCTCCCTGCGCCGCACCGCAGGATTACGCCTCATTCCTGCCCTGTTTATAGGCTCACTTGCCACACAGGAGACAGACAGGTGCCTGTTTCACGGTGATGATGCGGTGCAAAAAACCTCGCCCCGCCTCAGGATTTCGTGATCAGGCCGGTCTGTGATACACACGTCGTTCGCCGCCCTGGCTTGTCGGGGCAATCGTTCGTTCGGAGTAACTGGGCAAAAGGCTGCACGCTGTCGTGACATCTATGAAAAGCAGAAAACGCGCATACAGTTCCACGGAACGCTGCAAGAAGCGTCTCCGCGCTCGAATCGGTGGCATCGCTCTGCTTTGCACAGTGCTCGCGCCAAAGCACGGCGCACATGCCGCGACGACCTCCCAGCCGGACCATCTGGTCGAAGCCCCCGCCGATCATGCGCCCTGGGCTTCTTCAGTGCGGCTTGCCCTCGCCAAGCGGGCCCATCGCATTGCTCTTGCGAGCCATAATGTCCTCGCCTGGTCGGAACATGGCGTCGCCAGCTGGTACGGTCGTCGCCTTGCCGGCCATCGCACAAGCAGCGGTGAGCGCCTAGACAGCCATGCCCTAACCGCAGCTCATCCGACCCTGCCCATGGGATCCAAGGTTCTCGTCCAGAACGAGGACACGGGACGCTCTGTTATCGTCACGGTGAATGATCGCGGACCGTTCAACAGCCGCATCATCGATCTCTCCCATGCAGCCGCCGCAGAGATCGGCATGTTGGGTAGCGGTACAGCCCATGTGAAGATTGCTCCAATCCCGGCCGGCGCGCCGATCAAGGAAGACGAGCCGATCGAAGTGGCCGAGGCCGAGGCCGACGACACGAATGCCCAGGCGATGGACGCTGTGACCCCGGTCATGACACCGCATGAGGCTAAAACGGCCACAGCCTCGCACGCGCCGGTTCATCACGCCCGCCATCACCATAAGTAAGAGGCCGCGGGGCCACTGATCTGCCTGATGCGCCTCTGAGCAGAAAGTCATTGGCTTACGATTTCAATAGAAAAAGGCACCGGTATGATCCGGTGCCTTTTCTGTTTTCAGGCCCTCGCGCGCCTACGCCCGCTCTCTAATCCCCGCTGTGTACCGCCGCAGGCTCAGATTCCTCCTGCACACGGGTCATACCGGGCATCTTGGGGTTAAAGCCTCGCATCCGGTCCTCGAGCCCGGCATTCAGCTCCGCACCGAAAAGCACGACATAGGTGCCAACGAAGAACCACATCATGATGGCAGCGACGGCGCCCAGGGGACCGTAGGTTGAGCCGTAGCTCGCGAAGTGGCTCACATAATAGGAGAAGGCGAGCGAGGTCAGAACCCAGAGGAGCGTTGCGACCAGCGAGCCTGGCACGATCCAGCGCCAGTCCGGTTTGTCGCGGCAGGGGCCATAGCGGAACAGCAACGTCACCGCCATGAACACAAAAAGCAGCATGAGAGCCGGCGCACCGAAATGGACGATGTAGCGCGTGCTGTAGCTCATGAGGTAATCCGTGAGATACAGGATTTCCGGCGGCAGGTTGCGCAGACCGAACCTGTTGAGCAGGTCCGGCAGGTAATCGATCAGCGCCGGAAACGCCACCATCAGGGCCAGCGTAAGGCAGGCGCCCACGACCGCGCCGAACGTCACCCCCAGAGCGAGAAACTGAAACCGGAAGAAACCGCGTGTTTCCAGAACGTCATAAGCGAGGTTGAGCGCAGACAGCACCGATTTCGTGCTTGCAGACGCGGACCACAAAGCGATCACGGTGGAGAAAATCAGGCCGACAGTCAGTGACGCATGAGGCTGGGCGATCAGCGTATGGATCTGTGAGGCAATCAGTTCGAACGCAGTCGGCGGAAGCAGATTACGCAGCACATTGAGCTGAGGCTCGACCGTCTGCAGATCGAAAATCAGCCCATAGACTGAAATCAAAGAGGATATGGCCGGGAAAAGCGAAAGCGTGGCGTAGAAGGCGCAGCCGGCAGCCGAGAGACTGGTCTGGCTCGACCCCAGATTGCTGAATGTCTGGCGCATGACCAGTTTCCAGCCACCCAGCGGCATGTGGATGGGGCTTCGTGCTCCCGTGCCGGGTGCTTCGCGACCCAAGGCCTCCTCCGGGATATCGACTTCCCCTACTGAGACGTCCTCCTCCCGCTTGTCCGGGGTCGCGTTGCGCGTTGCAGTCGTATCAATCTCGATCGGTCGCGCCTCCCCAAGGGCACCGCCCGATTCTGCAGCAGCTCGCGACAACTGAGTTTTCTGGGTCGGTGACTCGTCCACAAACACTTCCTTCTACCCAAGCAGCCCCGTTCCGCCTGATGGACACAGTATATGTCACCCGGCGCGCGGCACAGATTTACTGTCGGAATGACGCCCCGGCACGAGAAACGTTGCAGGCCCACCGACGTTGAAACGCGACAACTGCGGCCCCCATGTGAAAAATACAAGTCCGACCCATTTTTTAGTTGCAACAGGGGGGCTTTGGTCCCATATGCGCCGCACGCAGCAACGCACGTGCCACTGGCCCTCTGTAGGTTACGCAACGACGTCAAGCGTTCTGGCAATCGGGCTGATCCTGCTCACTTTCACGAGCACTCAGCCTCGTCCTGATCGCCGGTCCGTTCGACCGTTTCGCAACAATTCCGCCCGTGCAGTTCCGGGCGGATTTCGGGAGGAGTGACTCATGACTCCGAAAATCGTCCGCTATCTTGCCGAGCAGCAGCCGGCAACTCCCTGCCTCGTGGTCGATGTCGATCATGTCGAGGCACGCTATCACGCCCTGCGTGATGCTCTGCCGCTTGCGCAGATCTATTACGCCGTCAAAGCCAACCCGGCTGCCCCGATCCTTGAGCGCCTCGTGCGTCTGGGCTCGTCTTTCGACGCGGCCTCCATTGGTGAAATCCACCAGTGCCTTACCGCTGGCGCACAGCCCAGCCAGATTTCGTTTGGCAACACTGTCAAGAAGGTCTCGTCCATTCGCGAGGCGTTCGGTCTTGGCGTCGACCTGTTCGTTTTCGACAGCGAGGAAGAGCTGGCGAAGCTGGCTGAACACGCCCCTGGCTCGCGCGTTTTCTGCCGCCTTGCCGTCGAGAATGAAGGCGCTGACTGGCCGCTGTCGCGCAAGTTCGGCACCACCGTCAACCACGCTAGGGATCTGCTGCTGAAGTCGGTCGAGCTTGGCCTCGAGCCCTATGGCCTGTCCTTCCACGTGGGCAGCCAGCAGACCAGCACGGCTGCCTATGAGGCGGCTATTGCCAAGGTTGCCATGCTTTTCACCGATCTCTCGGCGGCTGGCATCGACCTCAAGATGGTCAATCTCGGTGGCGGCTTCCCCGTGCGTTACCGCGACGACATTCCCGAGATCGAACAGTTCGGTCTGGCCATTGGTCGCGCCATGACCGAGCATTTCGGCAACGCCCTGCCGCAGATGCTAATCGAGCCGGGCCGCTTCATGGTGGCTGAAGCCGGGGTTGTCTCGACCGAGGTCGTGCTTGTCAGCCGCCGTGGTGGCAAGGAAAGCGATCCGCGCTGGGTATATCTCGATATCGGTCGTTTCGGCGGTCTGGCGGAGACCGAAGGCGAGGCCATTCGCTATCGTTTCCGCACCCCGCATGACGGTCTGCCCACGGGTGAGACGGTCGTTGCCGGCCCGAGCTGCGATGGCGTCGATATCATGTATGAGAAGAACCGCGTTCAGCTGCCACACGCCCTGAACTCGGGGGACCGTATCGAGCTGCTGACCACCGGCGCTTATGTCACCACCTACTGCTCCACCGGCTTCAACGGCTTTGCCCCGCTGAGCGAGCATTACATCTGAGCGCTTAATCAGGCCTTGGCTGGCGGCGGTCATGAACGCTGACCACCACCAGCTTCCTGCCTGAAGCCTTCAGGACCCGATCTGTTGCGAAACGGAGAAAGCGCCTCTTGATCCCGAACGGGACCGAAGGCGCTTTTTTCTTTTGGGCTGGATCATTCTCACCCGGAAGCCGCACTGCCTTGTGGCGCTGACTGGCTCACTCTGGGCCAACATGGGTCTTTCATTGCTCGATTGCGCATAATCGCTCTAGTTTGGCCCGCCCGAACCAGCATATGCCCAAAGGACCCCCCGCCATGAAACGCCGTGCTTTCTGCCTCGCCAGCCTGGCAGCGACAGCGCTCGCGAGCACACGCAAGACCCGTGCCGCGTCACACGGCCATGTGGGGCAATCCAACACACTCGCCGATGTCGCGGGCCTCAAAATCGGGCAGGCGCAGGACAGCGTGCGCCGCACTGGTGTGACCGTCATTCTGCCGGACCAGCCCGTACCCTGTGCTGTCGATGTGCGCGGCGGCGGTCCCGGCACGCGTGAAACCGACGCGCTGAATGGCTGGAATCTCGTCCATCGCATCGATGCCCTCACCCTCTCGGGCGGATCGGTTTACGGCCTGGCCGCAGCCGATGGAGTGGCCGCATGGCTTGGCGCGCAGGGGCGTGGCTTTGCCATGCGCCGTGTTGCGGGTGTGCCCGTCTCGCCCATCGTTCCAGCCGCCATCCTGTATGACCTCGATAATGGCGGAGACAAGAACTGGGGCGAAACCCCACCCTATCGAGCCCTCGGTATGCAAGCCGTGCGCGATGCGCAGCGCAGCCTCGAACTTGGCACAATTGGCGCGGGATACGGCGCGACATCGGGCCGCCTCAAGGGCGGCATCGGTTCAGCCTCCTGGGTCACGGAGGATGGGATCACTGTCGCGGCCCTTGTCGCCGTCAACAGCCTTGGTGCTGTGACACCACCGCACCAACGTCAGTTCTGGGCCGCCCCTTTCGAGCAGGGGCAGGAGTTTGGCGGCCTTGGAATCTCCTCCGCCACTGTCGCCCCCGATGACTGGACCGGTACGAAACTCGATCCCGCCCCACGTGCCAACACGACCCTGGCCTGCATCGCCACGGATGCGACCCTCGACCAGGACGACCTCAAGCGCATTGCGATGATGGCACAGGATGGGCTCGCC
Source organism: Asaia bogorensis NBRC 16594 (assembly GCF_001547995.1). Classification (NCBI taxonomy): domain Bacteria; kingdom Pseudomonadati; phylum Pseudomonadota; class Alphaproteobacteria; order Acetobacterales; family Acetobacteraceae; genus Asaia; species Asaia bogorensis. Next base: position 2,330,965 of record NZ_AP014690.1, read on the forward strand.
CGGGCCATTCACCCCGTCCACTCGCCTTTCGATGGCGATACGATCTTCGCACTCTCAACGCAGCGCCGCATAATTAAAGACGAAGGACGGGCTCTGATTGTAGCCCGTCTGGGCAGTATCGCCGCCGATGTGCTGGCCCGCGCCGTCGCGAGAGGGGTTTACACCGCAACGCGCCCACCGGGCATGAACATCGACCTGTGGTCGGACATACCTGCGCACCAGTAATCACGCACCTGTAATTCCGCCCCGGCGCGACAGCCACCCCATTGGGCCGACAACACAGAAGGCGGGGCAGGAAAATAATGCCGGGATAATAACGCTGCGATCACGTTAGCTCTATCAGGGCTCGCCACATGACTCAGCATATGTTTTTCTTCCTGCCCGCGATTTCTGGCGAAACCGCCCCGACCATTTTTTCCGGAGACAAGCCCATGACCAGAACGCTGTCTGTTGCGCTCTCGGGGCAGGATCTGCTCAACCATCCCTTCCTTAACAAGGGCCTCGCCTTTTCCAGCGAGGAGCGTGACGCTTTCGAGCTGCATGGCCTTCTGCCCAAGGCCGTCCAGACACTGGACCAGCAGGTTGAGGCAGCGCTGAAATTCCTCGACGCCCTGCCCTCACCTTTTGCACGCCATGTGCATCTGCGCGAACTGCAGGATACGAACGAAACGCTGTTCTATGCGCTGCTGACCCGCAAGATCGATGCCATGCTGCCGCTGGTCTATACCCCGACCGTGGGTGAAGCCTGTCAGCGTTTCTCCGAGATCTGGCGTCGTCCGCGTGGCCTGTTCCTGAGCTACCCCGAGCGCGAGTCGATGGAAGATATCCTCGACAATCCGGCCTATGACGATGTGCGTGTGATTGTCGTAACAGACGGCGAGCGTATCCTTGGGCTCGGCGATCAGGGCGCAGGCGGCATGGGCATCCCCATTGGCAAGCTGTCGCTCTACACCACCTGCGCGGGGATCTCGCCTGACCAGACCCTCCCGATCGTGCTCGATACCGGCACCAATAATCAGGATCTGCTGCAAAACCCGGCCTATATTGGCTGGCGTCACGAGCGCGTACGCGGCGCAGAATATGACGCCTTCATCGAGCGTTTCGTGACCGCCGTGCAGACACGCTGGCCCCATGTGGCCCTGCACTGGGAAGATTTCAGCGGCGCCAATGCGGCCCCCATTCTTGAGCGCTATCGCGACCGGCTCTGCACCTTCAATGATGATATCCAAGGCACGGCGGCCGTCACCACTGCTGCCATTCTGAGCGCCAATGCGGCCCATGACGGCAAGCTGAAAGACGAGACTATCGTCATGCTGGGCGCGGGCTCTGCGGGTGTGGGCATTGCCAAGCTGCTGCTTCAGGTCATGCTCGACGAGGGCGCAAGCGAGGAAGACGCGCTGGCCCGCTTCTACATGCTCGATCAGGACGGGCTGTTGCTGGACGGGCGCGAAGGGCTGACCGACGGTCAGGCGCTTTTTGCCCGCAAGGACTGGAAAGACCGCCCCACCGATTTCGAAAGCGTCATGCGCGAGTGCAAGGCCAGCATCCTGATTGGCGTGTCCGGCGTGAAGGGGCTGTTTACCGAAACCATCGTGCGCGAGATGAGCAAGACCTGCAAACGCCCTATCATCTTCCCCCTCTCCAACCCGACCTCCCATTCCGAAGCCACCCCAGAGGACATCATGGCCTGGTCGGATGAGCGCGCACTGGTCAGCACGGGCAGCCCCTTCCCGCCGCTCGACCTGCATGGCCGCACCCATCGCGTGGACCAGACCAACAACGCCTATATCTTCCCCGGTCTCGGGCTCTGCCTGCTGGCCACCGGCGCGACCCGCGTGACAGATTCCATGTTCATGGCCGCAGCCCGCGGGCTCGCCTCGCTTTCACCGCTGCGCAGCAACCCTGATGGCAATCTGCTTCCGCCCGTCACGCAGCTGCGCAAGGTGGCTCTGGCCGTGGCCGAAGCCGCCGCTCGTCAGGCGCGTGAAGATGGCGTTTGCCCCTCTTTCAGCGATGACGAATTGCTTGAACGCATCCAGTCTCTGGTCTGGACGCCCGAATATTGTGCTTATGAGAAGATCTGACATGACCGACACACGCATCGAAAGCGACGGCCTCGGCGAAATCGAAATTCAGGCCGACAAGCTCTGGGGCGCGCAAACGCAGCGCTCGCTTCATTATTTCAGTATAGGCCGCGAGCTGATGCCACGCGAGATGATCGAGGCCTATGCCATCGTCAAGCGCGCCTGTGCGAGCGCCAATCATCAGAGCGGCCGTCTGGGCGAGACGCAATACAAGCTGATCACCACAGTCTGCGATGAAATCCTGGCCGGGCAGCACGCCGACATGTTCCCCCTTCATGTCTGGATGACCGGCTCAGGCACCCAGTTCAACATGAACATCAACGAGGTCATCTCGAACCGCGCCTGCCAGCTTTCCGGCGAGGCTCTGGGCAGCAAGCGCCCGGTTCATCCCAATGATCACGTCAACATGTCGCAATCTTCCAACGACAATTTCCCCACCGCCATGCATGTGGCCGTCGTGCTAGGCAGCCGTCGCAGGTTGATCCCTGCCCTGACCCGTCTGGCGGAATCCATCGAGGCCAAGGCCGAAGAGTGGAAGGACATCGTTAAGATTGGCCGCACCCATATGCAGGATGCCGTGCCGGTCACGCTGGGTCAGGAATTCCACGGCTATGCCGGAATGCTGCGCGAGAACATCGCTCGTATTCAGGAAGCCGAAAAGGGTCTTTACCCCCTCGCCCTTGGCGGCACAGCACTTGGCACCGGCATCAATACCGATGCCCCCTTTGCCGGTCGCGCCTGCGCCGAAATTGCCCGCCTGAGCGATGCCGCCTTCATCAGCGGTGAAAACAAGTTCGCCCTGCAGGGCGCGCATGATGCGCTCGTGCATTTCTCTGGCGCGCTGCGCACCGTGGCAGGCGCGCTTTACAAGATCGCGAACGATATCCGCCTGCTCTCCTGCGGCCCGCGCGCCGGTTTTGCCGAGCTGCATCTGCCCGAAAACGAGCCCGGCTCGTCCATCATGCCCGGCAAGGTCAACCCGACCCAGGCCGAAGCGCTGGCCATGCTGGCCGTGCAGGTGATGGCCAATGACGTGGCGGTGGGTTTTGGCGGCGCCGGTGGCCTGCTGGAAATGAACGTCTACAAGCCGCTCATCATCCAGAACATCATGCAGAGCATCACCCTGCTGCATGACGGCAGCGAGAATTTCCGCACCTTCCTGATTGAAGGCACCACACCGAACCTCGCCCGCATCGAGCGCTATGTGGCGGAATCCGTCATGCTGGTGACGGCCCTCGCCCCCACCATAGGCTACGACACAGCCTCAAAAGTCGCGCATTACGCCATGGACCATGACTGCACACTGAAAGAGGCCGCCCTGGCCCTGAACGCGGTCAGCGAAGCCGATTTCGACCGACTGGTCGACCCGCGCACCATGCTGGCACCGAATTTGAAGGGAAAGTAAGGGAAAGCGGGGCTCCGCCCCGCTCCCCGGAAAGGGGCGAAAGCCCCTTTCATCCCATCTGGTGAGCAAAGACGCACGGTCTCAGTCGCTTTAGTAAAATAAACAATATAGATCATTACGAACATTGACCTTACCAAATAAACATTTGATCATATCGTTTACCAAAATAAACCTATAAATATATAATTATCAGGAGATATCTGTTGGGTATTTTCAAAACCTACTGGCAACGACAGAGGGAGGCGAGAGGAGATGTCCCGGACGTATACTCTTATGACAGTTTTCCAAATTCTCTACGCGAACAGATTGTGCAGATTGCCTCGGATGGGTTTGACGCATACGCTAGCAATAGGATGGAGTACGGTACACCTCAATCAAGATTCCGCAATATCTGCGAAAGTATTGTAAAGATTTTGCGGCGTGAGTTTGGGGAGCATCGACTGCCACCCAAATTAGGTTTTGATGATCCCCCAAATGAATTATTCAATTTCATAAAATTTGAGAAAAATATTGATAAAATTCTGAGCGCTATCGAAATAGTTTGTCGGATTTTGGAAGAAAAAAAAGCAACACAACCTGGATCTGAGACCGAGACTCACATTGAGAACGCAATCGAGGAAATCAACGCTCGAATGAAAATGGCCGGGCTAGGATACGAGTATAATGGTGAGATAATACGGATTGAATCCGAGCTGATACATGCTGAAGCTGTCAAACCTGCGCTGGCGCTTCTGCGGGAAAAACGATACGCGGGCCCTGAGCAAGAATTTAGAACTGCTTATGACCATTATCGTAGGGGAAAACACAAGGAAGCAATTACCGAAGCCGCAAAAGCATTCGAGAGCACGATGAAAGTCATCCTTGACAAGCGGGGGTGGAACCACAACCCAAACGACACTGCAAGCAAACTTATTTCTGCTTTATACAACTATAAATTAATTCCGGAATACTGGCAAAACAACTTGACAGGTCTTCGTACATTGCTGGAAAGCGCCATTCCGACGCCACGCAACAAAAGCAGTGCTCACGGACAAGGCGTCAACCTGACCATTGTACCGGATCATATCGCTGGCTACGTCTTACACATGACAGCTTCGACCATTGTATTTCTGGTGAAAGCAGAGCGCGCTCTGCCTTAAAGGAAGCCTGTGTCGATTCCTCCCTTTCCTGGGAATGCGGATCTATACGTTCCTCGACGTTGAGCAATATTTTTGTCACCCACTCTTTGACGATAGTCACCTCTGGGGAGCTAAAACAAAGATAAATCCTCGCAATGCTAAGTCGCCATTTAAGAATTTCCAAATGCGAAGGCTTTTTGGCAGGTTTCAGGAGAGCGGCCTGAGCCCCCACACATTGCACCCCCTTCCGAGATTGTTATACTGTTCCAAACTCGAAAGGACTTTGCATGTCGCGCAAGACTCTTGTTGCGGCGTTGCTGGCTTCGGCCTGCTTCGCCCTGCCCCTTCTTCCCGCCGCCCACGCGGCTGAGCCCGCCAAGAGCGAGGCGCCGAAGGAGGGATTGGCGGCGCTGCTGCCTGCGGATTCCATCACCAAGCACCATCTGACCGCAGGCGGGCAGAGCATTGCCTATACCGCCCATGCGGGCACGGTCACGCTGCGTGACAAGGAGGGCAAGCCCTCCGCCAAGGTCTTCTACGTGGCCTATACGAAGGATGGGGCGAACGCCCAGACGCGCCCGGTCTCGTTCTTTTTCAATGGCGGCCCCGGCGCAGGCACGGCCTATCTGAATCTCGGTGCGGCAGGCCCACGTGTACTGCAATTCCCGGCGGATCACCCGGAAGATGGCGCGCGCGCCCATCTGGCCGACAACCCGGATAGCTGGCTGCCCGCCACCGACATGGTGTTCATCGATGCCGTGGGCACGGGGTATTCACAGCCGACCGACCCGAAAAAGGCGGCCGAACAGTTCTATAGCGTCACCAAGGATGGCGAAGCTTTCGCCAAAGCCATTGCGCTCTGGGTGGGTGAAAACGGACGTCAGGGCTCGCCGCATTATCTGGTGGGTGAGAGCTATGGCGGCATCCGCTCGGCACAGGTGGCCGATGCGTTGCAGCAGCAGCAGAACCTCATCGTCAATGGCATCGTGATGATCTCACCTGCCATCCAGATGCAATTTCTGGACAACACGAACAACCCGATGGCCTCGGCCATGGCGCTGCCCACCTTCATCGCCTCGCATCTGTCCCAAACCGGCAAGCTGACACCGCAGGCGGTGGATGAGGCTTATCACTATGCGCTCGGGCCGTATCTGACCACCATCGCCAATGCCCCGCCGAAGGGGGATGACGCGAAGAAATTCTATACCGATCTCGCCGCCCGCACCGGCCTGCCGGTGGATGTCATCACCAAGGAAATGGGCGAGCCCAACCCGTTTGCACATGACGTGCGCAGCCGCAATGGACGCCTGTACGGCATTTACGACTTCACCCAGTCGATCCCTGACCCGTACGCCGATGGCATCGAGAACGGTCAGAGCCCGGAAATAACGCTGTCCGGCTTCGGTCGTGCCTATGGCAATGCCTATAGCGGCTATCTGGCCAATGAACTCGGCTACAAGACCGACCTCACCTATGATCTGCTGAGCATGGAGGTTAACGGCGCCTGGAAATTCACCAGCTCCGGCTCACAGCTGACCGATCAGGTCGGCATCCTGCGCAAGATGCTGGCACTCGACCCCAGCCTGCATATCTTCATCGCCAATGGCTATTTCGACATGGCCTGCCCGTTCGGCACCACGCGCTGGACCAAGGACCATATCCCGGTCGGCGCCGATCGTATCGCGCTGCATCTCTATGAAGGCGGGCATATGCTCTACACCCGCCCTGCCAGCCGCGCCGCGCTCACGCGTGACGTCTCGGCATTTTATAACGACACGTCGAAGTAAAGAACCCAAGCATAGCTGGCTACTGGCTCGTGCGAACATGGCTTTTTCGACAATCGCAAAAGCCATGTTCTTTTATGCGACTGGCATCTCTGTGCCTCCCATTTGCTTGAACACGGAGATAGCCTCCTCGACATATGTTTTTTGCGGAAAAGCACCCAGCCAGGCGAGGCCACTTTCCAGCCTCATTTCCTCCATCGTTTCATAGTCACTCACACTTATGAACCCTATATGGTCGGCTGCGCTTGAGAGCGCGTAAGTCGGAATAATACCCCACCCCCCGCTTGCAAGAAGAAGTTCTTTCACACCCGAAGCGGAATTATATTCGATAAGATTCGGCGGTGGATCTAGATCGCGTGAATAGAGTACAGCATCGAATCTATCGCGTATCGCCATACCCTTAAATGGCAGGATCCATAGATCATTTTGATAGGAAGGCCACTCCTCAACGATTTCTCTTACACTTCGCGCACCATGTTGCGATACTGCAATGCAGCCTGCCTGAAGCATGGCAAAGAAAGAAATGTGACTCTGCTTCTCCACCTGGAATGAATCGATGAAAATCATATCCAGTTCACGCCTATTTAGCATGTCAACAAGATGACTTCGTTCTCGATGAATTACGCGAATAACGCGTTGAGGGTCATTCCGCTTGAGGGCCGATATACCCTCCATAACCCTTGCCTCCAGCCCCATAGCCTGTAAGCCGATTGTAAGGGGCCCCACCTCAATACCCTTGTATTCGTTTACCGTTCTTACGAGCCTATCCAGTTCGTGGCCGATAGAGCGACTTGATTCGACAATACGCAGGCAGATCTCAGTTGGCTCCATACCATGGTGAGAACGTATAAAAAGCTGCACACCGAGAATACGCTCGATCTCCAGACATGCTTTGGAGAGTGCCGCAGGTGTTACATTCAGCCTTGCCGCAGCCCCCACAAGTGACTGCATTTCGCAAATAACATCGATGAAATGCAGATATCTGAGCTTGATCTTCCTTATGATCTGCTCATTCAGACTTTTCACACCAAACTTCCTTAATTTTGCATCCTTGATGCATCGACCAAAACCAAGAGCGTGAAGGCCAATAGCCGTTCTTCGTCCCGCCAATGTGTTGCGAACCTTCTGACAGGTCGTTGACTCGTTTCGCGAAACCACACCTGCTCGTGCGTCACGATGCCTCATCCGGAAAGTGACATCGCCCAGTGCATTCCAGACATGCCGTTAACGCAGATCACGTGCCCGTGACTGCATTACAAACTAGGCTTTCTTCGCTTGGCCGCTGCTCCAGCCAGTCGGAAACACAACTGGCAAAACTTGCGGTCTTCGACATCAAGCGACTGGACAAACCACGATAAATATTCCCCAAATCTCGGGGCATTTCGTGCATTTTATCAATAAGCACCTCGGTCTCGGAAACATAAGGTCAATACTCAACACAGATCGCTCAAGAGGTAATGGCATCTTTTTTGTCAATGATTTTGCAACCTCATTAACCTGCGTTTTATTGCACAGTATTTCTACAACCAGCGCAATATACGGGGGTCAACTTTCAGTTTATGCCCTTGAACAAGATTTCGGTTTCTTGCGCCAATATTTTTAGTCAGATGAAAGATATTGAGTTAACGTCATGCAAACGAGGGATGACGAAAGCTCTTTCATGAAGAATAAAACTCGTACCATCGCAGCAAGTCAGAAATATAGATGAAGTACTACGCGACGCCTCGAAGCTATGCACTGACGATGCAGTGCGGCCGGTATGCACCTTCTATATTAAACGATCCACGCGTTGTGCCCGGGTTTCTGGAGACGCAAGATATCATGCAGACCGATACAGTTCAGAAGTCGACCGCCGAGGCAGCGAGCACAGACGCAACGACCAACAATATCGGCATCTGGGAGGGCTACCTCTCAACAGGTCCCGCAGACCTCGCGAGCAGCGGTACGACCTCCGGCGGTCTTTCTGGCAGTGACAAGGGTAAGTTGGCTGTCAATTACAACGATAAGAGCTTCACCTACGAGGCTGCCGATGGCACCCTCATGAAAGGCACGATCGATAAAACCTTTTCTCTCGTGGGGGCAGAAAACACTTCGCTCGGTGGTGGGACACTTGCCTTTACCGATAGCAATGGAAAACTTTGGATCCTGTCCCAGAATACTCCCCTCACAAATTCCCGGTGGACTTATTACGCTGCCGGTGACGGCACTCTCCTTGTCGTAACACCTAGCGCAGCTGGAAAGCCCACTCAGATGGCTGGAACTGCGTCATCCTACCTCTGGTACGTTGAGCAAAAATACGCCTTACAGCCGCCCCCGGTTCGTATCATGAAATGGTCGGTCTATCTCAGTGGCGGCCCCACACAGCTATCGGGCTCGCGTCAAACTGGTTCGCTCAGTAATGGCCCACAAGGTACGCTCTATATCGATTATCTAAATCGAAGCTTTACCTATATTGTCGAGGGGAGTGACCCCGTAACCGGAAAGATCGTCAGGACATTCCCGATACAAGGAGGGTCAGGAATGTCGATTGGTGCAGGCACTTTGGCGTTCACCGACGAGAAGGGGGAGCTTTGGATTTTCACGCAGAACCAGCCGATAGGTAGCGGACATTGGACTTATATACCGGGCGCAAGCACCGATGCACTCAATCTAGTCACACAGGGTGCAAGCAGCACAACTAACTTACAAGCCGCCGGTTCCGGATCTGCCGACCTATGGCGCGAAGAACTCAAATACGGCACCCCCGTGCCGGAAGTCTGTTACCTACCCGGTACGCTTATCGCCACACCGCAGGGAGATAAACCTGTCGAAATTCTTAAGCCAGGCGATGAGGTGCTCGTCTTGCGCGCGGGGGTAGTCGTTGCTGAAAAAATCATTTGGACGGGGTCCGGTTTCTGTTCGACGCGCAGTACACGCCACAAAGATCTGGCCGGGCACCCGGTACGCATTCATGCTGGCGCGCTGGGCGATAATTTGCCTTCAAAAGACCTAGTCGTCACCTCCGAACATTGCCTCTACCTCGATGGAGCACTGATCCCTGCACGTATGCTGGTTAACGACTACTCTATTACCTATGAAGATACGCTTTCATTCTACGAATACCACCATTTCGAGCTGGAAACGCATGGACTGATCTTCGCCAATAATACGTTGAGCGAGAGTTATCTGGATACAGGCAATCGGGTAATTTTCGGACTTCAGGCTTGGGCATCAGACACACCCGCCTCGCGGCACAAGATGCGCTCGTGGGCAAAGGACGCTGCCGCCCCCTTGCAGACAAGCCGTGAATTTGTTGAGCCTATCTGGCTCAGGCTGGCATTGCATGCAGATCAGATCTCTGCTCCCAACACACAGCCCCAGCCAGAAGAAGATATCTTCCTCGAAATGCAGGGTGGGCGGAAGGTGCGGTATCTTCGCAAGAATGCAGAGGGCTATGTTTTCATGGTCGAGCCGAAAGGCCAGGACATCTTCCTCCGCATAAACACACATAGGCCCTGTGACAGGATCGGCCCTTTTGTGGATGACCGACGTGAACTCGGATTACTAGTTGGAGGGATCAAGGTGTTCACTTCAAAAACATGCATCGACATCGATCCCAACAGCATTACCGGAGTCCAAAATGGCTGGCATAGTATTGAGTCTCCAACGCAGCGCTGGACAAGGGACAAGGCGCTCATTCCACTCAGCAAAGCAGATAGTGGCGAGCCACTCGTTATCTTCGTCTCGGCAGCTCCCAATGAGGCTAGGCAGAATTTCTCGTCATATATGCATTGAATGAGAACGTCGGCCCGTTTCTTTCAATTTCCTAAGCACTTGCTCCAGAAAGGTGCCCCGACAAGGCGCCTTTCTGGTTGTTAAGACTATCGCTGCATGACGACGATCCTCAAAAGAAACCGAGTTTCGTCTCGCTATAGCTGACCAGCAGGTTCTTGGTTTGCTGGTAGTGGTCGAGCAGCATCTTGTGCGTTTCGCGACCAATACCGGATTTCTTGTAACCACCGAAGGCCGCGTGAGCGGGATAGGCGTGGTAGCAATTCACCCATACGCGCCCGGCCTGTAGCCCACGCCCCATACGGTAGCAGGTATTCGCCTCACGGCTCCATACGCCCGCACCCAGACCGAACTCGGTGTCATTGGCAATGGCCAGGGCTTCTTCCTCGGTCTTGAAGGTCGTCACCGCCAAAACGGGGCCGAAAATCTCCTCCTGGAAAATACGCATCTTGTTATTGCCACGGAACACAGTCGGCTCGATGTAAAAGCCGTCATCCAGCGTTCCGCCAAGTTTTGCCGCCTTGCCGCCCGTCAGAAGCTCAGCCCCTTCTTCCTTGCCGATAGCGATATAGGACAGGATCTTGTCCTGCTGCATCTGCGAGTTCTGGGCCCCCATCATGGTGGCGGGATCGAGCGGGTCGCCCTGTTTGATGGCCCGCACGCGCGGCAGCACTTTCTCCATAAAGCGCTCATAAATGGATTCATGCACCAGCGCACGGCTCGGGCAGGAGCAGATCTGCCCCTGATTGAGCGCGAACATGGCAAACCCCTCAATGGCCTTGTCGAGATAGGAATCATCACGATCCATCACATCGGCAAAGAAGATATTGGGGGATTTTCCACCCAGTTCGAGCGTCGCAGGAATGAGATTTTCCGCGGCGGCATGAGCGATGGTCTTGCCCACACCGGTCGAACCCGTGAAGGCCACTTTGGCGATGCGTGGGCTTTTCGCAAGGTAATCCCCTACATCGCGCCCGCTGCCATTGACGATATTGAGCACGCCCGGCGGAAACAGATCACCAATGATATCCATTACCACCAGAATACTGGCGGGCGTCGTCTGAGCGGGCTTCATGACCACACAATTACCAGCGGCAAGCGCAGGCGCCAGCTTCCATGCGGCCATCAGGATCGGGAAATTCCAGGGAATGATCTGCGCGACAACACCCAGCGGCTCATGAAAATGATAAGCCACGGTGGTGTCGTTGATTTCGCCCAGACTGCCTTCCTGCGCCCGGATGCACCCGGCAAAATAGCGGAAATGGTCAATCGCCAACGGAATATCGGCGTTGAGCGTCTCACGCACCGGTTTGCCGTTATCCCAGGTTTCGGCACGGGCAATGAGGTCGAGACTGGCCTCCATACGGTCCGCTGCCTTGAGCAGAAGAAGCGCCCGGTCAGCCACCGAGGTCCGGCCCCAGGACTCACGCGCCTGCTCGGCGGCATCGAGCGCCATATCGATATCAGCAGGGGTGGAATGGGGAACCTGGCACAGCACGCGACCATCAACTGGCGAGTGATTATCGACATACTGGCCAGAAACTGGCTCACGCCACTGTCCGCCGATGAAATTGCCATAGCGTTCGCGAAATGGAGGGGCTGCCTTGTTTCCCGACATTTTATCTACCTTTTCAGCAGGCGGTAGGGCGACACCTTCGGGGGATGTCTGGGCCTAACCGCCCGAACTCAGTATAGCCGTTATCAGCAACAGAATTACTGTGCCGTTTAACGTTATTCATGAGATAAACATGAAAAAGCCGGTCGGGTTTACTCAAGCTCGCGAGAGGTCACCGCTTCGTGAGAGCGCAAGAAGGGCAGCACTGTCGCCAGAAAGAGGCGACCACGCCCTGCATCCTCGCTGCACTCTCAAAGATCGTCGCGCAGAACAGGCGCAGCGAAACGCCGGTTTTCGAGCACAGGCAATATGCGCCTGACCTCCTGCACATGGCTCCAATCGAGCGTCACCATGATCAGCCCCGGCCGGACGCCCTGCGCGGCCACCACCACGCCAAGCGGGTCGATCACCATACTGTTGCCGATATTCTGCGGACCGCACTCGCCCGCCCCCAGCACATAACAGGTGTTTTCGAGCGCTCTGGCCGCCAGCATGATTTCCCAGTGCCGCTCCTTGCCGGGCCCGCGTAACCAGGCAGCAGGCACAACAATCGCCTCCGCACCCGAGAGCGCCAGATGACGCGCGATTTCCGGAAAGCGCACATCGTAACAGGTCATGAACCCGATCCGCACGCCACCGATATCGAGAACAGGTGGCAGGTCATGGCCGGGGGCAATCAGGCGTGATTCCTGCATGGCAAAGGCATCGTAAAGATGCAGCTTTCTGTAGCAGGTCAGGATAGCACCATCGCGCATGACAACGAGCGTATTATGAAACCGCCCTGCCCCATCAGGCACGTTCACGCAAAACGCGACCGTGATATCCTGTGTGACCGCCAGCAACCCGGTCACAAACGGCCCATCCAGCTTCTGCGCCGTGCGCAGTACATGATCCGGGTCTGCCGGATCGCGCGCCAATATCCCCTCCGGCAGAACAAGCAGCTTCGCGCCACCCGCTCGGGCCTGCGCGATCATCCCGCTCGCTATGGCAAGGTTTTCTTCCCATTGGGCCGAAACGATGAATTGTCCAAGCGCGACGCGCATCGCAAGCTCCATTCCGGTGCGTGATCTCGCCACCCTAGACCGGCGAGGCACGCCTTGCCATCACGTCGTCATCGTTGTTACGCGATAGAGGCTGCGAGAGCGCCGAAGCGCCCTAGCTGATCCCGGCAGCCTCCAGAGCCTCACCCAGTCGCGCGACAAAGGCGCTGTCCGTAACCCAGCCCGCCAGCTGAGCCGCAACGAGCACGGCTCCCCCGATGGGGGGCAGACCCGGCGCGACAGGCGCACCGCATTGCTGCGTGATACGCTCGCGCAGAACAGGGCTGCGCATGGTGCCCCCGGCATAGCTCCATGCCAGATGCGGCGCGTCGAGCCTGTGACGCAGGGCATGGACATGCCGCGCAAGGTGCTCTGCCGCCTGCGCAAACAGGTCATGCGAGACGATACACCCCTGCTCTGCCAGTCGTCCCAGCCCTGCGGTAAGGGCTGCCACAGCCGGTCTGGCCTCGTGCAGCCCTGCATACCATTCCTGAAGAGCGCTCGTGCACCCGGTAATTTCCTCCGGCCAGCCCTGCATCCTTGCAAAACGCGCCTGAAAGCCGGTCTCGTCAGGGAGGCGCCCATCCAGAACCTGCGCCAGATGCGCAAGGGCCAGACGCCCGATCCAGTAGGCACTTCCCTCATCGCCAAAGAGACTGCCCCAGCCACCTACACGGGCTGTCCGCCCCTGCTCATCCTGCCCCCAGGCCATCGACCCTGTGCCGGAAAGCAGCAGCACGCCCGGCCCGTTCAGAAAGGCACCCCGACAGGCCATATCGACATCATTATGGATGACATGAGGCGCGGGACAGGCTGCACCAAGTGTCTGCGCCAGTTCGCGGCTGAGACGCCCGCTCTCGCCAAATCCAGCCATGCCGAAAGCAGCCGTACGAATATAGGGCTGCTGTCCCTCCAGCAGCCCTGTAATCACGCTCCGCCACTCTGGCACGTCAAACGGATTCGACCCACCGGCCTTGCGTATGTCGGCAAGGGAGGCGTCAGGTCTGACGCGCAGAAGAAGTGTTTTCGTGCCGCCGCCATCAATGGCGACAATATCGTTGTTCCGCACGTGTTTCCCGTCTCTAGGCCATTGAAACGCGCCCGGACATTCTCCGGGCGGGGGCGATGAGTCAAGTCGATCCGGTTATTGATCCACCCCGGATCAGAACCCGGTCGAGAGTGAAACCAGAGCCGCGAAGTTGCCACCAACAAGATAGATCGGTGAGCCAGCTTTGGTCTGATTGCCGTAAATCCCTGTGCGGCTCTGGGCGCTGGTGACGAAACTGGCTGGTGCGGAACGATAGATGTTGTTGCCGATATTGACCAGATTGAGCTGGATTTTCGGGCCGTTCAAATGCGCGACATGAGGCAGGCGATAACCGAGCGTGATGTCTGACACGACATAGCCCGGCATGCGCTGGTCATTCATGAACGTGGAATATTGCGAGCTGATATAACGCAGGCTGAAATTCCCGAAAAACTGCCTGTTGTCGTCATAGGCAAGACCGACGGACGCCGTCACATGCGGTGTGGCCACCATCGTCTTGCCCGCCGTTGGCAGATAATCGATGACAGACTGACCCGCTGCGTTGGTCGCCGAGACAGGCAGATTATTATCCGTTGTCGCGTGCAGGTACTGGGCCGAGACATAAGGGCTGAAATGATGCCAGGGCTTGAGGCCCAGCTCCCCCTGAATACCGCGGATCGTCTCGCCACCCACATTGATCGGCATGGAAACCAGCGTATTGGTGCCAGGAATATAGGAGGTGGAGCTTACCTGATGACTGGTCAGGTTCATGTTGAATGCTGAAACCTGAAAATGGATCAGCGTGCCGTTATGACGATAACCGATTTCCTCACCAATACCGTACTCGCCCTTCAGGCTGCCTGGCTGTGATGTGGCCCCAACTGAGTTGGGATCGAAAATCTGGCTATAGGCCTGCACCGAAGCCGGCGCACGGAATGAGGTCGTGCCATTGATATAGATCTGGTCCTTGGACGTCAGCGCATAGCTGATGGCCACCTGTGGCAGAGGTGCGAAGTAATTGCGCACTGTCTTGTAGGGATCGGCTCCGGGTACGTCATTCGTCCCCTGACGTGAGACCATGACCGTACGAAAGCCCGCGCTCAGTGTCAGCTTGTCATTGAGCAGTTTGAGCGTGTCGGCAATGAACAGCGCGTTGATCTGCTGCATGAAATTGAGGTTGTAGCCGCTCAGCAGATCACCGCCCGGCACACGGATGCCATAGGCTCCATAGGAATTGGCAGCCTTGCCCGAGAAATCCACGGTCGCAAAGGTCGAGTGCTCCTCATGGGTTGCATAGGAATACCAGTAACCGCCAGATAGCGTGTTGTGCCCGGAGGTCCAGTCCAGAGACGTATTGATGGCACCGACTTTCTGGTTCCACGGATCGACCGCAACCGTCGTGATCTTGCCGTTGGTGACGTAAGGCTGGTTCAGATTGCCATAGACCTGCGTCCCGAAAGTACCACCGGATGCCGGAATATTCTCACCACCTACAGCGGGGCCGAACTGGTGAACATAATAAGGCGTGACACTCAGCTTGAGCCCGCGTGCCAGCGTGAAATGCATGGGCACCACGACATCCTCCGAGTTCAGATTGCTCAACTGAAGCTTGTAGTAGCTGGCATCTCCTGGCGTGTAGTGATCGCTATAGGTCAGCCCCTCGCCCCATTGCTTCCACTGGGCCGCCGTTGGCGACCGAAAAGGCGTCTGCTCCTGTTTGTTGAAGCCGAAAATGGCGCTGATCGAGTTGCCATCACCCCATTCCTTCACGAACTTCGCATCCACATGATAGCGTTTCAGCCCGCCGGGACCACGCCAGTTATTGTTCGATTGGTGCGAAAACGATACGAAACCACGAATGCCAGTCTGGCCAATATCACCCGTATCCAGACGGAGGAATTCCTTGTTGGCGCTCTTGTTGCCTCCCATCAGATTGATGAAGCCACCATATTTGTGCGACGGGTTGAGCGCTGTCGCTGAAATCTGCCCACCAACCGCGTTGAATGTCGGCGCATTGAGATCGGGCGAGCCTTGTGAAACCGTCACGGAGCCCAGATTTTCCGTATCGACAAGCATCGCCGTGTAAGGCTCGTAATTGATCGGATCAGCCAGCGGTGCACCTTCAAACAGGTAACCGATCTGGCTCTGGTTCATGCCACGCATGGTGATATTGTCACCCGCCGTCGCAAGCGGGCTTTGATTAGCATAGACCACGCCCGGCAGATTGGCGATCATCGACGAGATATTGCCCGTGGGCGCCTGCTTGGCAATGAAGTCGCGCGTCACCCCGCTCTGTGAGCGCGGCGCAGTCTGCTTTGGCATCAACCCGCCGCCCGGCGTGGTATTGGTCGTCCCATCCGCATGACGGCTGGATGATCTGACCGAGATTTCCTCTGCCTGCGGGTTGGCCCCCAGAACAGACCCCTCAGTCGCACTCCCCGCCCGGCGATGCGCAGCGCCTGCCTTATGCGCCGGAGCGGCAACCGGCGCCTTGCCGGACTGTCCGCTTCCATCGGGCGTTTCCGCTGCCTGTGCGGCGATTGCGCCAACCACCGAGTTCATTGCGATAGCGGAACAGAAAACAAGGAGATCACGTCTTAGATGGCGCATGGTCCACTCCCGTCTGCGTGGAGGATTCAAAATAAATCGGCCGCGATGGGAAGAACAGTTTGTTGTCCGTCCAGATCGTTCCGCGTTCCTGCAAAACGTTAGACGGCTGATTTTCGCCCTGCAATTGTTTATTGGAAAAACTAAGTGATTTGCCAGTTTTCGGCAAAATTAATGCCAGAAAACCAGCATTACGTCACGTTTGAGTGTCGATCCCGCGATTTTCACTTAATTTATGTCGATAAACAAAGGGGGAGGTCTTATCAGGAGATGGAATCGGTATTGCCCCGGATGTATCAGGGGCTTCACAACACAGGATCATGACCGTCCATGCGCCTTATTATTATGCCAGAGTCCAGCTCCGCCATGCGACTCGCCGCAGCCGAAATTGCCTCAGTGATGACCTCCTGCGCATCGCCTGTGCTCGGCCTGGCGACAGGGCGGACCATGGAAGGCGTCTATGGGGATCTGGTCCGACTACACCAGAAACAGGGGCTCGATTTTTCAAGCACGACCAGCTTCAATCTTGATGAGTATGTTGGCCTCTCCGCCGATGACCGCAGGTCCTATCATTACTACATGAACGATCTGCTTTTTCGTCATGTCAATATTTCCCAGACAAACGTACACCTTCCAAATGGGGTCGCCGCTGATCTTGCGCAGGAATGTGCGGATTACGAGCAGGCGATACGCAATGCAGGCGGGATTGACCTGCAATTACTCGGCATCGGCGATACAGGGCATATCGGCTTCAACGAACCGCCCTCGCCATTCGACACGCGCACGCGCTGTGTCACGCTCAATGAGCGCACCCGCGAGCAGAACGCCGCCATGTTCGGTGGTGACCCTCAAAAGGTGCCTGATCGGGCCCTGACGATGGGCGTCGGGACCATTCTCGAAGCGAAACATCTTCTGCTTCTTGCGCTTGGTTCTGCCAAGGCAGATATCGTGGCGTGCGCCCTTGAAGGTGATGTCACGCCGCAGGTCAGCGCGTCGGCCATTCGGCTTCATGACCATTGCACGGTCATTCTGGACGAGGCCAGCGCCTCTGCCCTGACAGAGCAGACGAGACGCGATGCAGACTTCCGGCCGCGCTGAAAATCCCGTGTGCTGCGTCGCATTTTTAAGCCTGTTTTACGGGTAGGCGTCGTGGCGCGGCGTATCCTAGGGGCGCTGCCCCTTCCATATCAGTGCCCAGGATATTCTCCTGAATGGGAAAGGGGCTCCGGAATAATCAACCGGAGCCCCTTTTTTTCAGTCGGTGCTGGCGATCAGCGCCTTTATGCCAGGCACAATAGCAATCAACAGCCCTCCCGGGGGCTGGTTCGTATGGTTCGAGGCTTCGTGGTCAGCGCTCGCGGCGTAAGCGGCATCCTGCTCGGCAAGGAGAGCCTCGGCATGCTCATGCCAGTCCTTGCTTTTCCTGCCCGGCTGCATGGCGTCTAGGCCAAGCTGTGACAACGCCGCGATCTGAGCCGAAACGGGCTTCACCTCATCAATGACTGGCTGCGCGGGTAAAGCCTGAAACGCCTTGTCGTTGCCGATATAGCGTAAAAGATGACTCTGCACCGCAGCGATAACGCTACGATCTCCTGCCTTGTAGCGCGCGGCAAGCGCGTTGAATTCGTTCCCCTCAAAGCTGTCCGGTCCCGCAATTGCCGCAGGGGAACTCAGGATTTCATCACCCTTGTGGCTCGCAAGCCGGTTGATTGCATAATTGCGCACCGGCACGGTAATCGCGACCAGCTGCGTCAATGGCGTGATATTCTGCGGGGTCAGACGGGCAATCATCCGGGCCTGATGATCACTCGCCTGCAAGCCGAATGTCTCGAGCATATTCATGACCAGCGGAAGCCGATCTGTAAGGGCCTGCGGGTCTCTTACCGACTGATCGGACCAGTAACGCTCGGCAAGGGCGGCGGAACGCGGCCAAAGACGCGCATCGACCATTTCATCAGATACGACTTCCGTCCAGAGCGGTGCCTCACCACCCAGCACCAGTTTCTTCTGAGCCTCGTCCAGCGGTGGCGCATTGGGATCGAGCGTAAAGGCATCGTCAAGCGGACGAGGTTTCTGCCCCGGCAGATTGGGTGCGAGACCATCGGCACGCGTATCGAACGGGTCGACGGCATAATGTGTGGTCGAGGGATTGAGCAGATCGAGGTAATATCCCGATGACACGACCACCGGGTGACCGACACGCGTGGCGGACCCAATCCATTTGGAGCCGCGCCAGGCCTCGACAACGACGTTTTTGGGTATGGGGGCCTCGCTTACCTCATCCCAGCCCATCATGATCTTGCCATCGGCAGCGAGGAGCTTCTCGATCTCTGCGGTAAAGGCCGCCTGCATGGCAGGCGCATCCTTGTAGCCGTGCGCCTGCATATAGGCCGTGATCTGCGGGTTGGTTGTCCACTGGCTGGATACCACCTCATCACCCCCGGTATGAAAATAGCGATCCGGGAAAAGCCGTGCCATTTCGGCAAACAGGATACGGGCGAATTCGAGCACTTTGGGGCTCGTCGGGTCCATTGCCGGCGTGTTGAGGTTAGGGTGCTTCGCGCAATGGGTCGTTGTCTCGCCATTACCCGAAGCGACATCGCAATCCTTCACCCAGTCCTTCATCGTCACGACGGGCTGCTGCGCGGCAAGCTCGGGATAGGCCGCCAGAATGGAAAGCGTATGCCCCGGCACGTCGAATTCCGGCACGATCCGTATGCCCCGGTCGGCAGCATAGGCGATGATCTCGCGTATCTGATCCTGCGTGTAGTAACGGCTATGCCCGCCGAGTTCCTGAAGGCGTGGCAGGCGCTTGCTCTCCACCCGGAAGCCGGTTCCATCGCTCAGATGCCAGTGCATGACATTGAGTTTGGTCAGTTCCATCGCATCCAGCTGGCGTTTGATGGTATCGGTGGACTGGAAATGACGCGAAACGTCGAACATGAGACCGCGCCATTTGAAGCGTGGCGCATCGACAATACGCCCCTGCGCGATCACCGGTGCAGCGCCTCTCGTGTCCAGCATCTGCAGCAGCGTGGCAAAACCATGGATTACACCAGCAGGGCCATCGGCAGTCAGCCTGATACCCGTGGCAGAAATATCCAGCTTGTAGGCCTCATGCGCGTCGAGCGTCAGATAGGCAGGGTCTCGCCCTACGTCGATCGTGAACGTGGGCCCATGACCCGTCGCGGGGCGAACGCCAGCCGCTGCGAGACGTGCGCTGAAGCGCGCAGCAGCCCGTTTCAGCAAGGGGGTGGGCGCGTGTGACCAGTGAATATCCGGCAGCGCCGTAAGCGCAAGGCTCTGCGCATCCAGTGCAACGCTGGCAGGCTGGGGCATGAAAATCGGGGTCAATGGCGCAGCCAAGGCAGGTCGGATCGCGGCACAGCCAGCCAGCAATACACCAAGCGCAACCCCGGAGTGGATTACCCTTTTCGGGAGAAACATCAGGCCCAATCCTTTTTCAGAAGCAGGTCACTCCGGGCATGCCGTGCGTATCGCCTCGTGCAGCCGAAGGATCTCCGCAGAAGATGTCACAGCGTGAGACGCTGCGAATCCGAAATGATCCAGTCGCCCATCCTGCACTGCTGATTTTATCCGGCAAGAGGCATGGAACGATTTCACACCGCTTGACGCAATCAGGTCGCCCACATTGTCGGGGCGCACAGCACTGCCAGCCATGATGTCGATACGACCACGCGCGTGATCATTCAGCCTGCGCAAACAGGCCGCACCATCAGGCGCACGAATGGCCTGCCCGGATGTCAGTACGCGCTCGAACCCCAGATCCATCGCCATATCGAGTGCCGCAATCGGGTCAGGTGTGAGGTCGAAAACACGATGCAATTGCCTGTGCAGACTCCCACAGGCGAGTGACAGCCTCTCGAGCAGCGCATAATCGAGCGTTCCATCTTCCAGAGAAGCGCCCAACACAACACCATCCATACCCGCCTCCCGTACGAGCGCGATATCGTTCTCCATCTGGGCAATGTCTGTGGGAGAAAATATGAAATTGCCTGCTCGCGGTCTGATCATCACAAACACCGGCACGCGGGAGCGCCGCGCCTGCGCCAAAAACCCGCCTGAGGGCGTAAGGCCCCCAAGGTCTAGCGCTGCGCAAAGTTCGATGCGATCGACCTGATCAAGCTGGGCTGCTTCAAGCCCCGCCATATCGTCAATGCAGATCTCCAGACTCGTCGTTCCGGTAAGGGTCCGTAACCGGTCGACCTCATGAGATTTGGCGCGCTGCCCTGGCACGACACCCTGTTCACGCTTCACGTGTCATCTCGCTTCCCCTTCCGGTCGCCTCGCAGTAGACTGACCCGCCCACCCCGCACGCCTAGAACCCGGCAAGGAGACGTGCAGCCCTCGAAAGACCAAGCACAGGGAACATGCCCGTCGCAACCCGAAGCCCTCAGGCGAAGCCGCTCACAAACACCCTTGAGGCGCAGCGCGATTAAAGATTGGCGTTGCCGAACAGGAAGTGCTGAGCCGCCAGACTGGCTGCACCCGTGGCAAAATCCAGTGGCTGAAGCGGCGCCAGGTGCAACTCGGTAAGGTAACTGTCACGACGCAGAACATGAGCTTCCACCGCCTGACGCAGCGCGCGGGCAAAAACGCTTTCAACCAGATGGGGATCGAGGCGGACAACGATACGGGCAGGATCGACAAACTGGATCACCTGAGACAGTGCCACGCCCAGCGCCGTACCAGCCCTGTGCAATATCGTCAGGGCTTCGGGATGGCCATCCGTCGCCATCTGGTCGATACCCTCAATATCATCCGGCAAGCCTACACGGCGCGCTGCTCCCAGAATGGCAGGGAGCGCAGCCAGAGTTTCGAGACACCCCTTGTTCCCGCAGCGGCATGGAAGCGCTTCGCCATCAATGGCAATCGGGGCATGTGACATCTCACCGGCCCCCCCATGCCGCCCCCTATGAAGCCGCCCATTGACGATATGCGCACCGCCAATGCCCTCGCTGACAAAAACGAGACTGAAATCCTGCAAATCGCCGGAATTACCGAAAAGCTGTTCCGCTACAATAAGAGCATTCGCATCGTTCTCGACGAAGACCGGCAAACCTGTCATGGCGGACAGACGCGAACCGATCTCGGCATCGTGCCACCCCAGTGTTTCCGAGGCGAGGCACGTCTGGCTATCGGACGAAACAATCCCCGCAATGACGACGCCGACACCTGCAACCTTGCCGATATCCGGCGGGGCCATGCCGAGTACCGTTCCAACGGCCTCGGCCATGGCAGCAAGACAGGGCTCGACATCGAACAGAAGCGGAAAAGTCAGCTGGGCATGAATGCGCCCATGAGGGTCTGTCAGCACCACGTGGGCAGGGTCACTCTGCAGCGATATCCCGATAAAACTCGCCGCATCCTGCCTGAGTCCGAGCATGACCGACGGACGACCAAAACCGAAGACCCGTTCTCTCTCATCCAGAATGTTACGCTCTATCAATTCACGTACCAGAGCGGTCACACTCGCCTTGCTCAGATTGAGGACACGCGCGAGGTCAGTGCGACTTTGCGGCCCGGAACGGCTGAGCACACTCAGGATACGATGATGGCCTGTCGAGAACATCTCTTATTTCATCTGCTAAAGTAATTGTTGGTCTTCTATCTTCCATATTCCGGGACGCCGAAGCATTTCCCCTGAAGAAGGCGTGATACAATCCGAACCAGAAGTCAAATTTGAATCTACCTAAATAGTCACACCCCTGTCCAGAACCATCAGCTAAAACCTAACTATAACCCATCGGCCAAGGACATACTTATCCTTTGATTCGCCGTGATTATACAAGGCCTAATTTTTTTTACAGTTATTATTGTTTATATACCGCTCGTTTGTTCAAGCATTGTTTTATGTAGGAAATTATATCAGGTGAGATTCAAACCTTGTCTGACGAGCGCCTCCATGCGTACCCGGATATTCCACCCACCCCGACCTTCATGTTGAGACGCGCCGGGCGGCATATCGGTACGATGTGGTGGTGTCGCACAGCGTGCAGCCATGCGTCCCACTGCCATTCATGAATATGGTGAGCAAAATCGCGATGACCAGCCCGGATCGCCCTGTTTCGCCGACCCGATCACCCATGTCGTCCTGGTTATCGCACGCAGGCAATACGGCTCCCGAGTGAGACCTCGTGACGACGTCCGGATCGCAACGCCTTGGACCTGCCTGGCGCGTCATCCTCAAGTCTGAATTTCCTCAGCCCCACCGACGCAGAGCCAGCTCCGTTCTCCTGCCCGTGGGCGCCCAACAGGAGGGGCGAGAGATTCAGCGCCTTCGCGCACTTCCGATTATTGTGAAACCGAAACTTGCAAATGATGCTGGCCAGATTGGCGCATCTTACCTATAATCCGCATAGTTCATTTTGTAAAATAAATAGTTTCTCGTTCAAGTTGAGGATCTACCGAAAAATGTCCCAACTCACTTCACATGATAACCGGCTGGTTGGCCCTTATGGCTACAGCGCCCTGGCTATCGCTGCGCTGATTTTCTTCGCCATGGGATTCGTGACCTGGCTTAACGGTCCGCTCATCTCGTTTGTACGCGTGGCCTTCTCGCTAAGCGAATTCAGCAGCTTTTTCATTCCGCTAGCGTTTTATTTCTCCTTTTTCCTGTTCTCCATTCCAACGTCTTTGATTGCTCAACGCCTCGGCCTCAAGACAGGGCTCACCCTTTCGGTGCTCGTCTCGGCTCTTGGCGTCGCGGTTTTCGGACAATTTGTCGCGTGGCGTATCTATCCGGGGGCTCTGACCGGCCTCTTGATCCTCGGGGCGGGTATTTCGCTCATGCAGGTGGTGATCAACCCGCTGGTCAGCCTGCTGGGACCAGCCGATCGCGCGGCACAACGCATCTCGATCATGGGAATTTGCAACAAGACTGCAGGGATATTAGCGCCTCTGGTGCTTGGCCTCCTGGTCATGCGCAATATCGGTGCCGTCGCAGAGAAAGCCCAATCTGCTACCGACCCTGTTGTCCGTGAAGCCTTGCTCAACAATTTCGTGCAGGCGCTTTATCTGCCCTATCTGGGTATGGCCGGCATTCTGGTGATTATCGCCGCCATCGTGGCCTTCGCCCCCCTCCCCAATCTTGAAGCCCCCCCAATCCAGACAGGCGACGGCGCAAGCCCGAGCTTCTTCAAGCCGCATCTGGTGTTCGGTTTCATTGCGATGTTCCTTTATGTCGGCATCGAAGTGATGGCGGGCGATGCGATTGGCACCTATGGGCAAAGCTTTGGCCTGCCTCTGGATGAGACCAAATTCTTCACGGCCCTGACGCTGACGGGGATGCTGGTCGGCTATATCATGGGCTTCATCATCGTACCGCGGTTCATACGGCAGGAAGTCTATGTACAGCTGTCCTGCCTTGTCGGCTGTGTGCTGACCGTTCTGGCGGTACTGACCCATGGCTATACCTCCGTTTTCTGCGTCGCACTGCTGGGTGTGACCAATGCCATGATCATGCCCACCCTTTTCCCGATTGCCATACGCGGCGCCGGTCATCTCACGGCCATGGCCTCGGCCATCATGGTCATGTCGTATAGCGGCGGTGCGGTCGTGCCCCAGTTCTATGTCTGGCTCAAACCGGTCTTCGGCTTTCAGGGCATGTTCGCCATGATCGTCATTCCGGCCTATCTCATCATTCTCGGTTACGCCCGCCGCTATGGCCGCGTCGGGCTCTCACAGGGAGAATAGGATCGTGCTTACCCAGCTTACCGGACAGATCGTCCTGCCAGATCGTATCATGCCCGGTACAATTTCCTTCGATGAAGTGATCCGATCCATCGAGCCGGCTACCGGGGCGACCGATCGTTACATCCTGCCCGGCTTCATTGATGGGCACGTACATGGCGGGGGCGGCGCTGACACGATGGATGGCCCCGAGGCCATCAGAACGCTCGCACGATTTCATATGCAGCATGGCACGACCACAATCCTGCCAACCACAATCACCCGTCCCTGGGCCGATGTCATGCGCGCGCTTCATGATGTGGCCGGCATCATGGAAAATCCCGGTTCCGATGAGCCGCGTATTCATGGTGTCCATCTGGAGGGCCCTTTTGTCAGCCCTCACAAGCTCGGGGCGCAACCGCCTTTCACCATAGCCCCCACCTCCGACAAGCTCGATGATGTGCTGGCAGCCCGATGCGTGCGCGTGGTGACTCTTGCACCCGAGATAGAGCACGCTGATGAGGCTATAGATCGCCTCGCTGCTGCCGGCATCCGCGTCAGTCTCGGCCATACCACGGCAGATTACGAAACGAGCGTAACCGCCCTTTGCCGTATCTGTACGGCAGGAGGGGTCGGCGGCGGGACGCATCTTTTCAATGCCATGTCGCCTGTGGAGGGCCGCAATCCGGGCCCGGTCACCGCCTTGATGTGTCATGACGCCAGCTATGCGGAAATGATTTTCGACACCCATCACGTGCATCCGGCCAATTTCCGGCTCGCCTCACGCGTCATGCGTGATCGTCTGGTTTTTGTGACCGATGCCATGCGTGGCGCGGGTCAGCCTGACGGCCCGAGTTCGCTCGGTGGTCAGGATGTGGTCATCAAGGATGGCGTGGTCCGCCTGCCGAACGGTTCGCTGGCTGGCAGCGTGCTGACGCTCGATCAGGCCTTGCGCAATGCTGTGGCCCATGGGGCCTCCCTGCCTGAAGCGAGCGCACTGGTGAGCAGCAACCCGGCGCGTTATCTCGGCCTTCACGACCGTGGCACACTCGACTGCGGAAAGCTGTCCGATATGGTGGTAATGGATGCAGCACTTGCCGTGCGCGAGATCTGGGTTGGCGGACGCAAAACCTACGAGGCATGAGTGGAGGTGGGGACAGGCGTGAGAAATCCCTCAATCCTCTCACGAGTTTGTAACAATATCACACGAAATCTTGTATTTTTTCTTGGTGTTGCGCGAACATGTCTTTCTGTTAATGCCTTGTGCAATCACGCTGCCGCTTGAAGGCAGCGGCCAACTCAGACCAGTCAGAGTGATGAGCAGAACAGAACTGATCCCGCACACCCCTTCCAGCCCATCTGGCGCGTGCCCCTCTGCGGGCCATAAAAGACGTCCCGCAAGGCGATGGCGAGCCTCTCTCGCCCTGTCGCTGACGCTCGCCTGCGGTGCGGTCTCAGCCACACAGGTTCACGCTCAGGCGCAGACGGCCAAGACCCTCGAGAGTGACGATTACGTTGCGATGGGTTTTCCCATTGCCGGTCAGGGCGCTGTGCCCATCGGGCCGCTTGTTCCTTCCCTCTATGGTAATCCGCATCTTCTGGGTGACTGGGGCGGGGCGCAAAGCTGGATGCAAGAGCGCGGTATCTTCCTCAACATAGCGCTTAACGAGGAATATATGGGCAATCTCACGGGTGGGCGCACGCGTGATAATGTCTTTGCCGGTCAGGTTGCAGCCGAACTCGACATCGACTGGCAGAAGCTGGCAGGGTTCAAGGGATTCTGGACACATATGCTGGTCGTGAACGGTCATGGCCGCAATTTCAGCTACTCGCTGGGCGATTATGTCTCCAACCCCGAGCAGATCTACGGCGCGCGCGGCAATGTCGTCGCCCATCTTGTCTCGATGTACGCTGACAAGACCTTCCTACATGACCGGGTCATTCTTTCCGCTGGTGTGATTCCTACCGGGACGTTCTTCGACTTCGATGCACTTGCCTGTAACTTCATGAATGTCAGCGTGTGCGGCAATTTTGCACCGGGCAAATATGCGCCGGGCGGACGCGACTGGCCCTCTGCCAATATCGGCGCCGTGCTGCGCGTGCGCCCGACGGAGCGCACCTATCTCATGGGTGGGTTGTTTGCCGTCAGCCCGCATTCCTTCAATGGCGGCGTGTCAGGCTGGGCCCTTGCCCAGGATGGTCTGGGCAAGCTCAGCTCTCAGTTCGAGGCTGGCTGGGATCCCGCATTCGGCAAGGACAAGCTGCTGGGTCACTACAAGGTCGGGTTTTATTACGACAATTCACGCTACCCGCATCTTTATGAGGATCGCTATGGCGGCTCCTATCAGGCCAGCGGCCTGGGCGCGCGCCAGCAATCGGGTATGTGGTCCAGCTGGTTCATGTTCGACCAGATGCTCATGCGCAGTGGTAAAGGCCTGGCCGATGGTCTGATCGTTATCGGCGGTGTCGGTTACGCCCAGGGCAATGTGGTGGCCATGCGTGATCATGAATGGATCGGCCTCCTTCAAAGCGGCACGCCTTGGCATCGCCCGCTCGACCAGATCGGTGTCATGTTCCAGCATATGAACATGAGCCGCTCGGTGCGCTTGCAGCAGGAATCCTCAGTCGCTCTGGGGCTGCCTTTCGTGTCCAACCAGTGGGGCAACGTTTACGGCGTGCAGAACTGGGAACAGGTCTGGGAAGCTTTCTACAGCGTGCATCTGGCACGGGCCACGGCGCTGCAGTTTGACTTCCAGTATCTGCAGCATCCCGGTGCCACAACCACCTTCAACGACGCCGCTGTGATTGGCGGCCAGTTCACCACCAACTTCTGAGCAAGGCGCTGCGCCGGTACACACCGGCGCAGCCCTGATCAACCTTGTTTATCCAACGTTCAGGATACCAGTGTCATGGTATCCACATCGATCATCCCGAGATCTGTGATCTTGAGATGCGGAATGACCGGCAGCGGCAGGAACGCCAGTTGCAGGAAGGGCTCCTCCAGCGTGCCCCCCATGGCGCCGACTGCCGCACGCAGTTTTTCCAGATCGGCCCGCACAACCTCGAAGGGTCTGTCGCTCATCAGCCCAGCCAAGGGCAGGGACAATTCGGCCACGACGTGACCCTCCCGGACCGCCACGAAGCCACCACCGAGTTCGGCCAGTCGCGCGACAGCCAGCGCCATATCGCTGTCATTCATCCCGACGACACAAAGATTATGGCTGTCATGCCCCACCGATGAGGCGAGCGCCCCGGTGCTCAGGCCAAAGCCTTTGACGAAACCGCGGCCGATATTGTCATTCTTGCCATGCCGCGCGATGACACAGATCTTCGCGATATCACGTGCCGGGTCTGGCTGAACCGCCCCACCCTGCACGGGCAGATCGAAACGCAGGAAGTCCGTTATGATCTGCCCCGGCACGATACCGATGACAGGCCTGTTTTCCCCCGGTGCAGCGATAATCAGATCTTCGGCGGTGATCGGCGCGGCGAGGCGCATCGTGCCATATCCCTGCGGGTCGATCGTCTCACGCGCTGCAAACAACGCCTCGTCAACCAGACGCCCCGCCGAAAAGACCTGCGCGACCTGACAGGTTTCGAGGTCATCAAGCAGAACGATATCGGCACGCTGTCCCGGGGCAATCTGCCCGCGATCGCGCAAGCCAAAAGCACGCGCCGCCGAGAGGGACGCCGCACGGTAGGCCGCGAGCGGGGCGACGCCAAGCGCAATGGCCTTGCGTATCAGGAAGTCGATATGGCCCTCATGCGCGATTTCGAGCGGATTGCGGTCATCGGTGCAGAAAGCGAAAAACTGCGAGGTCTCGGGGGTCAGCAGAGGCGCCAGCGCTGCCAGATCCTTGCAAACCGACCCCTCGCGAATGAGGATGGTAATACCCTTGCGGATCTTCTCAAGCGCCTCATCGGCCAGCGTGGCCTCGTGGTCCGTCAAAATACCCGCGGACAGATAGCCGTTGAGCTTGTGCCCACGCAAAAGAGGCGCATGACCGTCGATATGCTCACCCGCAAAAGCCACGAGCTTGTCGATGCAATCGGGCTGGCATGAAAGCACGCCCGGGAAATTCATGAATTCAGCGAGCCCGATCACCTTGGGATGGGACCGGTAGTGCATGAGAGCGTCAGCATCGAGAACAGCCCCCGAGGTTTCGAACGGTGTGGCTGGCACGCAGCTCGACAGATTGACGCGCAGATCCATCACGGTGCGGGTAGCGCATTCGAGGAAATACCCGAAGGCGTCGCCGCCCAGCACATTCGCCATTTCGTGTGGATCGCAGATCGCCGTTGTCACGCCATAGGGCAGCACACAGCGATCAAACTCGAATGGCGTAATCAGCGACGATTCAACGTGCAGATGCGTATCGATGAAACCGGGAACGGCAATGCGTCCCTGCCCATCGATCTCCCGCACTCCTTCATAGCTGTCGAGAATACCCACGACACAATCACCACAGATCGCGATATCGGTCGGCAGCAGGTCACCCGTGACCAGATCGAACAGCCTGACATTGCGTATGACGAGATCGGCTGGCTCTGCCCCCGCCCCCTGCCTCACACGCCGTTCGATTGCATCACGCATCATCTGCCTCTCCTCCGGGGCACGAGGCAAAGCCTCACGCCCACAACCCATCATATAGGTCATCTATAGAGGATATCGCGACAGAGGAAACGGGGCCCGGCCTGTCCCGGCTGCAATCCGAAACATCACCCCGCTAATGCAGAGGTTTGCGACGCAGTTTTGGTATTACGTCGCGCCACGCCGCCCGGCATGACTGCTTCACGGCAGCCTGGCGGAGCGGCGCTATCATTCAGTCGTCGCTGGATCAGGCAGCGTCGAGCCTCTTGCCCATGTTGTAGTAGTTCTCGTCGAAAGTCTGCGTGGTGATAATCGAGGCTGCCAGTTCACGCAGAGTCTCGAGGTTCTGCTCCAGACGCGCTGCGACAGCCTCATTCGATTTGTCATCAAGGAAGATCGTGCGGTTGGCATGATCCTGGATGGAACCGACCAGACTGATAAAATCGGCCAACTCGTAATTTCCCTGCACAGCGCCAGGTGTCCGCAGATAGGTCATGACCTCGTGGTGAATCTTGTAGAACTCTGCGACCGTACCGTGAATGCTCTCCACAAACTCGATATCGTCGAACTTGTCGTTCATGAAGAGAACGCACATGAACATGAAATAGAAGCATGCATCCCAGTTCGTCTTGACGAACATGTAATTCCAGTCGTCGAAGCGCGGGCTGGAATCATGATGCGTATCGACGAAACCAGCATAGACCTCCGAGAGCAGATCGTTCATCTGTCCGATCAGCTGCTTCCCGTCGGGCCGGGTAATCGCGTTCGTGATCATGGTATTCGCGAGCCCGATCAGATCGGTCCCGTTGGAATACATAGGGTCGACAAAGCCGGCGGCTTCACCGGTAAGGGCCCATCCATCTTCCGAGAGGTAATGCTTGGAAAGATAGGAGTAATTGCGCAGCATCACAAAATCGATGACCTCGAAAGCCTTCTCCTCGAGATAATCCTGCATGCGCGGTTCATGACGCCTGAGCCAGTCCGATGCCAGCGGATGAGAGCTCATCTCTGACAGCTTGTGCACGCTGTTGTCGAATACGATTCCGATGCTGGTCGTCTGCTTGTTGATGGGAATGATCCACACCCAGTACCCCTTGCCGACAAGATGGGTGGTGCTGCGTCCGCGCTCCTGCGCGTCAGTGAACGGATTGGCTGCATCGGCGGCGTTAAGGAACTCGTTGATGTCGACATCCCCACCGACACGGAACCAGACAGCCGAATGATTGACAGCAGCCTCTTTCTGCAGGCCGAACTGCTTCATCAATACGCGTCCGCGGCCCGAAGCATCGACGACCCAGCGTGCATCGCGCGTGGTCACGGTGCCATCATGATCACGAACGGAGACGGTGTTGTGATCGCTCCCCTTCTCCATTCCAAGGACACGACAATTCTCGATCAGCGTGACCCTGTTGCCGAGTTCGTCACGCAAATGGTTCTCGAGCCGTCCGCGATCGATCTGATAAGTCGTATGATAGGGGTAATATTCGAGCCCGAGCTCGCGATAGGGTGCCTCACCCGTCAGCCCCTGCGTCTGGATAAAGCGTAGTCCCATCTTGCGCAGATGCTGAGTCTCGAGGTGAGTTTTACACCCAACAACCTGCGCAAGATAATAGGCACCGATCTCGACAGTGGATTCACCCACCTTGTGAATCCGCTCGGGATAGGGAAACTTGCGATTGTGAACGATGCAGATATCGAGCGTCGGCTGCTTGTCCAGCAACTGCTTGGCCAAGGTAAGACTGGCAAGACCAGCCCCCATGATCAGGACGTCATGAACGGGTTGTGGGTTGTTTGCTGGCACGGTGCGCACTCGATACAGGCTGAATTGTGACTTTATATTTCGCCTTGCTTGGGCGAATTCGTTGAACACTGAATTAAGTCTTGCCTTACCTTGAATCAACTACAAAACCCGATCAAAATAGCGAGATCAAAAGCTGGAAAACCTTTGGCAATGTTTGAAAACCATTGCGTCGCCATCATCTTTCCGAAGTATATGATGGATATATTGATGTATAACAGATTACATACTTGCAATTAACCATTATAGAGATAATGCCGTGAGTTTTTCTGCTCGTGAACGCGATATATTGCTATCGCAAACAGGCGTTGGTCCCACCGTAATACGGCGCCTCGAGGACGCCGGAATAACAAGTTTTTCTGCACTCGCGCTCGCCTCAGCGGATGAGCTCTGCCACACTATAGCCCATCAGCTTGGTAGCACTTGCTGGCGAAACAGCCCGCAAGCCCGTGCGGCACTCGTCAGAGCCATCAACGCCGCACGTCATGTCATTGCCGGGACAGAGGCTGAGGTCACGCTCGTAATCAAAGGATTTCACCCCTTCCCCCTTCCCTAAGAAAACATGAAGGACTATCTAGGCAATTGAGAAGCGTTCTCAGGGCGTCTCGCCCCAGATTACAGGTGTATTGACCCATGACTCTCGACTCCCTTCCCAAAGGCGCCCACGCGGTGATCAGTCAGGTCGTTTCCCGTACGGAGAATGACCCGATCGCCCTGCGCCTTGGGGAGCTTGGCTTCATTCCGGGCGCACCTGTCGAGATCGTCGCGACCGGGCCGGTCGGCCATGACCCCATTGCCGTTCGTCTTGGTTCCACCTGCTTCGCCCTGCGTCGTGGCGAAGCTGCACGCGTCTCGCTCAAGCGCGATCACTGATCCCTGATGGATGCCGTGACCTCGACCGTAACGGAGACCCTTCCGTTGCGTGCCGCCCTCGTCGGTAATCCCAATTGCGGCAAGACCTCGCTGTTCAACCAGCTGACCGGCAGCAAACAGAAGGTCGCGAATTACGCAGGGGTCACGGTCGAGCGCAAGGAAGGGTATTTCACGACGCCCAATGGCCGGTCAGTACGCCTGCTCGATCTGCCGGGCGCCTACAGCCTGAGCGCCACCAGCCCGGATGAGGATGTCACGCGCGATGTCTGCATGGGTCGCCACCCTTCCGAAAAACAGCCTGACCTGATCATCTGCGTCGTCTCAGCCAGCAATCTGCGGCTGCATCTGCGCTTTCTGCTCGAACTCATGCAGCTGGGCCGCCCCATGCTGGTCGTGCTCAACATGATGGATGAGGCCGAGCGTCTCGGGCTCAAAATCGACGTGCCGGGCCTCGCCGCAGCGCTCGATCTGCCCATCATCCCGACCATCAGCCTGCGCAAGAGCGGTGTGAGCCATCTTCTTGCGGCACTGGATCAGACCGAGACCCTGACCCCGCCCCCACCCGGCAAAGAGGTCGACCTGCATGCCCGGGCGGGCGAGCTTATCGCCCGCTACACCAATGAAGGGAGTTTGCGTGGCGACCGGCTGGCTGACAGGCTCGACCGCTGGTTCCTGCACCCCGTCTGGGGGCCGATCATTCTGCTGGTCGTGCTGTTTTTCATGTTTCAGACGGTCTTTGCCTGGGCACAGCCGCTCATGGATGCACTGGAAGCCGGCATCGCCTCTCTGGGGCAGATGGTGGTCTCACCCCTGCCACCCGGGCTTTTGCGCAGCCTTCTGGCGGATGGCATTTTCGCCGGAGCAGGAACCGTCATCGTTTTTCTCCCTCAGATCCTGATCCTGTTCCTCTGGATCCTGACCCTGGAGGAGACAGGCTATCTGCCAAGAGCCGCTTTCCTGCTCGACCGCGTAATGGCTCTGGCCGGGTTGAGTGGACGCTCTTTCATTCCGCTGCTTTCCAGCTTCGCCTGTGCCATTCCGGGCATCATGGCGGCGCGTACGATACAGAACCCGCGCGACCGTCTGGTGACAATCCTGATCGCACCTCTCATGACCTGTTCAGCGCGCCTGCCGGTCTACACACTTCTGATCGGCGCTTTCGTGCCGCATCGAACGGTTCTTGGCTTTCTCGGGCTTCAGGGCCTCGTGCTGTTTGCGCTCTACCTTGTGGCCATTCTCAGCGGCATTGTTGCCGCGCGTCTCATGACACGCGGTGTGGCGTCCGATGAGCATCCGTTGATGCTCGAGCTGCCCCCCTATCGCTCGCCCAATCTGAAAAGCGTGGCCCTGGGCCTGTGGCAGCGCGCGGTCATGTTCCTCTCCCGCGTGGGCACGATCATTGTCTCCCTGAACGTGCTTCTCTGGGCGCTCTCAAGTTTCCCAGCCCCGCCCGCCAATGCCACAGGGGCCGCAATCGATTACAGCCTCGCTGGCCATATCGGGCACTGGATGCTGCCGATTTTCGCCCCGCTCGGTTTCAACTGGCAGATCTGCGTCTCGCTCATACCCGGCCTTGCTGCGCGCGAGGTCGCGGTGAGTGCGCTGGCCACCGTCTATGCGCTGGGTGCCAATGAAGACAGTGCAGCAAGTGCCCTGCTGCCATTGCTCAGCGCTCATTGGAGCATGGCCACGGCATTTTCGCTGCTGGCATGGTATGTCTATGCCCCGCAATGCATCTCCACCCTAGCTGTCATGCGGCGTGAGACGCGTTCATGGAAAGTCGTCGCCGGTGCTGCGGCCTATCTTTTCGGCCTTGCTTATCTCGCGTCATTTCTTACCTATCATGTGACTGTCGCCCTTAGCGGATAAGGCCCATGATCCAGCCTCTCATCGTCATCGCCGTTATCGTGGTCGCCGTGGTGTTCTGGCTGAACCGGCTGTTTCCTGCCCATGCGCGCCGCATCAAAACCGCGCTTGGCCTGCATGTCTCTCACGCGGCGGGTGCCCCGACGCCTAAGGAAGGCAAGTCCTGCGGGGGATGCTCCGGCTGCAAGGGCGGTGGCTGTCACTAGAAGCGGCTGAGGGCGCAACGCGCTCCCCCTGACAAGCTTCAATCGAATACGGCAGACAAGGGACAGGTAAGTATCCCTCGCCCGCCCCCCTCAACTGCGAAGAATCAGCCTGCGCGATCGATGAAGTCGCACACCTCATGAAGATCATTCATGATCGCATGGGCCTTCTCCGTGATCTCCTCATTCGGGACCATCAGGTCAGGCACCACAATGACCCTAACCCCGGCGGCATGGGCCGCGCGGGCGCCATTGTGGGAATCCTCGAGCGCCAGACAATAGGCGGGCTCGACCCCGATCGCCTCAGCAGCGCGCAGATAGGGCTCCGGGTCCGGCTTGCCGCGGGTCACATCGTCCCGCGTGATGATGGCATCGAACCGGTCATAGATCCCCACATGACGCAGATGCGCCTCGGTACGCTCACGCCCTGAGGATGTGGCAATGGCACGAGGCAGCTGGCGGGCATCGAGCATTTCCAGCAACGGAAGCACGCCTTTTTTCAGCACGAGCTTCCCCGCCTGAACCAGTTCATGCAGACGGATATTCTGCCTCCTGAACAATGCAGCCAGATCGATATCGGGGCCAAAGCTGTCAATCACCAGCTGGGCACAGGCATCACCGGGCAGGCCGATCATCTGGCGCGCAAATTCATGATCCATGTCATAGCCCAGATCACGCGCGCCGAGAGTAAAGGCATCGAGAGACAGGGTTTCGCTATCGAGCAAAAGCCCGTCCATATCGAATAACACGCCGCGTATGGGGCCAGGGCCGGTCATGAATGTCTCCTTGGATACAAGTTACTGATGCGTGTTCAACGGGCCAGGCCGCGCAGATGTTGCCAGATGGCTGATCACAGCGCGTCGGGCCAGTGGGCTGGCAATGGTCGGCCTCCCGCCATTCCGTTGCTTATGTTGAACCACACCCATTGCTCGCCTGGCCGCCATGAACGAGTTTAACGATCAACTCCGCCGCAACGAGGGCAGCGATGACCGAAGGACGCTTGTCACGGATCCTGTATGGGCCGTCATGATGCCCGATAGGGCAGACCAGCGCATCAATCCTGTGCTGTGCCATCCCCAGCGCACGAAATCCGGCCTCGAACCGCCGTCGCTTGGTGCGCGAGCCAATCAGGCCGACATAGGCCAGATCGCCACGATCGAGGGCAGCAGCCGTGATAAGTGCATCCAACGTATGGCTGGGTGTCATGATCACCACACCATCACCGGGGCGCAGCAAGGCGAGTTCGGCCTCCCAATCCTGCGTCACGCTCATTGTCACACCCTCGGGCACGAGCCCGAATTCATCGGCTCGTGAATCAATCCAGCGCAAGGCCAGAGGCAGGGGGGAAAGCGCTTGGGCCAGGGCGCGGCCAACATGCCCTGCACCAAACACGCTTACCACAGGCCATGAAGCCTGTTCCGCCTCGAGGCAGGACAATTCATGATCGAGATCGAAAACCGGTTCGTAGCGTATCGTCACGGCCCCGCCACAGCATTGATCGGCCTCGGGTCCGAGACGATAGCGATACTCCTGCGCAAGGGCGGCACCGCTTAGAATCCGGCGTGCCTGGGCAAGGCATTCCCATTCCAGCGTTCCACCACCGATCGTGCCCGTCTGGGCGTTGTGAGACACCAGCATGAACGCCCCGGCCTCACGCGGGGTCGAGCCCGCAGCGTCGGCCACGAGGATCCGGAGCACGGCAACCGCCTCGCGTTGCCAGCGCCGGATCAGGTCAAGGTCGATCAGACGCTCTCTCCCGTCGGAGCGCCCACGGCAGCAGATGACGGCCGGGTATCGGACGATTGGGCGACAGATGACTTCATGGCCATGATGGTGCGCAACAGCCGCTCGGGTGTCGCGGGTGCATCCAGCCCCGGACAACGCCGGTAGTCGCCCAGGCTGGCAATCGCATCGGACAGCGCATGCAAAACTGCAACGCCATGGACCAGAGGAGGCTCGCCCACGGCCTTCGAGCGGTAGATCGTTTCCTCACGGTTGGGGGCATCTTCCAACAGCATCACGTTGAAGATATGCGGTCGGTCCGAGCAGGCTGGAATTTTATAGGTGCTTGGCGCATGGGTGCGCAGGCGGCCCTTCTCGTCCCAGACGAGTTCTTCCGTGGTGAGCCATCCCGCGCCCTGAACGAAAGCCCCCTCGATCTGGCCGATATCAATGGCCGGATTGAGGGATTGCCCCGCGTCATGAAGAATATCCACACGGTCTATCGTGTTCTCACCTGTCAGCAGGTCGAGCGTGACTTCAGCGCAGGCCGCACCATAGGCAAAATAGTAGAATGGGCGCCCACGCCCCGTTGCGGCATCCCAGGAGATTTTGGGCGTCTTGTAAAACCCGCTGGCTGACAGCGAGATACGGGCAAAATAGACCTGCCACACCAGATCACGAAAGCTGACACACTCGTCCCCGCTGCAGACACCCTCGGGCGTGAAAGAAATTGTCTCGGGCGCAACCTGCCATTTGTCAGCAGCAAAAGCGATCATGCGCCCCTTGATCTGGCTCACGGCATCGAGCACCGCCATACCGTTCAGATCTGCGCCAGATGATGCCGCCGTGGCTGAGGTATTGGGCACCTTGCCGGTCGTCGTGGCGGTAATGCGCACTGAGTCAGCAGGCAGGGCAAATTCCTGCATGACGATCTGCACCATCTTGGTGTGCAGACCCTGCCCCATTTCCGTCCCACCGTGATTCACCTGCACCGACCCGTCGGTATAGACATGAACCAGAGCACCCGCCTGATTGTAATGCGTTGCCGTAAACGAGATGCCGAACTTCACTGGCACCAGGGCGATCCCCTTGCGCAGCATGCGGCTGGTTGCATTGAACGCTCTGAGGGCTACCTTGCGATGACGATAATCGCAGCGCTCTGCCAGCTGCGTCATGACAAGATCGCTGATCGAGTCCTCGACGACCATGTGATAGGGCGTCAGATTGCGCTCACCAGTGCCATAGACATTGCGCAGACGGATATCGAGCGGGTCCTGCCCGGTGGCAAACGCAATTTCCTCAATCACACGCTCGGCAGCAACGATGCCCTGCGGGCCGCCAAACCCGCGAAAAGCCGTATTGGACTGCGTGTTGGTCTTGAGCGCCTGTGAGCGGAAACGCACATCGGGGTAATAATAGGCGTTATCAGCGTGAAACAGGGCGCGGTCCGTCACCGGCCCTGAGAGATCAGCTGACCAGCCACAACGGGCCGCCAGTTCCATATCCACGGCAAGAATATCACCCTGGCTGGTAAAGCCGACATCGTATCGCACCTGAAAATCGTGACGCTTGCCCGTGATCATCATGTCATCATCACGATCAAGGCGCATCTTGGCCGCCTGGCCGGTCAGCTCTGCCGCAAGCGCAGCCAGGCAGGCGCATCCATTGGCCTGAGACTCCTTACCACCAAACCCGCCCCCCATCCGGCGGATTTCAGTCGTGACCAGATGGTGAGGGCGGCCCAGAACACTTGCCACGAGATGCTGTGTTTCAGAGGGATGCTGGGTGGAGGACCAGACCCGCATCTCGCCGGCCTCACCCGGCTGGGCCAGAGCCACCTGCCCCTCCAGATAGAAATGCTCCTGCCCGCCAATCGTTACGCAGCCACTCAGCCTGCGCGGTGCGCTTTCCAGAGCGGGACCAACGGCACCGCGCTCCATCGTCAGCGGGCGCCAGACCAGAGGGCTTCCATTGGCCCGCGCAGCGTCGATATCGAGCAGTGCTGGCAGTTCATCATAGTCGATACGCGCCAGACGCACGGCACGGCGCGCAATGGCACGATCGGTCGCCACCACGGCAAAGATGGGCTGACCAACATGCTGGACCAGATCCACCGCCAGCAAGGGCTCGTCATTGGCGTGAACCGGGCTGGTCTGATTGTCTCCCGGAATGTCTGCCGCCGTTATGACGCGCACCACACCCGGATAATCCCGCACCGCTGACAGATCGACCGACACAAGACGGGCATGGGCTTTTTCGCTTAGCCCCGCCACGACATGCAGCAGCCCCTTGGGCTCGGAGAGGTCGTCGATATACTGTGCCTGCCCGGTCACATGCAGAATGGCGCTTTCGTGCTTCATCGAACCCGGGCCTGCGCCCTCGGCGGCAGAATGTCTGCCTGACCCGGCGATTGGCGTGTCCATGAGACCCTGAACATCAGACATGGGCCAGGCTCCCTGCCTTGGCGAGACGCATAGTCTCACCCCGGCTCTCTTCGAAAAACCGCGTCAGCAGATTGGCAGCGACCGTCTGGCGATACCAGGCACTGGCGCGCATATCGCTCAGCGGTTTGAAATCCAGCGACAGGGCCTCGCGGGCGGCTTCCAGAGCGTCCTCGTTCCACAGGGCACCCATCAGGGCCTTTTCGGCGTGATGGGCGCGGCATGGTGTAGCCGCCATGCCACCAAAAGCCAGTCGCACATCGATTACACGCCCCTTTGCGTCGCAGCGCAGCGCAAACGCGCCCAGAACCGCAGAGATATCCTGATCGAAGCGTTTGGAGATCTTGTAGCTGCGATAGAAGGTTCCCGGCAGCGGTGCTGGTACGCTCACACCCTCGACAAACTCGCCCGGTCGGCGGTCCTGCTTGCCATAGGCCAGAAAGAACGCCTCAAGCGGCATATCCCGTCTCTCAAGGCCGCAACGCAGATGCAGGATTGCCCCGGCGGCAATCAGCGCGGGTGGGCCATCGCCAATCGGTGAACCATTGGCAATATTGCCGCAAAGCGTCGCACTGTTCCGGATCGGTGTGGAGCCGATTCGACCAATCAGCACGCCGAAATCGGGGAGAATCCGCGCGAGCGCCTCGCGCGCCTCCTCGTAGGTGACGGCGGCGCCGACATAAAGGCCCTTGGCATAGGGGCCTTGGGCGCCCGTCTCCAGACGCAACAGATCCGCGCATTGCCCGATGAACGCGACGCGCGGCAGAGGGCGCATGGCTTTGGTCACCCAGAGCCCCACATCCGTCGCCCCGGCCACGATCACGGTATCCGGGAACGAGATCAGCCGTAGCGCCAGGGATTCCGCCGTAGCAGGCACAAAAAGACTGCTGCCCTCATGCTCGATCAGCACATCCTGACCGTCTGCCAACGCGTGGAGGCGCTCGGTCATCTCTGCCACCCTCTGCTCGAAGGCGGCAGGAGGAGCCAGAAGCGCCTGTTTCATTGCCTTGACGATGGGCGCGTAACCCGTGCAGCGACACAGATTGCCCGAAAGCGCTGCATCGATCGCGGCATCGTCATCCGATGCGCCTTCGGCCTGACGATACGCCACCATCGACATCACAAAACCCGGTGTGCAGAAGCCGCACTGGGCGCCGTTGAGCGCTACCATGGCCTCCTGCACGGGGTGGAGTGCTCCCGGTGTCCCGATATCCTCGATTGTGAAAACAGCGGCACCGTCCAGCATGGGCAGCAGCTGGATGCAGGCATTGACGGCCTTCACCGCAAGCCTGCCCTGACGCAGCCGCGCCACGATCACCATGCAGGCCCCGCAATCGCCCTCGTTGCATCCTTCCTTCGTGCCGGTACGCCCCTCATGGCGCAACCAGTCAAGCAAGGTTGTGTCGGGGGCAATATCACACAGGCTGACGAGCCGTTCCCCGAGATAGAAGCGTATCGTCTGACGCATGGATTACCCCCCTCTAAGGTGGAAACTGGTTGATTGAACGAGGGCGGCCCCTTCGCCATTTCCGGAAACTCTTGTATGATTGGAAGATTCGACGGCAGAGAACAATCAGGAATATTGCATTTCCTGCCTTGTTCTCTCATCGAACTGCGCCTAAGGCTCCACGGCCATTTCAAACGCAAGAGGATCACTATGAAGTCCACTGATCTGATCGACCGCATCGCCGCTGCCACCGGTGGCACCAAGGCCGACGCCAAGACCGCCCTCGACACCGTCTGGGCCAGCATCATCGAAGCCGCCACCAAGGGCGACGAAGTGTCCATCCCGGGCTTCGGCAAGTTCCAGGTCCGTTCGACCGCAGCACGTCAGGGCCGTAACCCCAAGACCGGCGAGACGATCGAGATCGCAGCTTCCAAGAAGCTCAGCTACTCCCCCGCCAAGAACGTCAAGGACGCTCTGGCCGGCAAGTAAGCCGCTCTATCGTACCTGGCCGGGTAGCGTCTCGACGCCACCCGGCCCGGTACGCAGGTATCTCCTGCCTCTCCTGCCCCGTGCAGCAGGCAGGGTGCCTCCCGGCTTCTGTCCGGGCCCTGTTCCGGTTCAGTTCCAGCACAGCCTGCTGCCAACCGACTGATCCCGCGCAGACATTCCTGATTTCAGGCAATTTCTGCGAAGACGTATCGGGTGGCTCCCTCAGCCTCGTGCCGCCGTCATGCCGATAAAAGCGATATCCTGCGTATTCGCGTGCTTGCAAAACCCAAAAGGTTTCGTCACGTTTCGCGGCATGTTGCCCCGCATCCTGCCCGCTTTCGCCCTTGCCGTTCCGCTCGTCTTTTCGTCTGCCTCTGCCCATGCCGAGACAGCCGACACGCAGGCAACCTCGCGCATTTTCGATCATCTACGTAATGACCCAGCGCGCCTGACCGTGTTTCTGCGCGGCTTTCCCAAGGGGGGCGATCTGCACAATCATCTGGCTGGCGCCATTCCGGCTGAAAGCTTCCTCGACTGGGCCGGTCAGGACGGCCTATGCGTCTCTCTGGCGCAGGGACGAATCCTGCCCACAAAGTGCCGTCTGGCCACGCCGGGCGATATGCCCGCTTCCCAGCTTCGCACCCGACAGGACGCGCGCGAGCTCATGATCGATTCTCTTTCGATGCATGATTTCGTTCCCACGCCAGCAGACCGCTCCGGGCACGATCACTTTTTCTCGACTTTCGGGCGCTTTGCCCCGGTGCTTTCGGCCCATCAGGGCGCCATGCTTGCACAGGCGCGCGATCAGGCTGCAGCCGATCATGTGGTCTATCTGGAACTGATGATCTCACCCGCACTGGGCAGCATGGTGAAAGCCGGCGACCAGCATCCCCTGCACGACCTCGACCTCGATGCCGCCCATGAGGCGCTTCATGATGAGCGCCCCCGCCTCGTGGCCGAAGCGCGCCATGAGACGGATGAGATGGAGCATCAGGCGCGCGACATCCTGCAATGCGATACGCCTGCTGCCCATCCGGGGTGTGCTGTGACGGTGCGCTATCTGTTTCAGGCCATCAGGACCATGACCCCTCCCGAGGTGTTTGCGCAGCTCGATGCGGGTTATGCCCTTGCCCATGAAGACCCGCGCTTTGTCGGCCTGAACTTCGTCGCCCCTGAAGACGATGCCGTAGCAATGGCCGACTACGCCCTGCACATGCAGATGTTCGCAAAACTTGGCGCGCTCTATCCCGATGTGCGCCTGAGTCTTCATGCTGGCGAACTCACCCCCGCACTGGTGCCTGTCACCGGGCTGCAGAGCCATATTCGTGATGCTGTCGAGATTGCTGGCGCAGACCGTATCGGCCATGGCGTGGACATCACATGGGAAAAAGACGCTGTTCGCCTGCTGGGTGAAATGGCCCAGCGCCGCGTCGCGGTGGAAATCAACCTGACCAGCAATGACCAGATCCTCGGGGTGAGCGGTGCCGCCCATCCGATGGGGCTGTATCGACGCGCCCATGTGCCGGTCGTGCTCTCAACCGATGATGAGGGCGTGTCCCGCAGCAATCTCACAGAGGCCTATGTCAGGGCCCTTTCAACCGCCCCCCTGACCTATGCCGACCTCAAGACCATCTCGCGCAACAGCCTGACCTATGCCTTCATACCCGGCACCAGCCTATGGGACGGAGATCACGTCATCACCCTGTGCAAGGCTCCGCAGAGCTTTGCCTGCGCCGATTTCCTGAAGAAAAGCCCCAAGGCGCGCCTTCAGCTTCAGCTCGAACAGAACTTCGCAGCCTTCGAAAACACCGTCAGCCACGAGCCCCTTTTCCTATGATGACACGCCCCAAAGGCCTTCGCCACCACCTCGCCCTCTCCCTCCTCCTGTGCAGTGTTCCCGCGGGCCTGGCCGCAGCTCCCGCCCATGCTGCCGGGCCGACGGCACCGGCCACGGGTCATGCCTCTGCCGCCACCATCCCTGTGCGCGTTGTGGTTGTGACGACCTTTGAAATCGGCAAGGACACGGGCGACACACCGGGCGAATATCAGAACTGGATCGAGAAATTCCCGCTCAGCCAGACGCTTCCCGCCCCGGGCACTGACCATGAGGTCATGCATTACAACCCGGAGTTGCAGGTGCTTGCCATCGCTTCTGGCGAAGGCCCCGAACATATGGCCTCTGCCATGACGGCGCTGCTGCTCGACCCACGCTTCGACCTGCGCCACAGCTATTTCGTGCTGGCTGGCATCGCGGGGATCGATCCCAATTTTGGTACGATCGGCTCCGCCGTCTGGGCACCCCGCGTCATCAATGGCGGGCTCTCCCATCTGATCGACCCGCGTGAAACTCCCAAGGACTGGCCTGACGGCTTCACGCCGGTACAGGGCAGTCGCCCCGACGAGACACCACGCCCACCCCTGCATTCCCTCTCGGGCGATATGCTCTACACCCTCAATCCCGGCCTTACCCGCTGGGCCTATGAGTTGACCCGTTCCGTTTCCCTGCCCGACAGCGAGGGCATGAAGCAGAGCCGCGCCCGCTATCATGGCTATGCCGCAGCGCAAAAGCCGCCTTCTGTCATGCTGGGTGATACCATTTCGGGCGAGACCTTCTGGGTGGGCAAGCTGATGAATCGCTGGGCCGAGCGCTGGGTGCGCTACTGGACCGATAATCAGGGTGTGATGGCGACTACCGCCGAGGAAGACGTGGCCTTCTGTCAGGCACTCGCCCTTCAGGCGAAGGCTGGGCGCGTCGATCCCGAACGCGCGCTCATCCTGCGCACTGCCAGCAATTTCGACATGCCCCCACCGGGCCAGACGGCCGCGCAGCTTCTCTCGGACGAAGCCAATGAGAAAGGCTACTCGGCCTTCATCCCGTCGGTGAACGCAGCCTATCAGATTGGCAGCATTGTGGTGCGCGACCTCGCCACGCACTGGGACCGCTACGAGAGCACACCACCGGACGCGGCACATTAGAGTCCGGTCCGGTCAGGGTTCAGGCGGGGCCGTGACCATGAGTTTCCCCCACGCACCACCGGAGGGTCGTCGTCCTTCGGAAACGCCTGCAGAAAACCTATTTCAGTAGGACCGGGTGGGATTACCTTCGCGCCGTTGAGCAATCCTGCCTAGCGTTCTTGCATCGCATGTGCCCTGAACCGTGCAGGAGTCAGACCGAAACGTTGATTGAAGGCCTTGGCGAAGGCGCTCAATGACGCATAGCCGCACTCTGCTGCAACATCGGTCACACGCTGCCCCTGTCCCAGTTGCAGGGCCGCATGAAACAGGCGCGCCTGGGTTATCCAGCTTTGCCAGCCCATCCCGGTTTCAGCCTGAAAATGGCGGCGGAAACTGCGCTCGGACATGGCAGCACAGGCGCAAATCCGGGTCATCGTGGCCGATGCCGGGTCAAGCAATGCCGCATCGATAGCCCGTATCAGTCGTGGGTGCCGTGGCATGGGCAAGGCGAGCCCGGCGGCAGGCGCTGCCTTGATCCGCTCATGACAAAGCAGCGCGAGGGTATTGAAGAAGCTCTGCGCGAGCGCATCGGCGGATTGTGGTCCATCCGGCCAGCGCAACGCGTAGAACATCATCTCGGTCAAGATCGGTGTCAGAGGAAATGTCGTCATTGCCTCGACCGCAGTCTGCGTATCGTCCGGCGCAAGAAAGAAGGACATGCCGTCATGATTGCGGATCATGGTGCGATGGCGCGTCCCGGCAGGAATCCACAAGGCGTGCGCGGCAGGCAGGAGATAGCGCCCGTCTGACCCCTCTATCTGCGTGGTACCGGCACGGGCGCAGATGATCTGGTGATAAGAATGCTCATGCCAGTCATAGAAAATCGCATCGGTGGATTGCCGCAATGCAAAGGATTTCTGCTGCGGCCTGTCGAGGCCTGCTTCGACCAGAACAGCCGTGGTCTCTGTGCTGCTCAGGATTTTCATTTGGCCGGTTCCCGTCATTTTCTGGCCGAAGGACGTTAGTCGGCCATTAGCGATCTTCCTATCCTGCCAGGCAAGGAGAGGAAACCACCATGTCTGTATTACCAGCATCTGCACGCCCGACTGACGCCCCTGACCCGCACAATGCCACCGTCATACGGCAATTCACCCAATGGGCAGCCCCTTTCGCTGACCTGCCCATTCATGCCGAGGCGGAGAGCATGGCCCAGACCATGAAGGCCTGTGCGCCCGGCCCAGCCGTGAAGGCGTTGGATGTGGCCTGTGGTCCCGGCATCGTTAGCTGCGCGCTGGCAGAGGCTGGGGCCGAGGTGACCGGGTTGGATCTGACCCCCGCGATGATCGCACAGGCGAGCGCACGTGCCGATCGGCTGGGCGTCAAAGCCTCTTTCCAGATCGGGAACGCGATGGCGCTGCCTTTTGAGGACGCACAATTCGATCTGGTGGTGACGCGTTACAGCTTCCATCACATGGAAACACCGCAGGCCTGCCTTGCAGAAATGATCCGTGTCTGTCGTCCCGGCGGTCGGATTGTCGTCATCGATGCGACACCCGCTCCAGCCTGCCAGAGCCAATACGATCATGCCGAGAAGCTGCGTGACCCCTCGCACACAACGGCTCTTACGCTCAGTCAGATCGTGGCATTGGGTGATGAGGCGGGCTTGCTCCATGTGGAGACCATCCGATACCGTCTGGAATCCCGCCTGAACGATCAGGTTGCCGAAGAAGATCGCGAGGCTCTCGCGTCCTTTTTCATGCAGGAGATTGCGAGCGGTGAGAACAGATCGGACATGATGCCACGCCAGACAGAAGGCGGCATTGTTTTCAGCTTTCCGATTTCGATTGTCGTCTGGAACCGTCCGAGCGACTGAGCCGCATAGCGATTATTTCGTGACACGCGATCCGAATGGAGGCGCAGGAAACGTCCAATCAACAGGAGAATGCAATGCCGCCGCAGCCGCGCTCATATGGCCTCAGCTGAGCGGCGCGGCGACGACGGGGCTGCCCCCCTATAGATTTGAGAGGCATACCATCGGCGTTGACTCTCTTGGCAGGGTAGGGTCGAGGGTTACACCCACAGAAAAGCTCTCATCCCTTCTTTTTGCCCTCAGCAATGCCCCTGCCGGACTGCGCACATGACCTTTCCCTCACGATCAGGCCGCGCGCGATCTCGCCTCAGGCTTCGAGCAGGAGGGTAACAACGCGCTCCAACACAGCCTGCTCCGCATCGCCAAAAC
This sequence comes from Asaia bogorensis NBRC 16594, assembly GCF_001547995.1. Taxonomy (NCBI): domain Bacteria; kingdom Pseudomonadati; phylum Pseudomonadota; class Alphaproteobacteria; order Acetobacterales; family Acetobacteraceae; genus Asaia; species Asaia bogorensis. The sequence goes on from NZ_AP014690.1 coordinate 2,375,732, forward strand.
GCGCCTGCTCGGGGCTGTCGATGTCGAGTACGCCCAGCAATTCACCGTTTCTGACCAGAGGCAGAACGATTTCCGACGCTGATGCCGCATCGCATGCAATATGGCCGGGGAAACTGTGGACATCATCGATACGCTGGATACTGCGTTCGCTGGCAGCCTTGCCACATACCCCGCGCCCCAGCGCAATGCGGGTACAGGCTACCCGCCCTTGAAACGGCCCCAGAACCAGTTCGCCCTCGCGCAGCAGATAGAACCCTGCCCAGTTGATGCGCGGGAGTGCCTCAAAGAGAACCGCTGCGATATTGGCCATATTCGCGATCATGTCGCTTTCGGCCGCTACCAGCCCCTCCACTGCCGATAGGATATCGTCTTGCGTCAGTCTGCTGTCAGGCGCGCTCATGGGAGTTCATCTTTCCGGGTATATTTCGAAGACGCCGCATGGCGCCTCAGGGTAGGGGCGAGACCCTCTGAAGGCGCACATAGAACAAAATCCCTGCGCTTTCAGAGTGTGCGATAGGCGATATAGGCCGCCACGAGAAAGATGAGGCCAGCGAACAGAAGTTTCAACGTGGCACCGGACCCTTTACCGAGACGGCTGGCCAGTTTCGTCCCCACCAGGCATCCGACAACGCCCCCCATGATGAACCACAGGGCTAAAGGCCAGTCCACAAGGCCCGAAAGCGCATAGCTGGCAGACGTCGTCACACCAAAAGCCGCAACAGCCACAAGTGAGGTGCCCACGGCATTGAGGACAGGCATATGCGTTGCCGCCATCAGTGCCGGCACGATCAGGAACCCGCCACCAATACCGAAAAATCCGGACAGCCCGCCTGTGCACAGGCCAAACAGCCCAACCTTCCAGACATTGTCACGATTACACGCCGCCCCCGGTATGCCCTCGTCATGACGGCCACGGATCATCGCGATCCCGACAAGCACCATGAGACCGGCAAACAGCAACAGAAGTCGCTGTCCATCCATCGCCTTGCCGAGCTGGGCCCCAAGCGCCGCGCCAAGCATCCCGGCAGGCGCGAAGAAACCGGCGCAGCGCCATTTGACCGTGTGCTCACGCGCATGGCTGAGCAGACCTGCCAGCGCGTTGATCGCGACAGCAAAAGCGCTCGTGCCAATCGCGATATGGGGGTTACGCACCCCCACAACATAGATCAGCAGCGGGACAGCCAGAATGGACCCGCCGCCGCCGATAAGGCCCAGAACCAGACCAACCAGACTCCCGCATGCCAGAGCCGGGACAGACGAGGCAGACATGAACGCGTCAGGCATGAACGGGGTCAACAGCATTGCTCGAGATCAGCCCTCGGTCTTGCGGGCGGGTCGCACCAGAAACTCGCGTCCCTTCAGCATGAAATCCCAGTACAGACGCGGCATGATCTGTTCCTTGAGAAACCAGGCCAGGCGTGTGGGCTTCTTGCCGTCCAGCAGCCAGCCCGGCAGGGTCGGAAGCAGCTTGCCGCCATAGCCGAACTCGGCCAGCACAATCTTGCCGCGCTCAACCGTCAGCGGACAGCCGCCGTAACCGTCATACACGGCATCCGGCTTGCGCCCGGAAAGCTGGGCAATCAAGTTCTCGACCACCACAGGTGCCTGCTTGCGTGCAGCGGCAGCCGTCTTGGCATTGCTTGTGCCGGCCACGTCACCCACAGCGAAGACATTCGCATATTGCGTGTGCTGCATCGTATCCGGATGGACCGACACAAAACCATCAGCGCCAGCGAGCGGCGAGGAACGAATGACATCGGGCGCGGTCTGGGGGGGCACGACATGCAGCATGTCGAATGCGCGTTCGACACGCGCCGTACCGGCCTCCGTAACACGCTCGAAGGTTGCAATCTTGCGCTCGCCATCGACCGCCACCAGCCGTGACTTGAGGTTGAGGTCAATGCTGTAGCCCTTGATGTAATCCATCAGGGCCGGCACGAAATCGGCCACACCGAACAGGCTGGGCGTCGCTGTATCGAATTCGACCTGCACGCGACCCAGCACCCCACGACGACGCCAGGCATCGCAGGCGAGATACATGGCCTTTTGTGGCGCCCCTGCACATTTGATCGGCATGGGCGGCTGGGTGAACAGCGCCTTGCCCTCTTCGAGCTTGCTCACCAGTTCCCAGGTATAGGGGGCGAGATCGTAGCGATAGTTTGACGTGACGCCATTCTTGCCCAGTGTCTCGGCCAGCCCAGGAATAGCAGCCCAGTCGAGTTTGAGCCCGGTCGCCACAACAAGCGCCTCATAGGCAATCTGGGTCCCATCACCCAGCTCGATGCGGTTCTGCTCCGGCAGGAAGGCCGTGACAGCCTGGCGGATCCAGTTGGCGCGCGCCGGGATAAGCCCGACCTCAGAACGACGCGTCTGCTGCGCCGTGAAGACACCCCCACCCACAAGGGTCCAGCCCGGCTGATAGTAATGCTCGGTCGAGGGTTCCACGACAGCGACCAGCAACCCGGGCCGACGACGCAACAGGCTTGCTGCGCAGGCGAGACCACCCGCGCCGCCACCGACCACAACAACATCGAAACGCTGCGCGCCAGCGGGCTTTTCTTCCTTCTGGGTCGAAGCCAGCTCATAAAGATCAGCCGCACGTCGGCCAGAGCGGCAATAGGCCAGAACCTTGCCCGTATTGTCAGGCCCGGTCATCTCGGCAAGGGTCTGGCGCATGACCGAAACACTATGCGCATCGGGCGTAGCCCCCATACGCACCGGGATATAGGCAAAAGCCAGCCCGCATTTTTCCGCCGCCACACCCAGATCGGCCACGCCGGGCTGATCCTTTTCTTCACCATCGGGACGGGTGCAGATAATGCCGCTGAAGCCCTGCTCCTTGAGCGCGGGCAGATCTTCCACCCTGATCTGGGGCGATACGGCGAAATGGGCCGTCAGGAAACGAAGGGACATGAGCTTGCCTCTCTCTTCTCGGGCTGTATTGCGGGCCGGGTCAATGCGCACCGGCTGGATGCTGCGTTCTGTAACGGGCGGGGGTCAGCAAGATGCTGTGCAGGCCATTCAGGCTGGATACCGCACAGCGTCCTCTCAAAGCTTGTCGAGCGGTATCTTGATATAACGCGTACCGTTCTCTTCCGGCTCCGGCAGTCGCCCCCCGCGCATGTTGATCTGGACCGAGGGCATAATGAGATTGGGCAGGCTTAAAGTCGCATCACGTTTCGTGCGCATCTCGACGAATTCGTCCTCGCTCACACCGTCATGCACGTGAAGGTTGCTGTCGCGCTGTGCTCCAATGGTGGTTTCCCAGGCAAACCAGTCACGCCCGGGCGCCTTGTAATCGTGACACAGGAAGAGACGCGTCTCACGCGGCAGGGAAAGCAGGCGACGGATGGAGCGATAGAGCTGCCTCGCATCGCCACCGGGGAAATCCGCGCGGGCTGTTCCGAAATCGGGCATGAAGAGCGTATCACCGATAAAGGCACAGTCACCGATGACGAACGCCATATCGGCTGGGGTGTGACCCGGCACATGCAGCGCAATCGCCTCGATTTCACCAATCCTGAAACGCTCGCCATCACGGAACAGATGATCGAACTGCGAGCCATCTCGTGCAAAGCGCGTACCGGCATTGAAGATCTTGCCGAACACCTCCTGAACATGGGTGATCTCGGCACCTATGGCGAGCTTGCCTCCCAGCTGCTCCTGCAGCCACGGCGCTGCAGACAGGTGATCGGCGTGAGCGTGAGTCTCGAGCTGCCAGGTCACGGTCAGGGACTTAGCGCGGATATACTCAAGAATGGCCTGAGCGCTTGATGACCCGGTACGACCGGAAGCGGGGTCATAATCGAGCACGCTGTCGATAATCGCCGCTTCGCGGGTACGGGGGTCGTGCACGACGTGCGAGGCCGTGAAAGTTGTTTCGTCGAAGAAGCTGCGCACCACCGGGCACGGCGACTGGCCCGCTCTGGTGGCCTCGATCTGACTGGCTGCTTGGGCAATCGTTGCGTCATCCATCATGCGCGCTCCGCTGAACTGATCGTGAATTACATATTTACTGAATATGATATTTCTCGATTTATGTAATTGTGATAGTTGCTCCCGTCAAGGACAACACAGGCACCCAACGTTAAATCGTGAATCGGTCGGCACCGATGCCGATTAACGACGCAGGAGATGAATGATGATGCAAGAACAGGCACAGACACCCCTGCGTCTCGGTACCCTCGCCCCAAATTTCCGCGCCCGCACGACATTGGGCCCCCTCACACTCAGTGATTTCAGGGGACGATGGGTTGTGCTTTTTTCGCACCCCGCCGATTTCACGCCGGTCTGCACCAGTGAGTTCGTCGCCTTTGCAAAGGCCCAGCCACAATTCGATCAACTCGGCTGTCAGTTGATCGGCCTTTCCGTCGACTCGCTCTCGTCCCATCTGGCCTGGATCAACGCCATCGGGCGCGATCTCGGTACCGAAATCGGCTTCCCGGTGGTGGAGGATCCCTCCATGGCCGTTGCGCGAGCCTACGGCATGCTCGACTCCACAGCTCAGGACAGCAGCACAGTGCGCTCGACCTACATCATCGACCCTGAGGGACGGATACAGGCCATCCTGGTTTATCCTCTTTGTGTGGGCCGCTCGGTAAACGAAATTCTTCGCACGGTGTCGGCCCTGCAACGTGCCGCGCGTGGCGACGCCCTAACACCGGAGAGCTGGCAGCCTGGTGGTGCTATCTTCCGCCCCCCATCGCTCACCGTGGAAGAAATCAACACCCAGCACGAACAGCCCTGGTTCCACTGCCTTCAGGCGGATGATTCGCAATGACGCCCCTGAACGATCAGCATATGATGCGGCTCGTCGAGCGTCTCCGCCTTTATGGGCAGGGACAGCGCCTATCGATCCTCTCGGTCCTGATCGATGCTCCATTTACCGTGGCTGAAATCGAGGCCCGTACCGGCATCGGTCAACCTGCCCTGTCACAACAGCTCGGAGAGTTACGGCGTGCTGGTATAATTGTCTCCAGTCGCGCTGCCCGCGAGGTGATCTATGATTTTGCCTCACCCGCAGAGCGTATTCGGACCACAACCATCCTTGGACTGCTCGATGACCGGGAATCATCATCACTTGCTCCGGCTACCGCCGAACCGCCGCGCTATGGGGCTCATTTCGCGTCGATTTTGCCTTGAATGCCCCTCTGATGACGTTGCAGGCGTGTGTCACGGCACATCCTGCCTGCTGAGACAGTTTCGCGAATCTTCCAATACTGATAACAGCCATTCGTATCCCATATGAAACGAACAGGCTCGACATGACCCCTCCCAAATCCGGTCGGAATTCCTTTGTCCGGAGCGGTTTTCTGCTCTGCCTTCTCGCTTCGTGCACCACAGCACCCACCCAGCCTCTCGATACCGCCCATTTGCCGGATGAGCGTCTGGCCCTTGCAACCCCGCCATCGGCCGGGCTGGCTTCGCAAGGTGATGATGACCGCATTTTCGCTCGTACACGCGCGCTCATGGGCTCGCCACGCTGGGCACTCGCGCAGAGCGACGCCGATTTGCGCCCTGCCCCCTTCCTCAAGGGCTTTTCCTGTGCGGCAGGCTTTACGATCGACATCGCCCAGGCCCCGACTCTGGCGCGCATCCTCGACATGATGGCCAAGGCCGAAAGCGGCAGAACGTCGGAAGAAAAGCATTACTGGAAGCGCAAGCGTCCCTTTATCGGCAATGATGCGCCCATTTGCGTTGCGCGTGATGAGAGACTGGCGAAAAGCCCGTCTTACCCGTCGGGTCATACCATCGCCGGCTATTCCACCGCGCTTGTCCTCTCCGCACTTCTGCCGGAACGCAGCGCAGAACTGCTACAACGTGGTCGTGTGATTGGAGAAAGCCGCATCATATGCGGGGTGCATTGGGCGTCGGATGTTGCCGCAGGCTATCAGGCGGCCGGGGCCTTTGCCGTTACCACTCTTGAAAATCCGGCCATTCGGGCCCTGATGCCAAAGGCCCGTGAAGAGCTCCTTGCCATGCAGGCGGAGAAAACCCGCCCGGACGAGGCACGCTGCGCTCTGGAAGCTGAAGCGGCCGCCCACTCACCGTTTACAGATGATTGAGCGAACCGCCTTCTGGATGAAAGAAAAGATCAGGCGACCCGAAAAATCGCCTGATCCGCTCTTCACGCGATGATCACACCGCGCACGAAGGACGCGAAACCCTGCACCGTTCCGTCCAAGGCCCCGAGCGTTTCAAGGCGCATTGCCGGGTTAGCCGGTGTTTCATAAGGCGCGCTGACGCCCGTGAAATCTGCAATCTTCCCGGCTCTCGCGGCAGCATAGAGTCCTTTCGGGTCACGGGATTCACAGATTTCCACCGCCGTATCCACATGGATCTCGTGGAAACCTTCGCCCACGATCTGCGCCGCAAGCGCACGGTCCTCGATCAGAGGGGAGACAAGAGCCACGATCACGGCCTGCCCACTCTCTGCCAGAATACGCGCCACATGGGCTGCGCGACGGATATTCTCGCGTCGATCTTCTGGCGAGAATCCGAGATCGCTGCACAGACCGGCGCGCAGCGTGTCGCCATCGAGCACTGTTGTACGAATTCCAGCTGCGACCAGATCGGTCTCGACCGCCCGGGCAATTGTGCTCTTGCCCGAACCCGGCAGGCCAGTCAGCCAGAACACAGCGCCCTTGTGACCATGCAAAGACTGGCGCTGCGCGGCAGTTACCTTGCTGGCTGTCGGGTGGATGGCATGGGCACCGTCCGGCAGTTCAGCAGCCCCAAGCAGTGGCGCACCGCCCACGATGCGCTGGAAGCGATCCACCAGCACACCACGCCCATCGCTGTAACCTGGCGAGAACGGGTCGAACAGGATGGCATGAGAGGCCACAAGGGTGATCTCGGCAAACCCATCCGGCGGCACCTCGTCACCGGGCGACAGCGTGAGATCATCAAGGTTCACGACGGCATCGATCGAGGCGACCGTCACATCATGTTCGGCTGTGGCCAGACGCAGGGTAAAGCTTTCACCCACACGCAGGGGCTCACCACGCAGCCAGAAAAGACGCGTGCGTAGGCGCGCTGTGCGGATCGGTGCCGCCCCATTTTCCTGCGCCGGATAAAGCAGATCCCCACGATCCGGCACCAGATCGGGCTCCAGACGCAACGCGATGGATTCACCTGCTCCCGCGACAGGATTTTCCGGCGCATGCCAGCGGCAGATTTCTGCAACTGTGGCCTGCTGCCCCTGTGAGCCGATCATGATGCGATCGCCTGCGCGTATGACACCGCGTTCGATCCGCCCGGCGACATAACGCACATCGTCGAAGCGATAGACATCCTGCACAGGCATACGGAAATCGAGAGCCAGGCGTGAGGCCGGTGCCGGTACGGCGGCCAGAGCCTCAACCAGCGTCGGCCCCGTGTACCAGGGCGCGCGCTCCGAGCGGCTGGCAATGTTGTCGCCATCACGAGCGGAGGCCGGTACGAAGGCCTCGACTGTGATTTCGAGACGACCCAGCAAGTCGCGCACATCGGCTTCGGCCTGGGCGATCTTCGCCTGATCGAAATCCAGCAGATCGGATTTGTTGAGCAGCACGATCACATGACGGATGCCGATCAGGCGCAGAAGCATCGCGTGACGACGCGTCTGCTCCTGAGCGCCCTCAAGCGCGTCTACCACAAGGACGGCGGCTTCGGCGTCAGCGGCACCAGTGATCATGTTACGCAGAAACTGGCGATGGCCGGGCGCATCGACAATAACGAACTCGCGCCCGCCCAGATGGAAAGGAATACGGGTGGAATCGACAGTTACGCCCTGATCGCGCTCGATCTGAAGCGAGTCGAGAAGGAAGCTCCATTCGACAGTAAGGCCGCGCTTGCGGCTGCTCTCAACAATCTGAGCGAGCTTTCCGTCCTGCAGGCTGTCCGTGTCGTAAAGCAGACGGCCAATAAGCGTCGACTTGCCGTGATCGACATGGCCAACAATAACGATCGGCGTGGCAGCTGCGCGCAGCGAGGCTGGGAGGTCGTTGTTTTTCATGATTTCGCCCATGGCTCAGAGATAACCCGCAACACGCAGACGCTCGAACGCGTCTTCTGATTCATGATCCATCGCGCGACCAGCACGCTCGGATGTCTTGCTGTTTTCAAGCTCGGCAATCACCTCGGCGAGAGTCGAGGCATTGCTGTCGATGGGGCTCGTGATGTCCTGGTCACCCAGCGAGCGGTAACGCTTGCCGTTCTTCGCGAAATACAGATCGACCAGCGGGATGTTTTCGCGCTCGATGTAGCGCCAGATATCGATTTCGCGCCACGACAGCAGCGGATGCACACGGATATGCATCCCGTCCTCATAAGGGGTGGCGTACTGGTCCCAGAATTCCGGCGGCTGATTGCGTACATCCCAGCGATGACCCGCCCCACGCGGGCTGAACACGCGCTCCTTGGCGCGGGTTGCCTGCTCGTCACGGCGGATGCCGGCAATGACCCCGCGCAGCTTGTGCTTTTCAATCAGGCTGGCCAGACCGGCGGTCTTGCGCGCTGCAGAACGCGCCGCAGGCGGCAGGGACGGATCGATTTCCTCAACCGGCGGGCAATCGCCAAGCATCAGGTCGAGGTTCCACTTCTTGGTGTATTCCTCGCGAAAGGCATACATCTCAGGGAATTTCTTGCCCGTATCGACATGCATGACCGGAAACGGCACGCGGCCCATGAACGCCTTGCGTGCCAGCCAGACCATGACATTGCTGTCCTTGCCCAGAGACCAGAGCAGGGAGAGCGGACGCAGCTTGCGATAGGCCTCACGCAGAATGAAGATGCTCTGCGCCTCAAGCTGATCGAGATCGTCCATGGCACGCGGCGTGGCGAGGGTGGGGGACGCCAAACTCATTTTATGCTCCGTTATCGCGCTGGCAGGTGAATGCCGCATTCGGTTTTGGTCTGGCCGGCCCAGCGTCCGGCTCTGGGGTCCTCACCTTCGGCCACGGCCCGTGTGCAGGGCGCACAGCCGATGGATTTGAAACCGAGGGCCGTCAGGGGGTGACGCGGCAAGTCACGCCGGGTCATTTCGCTTGCGATGCGCTCGCGCGTCCAGGAGGCAAGCGGATTGATCTTAGCTCGCCCGTCCGCAAGCGGCTCGAAGACGGCCATCGAGGCGCGTGTCGCTGCCTGACCGCGTTTGCGCCCGGTTATCCACGCATCGAAATCGTTCAATGCGTCATCCATAGGCTCGACCTTGCGCAAGGCGCAGCAGGCATCCGGGTCGAAATCGGCCAGCATGTCCTGTGGATCACGATCATGCAGCGCCTTGGCCGAGGGCGCGATATTCACAACCCCGGTCAGTCCAAGGTGATCGATCAGGGCATCACGATAGCTCAGCGTCTCGGGGAAATGGCGCTTGGTATCGAGAAAGAATATCGGAAAATCGCGGTCGATATCGGCAACCAGAGCAAGAAGCAGCGCGGATTCGGCCCCAAAGGACGAGACAAGCGCCATACGCCCTGAAAGCACCTCCATGGAGCGCTCCAGGATTGCTTCCTCGCCGGTCGTTTCAAGGATCTGCCGTTCGGTCTGGGTCAGGGCCATGATCGGTTAAATCCACACTGAAAAATCGCTTATTGCGCCATCACGCTCGACATAATACCTCAGACAACACCGTGCAATGGGTAAACTACGAACTCACGCTTCTTTATGGTGAATTGTTTCCCAACGCCCCGAGCGGCGGTGGTTCACCACCTCCCCCACAAGGGTGAGCGCCGGGCTTGCCACATTGCGCTCGATAACCAACGCAGGCAGCGTCGCAAGCGTTGCCACATGCACGCGCTGATCATGACGCGTGCCATGCTCGATTACAGCGGCGGGCCAGTCGGCGGGCAGGCCATGGGCCTGAAGCTGGGCGCAGAGATCTGCCATCGGCGCGAGCCCCATATAGATGGCGAGTGTCTGCCCTTTCTTGGCCAGACTCGGCCAATCCAGATTGAGCGTGCCATCGGCGCGGGCGTGACCGGTGACAAACACACAGCTCTGTGCGCAGTCCCGATGCGTCAGTGGGATGCCTGCCGCCGCGCCACAACCACTGGCTGCCGTGATGCCGGGGATGACGCGTACAGTGACACCCGCATCCACCAGCGCCTCCATTTCCTCACCACCACGCCCGAAAATGAACGGATCGCCTCCCTTCAGGCGCAGAACGCGTTCACCCGCTTTGGCGCGGCGTATCAACTCGTCATTGATCCCTTCCTGCGGCAAGGTGTGGTGGCTGCGCTTCTTTCCAACGAACACACGCTCTGCGTCACGCCGTACGCGGTCCATGATTGCGGTTGGAATCAACTGGTCATACAGGACGGTGTCGGCATTCTGCATCAGGCGCAGGGCCGCCAGCGTGAGAAGGTCCGGATCACCCGGCCCGGCACCGACCAGCCAGACCTCGCCTTCTCTCGGCACGCCACCTAGGCTGCGTTCGAGACTGGCTCTTGCAGCCTCATCCTCTCCCCGCAAAGCCTGCTCGGCACCCGTGCCATCGACAAAATCCTCCCATGCCCGTCGCCGGATCATGGTGTCCGGCTGGGCACGGCGTATCCAAGTGCGCTGCGCCTGCATGAAGCGCGCGAGACGCGAGAGCCCATCGGGAAGCAGCGCCTCAATCTGGGTGCGCAGGCGCCGGGCCAGTACGGGCGCTGCGCCATTGGTCGAGATCGCAATCTGGACCGGGGTCCGGTCAATAATGGCAGGGGTGATGAAAGTGGATGGCTCAGGATCGTCAACGACGCAGATATTCACCCCCTGTTCGCGCGCCTGTGCCGCAATGACGCGATTGAACGCAGCATCCTCGGTGGCCGCGAAAACAATGCGCATCTCCCCCAGCAACGCGCTGATACGATGTGCGTCGAGTGCCTCGCCGAGATGGGTGACGTGGCCGCTGTCGATCGCCTGGCGGATTTCGATGTCATGAACCGGACCGATCTGGGCGATATCATCACAGCGCCCCAAAAGCAGGCGCAGCTTGTTAGCGGCCACCTGCCCGCCCCCGATTACGAGAGCGCGGCCATCATCGAGGCGCAGGGCGATAGGGAGATAGGTCGCTTCCTTGGTCATTCCTCCTGTATGGCGTGCCCTATGCGCCGCGCCAAGATCGGCGGCGACACAGCCCCGCTCACTTGCCTGGGCAAGGGCACTTGAAAACTCTCCGGACATACGCCCCTGTCATCCCCTCCCGTGATGTGACGACGGTGCAGGCAAAGGATGGCTGAAAGAAACCACACGAAAATGTCGGCTGGGCAGTCTGAGCATCCCTGATACCATGCCCAGCATATGAGCGGCTCGAAACGATAATGTGTTCAGCGAGCCGCCAGATCATGTCCGCCCCGACAGTCACGGGCCGGACCGTCCAGAGAAGGATCCAGCCATGTCCGAGCCCGCCCTTTTTTCCCTCAAGGGCAAGCGCGCCCTCATCACCGGCGCCTCGCGCGGCATCGGCTATACGCTCGCACAGGGTCTGGGGCGCTACGGGGCTGAAATCATTCTCAACGGGCGTGACCCGGCACATCTCGATTCCGCACGGGCCCGTCTTGAGGGCGAGGGCATCGTGACACGCGGCAGCGTCTTCGATGTCACCAATCAGGATCAGGTCATTGCAGGTGTCGAGGCCGTCGAGGCCGAAGGACCGATCGATATCCTGATCAACAACGCCGGCATCCAGTTCCGCTCGCCTCTCGACCAGTTTCCGCGTGCCGAATGGGACCGTCTGATCTCCACCAATCTCAGCTCGGTGTTTTTTGTCGCCCAGGCGGTCTCGAAAGGCATGATCACGCGTGGGCGCGGCAAGATCATCAACATCTGTTCTGTGCAGAGCGAGCTGGCGCGTCCCGGCATTGCCCCCTACACCGCAACCAAGGGGGCCGTGAAAATGCTCACCAAGGGCATGGCGACCGACTGGGCACGGCACGGGCTGCAGATCAACGGGCTGGCCCCGGGGTATTTCGAAACGGAGATGAACGCAGCCCTTGTTGCCGATCCGGCCTTTTCCTCATGGCTGTGCCAGCGCACCCCCGCGGCACGATGGGGCAAGAGTGAGGAGCTGGTAGGCGCTGCTGTGTTTCTCGCCTCCGAGGCCTCGAGCTTCGTCAATGGGCATATACTGACTGTTGACGGGGGTTTGACGGCATCCGTGTAATCGGCCCCGGATTCTGTATTTACGCTTTCACGTTCAGGGGGCTATGACTGAACCGGATCAAGCGGGCTCATCGTATGGTGCCTGAGACGCCTGTCCTGCCCTCGCAACCCGGGGGCAGCCTGAACATCCGGGGGCGTATCACATGTTGCTTTGGGAGCGTCCCGGTCCGGATAACCTGACGAGTTCACGGGTCACCGCAACCCATCCGGCGTTGCACCCCCTGTGCGAAACATTCCCCGACATCGGTTTCGCGCTCATTGCTGTCAGCAGCGGTCATGCGCATCTTGTCGCAACGGCACAGGGCGGGGCTGCAACACGCGACGCGATACCGGTATTTCCTGATCTCTCACGCGCGACGGGACAGGACTGGACCCGCGAGTCATCCTTCTCAGGCGAGGGTGAGTTTGCCGGCTGGGACTTCTTTCCCTTCGGCACCCCAGTCGCAGGGCTGATTGCAGCAGCCGCTCGGCAAAACCCTTTATCCCCGCAGCAAAAGCGCATCGTTCAGGCTCATGCCACCCTTCTTGGCACCATAGGCCAAAGGGACGCGCGTGCCCTCGCTGTGGCAGGGCGGAATGGCACCCTCAATGCCCCATTGCATAAGGCGCCTGTCGTCACACCGGATGCGACGCCCCCTCCCGGCGAGAACGGTTCACGCGAGGCCATGCTCGGCTTTCTGCTCTGGAATGCCAAGAGTGGTCTGCTGACGGGCGATCCTTATCTCGCGTCTCTTTGTGGCCTCGATCCTGAAGCCTTGCGTCTCGGTGTCGAATGGCCGGTTTTTCTGGCCTGTTTCCATGAAGATGCTGAAATCCTGCCGGAAACCGATCCTGTCGCATGGCTGACGAGGGCTGAAACAGGCGATGTAGCCTTCCGGCAGACGGACGGACCGCCGAGAGCCGTTCATATCAGTGTGCATCCCCATCCTGATGGCTGCACCGGGACGGTCATCGACACCACGATCGATCCGGATGAACGGGCTGCACTGCGCGCCAGCCAGTCTTTCGTCACTTCGCTGCTCGTCAGCGCCAGTGACTGCGTGAAGATCCTTGATCTCGACGGCAAGATCACCTTCGTCAATCACGGCGCTGTTCTGGTGCTTGGTCTTTGCTCGCCCGCCGACATGCTGGGGGTATACTGGCCCGATGTGTGGCAGGAGCGCGGGCGCAAGCTCTCGCTGAACGCGATCGACGCTGCCAGGGACGGGCTCACCAGCCATTTCCAGGAATATGTCGAGACGACCGATGGGCGCAAACGCCTGTGGGATGTCGTGGTGACACCCATACTTGGCCCCGGGGGCAGGCCAGAGCGTATCCTCGGTGTCTCGCGTGACATGACGGTGGCCAATCAGGAACACGAGCGCCTTGAGCTTGCACTTGCGGCCGGCACCATCATCGGCATGTGGCTGTGGGACGCCAAACGCCAGCTTGTGACGGGCGATCTGCGCATGGCGGAGACGCTCCGTCTCTCCCCGGCCCGACTTGCCGAGGGGGTGGCGCTCACGCAATTGCTGGATTGCATCACCCCTGAAGATCGCCCGGTTCTTCAGGAAGCGCTTGACACCGCATTGCACGAGCGCAAGCCGTTCCGCTGCGAGTTTCGTCTATGCGACGACGGCTCGCGTGCCAGCCGGTGGATCGAGGCCAATGGCTCGTGCACCTACGACCATAACGGCCAGATCAGTCATTTCCCCGGCATTCTGCTCGATATCGACGCGCCCAAACGCCAGACGCTCAAGCGTGAGGCGCTGGTGACTTTCGGTGACGAACTGCGCGCGCTGACGAGTGAGGCTGACATTCTGGCGCTTACAGCGCGGACGCTGGGCATGACCATCGAGGCAGACCGTTCCGGTTTTGCCGATGTGGATCATGAGCGCGAACTGGCGCAGGTTACAGATTGCTGGCGCCGGGACCCTGAAACCCCCGATGTTTCGGGGCTCTATGCCTTCCGGTCCTTTGGCTCCTATATCGATCTGCTCAAGGCCGGTGAAGTTGTTGCCATCGATGATGTCAGGACTGATCCCCTGACTGCTGCGCAGGCTGCGCAGTTTGCCCCGCTCCAGATCTGCGCCCTGCTCAATGTGCCGATCATGGATAACGGTGTTCTGCAGGCTGTCGCCATCGTCCATTTTGCCCACGCCCATTGCTGGGACGACATCACGCTCTCCTTCGTTCGTACGATTGCTGACAGAAGCTGGGCCGCCATACGCCAGATGCGCGCGCAGGAAGCCCTGCGCCGCATGAACGAAACCCTTGAAGAGCAGGTGCTACGCCGTACGCGTGAACGCGACAGGTTGTGGGCGATCAGCGCCGACCTGCTGGCCCTTACCGATCGTGACGGCAGGCTGCGCTACCTCAATCCGAGCTGGCAGACCTGCTTTGGGGACAAGGCGCGTGACTGGATTGGCAGCAAGGCCGAGCAGCTGGTGCATCCAGCCGATATGGCACGCGCGACCGAGGCCCTTGCCCTGCTGCGCGAGGGCAAGCTCGATCATGGCGTTGACCTAAGATTTCTGCATCAGGATGGGGAATGGCACACATTCAACTGGTCCGGCTCGACCGAGGGAGAAGACATCTATCTGATCGGACGTGACGTGACCGATCGCATCGCTCTGGAGGATCAGCTTCGCCAGTCGCAGAAGATGGAAGCGGTCGGCCAGCTGACAGGCGGCCTCGCCCATGATTTCAATAATATCCTGGCCGGGATCGGGGGCGCACTCTCGCTCCTGACACGTCGTATCGCCCAGGGACGTACAGAGGGGCTGGACCGTTATATCACGGCGGCGCAAGGTGCCACGGATCGCGCCGCCGCCCTGACGCATCGCCTTCTGGCCTTCTCGCGCCGTCAGACACTCGACCCGCAACCCGCTGACATCAATATTCTCATCCTCGGGCTTCAGGACCTTATTGCCGGCACAGTCGGGCCAGCTGTCGTGCTCGAACTCTGCCTGGACGAAACCATCGGGCCGGCCCTGGTCGATACCAACCAGCTTGAAAATGCGTTGCTCAATCTGTCGATCAACGCCCGTGATGCCATGCCCGAGGGCGGGCACCTGACGATTGCCACTTCACGCGCCACGCTGGGGGCCCTTCAGGCCGAAGAATGGGGGGTGCGCCCCGGGATCTATCAGGTGCTCTCGGTGACAGATACGGGTGTGGGCATGAGCGCCGATGTCATGGCGCGCGCTTTCGATCCCTTCTTTACCACCAAGCCCTTGGGCAAGGGGACCGGGCTGGGGCTGAGCATGATCTATGGCTTTGCCAGACAATCGGGGGGACGGGTCAGCATTGCCTCGATCCCTGGTGCGGGAACCTCGGTCCATATCTGGCTGCCCAGCCATGCCGCCGCCCTGCCCTCGCCTGTCGTCGCGCCTGACCTCTCGCCGGATGGCGACGCCCTGCGTAACCTGCGCGTCCTGTTGGTCGATGATGAGGAGACGCTGCGCTTTACCGTTCGTGAAACGCTCGAAGACTGGGGCGCCATTGTTCAGGAGGCAAGCGACGGCACGGCAGCCCTCGCCCTGCTCAATGACCGGGAACGCCTGTATGATGTACTGATTACCGATGTCGGTCTGCCGGGTGGTCTGAATGGACGGCAACTTGCCGATGCGGCGCTCGTGCTGCGGCCATTACTCTCGGTGCTGTTCATCACAGGCTACGCGGAACAGGCCATATTTGACCGGAGTGGACAGGATGAGAAAATCCATATCCTGCCCAAACCCTTCACCACGGCCATGCTTGACGAGAAACTGAGAAACGCCCTCAGGCGCGGCTAGCTTCACATACGAAGCCGATCGGTTTTGCCCTCCGGGCCGATCGGCGCGGAGCGGCCAGATTCCCTGCGACAAAGCCCCTGCGGCGAGGCGATTTTGTGCCCATCGTCACACAGACCCGTCGTTACAGCGTAACATCTACACGCCCGTCATGCGGCACGGGGCCACCTGGCCTCAAGGCAGTTCCGAGTAAGCCTGAGGCCGCAACCCGTCATTCGGGTCGGGAGGTTGGGACGCGTCCCTCTCGCAATGTGACACCTTCTTCGCCTGATCGCCGGTCGTGTTCTGGCCCGTCGCTGCCTCCCATACCTGCCAGCCCCGTAACCTCCACATAGCGCGTTGGATAAGGGAGATGGATATTCCGCGCCTCGAACGTCTTTTTCAGGCGGCGATAGAATTCACGCTGCACAGGCCAGCGCCCGGAGGTGATTGTCGGCAACGTACCGCGCACCGTGACAGAGGTCTGATTGAGCGCGTCCACACCCCACATCTGGAAATCGTCGATGATCAGGGCCTTGAAATTCTCATCGGCCCGCATCTCGGCCGTGATATCATTGATGACCTTCACGACCTCATCGGTATCCGTCTCATACCCGACCTCGGCCACGATAATGGCACGGGCAAAATCACGGTTGTAATTGATGATCTGACCAAGCGAGCTGAACGGAAAGATATTCATGGAGCCATCATTGGCACGTACATGAACCGTGCGCAGCGAGAGATGCTCGACCACGCCATAGGTACCGTTGAGCGTGACGGCATCGCCCACCGTCAGAGCATTTTCCATGAGCAGGAAAATCCCGTTGATGAAATCCTGCACGAGCTTTTGCGAGCCGAAACCCAACGCGACACCAAAGATCGAGGCCCCTGCGAGAAGCGGGGCAACATTCACGCCGATCTCGCTCAGCACGGTGAGCCCGATGACAGCCACCAGAATGACCATGAGGACGATACGGATCATGGGCTGCAATGTGCGCACACGGGCCACCTTGGCCGCACCGTCATCAAGCCCGCCCACCTTGCGGGCATAGCGCTCGAGCATGATGTTGCTCGCCTCCCAGACCACAACCCCGAGAAGGCAGGCGATGAGCACTGTCATGGATGACGAGGCCAGACGATAGCCAAGCCCACCGGCACCAAACAGGACCTTGATGGGCGCGCCCCAGGCACTGGCCAGAGCAAGAACGGTCAGCGCAATGATGATGACAGACGTGACCCGCTGTGCCGGGGCGTAATAGCGGCTGAAGCGTGTCTGTGCATCCTCGCTCAGCGTGACCCAGCCTGGAGCCGAGCGGAACACGCGTTCCAGCAGCCCGTACAGCACGATGCTGACGCAGCGCATGACCACCAGCGCCACAGCGCTGCGCAGAAAGAGCTTCCAGATTGCCGCATAACCGTGATGGATTTCCGCCGCCCAGACGAGCCAAAGGCCCATGTCGAAGAAGAGCGCAACCACCCACCAGGTGCGACCGAAAAGATGCAACATGCTGGCGCCAAAACCACGCCGTTCCCTACGCGCGCAAAATCGCATGACCTTGGGGCGGCTGCGGATGATCATGACCGCCACCATCAGATGCAGAACAAGCGTCAGGATCTTGAGCAGTGCCTCGATCACCCTGTCGGGCAAGCCACAATCATCAAGCGTTTCGAGCGCAGCAGCAGAAATTCCTGTGGTGAGGATCAGCAGACGCAGCCAGTCGAACAGGAAGCTCGCCGCGGAATCTGAGAGCAGGGCAAGGCGCAGCCAGGGGCGCTGCGGCGCAAGAATGGTGCGTATGGCAATGATCAGCCCTCCAGCCACCAGAGCCGTCAGGCTCAGCGCACGCAGCAAGGCCGTTGTGAACTCGTCAGCCGCCGGATCGGCAATGACGATCAGCAAGGCAATGAAAGGCACAACCAGCACCGGCAGACAGTCAAGCAACAGGCAGAGGAAGCTGTAAGGAAGCCGCTTGAGAACAAGCGTCAGTCGGGCAAGTGCGCCTTGATGCCGCAAACGCGACAGACGCTCTCGATCCTGCGTATCGGGAATGGGCTTCGCGCCGCTTGAGGGGCCTTCCGTCTGAACGGTCGGGCGCTCCTGTTCAGGGGGCGAGGCTTCGTCAGCGGATTGCTGATAGGCATCGCCGTGATCCTGCGCCAAAGGCGGCGCATTGTCGGAAAGAGTGGTCTGGTCAGTGGTGGAGCTTCCGTCGCCCGTCTTCCACTCAGCGTCTCCCCGAGCAGCCTCGTCGGCTGCCTCTTCTGCGGCCTGACGATCATCGATTTCACGCGCCAGCGCAGAACGCCCCTTGATGCGAGCCAGCGCCTCAACGCGGTTGCGCACCCCCCGTAACAGAAGCCGCAACGCATAAAAGAGACAGGTGCTCACTGCAGCCAGAATCAGGGCGCGTAGCAGCAGTTTGAGCGATTCCTGACGATCTGCCGGATCGTTGCGCATGTGGCGCCACCACGGCCCAATGGCGCGCACATCCACGACGGTGCGCAGCAGGCTATGCGCCTGAACACTGGCAGCATGGGTCCAGTCGGAGGCACTGCCAAGCAATTCTGCCCCCAGCCCGTCGGGTTTGAGCTTCGGACCGGTTTTCTCACCTGTATCGGTCGGATTGGCCGCCTGCTGGGCCTGACTGAGATTCTGCAGTGTCGTCAGGAATTCGCGGCGCTTGGCATCGTTATTGAGCACCGAAGCGAGTTGCCGCGCCTGATCGGCTGTGATGCGCGGTGCTTCGGGCACTGCCGCAGTGGCTTGCGTCTGGGCGCGCGCGCTCCCTGATTGCAAGCACAGACTGCCAACCAGGAGACAGATCAGCAGACACCATGAAAAAGGCCGTCGCGCGGAATACCTGTTTTCGAGTGTCAGGACCGTGGCACCCGGATTGGGCGCTCGCGAAAGGGACAACATCAGGCATATCCTTGCGGAAACAGAAGTTCGGTAATGTATGACCCGCCTATACCGTCCCGACGGATCCGAACAATGGCGGATCACGCAATAAATCACCTGACGGGTGAAACACGGGCCCGGGTATCGCTCGTTGCAGTGGGGTCATCGACCTCACGCTTGCCCCCGGAGTGTGCGGCAGGAGTTTCCGGTGCAGGCCAGGCCGCGAAGCACGGCGTATCACATCATCTGCCCGCAACAACCTCGACATGTGTCGGAGTTGTCGCGGGGATGCGTTGCATCTCTCAGGCGGCGTTGGCCAGTTGATGCTCGCGCCACAGCACGGCCAGCGCAGTGACGAGGGAGTCGATATCTTCCTTGGTGTGCAGGGGCCCCGGCGTGATGCGCAGGCGCTCGGTGCCTCGCGGGACGGTCGGATAGTTGATCGGCTGGATGTAATGACCAAAGCGTTGAAGCAGAGCGTCAGAAAGCGCA